>NZ_AKJA01000014.1 GCF_000282575.1 Herbaspirillum sp. YR522 | reverse complement strand
CCCCCCAGCGGCTGGCAGACGATACGCGCGAACGAATCGGCCGAACGGGTCTCCACCAGCGCCACGGTGGCCACCCGCAGGCCGGGGGGATAGATGCCGTCGATGCCGGACGTGACCAGCATGTCACCCTTCTGGATGTCGGCATTGGCTGGCATGAAGCGCAGGTCCAGCACGCCGGTCTGGCCGCGCCCGTACGCCACGCTGCGCAAGCCGTTGCGCACCACCTGGACCGGAATCGCCTGGTCCTTGTCGGTCAGCAGGGTGACTTCGGACGTAAACGGGAACACCCGCGTGACCTGGCCCACGATACCGACGTCGTCGATCACCGGCTGTCCTGCCATCACGCCCTGTTGCGAGCCGCGGTTGAGAATGACCTTGCGGGTAAACGGATCGCGCGCGTCGTACAGGATCTCGCCCACCACCGACTGCACCGGCACCCGCTGCTGCATGTCGAGCAGCTTGCGCAGCTGCACATTCTCGGCCGCCAGCAGGCGCTCCTGTTGCAGCAGTTGGGCATTGACGATCTGCTGCTGGCGCAGCGACTGGTTGTCCTGTTGCAGGGCGGTCAGCGAAGTGAAATAGTCGGCGGCCTTGGCCGCGGCATTGCGCGGCACCATGGCGGCCGTCTGGAACGGATAGAGCACGGTACCGACGGCCTGGCGGATGGTGTCCAGTACATGCATGCGGGCGTCGACGACCAACATGACGATGGACAGCAGCGCGAAGGTCGCCACGCGCATGCGGGCCGAGGTACCCTGCTTGAAGAGTGGTGGGATTTCCATAAACGCATCAGGCATGGGGCGATGCTCTCAGCATCGGACTGCCACCAGCCGTACCAACCCTTTATTTCTATTGGTTCATAGAATTAAATCGAATTTTTCCGAGATCTCCACCCGCGCCGCAACCCGCCGCGTCGACATTCGTCGAAAACACACGCAGATATTTTGCTCAAGCGTCAAATCAATCCAACCGGAGAAATTCTTGAAAAACCGCATTGTACTTTCAACATCCGTGCTGCTTGTCGCATCCACACTTGCTGGCTGCATCACCAGCCAAGACATCGCCATTGTGCGCGACGTCGGCAATGTCAAAGCAGCCATGATCGAGGGTGCCAACAAGGCTGGCGTGGTCGCCCAGTTGGGACAGCCAGAAAGCAAGATTGCCATCCTCGAGGGCACCGGTGAATGCTACAACTACACACGCGTGCTCAATGGCAAGAACGTGCCGTTCTATGTCGGATTCAACCAGAAGAACATGGTGACCGGTGCCGGCTACACCAGGAACTGCACACAGGCATTGGCCGATGGCCGCCTGTCATACAAGGAACCGCCAAAGTTCGACAATCCAAACCAGAAACGCTAGGAACCAGGTCCGGCATCTCACCTGAGGTGCCGGACCTGGCTGCCAGCCGCTTACTCGGCCGAGAAGATCGAACCCAGCTTGTCCATGCGATCGAGGGCCATGCCCGAACCACGCACCACGCAGGTCAGCGGATCTTCGGCCACGATCACCGGCAGGCCGGTCTCTTCCATCAGCAGGCGATCCAGGTCGCGCAGCAAGGCGCCGCCGCCGGTCAGCATCATGCCCTTCTCGGCAATATCGGCGCCCAGTTCCGGAGGAGTCTGCTCGAGCGCGTTCTTGACGGCCGATACGATGTTGTTCAGCGGATCGGTCAGCGCTTCCAGGATTTCATTGCTGGAGATGGTAAACGAACGCGGGATGCCTTCGGACAGGTTGCGACCCTTGACTTCCATTTCCTTGACTTCGGAGCCGGGGAAGGCGGAGCCGATCTGCTTCTTGATCGCTTCGGCCGTCTGTTCGCCAATGAGCATGCCGTAGTTGCGGCGGATGTAGTTGACGATGGCCTCGTCGAACTTGTCGCCGCCCACGCGCACCGAACCCTTGTAGACCATGCCGCCCAGCGAGATGATGCCCACTTCGGTGGTGCCGCCGCCGATGTCGACCACCATCGAGCCGGTGGCGTCGGATACCGGCAGGCCGGAACCGATGGCAGCGGCCATCGGTTCTTCGATCAGGTACACCTGGGAGGCACCGGCGCCCAGGGCCGATTCACGGATGGCGCGGCGCTCGACCTGGGTCGAGCCGCAAGGCACGCAGATGATGATACGGGGCGAGGGGCGGAACAACTTGGAGTCGTGCACCATGCGGATGAACTGCTTCAACATCTGCTCGGTGACGGTGAAGTCGGCGATCACGCCATCCTTCATCGGGCGAATCGCCTCGATGTTGCCCGGCACCTTGCCCAGCATCTGCTTGGCTTCCTTGCCCACGGCCTGGATGGTTTTCTTGCCATTGGGGCCGCCCTGCTGGCGAATCGCCACCACCGACGGCTCGTCGAGCACGATACCCTGGCCGCGCACGTAGATCAGCGTATTGGCGGTGCCCAGGTCGATCGCCAGGTCGTTAGAAAAATAACTACGCAAAAATCCAAACATGAATTGTCCTGATGCGCCCGCACAGGGCGCCTAGCTTTTTAATCGGGGGGATGTTCTTTCATGACTGCGGCGACACGAAAAACCGGCGCCAGCAAGGCATTAACCCAACATTCTACCTTATAATCTCGTGGATACCAGCAGCCGGAACGGCCAAAAATCGCAGGCTTTCGAGGCCATCTGGCGCGGCTTTGCAGTGTTTTCGATAGCAAAGTCGCAGGACTTGTAAGATAAGTTCGAATTCCTTGATTCCAGATCTTTCGGACGTGGCTCAGCCAACTCGCTGGAGCGCGGCTGCACAGGCGGCTTCCCGGGCCTGCGGCCGGCTCCCATCTCAACACCATGCAGCGCCCGCGGGCGCCATTTCATCATGTCACTAGCCCTTTCCGACGTTAAACGCATCGCCAACCTGGCCCGTCTCGAATTGACCGAAGCCCAAGCCGGCCAGACGCTGGACAAGCTCAACGGTATCTTTTCGCTGGTGGAGCAGTTGAAGGCGGTCGACACCGCCGGTGTCGAACCGCTGTCGCACCCGATTGCCGCCATCGAACCGGCGCTGGCGCTGCGCCTGCGCGACGATGCCGTGACCGAGCCCAATCGCCGCGATGACTACCAGCAACCGGCACCGGCGACCCAGGACGGCCTGTACCTGGTGCCCAAGGTGATCGAATAATCGAACGGCTGGCGCCGCCCGCGCCGCCAACCCGCTCTACATCCAAGCAGCGACACTTTCATTCCATGCACAAGCTCACCCTCAAAGAATTGTCCGCGCAGCTGCAGGCGCGCAAGATTTCGGCCACCGAATTGGCCACGCTGTTCCTCGACCGCATCGGCCAGAGCGACCTGAATGCCTTCCTGCACGTCGAGCGCGACCTGACGCTGGCGCAGGCGCGCGCGGCCGACGACCGCCTGGCCGGTGGCGACGCCGGCCCGCTCACCGGGATCCCGATCGCCCACAAGGACATCTTCGTCACCCGCGACTGGCGCACCACGGCCGGCTCGAAGATGCTCGAGAACTACGTCAGCCCGTTCGATGCGACCGTGGTGGAGCGGTTCAACGCCGCCGGCACGGTCACGCTGGGCAAGTTGAACTGCGACGAATTCGCCATGGGCTCGGGCAACGAGAACTCGTACTTCGGCCCGGTCAAGAACCCCTGGGACAAGCTGGCCGTGCCAGGCGGCTCGTCGGGCGGCTCCGCGGCGGCGGTAGCCGCAC
>NZ_AKJA01000013.1 GCF_000282575.1 Herbaspirillum sp. YR522 | reverse complement strand
TGAGAAATGGGGGGATTACCGAATCACCTTTGTCGGTTAGAAATTTATTTCAGCAATGCAAGATGCAAAAAACGGAGGCCGGAAATGGAGAAAGCCCGCCAGAGGCGGGCTTTCGCTTACGTTTTGCCTGAAACTCGACAGCCGACTAGAACCGTTTTCGGGGATGAGGACTGTCAGGCGATTGAAATAAATCTTATCACACCGCGTTTAGGACTGCTATCGGGTTAATAGCAGACTTCTGATGCATCGCTCTGTCCAGGTCGCCGCTGCACCGTCCAGTTCGTTTCGGTTTGAGTGTCCAATTCAAATCGAACTGGGTGTCCACTAGCCTCCGAAATATGCAGGAGTAGACATGGAGCCCAATATTTGGAGATGTCCAGGCCGCCCCTACACTGTCCAGCTATTTCAAATCCGAGCGTCCATTTCAAACCGAACCAAGTGTCCAGAGGCGACCGAAATATGCAGTGAAAGAGATGGTGAATTCTTCGTACCTTCTTCCTATGCTCGCCTGCGATACAGAACGGCTCAACGCCGGCCATGCCCATAGTCTAGTACTAGGCATTCCTGGTTCGTATTTAGTTCATAAAACCGCTGTATTGGGGGCTGACACGTCTTCGTTTCGCGCCATTGCTTCGAGTACACGCCCAGATGCTGATCTAGATCGAGCTGCTCAGCTGTGTAGCGGGCAGCCTAATACGTAAGGCCGGATACGAGACTAACGTGATTGCTGTATATTTATACAGTACAATGTGTCTACATCCTTGGTCTGTAAGTTGGCCGGACGGGTGTTTTATTGCCAACTCACTGCGGTTGAATCGCTCAGGAGGTTCACAAGGGGCACCGGCGCATTGGCTAGTTGCCAATGATTTATTTTTAAATGTGCTACATTCCCATTCAACGATAAAAGCGATGGGTGGGAAATGGCGACCATAGAAGCCGTCGCCCCAGGGGAAGATGTTGGTCGCGATACCATTTCGCGGTACGACATGCAGTTTCAAGCTGCGGCCTTCGCTGCACTTGAAATACTTGAGGGCAAAGGGGTTGATTGTGTCTATTGCGACTACCACGATGATTTTGTGGTCCGCAGAAATGAAGACGGACGAGTCTCTTATCACTTCTTCCAAGTTAAAACGAAGGAGAAGGAGAATCATCAATATGGCCTCAATGAGATTTTTGGTCTTACGACCCAGGCCGTAAAGGCAACTCCTGATCGCCTTGAAAAGGTCAAATCCAGTTTCGCTGGAAAGTTACTTCTGCACGGGATTGTTTTCAGTGAAAACTGTGGAGAGGTCACGTTGCTTTCCAACGTCCACTTTGAAGATGCTGTCGTCACAGCTGTTGACGAGCTCCGAGTAAAGACGCCGAAATCAAAAGCAGCCAAATTTTTATCCACACACTTCAGTGCAATCTTTGAGCTGAAAGATGCTGATGACGTAGATCACGAGGAAGTGCTTGCAAAGCTGTCGTTACTGCCTGCGGTGCGTCATATCGGACGCGATCGTAGCGCGTTTACCGATGCTGCACGATCTGCGGTCTGGAAGTACAGCGAAATCGATCTGACGTATCACGAGATCAAGGAAGTCGCCGAAGGTCTAGTCGATCTGGTGGGGCGAAAGGCTCGGACCAGGATCGCAAATGTTCGCCCCGAAGAGCTTGTCGATTTGGTTGGCGTGCAGTTGGACGATCTTCTTGGCGCCTTGAGTATCTCTCGAACAGTCTATGACGCTCTATGTGCTGGAGAGGATGAGCGAGCGCTTAAACACGCGTCAGTTATTCAGCGCTGCTACCGGAAAATGGGAGCAGAAGAAGGCATGATCGATTATGCCGCTCAGCAAAAAGTGAATTGGGATATATGGCTGCGTAGTGCCCGCCACAATCATAAAGAGTTTGACTTGAACATTTTGCTTCATCGAATTGATACGTTGTTCGCTGAGTGGCAAAGACGTGGAGCGGACTTTCCTCTGATGCAGGAGCTAATTCAGAGTTGTGTCGAGGAGCCAGCCATAAAGCGCTTTAGTGGGCTAGACGAAGGACTCTTGTTTGGAGCCATGAACTCAGTACTTGTCCGAAAGCATTCGCGATGAACTTTGAAGAATTCTTTAAAAAAGCCGCAGAGCGGAAAATGCGTCTGCCACCGCCGCCGGCCCAATCGGAATATCGTTCTTCTCTAGATAACGAGGCTTTGTTCCAGCTGCCGCTCTTGGCTATGGCTATCCTCGCTTTATCTAAAGGGCGTGCTAAACCAGCGATGTCTGAACTGGGACAGTTGGTCGGCGAGTGTCTAGAGAGAACAGTTGTAGGGTTTAAAGGCTCGTCACAAGGCATCGGTTGGTCGGCTAATTTACGTATCCGGACAGTGAAGGCGCTGACCTTCTTGGAGCGTGCGGGCCTAGCCACCGTTGACGAGCAAACCAAGGCTGTGAGTGTGACGAATCAAGGTCGATCAATTGTTCAAATGGTGATCGATAGCGACACCCCGCTCAGCAATGCACTGATGGTGATTGAGCGCAGCTTTGAGAATATTCGTGCGGAGCGGAGGATCAGAGAGGAAGTAGCATGAGGCTCGTGTCTCTACAATTTATCCCTAGGGGTATCCATGGTTGGGAAAGTCCTGAACTAGAATTTGCACAGCGAACGACATCGCTTTTCGCTAAAAATGGCAGCGGCAAGACGCCGCTGATCCAGGCGATTGCATTCTGCTTAGGATTTGCTACAACGTTTCGTGAGGACATTCGAGAGCGCTGCTCTGCCATTGTTCTAAAAGTTGAACTGAACGGGAAGATACTAGAAGCTCAACGCGAGTTATCAGCAGGTGAATTCCATCTTACGACCCGTATTGATGGGGAGACCCGCGACTTCTTTGCCGAAGGCGAGTTCTCCAAATTGTTGTTCCAAAGTTTGGGAATGGCGGAGCCTTTACTGGTCGATAACAAACGGGGGGCAACGAAGCCGTACATATCGACCGTACTACCAATCTTCTACGTAAAGCAGGATGGCGGCTATCTTGACGCATATCGGGCTTCAGCAAATTTCATCCAAGACCAGTTTGTCGAGATGGTTCGTTTCGTCTTTGGCATGGCGCCAAAGCGTTCGTACAGTGCCTCAAAGGATCTACTAGAGGCGAAGCAGCAGCTAGAACTACTTCAGCGCCGAATCGTGGCTCAACAGCACGGGGTTGTGGATCTTGCTGCCCGAGTCGATGATTCTCCGGCTGCAACAGAAGCGATGGCAGCGCGATCCGACTTCCTTGCTCTTCAGTTGAATGATTTGAAGGCGTCGGCCGATTCGGCTGATGCTGCGAGTGATGCCTTGAAGGAACTGTTGAATGCTAAGGATGAAAAGCTTCGAGGGCTAAAGCGCCAGCGCTACGAATTGAGTACGCGGGTGACAGGTATTGATTCCATTCGCTCCGAAATTGACGGAGAACTCCAAACGTTGACGCTGAACGAACAGTCGCGTCGTGCATTCGAGATTTTCGGTGAGATTTGCAACAAACCTGATTGTGGTCTGTTCTTTGTTGACTCGGTCTCTTACGCAAAGAACCTTCTATACCTGCGTGACCAAATAAAAGATCTAGAAGCGAATGCGGTGCGTGCCGAGATCCAGTTGGAGGAATTAGATCGCCGCATTGACGAAGATGAGCAGGACCGGCAGTTAATTGTGACGAAGTTGGAGGCGCTTCCGCAAAATACAGCAACGGACAAGTTGATCGCAGCTGTTCAAGCGCTGACAAAGGAGTTGCTTGAGATTGAGCAGCAGCGTGCATCGGTCAACGTATTGGTCGAGTTGCGCCGCAAGTTTTATCAGTTGGAGCAAGAGCGCGAAAAGCTGCAGGACAGAATTGCATCACTGAGCAGTAACGTGAGAGGGGAACTTGAATTTTTGCAGTTGCGCGCAAAGATTCGCGAGTCTCTGGTGAAGTGGATGGATATCCTGCATACGTTGAATGTGTCGCATGAAATCGACATCGACGCTAATTTCCGCTTCAAATTTGGTACAGAACCACTGGACGTATTTACGGGAAGTACGCGGAGTCGCCTGGTGTTGGCGATTCATGCGGCTATGTTTGAGGCTTATCTGGAGGGGAAAGAGCGTCATTTCCGCTTCCTGATCCTTGATACGCCTAAACAGCACGAACTAGATGGCGCGGACCTTGCAAACTATCTCAAAGAATTGCAGCTTGTCTGCGACAAATATGGTGGGCAGATAATCATCTCGTCGACTGAATATCGCCACCCGATCGGCGCAAACGATAGAGAGTGGCTGCCAGAATATCCAGGAACCGAACAAGCTATGTATTTGGGGAAGCCAGGAACAAATAACGAAGAACTGGCTTAGTTTGGCGTGGTGTAAAAGGTCGCAAGGGTTTAATAATGGCGATTTGCATAGATCAAGCGTTGCGATCCTGTGCAGGAGGAGACGAGTCCCATTTATCGGACTCCCGTCATTCTGCCTTTCCGCCCCGCTGTTCCAGCTTGGCTGCAAGCAAAAACGTAAAATGCCTATTGCCTGATTTGCAATAAGCGTTTTTATCGATTATTTAGTCGGTCGACACCTCACTTGAAAATTTAGCGTGAAGTCTAATGTTGTGGACGATTTTCGATTCCCTTATGCACCTACCAGAAACCCGATTTCAGAAGGAAAGGGGGAGCGTGGGAATAAACAGTCAAAAGGAACATGTCATCAGATATCGAGCACGGCTCGACTGAAGCAACAATTCACAAGACATGTACGTTCCATTGGTTTGCTGGCAGCGAATTACCAGGAAGAATCGAAATATCTCTCAAAGAAGATTGGCACGATTGTCGTTCTCTGGAGTAAACGGCAAGCCCCTGCTTTGTCGTGTGCAGGTCTCGAATATCTGAGTTCCCTAGCCAAAACTCCGGAGGTGCAGCGATTCGTTGATTGGCTTTGCCAGCAAGACTTCCTTGAGGGCGCGTACTGGCTAAGTTCCGCTTACTCAATCTGGGCTGGCGTCGACTACCGCAAGCAGCTGGCAATGTTTTTTACGCCGCCGTCTCTCACCAAGCGCCTTCTGGACGACCTTGAGAACGCCGGCGCGTCCTTTGTCGCACATTCCTTTTTTGACCCCGCCTGTGGTGGTGCGGCATTCTTGGCACCTATTGCGCAGCGGATGAAGGCTGCGCTCAAGGCACTCGGTAAGACGCCGACCCAAATCATTCGCCATGTGGAAGACAAGCTGTTCGGCACAGATCTCGATCCGTTGCTTTGCCGCATGTCGTGCCAGTTTCTAAGCATCGTGCTGGCGGAAGAAATCGCCGCCATCCGCGCGACCCCCAACTTCCACGTGTCGACAGCCAACTCACTGGTGGAGACTGCTGATCTGCACGGCAAGCTAGATGTCATTGTGTGCAATCCACCGTACCGCAAGATGCCGGCCGACGAAGTCGCGCTTTACCGCGAACATTTTGTGGCGACTGGCGACCCGCAACCGAATTTGTACAGCCTGTTTTTGGAGCTTGGGCTTAAGTTGCTTCGCCCGACAGGCATGGCGGGATTCGTAACGCCGACGAGCTTTATGTCCGGTCGATATTTCTCCAAGCTGCGCACCTATCTGCTGGAAAACTCGCACATCGCCAACATTGGTATCGTTAGTGACCGCGCCGGCATCTTCATCGACGTCGAGCAAGAGACAGCACTGACCATCTTGAAGCGTCGCGTCAACTCGGGGGGCGTGCAGACTTCGGCAAACGTGTCAGTGGTTTCCAAGCAAGGCGACTTCAAATCAGTCGGCAGCTGCAACTTGCCGGGCGGCGGCTATACTTGGCCCATTCCGCGCGCAGAGGGCGACGCCGACCTTATCCGCATCATCAGCACAAGCAAGTACAGGCTGTCCGATTACGGGTTCCTGCCCCGCACCGGGTGTTTCGTCTGGAATCGGGACAAGCGTGCGACGTTTTATCACCCAAGCGAAGCCCGCGCCGCTGATGCTACGGCTGCCTACCCGCTCCTTTGGTCGAGCGATATCACGACCGACGGTGAAGTCCAGTTCGGGCACAGCAAGAAAGCCATGCAGGAGCCGAGCTATGTCGACGTAGGCAACAACTCGTCTCCTTCCATTCAGCGCCGGCCTTCCCTGGTGCTGCAGCGCGTAACCTCGAATGACCAGCCGCTTCGGCTGGTAGCTGGCGTGGTTCCGGCCTACATCCTGCAGCGGCATGGCGGTTTCGTGTGCGAAAACCATGTGCTGGCATTGGAATCATTAACCGAAGAACCTAGGGTACCTTTGGAACTATTGGTTAAGCTACTGGGCTCGTGGCCGGTAGACCGTTACTTTCGCAGTATCTCCGGCGCTAACAATGTATCGATTTTTGAATTGCAACAATTGCCCCTGCCAGGGCCTACGCGCCTGATGGCGCTGGTCAAGGAGGGCCTGCCGATAGATGAGGCGGTGCTCAAAGCCTACCGATAGCAAAGCAAGAGAAGTATCAAGGTGCCTCTACTCACACTTTGAACGGAAACCCGCATGCCACTGCCAGGAGTCACAAGTCAGAAGGACCGCAATGCCGCAATCAAGCGGCGGAAGGAGATGGCTGACCGCTTTCTTTCTGCACAGCGCAAGAAGCCCCAGCACGCGCAAAAGGAGGCTGGTCCCGCGCCGCAGAAAACGGTGATGCCGCCCGCCGTGGCTATAGCGCCCGCTCCGCAGTATGGCAACGCCGGCATCGTCTTGTACCGGGAGGGTGAGCAATTGCCCAGTTCGCCGTCGTCGGCTCTGGTACAGCTGGTCAACCTGTATCTGGCCGTGGCTCACGACCGTTCCCGTCGCATTGCGCTTATCTGGCCCACCGCGCCCAAGACGCTGCTGACCATTCATGCGCTGGCGACGCTAGAGCGCTGGAAGACCGGTGACAAGCTCGGGGTGCGAGGAGCTATTTATCCAGCTAAGTCCAACATTTTCTATCCGCTCAACCACCTGCATTACGACCGCAAGCAGGTGCTGGCGCTGGCCCGCGACCTCGTGCAGTTGGCAGGCGTCGCGACCGCACAGATTCCCATCGTCCGGAACTTGCCGGAAAAGGACCCATTCCTACTGTCGCTGGCCAGCATCCAGAGCGACCCACACGAGCCGTTCAACCCGACCGTCGCCGATTTGGTGCCGACGTATTTGGCGGCAGCTGGGTTCTCCAGCTGGGCTTCGTGCTCCGAGGGGCTGCTCCGGCACGTGACCACGCGCGTCAGGAAGCGCTCGCACAAGCAGTCACTGCGTAATAATTGCGACCACATCGGCGACCCGAAGAAAGCGCCCGATGCCATATTTGCTCTTGACGGCCGGATGTCCAAGGACGAACTGCGCAAAGCCTTGCAAAAGCTGGCAGCGTTCGGGCCTCCGGAGGTGGTAATGGTCAACGCAACGCGCGCAGTGCGTAAGAGCGGACACGGCTGGGACAAGCAAATCGCCCGCTTTTGCCTTGCGGTGGAAGAGATTTTTCCCAGGAACAATCGACCGGGCATACTCATTGTTACCGACGAGCCGCATGCAGCTTACAGTCTGCGGGATCAATTGCACCAAGTTAATGACAAGCTTAAGCAGGACGAGCGCCACTGGATGGGAAGGGAAGCGTACTGGATAACGGCAGTGTGCAACGGTACGCGGGACGACGCGCTGCTGGACCCGGGGCAGGAAGACGTTGAGATGCCGATGCCGCGTGAATTCGATGTCGAGGTGGTAGATGCTGACGCGAGCGCGGTCATTTCAAAGCTTTATCGTATCGCCAATATGCTGGGCCGCTCGGAAGCGCAACCGGTGCTGGATGCGGCCGGCTACCTGGCGCGGCTGGCGGCGTTGCCCTGCGGCTTGTCAACTCTGACGGAATGGCTGTCATTGCCAACCACCTCCGACCACTCCCGTCGCGTCCTGAGTTGGATGACCTACCATACGGCTCTGACTGTGTTTGCGCAGCAGGAGCGGTGTGGCGAGGAAAAAGGCAACATTCTGGAGTGCTTGAAGGCCGGCACGCGGCTGTTCGAAAACTACCAGGCGGCTACGCCCTTTGCCGAGCGACTGGCAAGCCTCGTTGGGCACTATGTCGTCACCAAGAAAAAGCAGGTAGTAATTGTCTTTACCAATGCTGTGTACCGACGTCTGGCCGAACGGTTTCTATCGGCGTATCGTGGCTTTCCAAACGGTGCGGCATACGATACCTTCGCCGAGCGCATCGAGTTTTTGCCGTCAAGCCAGCTCGCCGACCGACTGGAGCAGCTCGAGGGCCGCCAGCTTATCTTTGCCGGACTCGACGACGAGGGGCTGCGGTTGGTGATGATGGACAACCGCATCGCCAAGCATACAACCATTCTGCTCACCACTCGGACTGGCCAATACCTGAAGGGCACGCTCGAGCCGCTGGTCAAGCATTTCGAGGCATTCCGGCCCCTAAAACCACGCATGGAATCCGTGCTACGTAGTTTGAAAACGCTGACTTTTGATCGTACCATCCTGTCAATTGGGGATTACGTTATGCCGACGTTTGGCAGCGAGCAGTTGGCTGCCACGGATGAGGATGAGGAGAACGGCACCGACGACCAGGAAGCGTGCCGGATTTCGCTAGAGAGCGGAAAAATCCTGTACCGGCGGCCGAACCACCATGTCTTCCTATACGACCCGACCAGCGAATTTGCCACCGAGCGCGGCTTTCGCACTAGCCTCGTGTCGGACCTAAAAGAAGGCGACCGGCTGTTCTGCATGTCAGTGGAACTGCGCGAACTAGTCGAGGTGACGCTCAAGGCTGCCGGCGTGCCTATTGCCCACGACAAGACGTTCGAAGCCGACCTGCGGGACTATCATGCCGACGTGAAGCGTTGCCTAGTAGAGCACTTTCCGGCCCGCTCGCGCGCGGAACAGGTACGCATGTTGCGTACTCGCATGCTCGCAGACCTGGAGGCCAGCAATCCGCAGATTGCCAAGGAATTGCCCGGACTGTCGGCAGTCACGCATTGGGTCAACCTCGGCGCGGTGGGAGACAAACCGTTCGAAGAATTGCAGCCGCAGGCGCCGCAACGCCAGGAATACTTCGTAACCTTTGCACGGGCGCTGGGATTTAAGCCGGTGGAAATAAAGTACTTCTGGCAACACGTCATCACCCCCATCCGCAATGTACGGCGGCTCGACGGCCGGCATTTGTCGGAGCGATATACCCACATGCTGCTGCACCCCGAGTCCGCGATGCTTAATTCGAGCATTCCGCGCAAGACCATCAAGATGTTGTTCAGCAAGGCCAGAGATGGCGTCGTTGTAATTGAGAAGGTTGAATTGCACAAGGAAACGCTGAAAGATGAATAGTCCTGTTTTGCGAGCAAATCCAGCCAAGATATCGACCACTCTGAAGGAAGCAGTCGTCGACGCCTTGCTTAATATGACCCATGCGTACAGCAGCGGCGCCGGGGACTTTGGCAAGTACTTGTTCGGTGCGCGTCCGCGCACGCTGCTCACCTCAGGTTTCTTGCTCCCAATGCGCAATGAGGCCGGCGACGACGAAGTGACATCTCCAATTTGGATTTCGTCCCACGGCTTGCAGCTGCAGGTGGCCAATGGCGTGGGTGGCGACATTATCGTGCGCCCGAACTTGTCGGTCTACGTGCGCGTACTTCCGGAAGAAAACGACCTGAAGCGCCCGAACTGCAAACTCAGTTTTCGGTTACGCCGCGAAATCTTTCTCGCTGCTCGCGAAGCTATTCGGAACCGCCAGAACACGGAATGGGAAAAGATAAAAGGAAGTTATAAAGTACGCTACAAGCACCCGGAATGGGCGCGCATTCGCGAAGAAATCCGTACACAGGTCTACACCGAGCGCGGCTTGCCGCTGAACCTGTCGGAATTAAGTAGTGACGAGCCGGCTGATTCAGTCACCGACGACGATCGCAGCGTCGTAACGATGGCAGTTGACCCCAACGACAAGAACGCGCCAGTGGTGGGGCGCGACGAGGATTTCGAGCCTCTGTCGATTCCGCACAAGTGGCTGCGTCTGGATTTCCTGCTGCCCGAACTAAAATTCACGCCGGCGGCCAGGAGCGCCGCTATCGCACTGCAGGTTGACCAGGCCACGGCGCAGCTCAATGCCGCCATTGCCGAGCATCTGCGGGCGTGGGCAGACGGCCCGGAAGGGCGCATGTGGGGGTATCGGCACATGCCGGTTACGCGCAGCCAGTACCAGAACTGGAAAGCGTTTTTGGACCAAGTGCGCGCGTCCACCGAGCCGGTGATTCTCCCTGATATCGCGCTTAACTGGCATGTGCGGGTGACGAAGGACTGGCTCGACCGGGATAACTTGAACGTGTTCATTGCGTTGGAAAATCGCAGCAATGAGCCGCGCACGCATGCAGATGATTCTGACCAGGCCGTGTTCCAGGTCGAACTGGAGACGACAGTGCCGCCCCAGCTTCACCGCAGCCTGAAGCTCGAGCGCGTGGAGCCGTCTTATCGCTATAACGCCTACCTGCAATACCCGGCCATGGGCCACAACGGCGGCGTGCGCACCGTGACAAAGGACTTCGATAACCTAGTGCTGCGCACCACTTGGACGCCGCGCTACGTGCAGCCCCGCATCGTGCCGACATCAAGCGCAAACATCAACCGGCATGTACGCTCGCTCAGCCAGCCCGACGGCCTGAGCGGTCTGTTGCCCATTGTGTCGGAGTTCCAGAAATGGATTGACGAGCAGCCCAGCAAGATTGACCTGAGCGCTGGGCTGCACAAGAACGATGTGGCGGGGCTGGAGCGGGAAAAAGGTAAATTCGACAAGGATATGCAGAAGTGGCGCGACGAGCTCACCGCCATCAAGGCCGGCCTGGATATTCTGCAGGAATCGCGCGCCGCTTGGTCCGTGCGCGGCACACAGTCCGACCCGAAGGCCGTCGTTTACGAGGCCTGGCTGGCGATGAACGAGGCAATTGCCAACTTCATGCAGCGCCGTTTCAAGAATGACAATGGCGAGTGGCGCCTGTTCCAGCTGGCGTTCATCGTGGCCAACATTCCGGCATTGGCGTCCCGCATTCCGGAATTCCGCCACCACTACAATGCCGACCGTGATGATTCGGTGACGCTGCTGTACTTCGCCACCGGCGGCGGTAAGTCCGAGGCATTCTTCGGTCTGCTGGTGTTCAACCTGCTGCTCGACCGCCTGCGCGGCAAGTATGTGGGAGTCACCGCCATGATTCGCTATCCGCTGCGTCTGTTGACCATCCAGCAGGCCCAGCGCTGCTCGAAGGTGTTGGCGCAGGCCGAGCTGGTGCGCAAGAACTACGGCTACCACGGCGCCCCGCTGTCCATCGGCTTCTGGGTCGGTAGTGGCGGTTCACCCAACAATCACGCCACGAAGGGCATCACCAGCATTCCGGAAATCGACGTCGCGCACCCTTCGACCGCGGCCGAAAACAAGCTGCGTCAGACTGACCAGAAGTACGATGCCGCGTGTAAGGCCTGGAACAAGATTCCGGAATGCCCGTTCTGCGGCACCGCCACGGCCCTGCGCCGCTTCCCAGGCATGGGGGGCACGCTGGGGCATGTCTGTACCGACCTGCAGTGCGCCTCCAACGGTGGTGTGTTCCAGCCGTTGCCGTTCTACATCTGCGACGAGGACATCTACGATTTCGCACCGTCGGTGCTGTTGGGCACGGTGGACAAGCTGGCGCTCATCGGCCACTCCTCTGGCACCATCCGACGAATCTATGGCATGCTGGGCGCAGCACCTTGGCGTCGCAAGGACACCAAGCGCCTCGTCATCCCGTCGCAGAAGGAATTAGCAAAGACTCCAAACGAATGCGATTGCGAAGGCCTATGGCCGGCGTATCCCTCTGGTGTTAGGCTCTTCCACGACCCGTTCCCTAGCCTGCTCATTCAGGATGAGGCTCATCTGCTCGACGAGTCCCTGGGCACATTTGCCGGACTGTTTGAGTCGGCACTGGACGCGGTTTTCCAGTACCTGCATGATCCGCTCACCGCTATTGTCGCCAAGGACCTGGGGCACCATCGTCGCCGGGCCAAGGTCATCGCGGCGTCTGCGACCGTCAACGACCCAGAGCGCCAGCTGGAGCACCTGTACCAGCGCAAAATTCCGGCCTCCCAGTTTCCGCACCCGGGCCCAATGCTCTACGACTCGTTCTACGCTCAGCCGGAGGAGCCGAATTCTGTCGAAGTCGACCGCGTGGCTAACCCGGACCCCGAAGTGCGCTCGCCGCAAGCGCGTGTCTATTGCGGCTTCATGACCAACGGCAAGCCGCATACGGCTACCAGCGTGGCTATTCTGTCAAACTTCCACCTGTGCATCAGCACTCTGTTCGAAGGGCTGGTCAACGGGGATACGGTTATGCAGCAGCAGGTGGCGCAGGCCCTGCAGAACTGCATCAGTCCAGGGCCGCTGCAGCAGCTCCACCGACAGGCCTTAGCCATCGCCTCGGTCCGTGAAATTGCCACGCTCATCGACCTGCATCGCATCGCGCTCACTTATGTGACCAACAAGAAGGGCGGCGACCAGATTATGGCGGCGGAAATGGAGGAGTCGCGCAAGCGCCACCTGAACGCCGACGTGCCGCTGGAATCCCTTGATACCCGGCTCATTACAGGTTCGGTGGACCAGGGCGAAGTGCAGGCGGTGGTGGAAGCGGCACAAAAACGCGACAAACCTGACACGGAATTCACTCCCCTATCGAAGGTTTTGCGCTCTGTCATCGCCACCTCGGCCATCTCCCATGGCGTAGACGTGGAGGAATTCAACTCAATGTTCTTTGCCGGTATGCCTTCGGATATCGCCGAGTACATCCAGGCTTCCTCGCGCGTTGGTCGTACCCACATCGGCTTCGTGGTGCTAATCCCGACGCCGCAGCGCAGGCGTGACCGCTATATCGTAGAAGTATTCGACATCTTCCATCGCTTCCTGGAGCGTATGGTGCAGCCGGCGGCGATTGACCGCTGGGCAGAAAAAGCCGTCGAGCGGGTTTTTCCGAGCATGCTGCAGGCGTACCTGGTTGGTATTGTCCCCACCTGCGAAGTCATCAAATTGCCCGAGAACGAGAAGACGAAAACTTCGAATTACACGTGGGTGCCAGAGATTACGAAGGCGTACAACGTGCGCAAGGATGCGTTCATTGCCGACATCACCCGCTTTATTGAGCTAGCTATCGGCCTGCGCCAAGGTCACTTCCCGGAAGGTGAAGAGCACTACCGCCGGATGATTTTCGAGAAGACGCGTCATTTGCTAAACCAGTGGGCCAACAGCACCCTGTACGGCAGCGCCTACCTGCGTGACTACTTCAACGGACAGACAGACACACTGCAAAAGCCCATGACGTCGCTGCGGGACGTGGACCAAGGCGGCGAAATCCGGATGTCGCCCAAGGACGCGGATGGCAAGAAACAGACGGGAAGTCAGGTGTTTGCGGTAATGGACCTCGTTCGCAATGGGGTGGCTGAAAATGACGATGATGAGGCCTAACATGATGCACAACTCGTATTTTAGCGAAGACGACCAGAACCAGAATCAAATCCGCACACCCATCATGGCGCGCTCCCGCAACCAGCTGGCTTCAGCTTACGCACCGGGCGCTTTCTTTACCTTCGAAGGTGGTCTTGGCGCCTGTATCTCTATCCCAGACCAGTCTGCGGTACCGGATGTGGCTGACATCAATACGCAGACGCAGGAGCAGATCATGCTACGCCTGCAGGAAACATGGCAGAGCTGGTTTTCCCGCGCGTATTCGATCAACAGCGGCGAGCGCCCGATCGACCCAACGCAATGCATTGATGGCATGCTCCTGTATGGCAGCACGTTGCGCCCGCTTGGCGTGTCGCACCTGCAGTTCATCAACCCGCTTAAGATGGGCTACGCGCCGGCGCCGCTGTCCTTCGTCTGCAATACTTGTGGGATGTTCAGAGAGTACGAGTCGGTCGCTGAAGCTGCCAAGCACATCGACGTTTTTTCGCCGTCCAACTGCCCAAATCCCAAGAAGAAGTCCAACTGCAAGTGGCGTCAGCTCGACGTCGTCTTCGTGCACTGGTCGGGCGACTACATGCCCGCCACCCCGGGAATGTGGGAGTGGAGCGACCAGAATCAGGAAGCCTACCAAAATGGGCAGACATGCGCGAGCTGCGGTTGTAAGGACTTCCTCCTGCATACACATTCACCACGCATCGGTGAATGGGGCTTCGAGTGCGCGAACTGCGGCCACCGCGAACGGGCGACCTGGCTGCAGAACGACAAGTTCACTACGGAGGTGTTCCGGGACACACCGCGCGCTCCGAGTGAGCGCCGTATGGAGCCGATTTCGTATCGAGCGTCGTCGGCCTACTATGTGCAGGCCGAGCAATTTGTAGTATTTTCCGATCGAGACCAGAATCTACTGTCGCTTTTGAGCACGCAAAATGCAGCTGCACTGGCTTCCTTCATCGGCGACAAGTATGGCTATGGCGGGACGGAGCCGGCACCGGAAGAAATGAAAGCCATCCTGCTTCAGGGCGGCCATGATGAAAAGTGGCAGACCTACGAGCGCTACAAGAAGAACCACGGCCGCGCTGTGAAGATGGGGGACGAGGAATTCATAAAGGAAACTGAGGAAGAAATGCGCAAGCTCGTCGATGACTGGACGAGCGGCGAGCCTCCGCTTATCCCAGTTGAAAGCGAACTGCCTGTCTCAATGTATGCTCAGCTCGCACGGCGTGAGGAATTCACCAGCCGCTACGACCCGTTTGCCCTGTCGGTCGAGCATGAGGCGCTAATGCGCAGCAAGGTGCGTGCCACTTCTGAGCTGGGCGCGCGAGCTCCGTTCGTGCGCTTCTACCAACTCGACTCCGACTTGGCACCGAAAAATGAGCATGCCAAGCAGCTTCAGGAAGCGCGGACCCGGGACCTGATGGACAAGCTAGGCTTTGCGGAGCTGGGCCTCATTCGCGAGTTTGAGCTGTGTCGCTTCACCCACGGTTACACCCGCGTCAGTGCCACCCCAGTAATCAACAAGCGCAACCAAGACATGCCGGTGCGGCTGCGCTTGTTCGAGCCGCTGAAGAACGGCAAGCGCCCCATCTATGTCGTCAAGCAGGCCAACGAGGCGATTTACGTGACCTTAAAGCCGGAAACGGTGTACCAGTGGTTGCAGGAAGTTGGCGTGACGGACTTGCCGGCGTGGGACCCGAGCGGAAAGGTGAAGCTGGGCGGCCCCATCTTGGAATCGGCTCAGCCGTTCGGCCGGTACTTCTCGCTGCTGCATCCAAGCGAGGCGGCCACTTACCGGTACGTGTACACGCTGCTGCACAGCTTTTCCCATCTGTTCATGAAGTCGGTAGCCGAATTTTCCGGCCTGGACTTGGGTTCGCTCGGAGAGTACATCTTCCCGGCGGACTTGTCGTTCGTCGTCTACCGTAATGGCACGACCATGGACTTGGGCAACCTCTCCTCGCTCTGGCGCAATGAGAGCAATCGTTTCTTGGCGCATCTGCTGGAGCCGTCGTCACACCGTTGCAACTCCGGTAGCCTGTGCGACTCCCACGGTGGAGCCTGTCCAGACTGTATCATGGTGCCGGAAACGTCTTGCGTTGCGATGAACCGGCTGCTATCGCGCGCCGTACTGCGTGGCGGCGAAGCTCCGCAGGAAGACCTGTCGCACGCCGGTAGTAGCATCAAGGGCTATATCGAGGTGGTGAATGGCACAACTGCAATCTGAAGCGGTAGCGGCGTTGATGGCGGTTAGCCAAATGCTGCGAAGTGGTGCTTTTAGATGCAACTAGGTGGGGCAATTGAATGCAAATATTCATTAAGCTTTTCAGGAATAAAAAGCCGCTTCTGGAAGCGGCTTTTTCTATTACTGGACGTGGGACATGGTCGCATACTAAATGCTGTCAAGAGGGCGACGATCGTTCGAGCCGATCTATTACGTCGTGAACGAATTTTATATTCCGGGGACTTCTCATCATTCCAATCTCGCCCATGAGATTTCGAATACTAAACTTCCTAAGGGGTGGGAATTTCTTATAGCCCTCGATGACCAAGGCCTCTTTTATCGTGCATTAGCCTTATCCCTATGTTCTCGAAGAAGTGGGCTTTTATGCATTGCGGAGGCGACCATAACTTGGGTTAGGCCCGTTAGGGACGATAAGGTACGTGTAGTTATCTTTCTCGGGCGCGTAGAAAGAGTCTCAGACAGGCGGATAGCTTCGATAAGCTCGCTCACCCTGCTTTGAGACTTTTCTTCATACGTCTCATCTTTGGGGCCACTTTTCTTTTTAGCCTTAGCTCGGTAGGCATCAAGCCAAGCAGAATCACGGATTTGCGCTCTAATGTGTTCGGGATAGGTCGTAATGAAGTGCGGTTTTCCAGACTCTGCGCAGCGCTGTATCGTTGAGTGGATTGATTGGCGATCAGAATGAATCGAGGGCAAGCGCCGTGGTCGCTCTGATGGAAAGACTCGGTTAAGCCAATCAAGATCGTGAATGAGCAAGTATTCGTACGCAACCTTATTCATTGCTAAGCGTTTCCCCGGGAAGCGTTCTGAGAAATCGCACATAGACCTTTTGGCGTCGTCCAGAGTGGCGGGCATCTTGTTTCGCCTCTTTTCGCCCTGGGTGAGGTATCCATGTGTTGCGGGCGAGGTAATTTTTCCAATTGCCTCATCGTATTTGAGGCCTAGAGCTACTAATGCGGCGGCAATATCGGAGGCGCGCATGTTAGTCAGTGCATGGTCTGTGCTCCAGAATATTTCTACTTCGGGATGTCGCCCCCAAACGCGTTGGAGTAGTTGATGAAGTCCCTGCGCAGATTTGGTTTTCTTCAGAAGAAACGCGATGATTTGGCGCAGATCTAAGGGGCCGCCCTTTTCGCTAAGCGCGTGATAGCTGATCTCTGAGAGTGCGTAGAGCTTATGAGTCGTCGATATCTTCCGCCGCGGCAATGCACGAAGATCAGCTCCACATGTGCAGTTATGAGTAAGGGGCTCGACTAGAACTTATTTTTGGTGGCTAGGATTTTGTCACAGGCGGGACATCTGTCACGTAGGAGAACTGCATGTAGACGGCAGACCAATACGTTGGGTAATTGATGCTCGGTATGCCAGTAGGGCTCTCCGTGTGACTCGATGTCATCTGCGATACATAGGGAGCAGAATCTGGGGAGATGATGGCGCCGGCTAGGCGTCGCTGCGTCAAACGTCCGGCTATATGGCACCGTAGACATGCTCGCCATCGCGTCGTGCAATGTCGTCCCCAAATAGTGAAGTACTAAGCTAAGCGCAACGGGTGGCTGATGTAAGTCAAAAACTCGAAACCGCAGTTCCTGAAAGATGCCGAGACTAGCAAGTACGGAATTCCATATGCCTAGTGTGTTGTGGAATTTGATGCGTGAAAGCCAGGAGCCACAAATTTCGCCAGGGTAAACGGCAGGGTAATACGGTAAATAAACGGGTCTCTTCAACTGGGTATCGACATGATAGATACTCAGCTGAGGTTTTAGCTGAGCATGTATTACGGGGCGGCCGTGGTCTAAAGCATTTGGCCGTTAATATAAAGAGTGCAATGGGCTCTAATTGTAATTAGAAGCCGTAATGTATTTTTATAGTAACAATTGAAAATTACGGCTCAATTTAAGCCGTAATTTTAGTCATAACATGACAGGACACATTACCCAATGCCCCCTCACTCCACCGTAACCGACTTAGCCAAATTCCGAGGCTTATCCACATCAGTCCCGCGCGCCAGCGCCGTGTGATACGCCAGCAACTGCAGCGGCACCACGTGCAAGATCGGTGACAGCACGCCATAGTGCTCGGGCATGCGGATCACATGCAAGCCTTCGCTGGAGCTGATGCGCGAATCGCCATCGGCGAACACATAAAGCTGGCCGCCGCGTGCGCGTACTTCCTGCATGTTCGATTTCAGCTTTTCCACCAGCGCATCGTTAGGGGCAATGGTCACCACCGGCATCTGCTCGGTCACCAGTGCCAGCGGTCCGTGCTTGAGCTCGCCGGCGGCGTAGGCTTCGGCGTGGATATAAGTAATTTCCTTCAGCTTCAACGCACCTTCGAGGGCGATCGGGTAATGCAAGCCGCGACCAAGGAAGAGTGCGTTCTCGCGACGGGCGAAGGCTTCGGCCCAGGCGACGATGGTCGGTTCCAGCGCCAGCACGCTTTGCAATGCCGCCGGCAGGTGTCGCATGGCCTTGAGGTGAGCCTCTTCCTGTTCTTCGGTCAGCAAGCCGCGGGTCTGGGCCAGCGCCAGCGTCAGCAGGAAGAGGGCGGCCAGCTGGGTGGTGAAGGCCTTGGTCGAGGCTACGCCCACTTCGACGCCGGCACGGGTGATGTAGGCCAGTTCGCATTCGCGCACCATGGCGCTGGTGGCGACGTTGCAGATGGTCAGCGTGTGCGGCATGCCCAGCGAGCGCGCATGCTTGAGCGCGGCCAGCGTGTCGGCCGTCTCGCCACTCTGCGAGAGGGTGACCACCAGCGACTTGGGATTGGGCACGCTGTCGCGGTAACGGTATTCGCTGGCGATCTCGACGTTGACCGGGATCTTCGCGATCGATTCCAGCCAGTACTTGGCGGTCAGGCCCGCGTAGTAGCTGGTGCCGCAGGCCAGGATCAGGATCGAGTCGATTTCCTTGAAGACCTTGTAGGCCTTGTCGCCGAACAGCTCGGGCATGATGCCGACCACGCCTTCGAGCGTGTCGGCAATCGCGCGCGGTTGTTCGAAGATCTCCTTTTGCATGTAGTGCTGGTAGGGGCCCAGTTCGACGGCGCTGGTGAAAGCCTGTACGGTGCGCACTTCGCGTTCGGCGGGGCGGCCGCTGGCGTCGACGATCCACACCTTCTGCAATTGCAGGTCGACCACGTCGCCTTCTTCAAGGTAGATGATCTGGTCGGTGGTGCCGGCCAGCGCCATGGCGTCGGAGGCGACGAAGTTCTGGCCTTCGCCCACGCCCACGATCAGCGGCGAGCCCTGGCGGGCCGCCACCACGCGGTGCGGTTCGTCGGCGCTGAAGACGGCGATCGCATAGGCGCCCGTCAACCGGCGCACCGCCTGCTGCACCGTGGCGAACAGGTCGCCGTCATACAGGTGGTCCACCAGGTGTGCGATGACCTCGGTGTCGGTCTGGCTCTCGAATACATAACCCAGGCCTTGCAGTTCGGCACGCAATTCGTCATGGTTCTCGATGATGCCGTTATGCACCAGCGCTATGCGATCGCGCGAGAAGTGCGGGTGGGCATTGTGGGTGGCGGGCGCGCCATGGGTCGCCCAGCGCGTGTGGGCGATGCCGGTAAAGCCGGCCAGCCCCGTCTGCGCTACCTGCTGGCGCAGGTCGGCCACGCGCGATGTGCTGCGCGAGCGCTCCAGCCGGCCATTGACGTGCAAGGCCACGCCGCATGAGTCGTAGCCGCGATATTCGAGGCGCTGCAGCCCTTCCAGCAGGATGGGAGTGACATTTTGTTGCGCAACGGCGCCGACGATACCGCACATGAAAGACCTCGTTTGTAGATAGGGTGCAGCCATCTTAGGCGAGCGCTGGTGAAATATGATTTCTAAAATCGATCGGAAATGACTTAATATTGCCGTTGGTATCAGCAGTGAAATTTAATTTCACTAAATGATGCTTTTGGAAATCCATAGCCTATATAAAGTCATAGAAGATCGCAGCGCATTGCCATGAAGCTAGAACTCGACGAGCTCGACCGCCGCATCCTTCACGCCTTGCAGCGGGATGCGAGCCAGACCAACCAGCAATTGGCGGCGGCGGTGCACGCGTCGCCGCCCACTTGCCTGCGCCGGGTGCGGCGGCTGGTGGAGGAAGGGGTCATTGCGCGGCAGGTCGCGCTGCTCGATCCCGAGCGCCTGTCGGCGGCGCTGACGGCGATCGTCGAGATCACGCTCGACCGCCAGGGTGACGAAGAGCAACAGGCCTTCGAAGAGATCGTGGCGCAGGAGGCGGCGGTGCAGCAGTGCTATCGGGTCTCGCCCGGGCCGGATTTTGTGTTGGTGGTGCTGGTGGCGGATATGCCGGCCTATCACGGGCTGGCGCACCGCTTGTTTGCGTCGCAAAAGAACGTGCGCAATGTACGGAGTTATTTTTCGATCCGGCGCAGCAAGTTCGAAACGGCTGTGCCCCTGGAGTCGGTGCACATGCCGTAGCGATGCGCCGCCGGGGCGGGTTGGCCAGCCCCTTTGCGGTGGCCAGGCGCCCGGTGCCCGACGGATGACCTTGATACGACTTATTTCTTGATCTTCACCGGTCGCAACCAACCGGCCAGCGACATCTGCCTGGCGCGCGACAGGGTCAACTGCTCTGCCGGGGCGTCCTTGGTCAGGGTGGTGCCGGCGCCGATGGTGGCGCCCCGGCCGACCCGCACCGGGGCCACCAGCTGGCTGTCGCTGCCGATGAAGGCGTCGTCTTCGATGATGGTGCGGAATTTGTTGGCGCCGTCGTAGTTGCAGGTGATCACCCCGGCACCCACGTTGACGCCGCTGCCGATGTCGGCGTCGCCCACGTAGGCCAGGTGGTTGGCCTTGCTGCCAATGCCGACGATGCTGTTCTTGACCTCGACGAAGTTACCCACATGGACCTCGCGTGCCAGCTCGGTGCCGGGGCGCAGCCGCGCGTACGGGCCGATCTGGGCCTGCTCGCCCACCCTGGCGCTGTCGATATGGGTAAATGGCTTGATGTTGGCGCCGGCGCCGATGACTGCGTCCTTGATCACGCAGTTGGCGCCGATCACGGCGCCGTCGGCGATCTCGACCCGACCTTCGAAGACGCAATTGACATCGATGCTGACGTCGCGCCCGCATTGCAGGCTGCCCCGCACGTCCAGCCGGGCCGGATCGGCCAGGGTCACGCCCTGTTCCAGCAGCCGGGTGGCGACCTGGCGTTGATATACGCGCTCCAGTTCGGCCAGTTGCACCTTGCTGTTGACGCCCAGGGTCTCGGCCACGTCGTCCGGCTGGGCCGACACGACTTCGACGCCGTCGGCCACGGCTGCGGCGATGACGTCGGTCAGGTAGTACTCGCCCTGGGCGTTGTCGTTGGACAAGGCCGCCAGCCAACCGCGCAACCTGGCGGTGGGGGCGGCGATGATGCCGGTGTTGACTTCGCCGATGGCGCGTTCGCTGTCGCTGGCGTCCTTCTGCTCGACGATACGTACGATCTTGCCCTGCTCGCGGACGATACGCCCGTAGCCGGTGGGGTTGTCCAGGGTCACCGTCAGTACGCCCAGCTTGTCGTTGCCGGCGGCTGCCAGCAAGCGCTGCAGCGACGCCGCCGTGGTCAACGGCACGTCGCCGTAGAGCACCAGCGTGGTGGCGCCATCCTCGAGGTGCGGTAGCGCCTGCATCACTGCATGGCCGGTGCCCAGTTGAGGTTCCTGCTTGGCGAACGACAGCGCGGTGTCGGCGAAGGCGCTGGGCACGGCGTCGCCGCCATGGCCGTAGATGACGCACAAACGCTGCGGCGAGAGCGAACGCGCGGTGTCGATCACATGTCCTAACAGGGGTTTGCCAGCCAGCGGGTGGAGTACCTTGGGCAGGGCCGATTGCATGCGCTTGCCCATGCCGGCAGCGAGGATGACAATGTTCATGGAAACTGATGGAGCGCGGGATGATAAGGTCGCAAGTCTAGCATGTGCATTCTGCCCTGATGGCTGGCGCCGGGCGGTCCCGCAGCAGGTGTGAGATTCAATAAGTTTCTTGGTTGAAATATTTTAAATTAGGAATAAACAACAAAAACCTCATTAATCGGGCGATACCTGGTTTTCCATGCGTGTTTAAATCAAATTTATTCAGTGCGTCTGTGATGGGCCCCGCGCTCATGTAGTCGCCTCCAGATTGTCCGTGCCGCCCCGCGAGAGGCGGCGGCGGGCATGCGCCAATTGATGGCGTCCGGGATCCGGGCGCCGATGTGAAGCCAAATGCAGACGGAAAAAACTGTTGACCTGTTGTATGTCCATAGCCCCATCACTTATTCGATCGGTCGCTATTTGCACGACCATGGCTACCTGAAGAACGAGCAACTGGTGGTCTGCGGTCGCAAGACGACCTGGCATGCACCCCACATCAATGTCGGCAATGATGGCATCTGGGATATCGGCGGCGCCTGCGATTTCCTCGAGAAGGTATGCCAGGGCCTGGCCGGCCTGGGGCCGGTGGCGCTTAACCTGTATGTGCCGCACAGCGGGTTCCTGCTGGGCAAGCTGTTCGGCATGGCGGGCGTGGTCAAGTCGATCTTCTACCTCGAAGAGGGCTCGGCCGCCTACGACCCCGAGAACGTGACCGACCCTTGGAACAGTGTGGAGGTCGATACCGAACTGCTCACCCGCGAACTGGAGCGTCGCGGCATCATCGATACGCTCAGGATCGATCGCGACAAGCTGAGCAGGATCAACAGCGTGCCATCTTATTTCTTCGATGGCCGTCATCCCGCTTATGCTGGCGCCTATTGCGTCTCGGAAAAGGCATTCACGCACCTGACCAAGGTGACGGTGCTGAACCTGGAATGTATCGAGATCATTCCCCAGGGCGAGCAAGTGTGGGTATGCCTGTTGCCGTGCCTGCTCAACTATTTCAGCGCGCTCGAAAAGGAGAGCGACCGGCCCATGCTCGACAAGCTGCTGTACGGCCTGATCCTGATGGTGCGCATGCAGAGCGCGCTGGTCCAGAACGCGGGCGGTGCGCTGGTGATCAAGTTTCACCCGGCCGACGATGCCTACTTCAAGGACGCCTTCAAGCAAAACTATTATCGTTACGGCACGGCCTACGACGCGTTCTTCAAGATGAACGAGTTCGACGCGGGCTATGAACCGGGCTTATATAATTTCACGAAGTTCATCGTCATCAACCCGTCTTCGGCTTCGCTTTATATCGAGCAGTTCAGGGGCGCCGATCATCTGGTTGAGGTCAGATTCGATTGACCGGGCGCATCATCGTCATCAACAGTTCTCCGACCTAACTTATGCTCACTAACCAGTCCATATTGATGACGGGAGGAACAGGTTCCTTCGGTCATATGTTTACCGCGATGACGCTGGCGAAGTACAACCCGCGTCGCCTGGTGATTTTTTCCCGCGATGAGATGAAGCAGTGGGAAATGGCCAAGCTCTACGGCGACGATCCCCGCGTGCGGTTCTTCATCGGCGATGTGCGCGACAAGGATCGCCTGGCGCGCGCCCTGAACGGCATCGACCTGGTGGTGCATGCCGCCGCCACCAAGATCGTGCCCACGGCCGAGTACAACCCCTTCGAGTGCGTCAAGACCAACGTCATCGGTGCCATGAACCTGATCGATGCCTGCATCGACCAGGGCGTCAAGCGCGTGGTGGCGCTGTCGACCGACAAGGCCAGCAGCCCGGCCAACCTGTATGGCGCCACCAAGCTGGCTTCGGACAAGCTTTTCGTGGCCGGCAATTCGTATTCGGGTGGCAACGAGACTCGCTTCTCGGTGGTGCGCTACGGTAACGTGATGGGTTCGCGCGGGTCGGTCATTCCGTTCTTCATGTCGCTGCTCGACAAGGGCGGCAAGCTGCCCATTACCGACGAGCGCATGACGCGCTTCATGATCACCCTGGAGCAGGGCGTGGAGCTGGTGTGGCATGCCTTCGAGGACATGGTGGGCGGCGAGATCTACGTCAAGAAGATTCCCTCGATGAAGTTGCCCGATATCGCCCGTGCCGTGAAGCCCGACGCCCAGTTCGACATCGTCGGCGTGCGTCCTGGCGAGAAGCTGCACGAACAGATGATCGGCATCGAAGACGCGCCCTATACCTACGAGTATCCCGAGCATTTCAAGATCCTGCCGGCGATCCACAAGTGGAGCGAAGACCCGGCGCGTATTCGCGACGGCGCCAAGGTTCCCAACGATTTCGTCTATTCGTCCGACAACAACAAGGAGTGGATGAGCACCGACGAGCTCGCGGCCTGGATCCATACCAACCGTCACCTGGTCGGGAAGATCTGATCGTGGTCATCCCCTACGGCCGCCAGCACATCAGCCAGGACGACATCGATGCCGTCACCGAAGTCCTGCGCTCGGATTACCTGACCCAAGGGCCGGCGGTGCCGGCCTTCGAGCAAGCCATTGCCGAGCATTGCGGCGCGCGCCATGCGGTGGCCGTGTGCAATGCCACGGCGGCGCTGCACATTGCCTGCCTGGCGCTGGGCGTGGGCCCGGGCGACCTGGTGTGGACCACGGCGGTGACCTTCGTGGCCAGCGCCAACTGCGCCCTGTATTGCGGCGCCGAGGTCGACTTCGTCGATATCGACGCCCGGACCTACAACATCGATGTCGATGCACTGGCGGCCAAGCTGGAGCAGGCCGCGCAGTCCGGCCGCCTGCCCAAGGTAGTGATTCCGGTGCACCTGTGCGGCCAGTCCTGCGATATGGCGGCCATCCATGCGCTGGGGCAGCGCTACGGTTTCAGGATCATCGAGGATGCCTCGCACGCCATCGGCGGCAAGTACCGGGGAGAGCCCATCGGTAACTGTCGCTACAGCGATATCGCGGTGTTCAGTTTCCATCCGGTCAAGATCATCACGACCGCCGAAGGCGGCATGGCGGTCACGCAAGACGATGAGCTGGCCAGGACACTGCGCCTGCTGCGCAGCCACGGCATCACCCGCGACGAGCAGGACATGAGCCAGCCGGCCGACGGCCCCTGGTACTACGAGCAGATCGATCTGGGCTTCAATTACCGCATGACCGACATGCAGGCCGCGCTGGGCGCGAGCCAGGCGCGCAACCTGGAAGCGTTCGTGGCGCAACGGCATGTCATCGCCCGGCGCTACGACAGCCTGCTGGCCGACCTGCCGCTGCAATTGCCGTGGCAGCATCCGGATTGCTATTCGGGACTGCACCTGTACGTGATCCGGCTCAAGCTCGATGCGATCGGGCGCAGCCACCGGGAGGTCTTCGAGGCCCTGCGCGCCGACGGCATCCTGGTCAACCTGCATTACATTCCGGTGTATCGCCAGCCCTACCATGCCCGCGTTGGCTATGCGCCTGCGGCGTTCCCGCAGGCCGAGCGTTACTACGCCGAGGCGATATCGCTGCCGATGTTTCCGCAGCTGAGCCAGCAGGAGCAGGATTTCGTTTGCGCGCGACTGCGCACCCACCTGGCGTGACATCCGGTCTTTACCATTTTCGATTGCCCAATCCCAATGCCCAGTTTATCTCCCGCATCGTCGACCGCGCTTCGCATCCTTGAGCAGATGCAGGCCGACCTGCCATCCCAGGACGCGATCTACCAGCCGACCAATTTCTGGGCGCAGGCTTCGCAGCCGATCATCGATGAGCTGCGCCAGCACGGGTTCGACGCTTTCCGCAGCCTGGAAACCACGCGGGTCTTCTTCGTGCCGACCTATGGCGCGCCGGGCGGGGCCTATACGCGCGAACAATTCGAGCAGCTCATGGCGCTGGTGGGCAGCATGGACAAGCCTGGTGGCAAGACCTATCAGTCCCTGCTGCATGCCCTGTCGGGCGAGTTATGGGCGTTGGCGGATTACCGCGTGCTGCTGGCCAGCTCGGCCGATGACAAGGGTTGGCCACTGGCCAGTTTCTCGGAGTCCGACGTGGGTGCCCCGCAGGAGCAATTCCGTTTCGACGGTCGCGCCTTCAGTCGTTCGGCGTTGAATTACCTCAACGGCCTGAGCTTCCTGCGCCAGCAGATCGGCGACGAAGTGGCCAGTATCAGGAACGTGCTGGAAATCGGCGGCGGCTTTGGCACCCTGGGCGAGATCCTGTCGCAGCTGGGCCGATTCAGTTATATCGATGTCGATATCCCGCCCACTGCCGCCGTGTCGAGCTTCTACCTCAAGCAGCAGGGCGGCGAGCACTTCACCGATTACCTCGCCACCCGCGAACTGGACGTCATCGACGTGCCCGCCGCACCACGGCAGATGGTGCTGTGCCCTTGGCAGCTGCCGAAGGTTCAAGGCACTATCGATTTGTTCGTCAATTTCATCTCGTTCCAGGAGATGGAGTTGCATGTGGTCAAGAACTACCTGCAGCAGGTGGACCGCCTGCAGACCCGCTATGTCCTGCTGCGCAACCTGCGCGAGGGCAAGGCGGTCAAGTCGGACCAGGTCAGGTATGGCGTCGACAAGCCGCTGCTGGGCAGCGACTACGACACCCTGCTGCCCAATTACGAATTGCTGGCGACCAACGTCTACCCGTTCGGTTACCGGACCATCGACGGCTTCCATTCGGAACTGCGCCTGTATCGGCGCCGTGGCTGATTGCCGGCGCGGGGCCTAGTGATCATATTTGCAAACCAATCATCGACATCGCGGCGCCATGCTCAAGGACCACAACACAGAAAACGACCAGCCGCTGTCCGGGGCCGATGTGGCCATGCAGCCCGCGTCCTATTATTCGGAACAGGTGCAGGCCGAGGAGTTCGATCGCATCTTTTCGCGCGGCTGGGTATTCGTCGGATTTGCCGAGCAGGTGGCCGAACCGGGACAGTTCATCACGGTCGAGATCGCCGGCACCTCGGTGGTGGTCCAGAATTTCGCCGGCGAGGTACGCGCCTTGCACAATGTCTGTTCGCATCGTTTCGCGCGTATCCAGCAGGAACCCTGCGGCAACCGTTCGCTGACCTGCCCCTATCACGGCTGGACCTATAACAAGGACGGCCTGCCCTTCGTGCCCGGCAACGCCAAGTTCTTCCAGTTGAGCGACGAGCAGCGCGCCGCGCGCAGCTTGCGGCGCTTCGAACTGCAAGCCTGCGGGCGCTTCCTGTTTGTCCGGCTGGAGCCGGGCGGCCCCACGCTGGAGCAGCACCTGGGCGATTACGCCGCCATCCTGCGTCACCTGTCGGACATCTTCGTCGACAAGATCGACGATCACCGCGAGCCCTGGGCCGCCAACTGGAAGTTCGGCGTCGAAAGCGTGCTCGAGGTGTATCACGTCACGATGGTGCACCCCGAGACGTTCAAGAACTTCGTCCAGCCCCGTTGGGAAATCAACGTCGAGGGCCACCGCAACGATGGCACCGCCTATCTGTCGGAAACCAGCGCCAAGTGGTGGAGCGGCGTCACCCGCCGCCTGCAGCTCAAGCCCAGCGAGCAGCTGACCAACTACGACCATTTCTTCATCTTTCCCAACCTGGCGATCGGCTTGACGCAGGGCAACCTGATGAGTGTGCAGACCTACTTGCCCACCGGCCCGGAAACCTGCGAGTTGCATTACCGGATCCTGATGTCGGCCAGCGACTTGGCGCCAGGCAAGCAGGCTGCGGTGCGCCAAGCGGTGCTGTCGAACGTGACCGAGTTCAACCGCGCGATCCTGCGCGAGGACCGCGAGATCATCGAGCAGGTGCAAAAGGGTAACCGGCAGATGACGATGCCGCCCTTGCACGGCAGCAACGAAGCGCGCATCCACCAGTTTCACCGCCATTGGCATCGGTGGATGCAGGCCGCGCCGGTCCTCACGCGGGCCGACCAATGAATTCGCCGTGCCCCACCGTCATCTTTCGCGTCGATGCCTCGGCCGGGATGGGGCTGGGTCATTTGATGCGGTGTCGCGCCGTGGCCGAGGCCGTGACCGACCTGGGCGGGGGCGCCGTGTTCGCCATGGTCGACCCGGCGCCGTCCTTCGTCGACCTGCTCAAGGATATTCCCGCCGAGGCGCTGCAGTTGCCCGGCCCGGCCGGGGGCGATGCCGACCTGGCCGCGCTGCGCGCCCACGTCGAGCGACTGCAACCGGTCTGCACCGTGGTCGACGGCTACCACCTGGGCGACCAGTACCTGCGCGAGGTGGCACGGATGAGCCGGCTGGCGGTGCTGTGGGATGCCCCGGACCGCACGCCGGTGCCGGCCGCGGTCGTGATCGACCCGTCACCCCAGGCCAGCGCCGAAGCCTACGGCGCCATTGCGCCCGGCGCCACCATGTTGCTGGGACCACGCCATGCCCTGATCCGGCGCGATATCCGCGCCGCCATCCGCGCGCCCCGGACGGCGTTGGCCGAGCGCGCGTCGCTGGTGTTGAGCTTCGGCGGTTCGGACCCGCTGGGGTTGACGGTGCCGGTGGCGCGGCGCATCGTATCCGAGCTGCCGGCGTCGGTCACGGTGACCGCGCTGGTGGGGGCGGCTTACCCCCGTCCTCAAGATTTGCACGATTTGGCCGTTAGTCTTTCGCCGAGGCTGCGTGTCGAAGTCAATCCGCCGTCGGTGGCGCCGCTGTTCGTGGCGGCCGGGCTGGTGGTCACCGCCGCCGGCGGCACCATCGGCGAATTGGTGGCGCTGGGCGCGCCGGCACTGGCGGTGGTGGTGGCGCAGAACCAGGCGCCAACCAGCGGCGGGCCGTATCCTTGCCTGGATGGGCGCGTGGCCGATGCGGCCGAGCTGATCGCCCAGCGCGCCGTGGCATTGTGGAACGACTGCAGTGCGCGTGCCGGGCTGGTCCAGCGTGTGACCGGGCTGGTCGATGGCGAGGGGGCGGTAAGAATTGCAGGTGTGTTGCTTTCTAAATTTTCAAGTGAAGGTGAATCATGACCATTGTCCAGATTGCTGATCGCCTCATCGGCGAAGGCCAACCGCCGTATGTCATCGCCGAGATGTCGGGCAACCACAATGGCGACATCGAACGTGCCATCAAGCTCATCGATGCCGCCGCCGACGCCGGCGCCGACGCGGTCAAGATGCAGACCTACACCGCCGACAGCATGACCATCGATTCCAAGGCCCCGGGGTTCGTGATCGAGGGCGGCCTGTGGGCCGGGCGTAGCCTGTACGACCTCTACCAGGAAGCGGCCACGCCGTACGAATGGCACCCGAGGCTGTTCGAACACGCCCGCAAGCGCGGCGTGACGCTGTTCAGCAGCCCCTTCGACCGCCAGGCAGTCGACATGCTGCATGAACTGGGTGCGCCAGCCTTCAAGATCGCCTCGTTCGAGCTCAACGACCTGCCGCTGATCCGCTACGCCGCCAGCTTCGGCAAGCCCTTGATCATGTCGACCGGCTTGGCCAACCTGGCCGAGATCGAAGAGGCCGTGACCGCGGCCCGCGAAGCCGGTGCCGGCGGCGTGATCCTGCTGCATTGTGTCAGCGCCTATCCCAGCGATCCGCGCGAAAGCAACCTGCGCACCATTGCGCACCTGGCGCAGGCATTCGGCGCCCCGGCCGGCCTGTCCGATCACAGCCATGGCACCTCGGTGCCGACGGCGGCCGTGGCGCTGGGTGCGGCGGTCATCGAAAAGCACCTGTGCCTGGCGCGTGCCGACGGCGGCGTCGATTCGGCCTTCTCGCTGGAGCCCAAGGAATTCGCCGAGCTGGTGAGCGCGGCACGTACCGCCTTCGATTGCCTGGGTCACGTGACCTATGGGCCGACACCGGGCGAAGGAAAAGGACGCGACTATCGCCGCTCGCTGTACGCGGTCGAGGATATTGCCGCCGGCGCCCCCTTCACGGCGCAGAACGTGCGTTCGATCCGCCCCGGCCTGGGTTTGCCGCCCAAGCATATCGATGCCGTGCTGCAGGCGCGCGCCGCGCGCGCCATCACGCGTGGCACGCCGCTGAGCTGGGCGCTGGTGTCGCACAGCGGCGACGCCTGATTCCATGGCGGCGCGTCCCAAGGTCGTTTGCATCACGCAAGCCCGCACCACCTCCACCAGATTGCCGCGCAAGGTATTGCTGGAGGTATCGGGGCGGCCGCTGTTGCGTCACCACCTCGATCGCCTGCAGGCCTGTCGGCGGGTCGACCAGGTGGTGCTGGCCACTACCGTCAACGCCACCGACGACCCGGTGGTGGAGATCGGCAGGCAGGCCGGCGTGCTGGTGGCGCGCGGTTCGGAAGACGATGTGCTGAGCCGGTTCGTGCTGGCCGCCGAGCTGTCCGCGGCCGACGTGGTGGTGCGGGTGACCTCCGATTGTCCCCTGATCGATCCGGGCCTGATCGACCTGGCCGTCGAGGCATTGCTCGAGGATGACGCGGTCGACTACGCCCACCTGGACATGGCGCAGTTTCCGCGCGGGCTGGATGTGGAAGTGGTGCGCCGCCGCCTGCTCGACCAGGCCGACGGCGATCCGGCCACCACCGCCGCCGAGCGCGAGCACGTCACTCCTTATATCTACAACCGGCCGCAGCGCTACCGGCTCAAGTCGGTGCCCAGCAGCTTCGAGCCGGCCAGCGGGCGCTGGTGTGTCGATGAGCCGCGCGACTTCGAACTGGTCCGCCGCATGCTGGAGGCGCTGCTGCCTGACAAGCCCCATTTCACCTGGAGGGATTGCGTGGCGTTGATGGCGCAACATCCCGATTGGGCCCGATTGAACCAGCAGGTCATCCAGAAAGAACTGAAGCAATGAGCCAGGACAAGAAGGTCATCTGCGTCATCTGCGGCGGCGACGAGTGGCAACGCCTGGGGGCGGTCTATTCGGGTACCACGGTGCGCGAAGGAACATCCCTGCAACGCACCGAGCTGGAGTTCTCACTCGGGCGCTGCTGCTATTGCGGCCATGTGGCCGGCACCCGCGACTACGACGCCGACGTCTTCGGCGCCATCTATGCCATCGACAACCAGCAGCCCGTGTCATGGGGCGAGACCGGTAACGACGACCGGCTGGCACCTTACGTCGAGATGGTCGAGATCTTCGGCGGTCGGGCGCTGGGCGATGGCGCCGGGTTGATCATCGATGTGGGTTGCGGCAATGGTCCGCTGCTGAGCGCCCTGTCGGAGCGCTTCGACATTCCCGATAGCCGGCTGCTGGGCATCGATTTCAACCGCATGCTGCCGGACCGGTTCCCGTTCCTGCAGGCCGACCTGAATACCGGCAACCTGCGCGCGGTGGTGGATGCGGGCGCCAAGAATGCGACCATCGATGTGGTGGCGTCGTCGCACGTGATCGAACACGTGCTCGATCCACGCCGGTTCCTGCGGCAGTTGAAGCAACTGCTGGGCGACTCGAACGGCCTGCTGTATCTCGAGACGCCAGACTTTGCCTCGCTCGACAGCGGCGCCGCCGATGTGTGCAACCTGCTGCATCCGCAGCACATCAATTACTTCACGGCCGAGTCGCTGGCTTCGCTGTTGCGCTCGTGCGGCTTCGTCGTCGAGCGCATCGAGACCCATGTGACCGGGCAGATCCCGCGCCTGCGTTGCCTGGCGCGCGCCGGCGACAGCCAGGTGCCGGCGCGTCTGATCCGTGGCGCCCTCGATACGGCGGCGGCCTTGCGCCGTACCGTGGCCGAGCGCCTGGTCGCCAGCAACGAGCCCGCCACCGTATGGGGCTGCGGCGGCGACCTGTGGCGCCTGATCGAAGAAAACCCGGCCTTCGCCACGCTGCTGCAGTCGGGCGTGGTGCGCATCGCCGACCGCGCCTATGCGGGGGCGCAGCTGTTCGGGCACGAGATCATTTCGTCGGCCGATATCAAACATCGGGCGGGGCCGGTTATCATCATTCCCGCGTACTTCGGTACCCGGCGCGGCATGCTCGGCTATGCCCGCTCGGAAGGGTTTGGCGAGCGGCTGGTCGATCCCTACGCGCAATAATTCATCCAGCAGAGCTACCAGGACAGGACCATGCAAGCCACCGCCCACGACATCACCTTCGCCGGTTTCCGTACTGCCGTGCCGGCGCAGCGTCACTCCTATGCACGCGAGCCGGGAATGTTCACCCAGGCCGAGGCCGACAAGCTGGTCGAAAGTACCGGCATCTACGAGCGCCGCGTCTTGCCGCCGCATCTCTGTGCGTCCGACATGTGTACCGCCGCCGCCATCGACCTGCTCAAGTCGCTCGATTGGGATCCGGCCAGCGTCGAGGTGCTGATCTTCGTATCGCAGGACAGCGACTACAACCTGCCGGCCACCGCCTGCCTGATCCAGAACCGGCTCGGCTTGCCCACCAGCTGTGCCGCGCTCGACATCAACCTGGGCTGCTCGGGTTTCGTCTATGCCTGCTGGATCGCCTCGCAGATGCTTACCGGTGCCAGTGGCACGCGTGCCCTGGTGCTGTGCGGCGACACCAGCACCCGCCACCTGATGCCCGAGGATCGTTCCACCCGTCCGCTGTTCGGCGACGCCGGTGCGGCCGTGGCGCTGGAAAAGCGTCCCGGTGCCGGTCCCATGCATGTGGTGATGGGCACCGACGGGCGCGGTGCGCCCAATATCGTGGTGCGCGCCGGCGGCCGCCGCAACCCGCTGATTCCCCGCGCCGAGCGTTTTACGGACGAAGAGCACACCACGCTGTATCGCGATGCCCGGCTGAGCCTGAACGGGCCGGAAGTGTTCACCTTTTCGTTGCGGGCGGTGCCGCCGCTGGTCAGGAACACGCTGGCGCATGCGGGCGTGACCGAAGACAAGGTCGATTACTACGTATTGCACCAGGCCAACAAGCTGATGCTGGAACAGATACGCCGCAAGATCGGCGTCGATGCCGAGCGCTTCATCGTCGACCTGTACAACTTCGGCAATACCAGTTCGGCCTCGATTCCGCTGGCCATCTGCAGCAGCATGGGCGAGCGCCTGTCGCAGGGCAGCGCCAAGGTATTGCTGGCCGGCTTCGGCGTGGGCTGGTCGTGGGCGTCGATGCTGCTCGACATCGGGCCGATTCCGGCGCCGGCGGTGATCGAGATCGCCGACGACTTCGAGCCGTTGAGCCTGACCTTCAAGCGCCCATGACCGCCGCCAGCCTGGCAGGGCGACGCATCCTGGTCACCGGCGCCTCGGCCGATTCGGCCATCGGCCTGGCGATCTGCACCGAGCTTGCCCAAGCCGGCGCGCAACTGGTGCTGGTGGGCCGGCGTGCCGATCAACTGGAGCAGACCCGACAACTGGTCAGCGCCCCCGAACGCCACCTGGCCGCGCCGATGGACCTGGGCGAACTGGATGGCATTGCCGCGCGCATCAAGGCAGTGGCCCAGGCCGGCGGTGCGCTGCACGGCATCGTGCATTCGGCGTCGTTCCAGGGCTATTCGGCGCTGTCGCGCATTTCCGCCGGGCAATTCGACCAGTACTTCCACGTCAACGTGGCCGCTCCCCTGATGCTGGCCAAGGCCTTGCGCCAGAAGGGCGTCAGCGCGCCCAGCGCGAGCATGGTATTCATCGGCTCGGTGGCCGGATTGCGCGGGCAAAAGGCAAGGTCGCTCTACGCCGCCTCCAAGGCCGCGCTGGTATCGCTGACGCAGTCGCTGGCGCTGGAGCTGGCCGATCGCTCGATACGGGTCAACTGCATTGCACCGGCGGTGGTCAGCGGACCCAAGGCCGACGAGCAGATGAAGCTGCTGGCCGCGCCCCAGCGCGAGGCCCTGCTGGCGGCACATCCGCTGGGCCTGGGCAGGCCCATGGATGTGGCGCAGGCCACCGCTTTCCTGCTGTCGGACGCAAGCCGCTGGATATCCGGTGCCACCTTGCCGGTCGATGGTGGTTTCATGGCCGGATGACGGTACGGCCAATTGGCACTTGAAAGGCGTGTTTCTCGCCTGTATGCCGGATCGACTTTGCTGATATTGTCTAACAAACCAATTTCTAGAGAGGCAAAACGTGAGCAACGCAAAAATCATTACCCAGCTGGAAGAAATCCTCGAAGCCGATGCCGGCACCCTGTCCGAATCGACCTCTCTCGACAGCCTCGATACCTGGGATTCGCTGGCCGTCATCAGCTTCATCGCCTATGTCAGTGACGAGTTCGATCACGTCCTGTCGGGCGACGACCTGCGCGACGCCAAGACCGTGGGCGACCTGATCGCGCTGGTCAACGCCGGCAGCGCCGCCTGAGCGCGTCTGGCGTCATGACTGCTCCGTTCGACCTGGCCGGGCGCCGCATCCTGGTGGTAGGCGCCTCGGCCGGCATCGGGCGGGCCACCGCCGTGCTGCTGGCCAACCTGGGCGCGCAGGTGGTGCTCAATGGTCGCGATGGCGCGCGCCTGGAACAGGTGCGCGACGAGTTGCAGGAGCCGCAGCGGCACCAGGTGGCGCCGTTCGACATCACCGACATCGATGGCGCGCCGGCCTGGCTCAAGGGCCAGGTCTGCGGGCAGGGCGCCCTGGACGGGATGGTGCATTGCGCCGGCCTGCAGGTGACGTTGCCGGTGCGCTCGTTCTCGGCGGCCCACTTCGACAAGATCATGCACCTCAACCTGGGGTCGGCATTGGCGCTGGCACGCGGTTTCCGCCAGCGCGGTTGCTGCAACCCGGGGTCGTCGATCGTGCTGATTTCATCGATCGGAGGTTTCCTGGGGCAGCCGGGCAATGTCGTCTACGGCGCCAGCAAGGCCGGCCTGATGTCGGCCGCGCGTGGCCTGGCCATGGAGTTCGTGCGCGACGAGATTCGCGTCAACGCCATCGCGCCGGCCATGGTCGAGACCCAGATGTCGCGCAAGGCGTTCAACGAAATGAGTGCGCCCCAGGTCGAGGCGATCACCCGGCGCCACCCGATGGGTATCGGGCAGCCCGAGGATATCGCCGGGCCGGTGGCTTTCCTGCTGTCGAACGCCAGCCGCTGGATCACCGGCACCTGCATCACCGTCGATGGCGGACACATGGTGGGCTGAGCCGCGCCCGAATCGATTCAACCCAGGTTACAGAAGAGCCCAGCATGACGATACGGTTTCGCCCCCCGACCATCGATGACGCCGAGATGATTCTGCGGTGGCGTTCTTCGCCACGCGTCAACGCCATGATGTACACCGATGTACAGGACGGCGACGTGGAGCAGCAGAAGCGCTGGATCGAGCGTTGCGCGCAACGCGACGACTACGTCCATTTCATCATCGAGGGCGATGGCGAACCGGTGGGTTACCTGTCGTACAGCCAGATCGATCGGGTCAATTCACGCTGCAGTTGCGGTTCGTATTTTGGAACCACCGAAGGCGCCCGCAAATACGGCGGGCACATGCATGCGTATTTCATGGACTACATCTTCCATGTGCTGGGCTTGCAGAAGAATGTGGTCGAGATCATCGATGCCAACCAGCGGGTCGTCAAGTTCCAGCGCCTGCTCGGCATGCGCGAAGTGGGCGTATTGAAGAAACATGTACTCAAACAGGGCGTCTTCCGCGATGTTCATGTCTTTGAATTGCTCAAGGACGATTGGCAGGCGCATCGCTGGAACGTCAATACCGTGGCCGACAGCATGCGTGCCTTCGGCATAGGGGAAGAAAATGGCAGCAGCACAATCTGAAATCGCGCAATTGATCCTGGACAGCCTGCGCGAGTTCTTCGACGAAAAGAAGTTGCCCGTGCCCGCTACGCTGGGCCTGGATAGCACCTTCCTGCAAGGCGACTTGCCGATGGATTCACTGGACCTGGCAGTGTTCCTGCTGATCCTGGAAGAGAAGACCGGACGCGATCCGTTCCGCGACGGTTTCAGGTCGTTCAACACGGTCGCCGACCTGGTTGCGATCTATGCCGAACAGTGAGACGGCCCTGCAGGCACACGCGCCCTGGCTGGACCAGCGCCTGCGCTTGCATGCCCACGATGGCACGGTAGCGACCGCTTCCGACATCGCGCAACTGGCCGCCGGCGCGGCCGCCGCGCTGCCGCCCGAGGTCCGGCGCCTGACCATCGATGCCAGTCAGGCGCAGGCGGTGCTGGTGGCGCTGGCGCTGGCGCAACGGCGCCCGCTGGACATCGCACTGGCGCGCGAGACTGCGCTGGCGAGCTTGCCGTCGCCTCAGCGCGTGCAACTGGCGCCGGGCGTGGTGGCCTGGTTCGACCCACCGGCCGGCGACGCCGAGGGTCCGTTGCAGGCGTCGCGGGTGCGCCTGAGCACGTCGGGCACCACCGGGCATTTCAAGAGCGTGGTGTACCCGCTCGACCGCTTGACGGCCAACCTGCAGCGCCACCCGGCCGGGCAGTCGGCGGTGTGGTTGCTGACCTATGAACCGGCTTCGTTCGCCGGCCTGCAGGTGTTGCTCACGGCAGCTGCCAACGGTGCTGCCGTGCTGGCGCCGCAGCGTACCGTAGCGGCCCTGGCGCAGGCTGCGGTACAGGGAGGTGCCACGCATATCAGCGGCACGCCATCGTTCTGGCGTGCGCTGTTGTCGAGCATCCCGCTGCAGTCGCATCTGCCGCTGCGGGTCGCGACCCTGGGCGGCGAGGCCTGTTCGCAGGACCTGCTCGATGCCATCCGGGTACGCTTCCCGGAGGTGACGATCCGGCATATCTACGCCTCCACCGAAGCCGGGGTCGGCTTTACCGTCACCGACGGTCGGGCCGGTTTTCCGGCCGACTGGCTGGTGCATGGCATCGACGGCATCGCACTGCGGGTGCACGAGGACGAATTGCAGATCCGCACCGCGCGCGGCATGCTGGGCTACGACGGGCGAACCGACGAGGCTACCGACGGTGGCTGGTTCGGCACCGGCGACCTGGTCGAGGTCGAGGCCGAGGCCGACCGCGTGTTGTTCCAGGGGCGGCGCGATTCGGTGGTCAATATCGGCGGCACCAAGGTATTGCCCGAAAAGGTCGAGGCCTGCCTGGCCACGGTCGAGGGCGTGATCGATATCGCGGTGCTCGCCCACCCCAGCCCGATCCTGGGGCACATCCTGATTGCGCAGGTGTATGCGGTACCGGGCGCCGATGCCGCCGTCGTGGAGGCAGCCCTGAAAGCGCGCGCCATGGAGCAGCTGACGCCCGTGGCCCGTCCAGTACGTTATCGATTCGTCGACTCCGTGGTCACGGCGTCCGGCAAGAAAGGAAGAAAGCATGGCAGCGTCTGAACAGCCGCATCTGGTCATCGTGACCGGCGCAAGCAAGGGCCTGGGCCTGGCCCTGACCGCATCCCTGCTCGATGCAGGGTATGCCGTGGCCACCTGCGCACGCAGCAGCGAGCAGGGGCCGGGCCTGGAAGCGCTGGCCGCGACCGCGGGAAAGCGCCTGCGGTATTACCAGCTGGACGTGTCCGACATCGACGCCATTGCCGGCTTCGTCACGCAGGCCTGCGCCGACGCCGGTGTCAAGCGCCCCTACGGGGTGGTCAACAATGCCGGCGTGGCCTGCGACGGCGTGCTGGCCACGCTGCCCAGCGTCGAGATTCGCCGCATGATGGATATCAACTTGATCGGTGCCATCGAAATGGCGCGCGCCTGCCTCAAGCGCATGCTGCGCCACGAAGGCGCGGGACGCATCATCAACATCAGTTCCATCATCGGCAGCCACGGCTACAACGGCCTGTCGGCCTACGCCGCGACCAAGGCCGGGCTGGACGGCTTTACCCGCTCGCTGGCGCGCGAGGTGGGACGTCGCAACATCACCGTCAATTCGGTGGCGCCCGGTTATCTCGAGACCGAGATGTCGTCTTCGCTGCAACCCGAGCGGCGCCAGCAGATCGTGCGCCGTACGCCATTGGGCCGCCTGGGACATGTCGACGACGTGGTACCGATGCTGCGCTTCCTGCTGTCGCCCGAGGCGGGCTTCATCAGCGGCCAGATCATCACCATCGACGGCGGCATCAATGCCTGAGTCCAAGCCCATGCTGCACAGCAGGCTGGCGGGGATCAACCTGCGCGGCGTGGTCGCGGCGGTGCCCGCCAACAGCGAGGACACCGATGCCCTGGCCGCCAGCCTGGGCCGCGACATGGCCGACAAGATCGCAGCGGCCACCGGCATTCGCACCCGGCACCTGGCGCCCCCGGGCGTGACCGCATGCGACCTGGGCCAGGCGGCCGCGCGTGAACTGCTGGATGGCCTGGGCTGGACGCCCGAGAGCGTCGACCTGCTGGTGGTGGTGACACAGACGCCGGACCATCCCTTGCCCGGCAATGCGCCGCTGCTGCAGCACCGCCTGGGTTTGCGCAACCACTGCGGCACGCTCGACATCAATAGCGGTTGCTCCGGTTTCGTCGACGGGCTCTGGACCGCCGCCAGCCTGCTGGCCGGCAGCAATGGCCAGCGCGCCTTGCTGATCGTGGGCGACACCACCAGCCAGTTCGTCGCCGAGGGCGATCGCAACACCCGTCCCCTGTTCGGCGATGCGGTGGCGGCCATCGCGCTCGAGGGCGGCGCCGGCGACGACATCTTCATCGGCGTCATCCCCGGTGTCGATGGCAGCGGCGCTCCCTACCTCAACGTGCTCGACGGTGCTGCGCGCAAGCGCCTGCCCGGGCAGGCCCGCTTCGGCAGCATCTTCATGGATGGGCCGCAGGTATTCGCCTTCACGCTGCGCCAGGTGCCCAAAAACATCGCCGCGGCGCTGGCGCTGGTGGGATGGAGCGCGGACGAGGTCGATCACCTGATCCTGCACCAGGCCAACGAATCGATGATCCGGCACCTGGCCAACAAGAGCGGTTTCACGCCGCAGCAGATGGTGCTGGCGCTGGCCGGGTTCGGCAATACCAGTTCGGCCTCGATCCCGCTGGCCATGGCGTCGGCGCTGGCCGAGCCGCTGACGGCGGCGAGCCGTCCGGTGCAGTTGCTGATGAGCGGCTTCGGGGTCGGCTGGCGCTGGGCGTCGGCGGTCTGGCGCAGCGAGGCACTGCAATATTGCCGCAAGATCGAGGTCGCCACCCCTGATGACCCGCAACCCGGGAGTGCCCCATGAACCTGACATGCCCGCTGTGTGGCGGCTCCAATTTCGATACCCTGGGTAGCGTGCCCTTCTTCCTCGAGGAAGTGCTGCGGGAGCACACGGTGCTCGGTTGCCAGACCTGCGGTCACACCATGGTCGACCTGCGCATGGTCGACGACGAACTGATCCGGCAGCTGTATGCCCGTCCCCTGGACGAAGAGATCTGGGGCCCGGGCGGCAATCGCCCGTATGTCGAGATGATCGAATTTGCGCGCGATGCGCTGGCCGAGGTGATGCAGCGCCCGACGCCGCTGATTGCCGACTTCGGTTATGGCCAGGGCTATGTGCTGGGCGCATTGAGGGACGATTTCGGGGTGCCGCCGCAGGCCCTGGTCGGCTACGATTTCGTGCCCTTGCCGGTGGCCGGCATCACCACCGAGCATCGCAACCTGGGGCAGCTGGATGAACATGCGCAGGTCGAACGCCATTTCGACCTGGCATTCTGCTGCCATGTGCTGGAGCATATTCCTGATCCGCGCCGGTTGTTGCGCGGCCTGTACCGGCATGCCGGACCGGGTTCCTACCTGTATCTCGAAACGCCGGATCACGCGCTGATCAACAAGGAGATCCTGACCGGCAGCAACCAGATCTGCCCGCAGCACCTGCATTATTTTACCGCCGACCGGTTGGCGGCATTGGCCGCCTCGTGTGGCTGGACGGTGGTGCGCCAGGAGGTGAGCCAGTTCGAGTTCGTGCCGCGCGCGCAGGTGCTGCTCTCGCGCGATGGTCGCAGGGACGCCCGCGAGGCCACCCGCACCTTCCTCGGCTATCGTGACGGGCTGCGGGGCGCGCTCACGCAAAGCCTGCTGGCGGCATCGGAAAGCGCGCAGGTCGCTGCCTGGGGGGCCGGCACCGACCTGCTACTGGCGGTGGCGGCCAACGCCGAACTGGCGCAGCGCATCGACAGCGGGCGTATCGTGCCGTATGACCGTGAGCGTGCCGGCGCCATGCTGGGGGATGCCGTGATCCAGCCTTCGGATCTGCTGGTGCAGTTCGCCGGCACCATCGTCGTCACGCCGCGCCCGGTGATCACCCGCTTCAGCATGGTCAAGGCTGCGCGCCGACTGGGGGTGGACGCGCGGGTGCTCGACCCCTATAGCCTGGACGACGACTGAGACGCGACCAATGTCGGGGCCGTCGGCGCGGTGTTTTCGTGGGTGACGAAAATGCCGCCGGCTCGACACGAGCCGGCTGGCGTCGAATGCTTCACGGCTTGAAGCCGTTCGGGTTCATCTGCTGCCAGCGCCACGAATCGGCGCACATGGCGTCCAGTCCCAGCTTGGCTTGCCAACCCAGCTTGCGTCGCGCCTCGGCCGGATCGGCATAGCACGATGCGATGTCGCCCGGGCGACGCCCGGCAATGATGTAGGGCACCGGCTTGCCGGATGCTTTCTCGTAGGCCTTGACCACGTCCAGCACGCTGTAGCCGATGCCGGTGCCCAGGTTGACCGCAAAGCACTGTGGCTCGGTCAGGTTTTCCAGCGCGGCCAGGTGGCCCATGGCCAGGTCGACGACGTGGATGAAATCGCGTACCCCGGTGCCGTCCGGCGTAGGGTAGTCGCCGCCCCAGATCGAGAGCTTCTCGCGGCGCCCGATGGCCACCTGCGCCACATACGGCATGAGGTTGTTGGGAATGCCGCCCGGGTCCTCGCCGATCAGGCCGCTGTCGTGCGCGCCGACCGGGTTGAAGTAGCGCAGCAGCGCGATCTTCCAGTCGGGGTGGGCGCGGTGGTAGTCGCGCAGCATGTCCTCGATGACGATCTTGCTGCGACCGTAGGGATTGCTGGCCGACAGCGAGTGCGCCTCGTCCAGCGGCAGGTATTGCGGATCGCCATAGACCGTGGCCGACGAGCTGAAGACGATGGTCTTGACGCCGGTGGCCTGCATGGCTTCGAGCAGGCGCACGGTGCCGACCACGTTATTGTCGTAGTACATCAGCGGTTGTTCGACCGACTCGCCGACGGCCTTGAGCCCGGCAAAGTGGATCACCGCTTCGCACTTGAATTCGCGCAGCACACTTTCGAGTTGTTCGCGATTGCGGATGTCGCCCTTGACCAGCGAGACCGACTGGCCGCTGATCTGCTGTACCCGCGCCACCGACTCGGGGCTGCTGTTGGAGAAGTTATCGAACACCACCACCTCGTGGCCTGCCTTGAGCAGCTCCACGCAGGTATGGGAACCGATGTAGCCGGCGCCGCCGGTAACGAGAATATTCATGGTGCGATCCGCCAGATTCGAGATGCGGCGATTATGTCAGACTCTGGTAGAAAGCGATCTGGTTCTCTGACAATGCGCGCAGATCTTCATTGTTGAGGTAGCCGCTATACCACTGCGCGGTCAGTTCGAGCGCGGTGTAGAGCTCCATCTTGGGCACCCAGTCCAGGCGCTGGCGGGCCTTGGAGATGTCCAGGCGCAGGAAGGCCGCTTCGCGCGGCGCATTGCCTTGCGGTTCCAGGCATACCTCGACCGGCGCCACGTCGTTCTTCTGCAGCGAATGGTTGAACGTGGCGCACAACTGGCTGACCGTCTGCAGGTCGGTGTCGGACGGGCCGAAGTTCCAGCCTTCGGCATATTGGGTGCCGTTCTCGAACAGCAGTTGCGCGATCTGCAGGTAACCCGACAACGGTTCGAGCACGAATTGCCACGGGCGCACCGCATGCGGGTTGCGGATGCTGACCGGTTCTTCCCGTTCGCGGGCGCGGATGAAATCGGGAATCAGGCGGTCCGCGGCGAAATCGCCGCCGCCGATGACGTTACCGGCGCGTACGCTGGCTACGCCCACCGGATTGTCGGGATTGGCGGCGAAGAACGAACGCCGGTAGGCCGAGGTCACCAGTTCGGCCGCGCCCTTGCTGCTGCTGTAGGGATCGTGGCCGCCCATCGGATCGTCCTCGCGGTAGCCCCACAGCCACTCGCGGTTCTCGTAGCACTTGTCGCTGGTGACCACCACCACCGCACGCACGCTGGGCGTGTTGCGCACGGCCTCCAGCACGTGTGCGGTGCCCATCACATTGACGGCATAGGTGTCGACCGGGGAGGCATAGGCTTCACTGGCCAGCGGCTGGGCCGCCATGTGGATGACGACATCGGGCTGGAATGCGGCCATCGTCTCGCTCACGTGCAGCAGGTCGCGTACGTCGCCGGTGGTGGTGTGCGCGCAGCCCTGCAGGCGCGCCAGGTGGAACAGGCTGGGATTGGTCGGGGCCGGCAACGAAAAGCCGCTCACCTTGGCGCCGAGCATATGCAGCCAGAGCGTCAGCCAGCTTCCCTTGAAGCCGGTATGCCCGGTGATGAAAACACGCTTGTCTCGCCAAAAATTTGCCATCAGGCAGCCTCATACACGTATTGCAGAGAGTCGTTCGGGGTGCAGAGACGCGAATATGGGATCCACGCGGATAGCGAACCTTGCCGGTTGCCAGCCTCCCGGTATTTTTCGTGTCGGGACCACGTTTCCCTGCGAAACCACGACTACATGGTTATGGGTGTTTTCCCTCGCAACGACGCCTGTGGCGCAGCTGCAGTGATGGCCAGATTAGACCATGGGGGAAAGGGGCTTCAAGCGAGGATCAGGAGGGTATTTCTCGTCTAATCTCGATGAATATGCGGGGCCTGTACAACAATTTACGTTTGCCCGGCGCGGCATCGGCAAACCGGAGGCTTGACGCTGCCGGTTTGCGCGATGAGACGTTGTGTATCGTGCTTTTTTGGGAGGAACGTGACGCGCTAGTCGGCGGGCAACAGCGAGATCACTTGCGTGGCGAAGTCGGCACCGACGCCGCCCCCGGTGGCGCACGGTTCTTCGTCGAACGCGATGTCGCCGTTGGCGTCGGGCTGGCCGCTGGCCTGCAGGCCGGCAAAGCCGAACAGGTCGCGGTCCATCAGGTGCGAAGGCACCACGGTCGACAGCGCCGAGAAGATATTGTCGACCCGGCCCGGGAATTTCTTTTCCCATTCGCGCATCAGGCCCTTGATCTGCTTGCGTTGCAGGTTTTCCTGGCTGCCGCACAGGTCGCAGGGGATGATCGGGAACTGCTTGATCTCGGCATAGCGGATCAGGTCGGATTCCTTCACATAGGCCAGTGGCCGGATCACGATCTGGCGGCCGTCGTCGGACTGCAGCTTGGGTGGCATGCCCTTGATCTTGGCGCCGAAGAACATGTTGAGGAAGAAGGTCTCGAGGATGTCGTCGCGATGATGGCCCAGCGCTACCTTGGTGGCGCCCAGCTCGGTGGCCACCCGGTACAGGATGCCGCGCCGCAGGCGCGAGCACAGGGCGCAGGTGGTCTTGCCTTCCGGGACCACGCGCTTGACGATGCTGTAGGTGTCCTGGTTCTCGATGTGATAGGGCACGCCCAGGCGCTCGAGGTAGGCCGGCAAGACGTCGGCCGGGAAATTCGGCTGTTTCTGGTCGAGGTTGACGGCAACGATGTCGAAGTCGATCGGTGCGCGCTCGCGCAGCGTCAGCAGGATGTCGAGCAGTGCATAGCTGTCCTTGCCGCCGGAGAGGCAAACCATCACGCGGTCGCCTTGCTCGATCATGTTGAAGTCGCCGATGGCCTGGCCGACCTGGCGACACAGGCGCTTGTGCAGCTTGTTGTTCTCGTAGGCGATCTTTTCGGCGCGGCGCACGCCGGTGGCTTCGGTGGCGGTGGCCGGGCTGTCGGTGGCGGCCTCGGCGGCGGGATGGAGACGGTCGTTCATGATGTTTTTCCCAACGTGGATTCAGTTGCCCTGCTTGATGCGGAAGACTTCCACGCCGACTGCATCGCAGTCGGGGTAGACATCGGGCTTTTCGGTCGAAACGCGGGCCGCGCGCACCTTGGGATGCGCCAGCATGGCCGCGACCACGTCGTCGCACAGGGTTTCCTGCAGGTGGATGTGGCCTTGCGCCATGCGACGGGCGATGGTGGAGCGGATGAAGTCGTAGTCCACCACTTCTTCCAGCAGGTCGGCCTTGGGGGTCGATTCGGCCAGCGGGATGAACAGGTCGACATTGATCAGGATGCGCTGCTCGCCCTTCTTCTCGAATTCGTGCACGCCGATGTTGATGAGGACTTCGTAGTTGCGCAGGAACAGGCGGCGGCAATCTTGCAGGGAAGGATGGGACAGAGCGAGCATGATCAGAAGAAAAAGAAGATTATTTCGCCACGAACATGACGTCGCGCGAAAGGGGAAGCAAATGCTGGCCGCCGTCGACCAGCAGGGTAGTGCCGGTAATGGCGCCGGCGCCGGCCAGGTAGCACACGGCGGCGGCCACGTCCTCGGGCGTGCTGCTCTTGCCCAGGGGCGTGACCTGGTGCGCGGCGTCGAACTGCTCGGCGGTCTGGTCGCCCGACACCATGGTGATGCCCGGCGCCACCCCCACCACCCGCACCCGGGGCGCCAGGGCCTGGGCCAGCAGCGTGGTGGCGCTGTGCAGCGCGGCCTTTGACAGCGTGTACGACAGGTAGTCGGGGTTGGGATTGTACAGTTTCTGGTCCAGCAGGTTGATCACCACCGCCTGGGCGCCGTGCGGGGTGGCCTCGAATAGTGCCTGCGCCAGCAGCACCGGGGCGCCGACATTGGCGCTCATGTGTTGCAGCAGCCGCTCGCAGCCGAAGCTGGCGGCGTCGTCGTAGTCGAACAGGGAGGCATTGTTGACCACGCAGGTGACCGGCCCGAGTGCGGCGGCGGCGGCCGGTACCAGCTGCCGTACCCGGGCCTGGTCCGACAGGTCGCCCTGGATGGCGGCCGCGCGCCGGCCCAGCGCTTCGATTTCGCGCACCACGGCCTGTGCCTGGTCGGCCGAGCGGTGGTAATGCACGACCACGTCCCAGCCGGCGCGCGCCAGCGCCAACGCGATATGGCGGCCGATGCGGCGCGCCGCGCCCGTGACCAGGGCCACGCCGGTCTCGGCAGGCAAAATCGGGGCGGCAGACGGGATGGCTTGGGTTTCCATTGAAATGAGTTCTACAATACGGCCATGCAACTGCAACTACCTGAACCGGGCGCCGACGCACTGGCCGCCTCGCACTCGCTCCAGCAACTGGTCGCCGACGACATTGTCGCCGCGGGGGGCTGGATTTCCTTCGAGCGCTATATGGAGCTGGTGCTCTATGCGCCGCGACTGGGCTATTACAGCGGTGGCGCGGCCAAATTGGGCAAAGACGGAGATTTTACAACCGCGCCAGAAATTTCGCCGCTGTTTGGCGCGACTTTGGCGCATTTAGCGACAGAACTGATCGCCACCAGCCCGTCGGTGGCCAATGTGCTGCTCGAATTCGGGGCCGGCACCGGCAAGCTGGCGGCCGATATCCTGCGCGAATTGCAGGCGCGGGGGCAGTTGCCTGACCAATATTTCATCGTGGAAATTTCCGCCCAGTTGCGCGACCGCCAGCGCCAGACGCTGGGCGGGTTCGCGTCCAGGGTGGTGTGGCTGGATGCGTTGCCCGAGAGCTTCTCGGGGGTAGTCATCGGCAACGAGGTGCTCGATGCGATGCCGGTGCGGCTGGCGCTCAAGGCTGGCCAGGCGTGGCTGGAGCGCGGCGTGGCGCTCGATGCGCAGGGCGCGTTCTGCTTTGCCGATCGTGCCAGCGCCGAGCTGCCGGTGGCGCAGATTCCACAGGCCGATGCATTGCCCGACGGGTACCTGACCGAAGTGGCGCCGGTGGCCATCGGTTTCATGCGCACGCTGGCGCAGATGCTCACACGGGGCGACGGTGCGGTGGCGATCCTGCCCGATTACGGTTTCCCGGCGGCCGAGTACTATCTGGCCGAGCGCGCCCAGGGCACCCTGATGTGCCACTACCGCCATCACGCGCACCCCGATCCGTTCTATCTTCCCGGCTTGCAGGACGTGACGGCGCACGTCGACTTCACCGCCATGGCGGTGGCGGCGGTGGAACAAGGGGCGGAGGTGCTGGCCTATACCAGCCAGGCGGCGTTCCTGCTCAACGCCGGCGTGGGCGAACTGCTGTTGCGGACCTCGCCCGAACAGAGCATGCAATACCTGCCGCAAGCCAACGCCGTGCAGAAGCTGATCTCGCCGGCCGAGATGGGCGAGCTGTTCAAGGTGCTGGTGATCGGGCATCGCGCCCAATGGCCGCAGCGCATGCTGCACCTTGACCGCACCCACAGGCTGTAAGGAGAAACGCGTGATACGTTGGGTGGTGGTGATCTTTCTGGCGGTGATCGTGTTTTCGACGCTGCTGCCGTGGCTGGAAAAGCTGGGCATCGGGCGGCTTCCCGGCGACGTGCGCTTTCGCCTGTTCGGACGCGACTTCTCGTTGCCGTTTGCGTCGACCATCCTGTTGTCGACGCTGGTGTTCCTGGCGGCCAAGCTGCTCTGAAATCGACATTGACCTGATGGAGCCGGTATGCGGGTGTTGCTGGTAGAAGATGATCCGATGGTGGGCGAGGCCGTGCGCAAGGGTTTGCGCCTGGACGGCTTTGCCATCGACTGGGTGCAGGACGGCAAGTCGGCCGACGCCGCGCTGCGCGACGAACAATACGCCATGCTGCTGCTCGACCTGGGCCTGCCGCAAAAGGATGGCCTGGCAGTGCTCAAGACCTTGCGCGAACGCGGCAACCCGCTGCCGGTACTGATCACCACCGCGCGCGATGCCGTGGCCGACCGCGTCGCCGGGCTCGACGCCGGCGCCGACGACTACCTGATCAAGCCATTCGACCTGGAAGAGCTGAGCGCGCGCATGCGGGCGCTGTTGCGCCGCCAGTCGGGGCGCGCCGACAGCCTGGTGCAGGTGCGCGAGGTGGTACTCAACCCGGCCACCCACGAAGTGAGCGTGAGCGGGCAGGCGGTCAACCTGTCGGCGCGCGAGTTCGCCTTGCTGCGGGCCTTCATGGACCGCCCGGGCGTGATCCTGTCGCGCGCCCAGCTCGAGGAAAAACTCTACGGCTGGGACGACAGCATCGAAAGCAACGCGGTCGAAGTCCACATCCATGCCCTGCGCAAGAAACTGGGCAGCGACTTCATCAAGAACGTGCGCGGCGTCGGCTACCTGGTGCCGGCATGAAATCGGTACGCAACAAACTGCTGCTGTGGCTGGGACTGGGGCTGTTCTCGATCATCGTGGCCGCTGGCGTCGGGCTGTATTTCCAGGCCCGTGGCGAGGCCAACCAGATCTTCGACTACCAGATGCGGCAGATCGCCGCCTCGCTGCCGCGCCAGGCTTTTTCGCCGATCTCGCCGGGCCAGCAACTGCCCGAGCTGGAGGACGAGATCATGATGCAGATCTGGGACAGCAGCGGCACCGTCATCTACCACTCCCACGCGCGCAGCGCCATGCCGCGCCAGGCCGAACTGGGCTTTGCCAACGTCCACGGACCCAACGGCCTGTGGCGCGTCTACAGCGCCCAGATCGGCAGCACCGTGGTGCAGGTGGCGCAACCGCAGAGTGCGCGCGACGAGATCGCCGCCCAGATGGCGGTCAAGACGGTGGCGCCGCTGTTGCTGCTGTTCCCGCTCATCGGGGTACTGGCCTGGCTGGCCGTGAGCCGCGGTCTGGCGCCGGTGCGGCGTGCCGCCGCCGAGGTCCAGGCGCGCGACATGCATTCGCTCATGCCCATCGGTGACGCCGGCCTGCCGCAGGAGATCCTGCCCCTCACGCATGCCCTCAACGACCTGCTGGCACGGCTCAAGCAGGCCACCGAAGCGCAGCGAGCCTTCGTGGCCGATGCCGCCCACGAACTGCGCACACCATTGACGGCGCTGCGGCTGCAGGTGCAACTGGCCGAGCGTGCCGCCGATGCCGACGAGCGCCAGGCTGCCTTTGGCGACCTCAAGAATGGCCTGGAGCGCGCCAGCCACCTGGTGCATCAACTGCTGACGCTGGCCCGCCAGGAACCCGAGGCCATGGCGCGGCAGGCGGTCGACCTGCGCGCCTTGCTGCGTGACGTGGTGGGCGCTCTGTCGTCGGTGGCGGTGCATGGCGGGATCGACCTGGGGCTGGCCGAGGACGGCGACGATGGCAACCCGCTGGTCGTCACCGGCAATGGCGAGGCCCTGCGCATCCTGTTCAACAACCTGGTGGACAACGCCTTGCGCTATACCCCCCAGGGTGGCGTGGTGGATGTACGTTTCGAGGCATCCGATGAATGTTGCACGGTGGTGATCCAGGACAGCGGTCCCGGCATCGCCGAAAGCGAAATGCCGCGCGTGTTCGACCGCTTCTATCGGGCGCGCCGTGCGCTGGAACAGAACGCCGGTCGCGCCGCATTCGGCAGCGGGCTGGGGCTGGCCATCGTGCGCCAGATCGCCGACCTGCACGACGCGCGGGTCGAATTGAGGAACGCCGACGGTGGCTTGCAGGCGCGGGTGGACTTGCCGCGCTCGCCGATGTCCGCCACGCCATCGTCTTAGCTGACGACATGCCGTGGCGCCGCGTCGGCCTGGTTTGCCGTCGATCCCGGCAAGCCGGTGTGCGGCACCGCGCACGTTGGCCGGCGGGCAGCGATGACGCCACCGGTGCGGCCTTTTCTTAAGTCTGTCTTAATTTTCGGCGCTTAATCTGCACTCCAACGGTCGAGCCCGCTCGACCCCCGGATAATCCCTGACCGACAAGGAGTGCATGATGAGCCGACGCATTGTTTTCGTCCGTAACACCCTGGCCGTGATGCTGGCCGCCGCGGTGGGCGGCGGTTATGTCTATTTTCATGGCGCCGATTTCCCGTCGGCGCATGCCGCGCCGGTCGGCGCGCCCCTGGTGGCCGCCAATGCGGCGCCAACCGCCCCGGCCGGTCCGGTGGTGGCGGCGGCGACCGACTTCTCGGGCATCGTGCAGCGCGCCGGCCCGGCGGTGGTCAACATCAGTGTCACCGGCAAGGTCAAGAAAGTGGCCGACGACGGCGACGAGGCCGATCCGGACGATCCATTTGCCCAATTCTTCAAGCGCTTCGGGCCGCAATTGCAGGTGCCGCGCGGCCCGCAGGTGATGCATGGGCTGGGGTCCGGTTTCATCATCTCGCCCGACGGCATCATCCTGACCAATGCCCACGTGGTCGACGGCGCCCAGGAAGTGGTGGTCAAGCTGACCGACCGTCGCGAGTTCAAGGCCAAGGTACTGGGGGTGGACAAGCAGAGCGATATTGCCGTCATCCGCATCGATGCCCGCGACCTGCCCACGGTGCAGATCGGCGACCCTTCGCAGGTGCTGGTGGGCGAGCCGGTGCTGGCCATCGGCTCGCCCTACGGCTTCGACAACACGGCCACCGCCGGCATCATCAGCGCCAAGTCGCGCAGCCTGCCGGATGACAACTACGTGCCTTTCCTGCAGACCGATGTAGCCGTCAATCCCGGCAACTCGGGTGGTCCGCTGTTCAACCTGAAGGGCCAGGTGATCGGCATCAATTCGCAGATCTACAGCCAGACCGGCGGCTTCCAGGGGCTGTCGTTCTCGATTCCGATCGACGTGGCAATGAAGGTCGAACAGCAATTGGTGCAGCATGGCAAGGTGACCCGCGGCCGCCTCGGCGTGTCGGTGCAGGATCTGAACCAGACCCTGTCCGAATCGTTCGGCCTCAAGACTGCCCAGGGGGCCCTGGTGAGCTCGGTCGAGAAGGGCAGTCCGGCCGACCAGGCCGGGCTGCAGGCCGGCGATGTGATCCTGCGCTTCGGCGGTCATGCGATCGATCATTCGGTCGACCTGCCCACGCTGGTGGCCGATACCGCGCCCGGCACGTCGCAGCCGATCGAGGTGATGCGCGGCGGCCAGGTGCGCAGCCTGAACGTGAAGGTAGGCGAGATGAAGGCCGCCAGCAACGATGCCCCCGCCAACAAGGCCGGCAATCCGGGCCGCCTGGGCCTGGCCGTGCGGCCGCTCGACAAGGACGAGCAAAAGCAGCTGGGCGGGCAGAACGGCCTGCTGGTCGAAGATGTGTCGGGCCCGGCGGCCATTGCCGGGATCCAGGGCGGCGATGTGATCCTGGCGCTGAACGGCACGCCCGTGACCAACGTCGAGCAATTGCGCAAGCTGGCGACCAAGGCCGGCAAGAGCGTAGCGCTGCTGGTGGAGCGCGGCGACGAAAAGATCTTCGTGCCATTGACGCTGAATTGATGGCGCCGCTGGTGTAGTTGGTAAGCAGTGAGGGTTGGCCGGGTGGACATCGACATCTACCCGGCTTTTTTTACGTCGGGTCGCGCGGCCTTTCGTCGGCCATCTCGCCGCGCCAGTGTTCAGGGGCATGGTCGCGCAGCATCGCTTCGCGGTCACCCGTGAACATGGCCTGCAGTTCCTCGCGTGCCTGTGCCGCCATCGACACCATCTGCTGCTGGTCCTTGTAGTGCGGGTACAGGTTGTAGAGCGTCTTGATGTTGTGGGCGCGGAACTTCATGGCGGCCTGGCGTGCGCGATAGGCGCCGAAGTCGAGTTCCTGCAGCACTTGCCGGCCCATGTGCAATGCGCTCTCGAAGGTTTCGCGCTCGAGCACCGTCACGCCTCGGTCGAGCAGGTCGTAGTAGTGCGTGACATTGCGGGCGCGGGCGGCGATGACCAGGTGCGGAAATTCCTCGCGCACCTTGTCGACCATCTGCAGCGTGCCGGCCGCGTCATCGATGGCGATCACCAGCACGCGCGCCTTCTCGGCACCGGCCGTGCGCAGCAGGTCGATGCGGGTGGCGTCGCCGTAGAACACCTTGAAGCCGAACTTGCGCAGGAAGTCGATCTGGTCCGGATCGTGGTCGAGCACGGTGGCGCCGATGCCATTGGCATGCAGCAGGCGTCCGATGATCTGCCCGAAGCGGCCGAAGCCGGCGATGATCACCGGGTGGTCCTGCGGCTCGATCTTGTCTTCCGGGCGGCGTCGCCCGGAATCGAGCCAGCGCACCAGCAGTCGGTCGTGAACCAGCAGCAGCAGGGGCGTGACCAGCATCGACAGCGCCACCACCACCACCAGCATGGACGATACCTCGGGCGTGAGCACCTTGGCGGTGACGGCCGCGCCGAACACGATGAAGGCGAATTCACCGCCTTGCGAGAGCAGGAAGGCAAAGAACAGCTGCTGGCCGCGCGCAATGCCGAAGCAGCGCCCCAGCAGCCACATCACGCTGGCCTTGATGGCCACGAAGGCGGCCACCAGGCCGAGGATGCGCCACGGCTGGGCCAGGAACACGCCAAAGTCGACCGACATGCCCACGGCGATGAAGAACAGGCCCAGCAACAGTCCCTTGAAGGGTTCCAGGTCGCTCTCGAGCGCATGGCGGTATTCGGAATCCGCCAGCAGTACCCCGGCCAGGAAGGTGCCCAGTGCCATCGACATGCCCACCGATTGCATCAGCAGGCAGGTGGCGATCACCAGCAGCAGCGAAAAGGCGGTGAAGATCTCGCGCATGTCGGTCTTGGCGATGATGCGCAGGATGGGACGCATCAGCACCCGCCCGCCGAAGATCAGCAGCGCGATCACCAAGGCCACCTGGCCGGCGTGCAACCAGCCCTGGCCGCTGCCTTCGACGGCGGCCATGCCCAACAGCGGCACGGCAGCCATCATGGGAATGGCGGCGATATCCTGGAACAGCAGGATGGCGAAGCCGGCCGAGCCCGCCGGGGTGGCGGTGAGCTTGCGCTCGCCCAGCGTGGCCAGGGCAATCGCGGTCGAGGACAGCGACATGCCGAGCGCGGCGATGAGCGCCACCCGCCACGGTACGCCAACGGCCAGTGCCGCGGCCAGCAAGGCCGCACTCACTGCCAGCACCTGGGCGCTACCCCAGCCGAAGATGGAGCGGCGCAGCGACCACAGGCGCTTGGGATCGAGTTCCAGGCCGATCAGGAACAGCAGCAGCACCACTCCGAATTCGGAAAACTCAAGGATGTGCTTGACCTCGCTGATGAGGCCCAGGCCCCAGGGGCCGATGACAATGCCGGCCAGCAGGTAGCCGAGTACCGCGCCCAGGCCGAGGCGCTTGGCAATCGGTACGGCAGCCACGGCGGCCAGCAGGTAGACCAGTGCTTTGAGAAGGTGTTCGTCCATGGAAGGTGTCGGGCGGAGTTGGGCGTGGGGCGAGATCAGCGCCAGGCGGGATAGCTGGCCAGGCGGTCGGCATAGTGCGATACATGCTGCTGGAACCGGAGCGGCTCGAGATGGTGCGCGCCGTGCAACACCAGCGGCGGCAGCCAGTGCATGCCGCACAGCCGGGCGGTCTGCTGGTATGGCGGCAGGAAGTCGTCGAAGACATGGCCGTGACGGCCCTGCGGACCATACGCGGCCGTCTCGCCACCGGTACTGGCCACCAGCCACAGGCCCTTGTCGCGCAGCGCGTGGCCGTCATGGCCGAAGGCCCAGCCGCGAGTCAGCACCTGGTCCAGCCATTCCTTCTGCAATGCCGGCATGCTGTACCAGTGGATGGGGTGCTGCAGCACCACCAGGTCGGCCGCGGCCAGCAGCTGCTGCTCGTGCTCGACGTCGATGTCGAAATCGGGATAGCGCTGGTAGAGGTCGTTGATGGTGACGTTGGGCAGGCGGGCGGCGGCCTCGATCATGAGGCGGTTGGTGCGCGACAGCTCGGCGGCTGGATGGGCGTAGAGGATCAGTACGTTGGACATGGTGGGTGCAATGAGGCACGGGCGGAAGGCACCGGAACAGCGCAGATCGCCAATTCTCCGGAACATGTGCGGCAGATATGCTGTCTGCCTGTCGTAAACGGAGGGAGTGTGCCACGAAAGCCGGCGTCATGGGCGACGGGTGGGACGTACCGCTTCCTCGCCTTTGCGGCGTTTCTTGCGGCGGGTATCAAAAGCCGGGCATTGCGCTTATACTCGTCCGACCCAAGCCGACCCCGCGCCAATCCGGTGAAGTCAGCCGGTCGGGGCCAGCGCTGACACGCCGCAGTCCACTTATTCATTCGTCATCGCCGCCAATGTCCGATATCCAAGATTCCGAAGCCAGCCAGCCCCGCGAACCCAAGCCGGGCAGTCCCGCGCCCGAACTCCGGCCAGGCGCCGGCGCCGCCAGCCAAGGGCAGGGCAGCGTGCCCCCGGTGGTGCCGGCGGCACCGATCGAACCGGTAGCGGCACCGGCGGCAGTCACTGCCGCCCCGCTCGAGACGGCGTCGGCCGTGCCGCCACACCCTGCGCAGCCAGCCGCGCAACCGCACGCCATTCCGCATTCGCCGCTGCCGCCGCCGTCGCATCACTCCACCGAAGCGCCCTGGGCCCAGACCTGGAACTTGCTGATGGCGCGCTTCAGGGCGTTGTCCGACAAGGCGGGTCGGCGGGTGATGCACCGCACGCTCAAGATCGGCGTGTCGGCCCGTATCTTCCACCCCGAATCCGGTGCCAAGGGCTTGCGCAGCAAGACCTTGCAGTACCTCGAAGAGTCGATTGCCCAGTGGGTCATGTCGCGCGACGTGCTGGTGTTCATGATCCCCACGGTCAACACCAACGGCCTGGTCCACCCCAGCAACATCCGCCTGCGCGACTACGCCAAGAACCTGGATGGGCTGGTGCTGCAGGGCGGGGCCGACGTCTCGCCGCAGAGCTACGCCCAGGCCGCGACCCGGCCGGAATGGAGCGGTGACCGGGTACGCGACATGTACGAGCTCGAACTGCTGCACGAATTCATCGAGGCCGGCAAGCCGGTGCTGGGCATCTGCCGCGGCTGCCAGCTGATCAACGTGGCCTTTGGCGGCACCCTTTACCAGGACATCGCCACCGATGTCCCGACCGCGATCCCGCACGTCAACGACATGTACGACAGCAACTACCACGAGCTGGCCTTTCCGCCGGGGTCGACCCTGGCGCAACTGGTGAGCACCGAGCGCGCCATCGTCAACTCCATCCACCACCAGGCAGTGCGCGATGTCGGACGCGACCTGTCGGTCGAGGCGGTGTCGGGACCGGACCAGATCGTCGAAGCCATCCGTTATCGCAAGGCCCCATTCGTGATGGGCTTGCAGTGGCACCCCGAGTTCCACCGCGCCGGCGGCGCCGAGTTGCTCGATTGCACGCCGATCCTCGACAGCTTCCTGCGGGCCGCGCGCGAAACCCGTTTTTGAAATCGATCGAACTCGGTTGAAACTAATGCAGCAAAGAACCATCGAAGTTTTTTGCGCCGCCACAAATTAGTCCGCTTGCCGCTACCCGCGCGCCGCCGGCCCCGGTAGAATCGGCCAGGGACAGCAGCCAACAGGTGTTGTACTCTTGCCGTGGCAGTGCCCGTTTTTTGTTTAATGGTTTAGAAAAAGGAGAACTTCCATGACCCAATCCGCTGCGCTCAAGACCGTGAGAAACGATATGAAGACCCTGGTGAAAGATGCCCAGATCCTGTTTGCCGAAGCCGCCGCCGCCACTGGCGAAAAAGCCGATGAGCTGCGCGCCAAGGGTCTCACGTTGCTGGAGGCAGCCAGCGAGGCCGCGCACAACGCTCAGCTCGCCGCCATCGAGAAGGGCAAGGTCGTGGTTGCCAAGACCGACGACTATGTACACGAAAACCCATGGCGTGCAGTGGCCATCTCTGCCGGCGTCGGCCTGCTGGTCGGTCTGGTCATTGGTCGCAGCAAATAAGCCGCGCCGATGACCACCCCGCACTCGGATGGTCCCGCCCCGCACCAGCCCGGTAACCCCGGGCTGACCGCGGGTGTGCTGGGCCTGACCAAGAACCTGCTCGGCCTGATCCTCAGTCGCATCGAACTGGCGTCGCTGGAAATGTCTGAAATCGGCGTCAACCTGGTGCGCCTGGCGGTTGTGTTTGCGCTCGCCACCGTGGCGTTGTGGTTTGCCGTGGCGTTCTGGTCGGTGCTGGTGGTCATGCTGGCCTGGGATAGCTGGGGCTGGAAGATCCTGGCGCTGTTCGGCGCGCTGTTTACCGCTGTCACCATCGGCCTGGCGCTGTACGCGCGCGCGACGTTGACGCAAGGCAAGCTGTCGTTGCCGGCCACCATGGCCGAGCTGCGCAAGGACCAGGACGCGTTGCTGTAATGGCCCCACCGGAGAAAAATCGCATGCAAGCGCCCAACAAAGACGGGATGACCCACGAAGAGCGCAAGCGCAAGGTGCTGGCGCAGGGTGCCTTGTATCGGCTAGGGGTAATGGAAGCGCGCGAAGTGGTGCGTGAAAACCTGAGCCCCGAGTCGCTGGCCAAGGGTGCCCTGAGCCGCGTGGCGCATTTTGCTACCTCGTTCGTGGGCGGCGGCAAGACCATGCAATCGATCAAGGCGCTGTCGGCCAGCGGGTTGAGCCTGCGCTCGTTGCAATCGATGACGCCGTTGCTGATGACGGGCGCGTCGCTATTGTCACGGCGGTGGTTGCGCAAGCCATTGATCTACGGCGGCGTGGTGGCCGTGGTCGGCGGCCTGGCCTATTACCTGTCGCGCGGGCGGTCGCGTCCGCCAGAACCGCTTGAAGAGCACGACTGAGTCGCCCGGCGGGTCGCACACATCGAAAGGCATCTGGTAACCCAGGTGCCTTTTTCGTTGGTGCCGTCGATGTGCGGCCAGGAACGTCCGACATGGTTTGCGATCTCATCCCCACCGGCGCCTCAGGCCTGGATAAGAAAGCTGAGAAGGCATTCACCAAAGAAGGAGTTCACATGAACAGATTATCGATAGCAGCACTGGCGGGCGTACTGGCCGTCTCGGGATGCGCCAACATGGACGCGACAGATCGTGGTACCGCCACCGGCGCCGGCATTGGCGCCGGCGTTGGCGGCCTGCTGGGTGCCGTGACCGGCCCCGGAGGTGGCGGGCGTGCGCTGGGTGGCGCAGCCATCGGTGGCGCCATTGGCGCGGTGGCCGGCAATATCTGGTCCAAGCGTATGGAAAGCCAGAAGCAGGCGATGCAGCAGGCTACCCAGGGCACCGGCGTGCAGGTCACCCAGACGGCCGACAATCGCCTCAAGCTCGAGATACCCAGCGACATCTCGTTCGACACCGGCCGTGCCGACATCAAGCCCAACCTGCGCCCGGTGCTCGACCGCTTTGCGTCGACCCTGGTCGAGAACCCGGCCACCTCGGTCACCATCGTCGGTCACACCGACAATACCGGCAGCGACGCCATCAACAACCCCTTGTCCACCGAGCGCGCGGCGCGCACGCGCGACTATCTGTCGACCCGTGGCGTGGCTGCGAATCGTTTCATGATCGAGGGCCGTGGCTCCCATGAACCGGTGGTGGACAATACCAGCGAGGCCAACCGTGCCCGCAATCGCCGCGTCGAGATCTACGTGGCCGAACCCCAGCAGCAGGCGCAGCCGCCGATGCCGCAGCCAGGCAATTATCCACCGCCGCCGCAGCGTTATTGATCATCAGTGCAAACGACAAAGCCCCGATCGCAAGACCGGGGCTTTTTTCATGGCCGCAGGCGATGCACGGCAGCCTTACTTGGCCGCAGGTGCCTGGGCGGCCGGTGCGCCGTCGGCCGCAGGCGCCGCTGCGGGAGTCTTGACCTCGGGTTCCTTGAACTTGGCACCGGACTGGTTGGCCATGTAGACCACGGTGCGCTGGATCTCGACATCGTCCAGGTCGGGGTTGCCGCCCTTGGGTGGCATGGCCCGCAAGCCGTTGATGGCATGCGAGACCAGCTTGTCGTAGCCTTCGGCCAGGCGTGCCTTCCAGGCCGGCTCGTCGCCCACCTTGGGAGCGCCGGCAACGCCGGCGCCATGGCATGCGACGCAGGTGGTCTTGTAGATTTCCTCGCCGGTCTGCAACTGCTTGGGGGTGTTGGCGTCACGGAAGGTGAAGCCTTCGTCGGCCACCGGCTTGATGCGGGTGGCGATCATGTCCGCGGTCTGGCCGTCCGATCCGGCACCGGTCTTCTGGCCGTTGGTCACGTACTGCACCAGTAGCACGATGCAGATGATGGGTACCAGAAAACCCGCCAGGACGGCGGCGATCAACTGCTTCGGCGTCTTGATTGCCGATTCCTGTTCATGCTGAGCTGAGCTCATTAGTCCCTCCGTAATGTTCCTCGAAATTGGGGCGGAAAACGTCGACTCCCTTTGTATCGCCTGGCAATGGACAGAACGGATGACCAGGCAGGGCTATAAATGCGCTTTCTCGCCGGACAGCGCCTGATTATAGGCACAATGCCCGGCCTTTGACACGCAAAATACCCTGATGCAATGGACGGAGTTGCCGAAACCCGGTATCCTTCACGCTCTTCGGTTTTACCCCTCAACGCGGCTGTAGCTCAGTGGATAGAGTATTGGCCTCCGAAGCCAAGGGTCGTGGGTTCGATCCCCGCCAGCCGCGCCACTTCTGTCCTTCCTCGTTTTTCCCGGTCCTGACGATGCCATCTGGCATGTCTTGCCTGCATTCCCGGCACATCTGCAGTCTTGGCCGAATCGCGTCGCAAGCTGATGCTATTGCCGCCAGGCATGCCCGTGTCGAAAAAATTATTGAAAAGGCAACGTATCCTGGGAGATATTATCCGTGGGTGGCGCATCGCCTGCCTTGCGCGATATCAATTGGGCCGCAGCCGCCGTCGCGCGCCATGACACGCCCATTCCCTAAATATATACATACCCTGGGCGGGCAGGGCGGCTGATCGCAAGCGCCCGACGCCGGTGTGCCGTCGTGGATGGTCGTGATCTGTCGCAACCCGATCTCCACACAACGCCCATGGAACGCCAAAGATCTTCTTACAGAATCGAGTCGCATTTCGACGCGCATGTCTTGCGTATCGCACGATGGATTCAATCTGCAAGGAGAAGAAATGGCGACTTCCAGTGGCTCGATTTCAAGTAACGCAGGTCCGCTCAACGTGGCCGACCTGGTCAGCAAATTGATGGAGGTCGAGAGAAAAATCAAGACGGCCCCCTTGGCCAAGGAGGCAGAGGGGATCAATGCCGCCATATCCGCCTACGGCAGTTTCAAGACCGCGCTGTCGACCTACCAGGCTGCTCTCAAGGGCCTCAACCCGGCCACCTTCAGCGCGCTCAAGGCTACCGTCGGCAATGCAGGCGTCGGCGCCAACCTGACCACCGATGCGGTGAGCGCCGAGGTCAACAAGGACGAGCAGACCAAGAAGCTGGCGCAGAAGCTTCAATCGGGCGGCTTCCCGGCCGATCAGGTCTTCACCAGCGGCAGTGTCATGGCCATCAAGGTCGGGACCAACCCGCCTGCCTTCATCACGCTCCGTGCCGATTCGACCCTGGCGGGCCTGCGCGACACCATCAATGCCTCCAAGGCGGGAGTGACCGCCTCCATCACCACCGATGCCGCCGGTCAACGGCTGGTGCTGGAATCGAACACTGCCGGGGTGGCCAATACCATTCGCATCACTGCCACCGGCAGCCTGTCGAGCCTGGCCTATGAGCCGTCAGGCGGCTCGGCATCGGCCGTGACGCAGATCCAGGCGCCCAGGGATGAAACCAAGGCCGCGGTGGGCAGCTATGCGCTGACCGTGTCGCAACTGGCCCAGGCGCACAAGCTGAACTCGATCGGCGTCACCCCCGGAAAGACTTTCGATAGCGGCATCCTGGCCATCAAGTCCGGAAGCGGGTCGACCACCATGATCAAGCCCACCACGAATACGTTGGCCGGTGTGCGCGATGCCATCAACGCCAGCATGGCCGGCGTCAGCGCCAGTATCGTCAACGACGGCAGCCAGGACCGCCTGGTCCTGTCGTCCAATAATACGGGTGCTGCCAATGTGCTCCGTATCACCGGCACCGGCGACTACGCGATGTTTTCGTTCGACCCCGATGCCGCTTCGAGTGCCTCGGGCGCGCCCTCGGAGACGGCGATGGGGCAGGCGGTCGGTGCGCAGGACGCCAGGATCACGATCGACGGCATCGCCGTCACCAGCGCCAGCAACACGATCAAGAATGCGCTCTCGGGGATACAGCTGACCGTGGCGAAGGTGACCGGTGCAGGTGACAAGGTGACACTCAATATCACCAGCGACACCAGTGGTATGACGGCTGCGGCCAATACTTTCGTGACGGCCTACAACGCGCTGGTCAAGACGGTGGGCGAGTTGACCAAGTTCACGCCCAGCAAGACGCTGGGTACCAAGGGTACATCGGCGCCGCTGGCCAACGATTCGACCGTGCGCAACATGATGGCCCAGTTGCGCGGCACCTTGGGTGCGGCCGTGGGGGCGGGCCCGAGCGCGGCCACCCTGTCCAGGATCGGCATCTCGATGACCAAGGGCGCAACGCTGGAACTCGACAGCACCAAGTTCACCGACGCCACCAAGAAGAATTTCGACGCGGTGGAGCAATTGTTCGGGTCGACACAGGGCGTGGTATCCAAGCTGCAGAAGATCCTGGACCAGGCGCTCGGTAGCGACGGCCTGGTCGACAAGAAGAAGGAAGGACTGGAGGTCAGCCGCAGGATTGTCGAAGATCGTTACGACAACGCCGCCCGCCGCCTGGATGACCTGAAGGATCAACTAACGAATAAATACAATCGCCTCAACGTCGCCCTGGCCAAGGCCGAGCAACGCGGCAACTACCTGGTCAGCCAGCTGGGCCAGCTCTCCCAACTCGACAAGCGCTGACGCTGTAACGCCGCCCGCCGGTGTTACTGCCGGTTCCATAGCTTGTAGCCGACGCCACGCACGCCCAAGGGGCAGCCGGTGATGCCGGCCGATTCCAGCTTCTTGCGCAGCTTGCAGATGTGGCTGTCCATGGTGCGTTCCATGCTTTCGCTTTCGGGAAGACAGGCGTCGAGCAACTCGGCGCGGCTGCATACTCGCTGCGGCGACTGGGCCAGGTGCGCCAGCAACTTGAATTCGGTCAAGGTCAGCGGCAGCACCTGCTGCACCTCGTTGTCGAGCACGCTCGCTTCGTGAGCGTCGAGGTCGATAAGCAGTGGGCCGCGCCGCAGCCGCCGCTGGTGGCCGTGGTCCGGCTGTCGGCGTGCGCGCCGCAACACGGCTTGGCAACGCGCGACGACTTCCTCGGGATTGAAGGGCTTGCAAATGTAGTCATCGGCGCCCAGGCGCAGTCCCATCAACTTGTCCAGGTCGTGGGTGAGCGCGGTGAGCACGATGACGGCCGTGTCGCCCCGGCGCCTGATCTCGACCAGCACCGCCCAGCCGTCCACGCGGGGCACGCTGACTTCGAGCAATACCAGGTCGGGCCGCTGGCAGAGATGGCACTCCAGCGCCTGGCGGCCATCGACCGCATGAGTGGTGCGCAGGCCCGCCTGCCTCAGGCGTTCGGCAATGCCGTGCGCCACCTGGGTGTCGTTTTCGACGATCAGGACCAGGGCGGGCGCAGGCTCATGGTTGGGGGGACTAATGGAAGATCCTTGTTGGCTTGTTATAAAAAACAGCGTATCACCGGCGCCGGCCGCCCTGCACCCGCCGGCGCGGCCGGGCGTCAATGCATGGCATATCCGATAAAAATTCAGAACCGCCATTGCAGACTTGCGAGAGGTGTCGCATCCGCGCCGCAAATAACTAACAAGTTAGAGGTGCGGCCTCGACGCCGCGATCTCATCGCCGCGACCAGGCAAGGGGGCCTTTTATAAATTAGTTATATTTCACGAAGGCAACATGGCCAGGCAGGCCAGGCGAAATCCCGGCAGGCGAGCGGTCATGCGGAGCCGCTTCGCTGTGGTGCAGCATGTCGAATTCAAAGGCGAGTCAAGTCATCTGATGACTTGCCATAGACCGGCATCGCTGCCGCACATCCGTCCGGGGATTGCGAGCGCAATGGCCGGTAGCCATAAATCATTGAATTTTCACGCTTTTCTTCTGGCGCGGCGGGCAACTTTTGATTACATTTGCCGCTGCCGCTTTCATTTTCCTCGTTTGTCGCAGGCGGCCCGTCACCAGTGCCGATCCAGAGATAAGAAAAAAAGACCGCAGCGCAACGACGGCAAGGCCGTCTCGGTGGCAACGTTCTCATCGGCAACCATGGTCGCGCCCGATTTGCTGCAATGCGCAAAAACCAAGTCGCAGACTATTTGCCACATCTCGCTGATAAATGGCTGAGATAACGCCGGTATCTGGCAGTAAAAGGTTTGACTAACAGGAAAACCAACCTTTATAATCGCCGGGCTTTTAAGCTGCCGTCTGCTCGTAATGAGTGCGGCGCATGCACGATATTGGATATATATGCTGCGCATCATCCTTTTGCAGCTCGTAACCACGGTCGTCGTTGCATTGGTGGCAAGCATGCTGGGCGGACTTCCGGCGCTGTGGTCTGCCCTGCTGGGCGGAATCTGCTGCGTGGTTCCCAACGCCTTGTTTGCCTTGCGACTCTTCGTCAGCGCACGTAAGCCCGGCGGTACCGACCCGATGGCCTTTTTCTTCGGGGAATTTATCAAGATTGCTACGACTTTCGCACTCATGGGCGCGATCGTTTGGTTGTACCACGGTGTCAACTGGCTCGCGTTTCTGCTGAGCTTCATCGTGGTGCTTAAGAGTTATTTCATTTTACTGTTTAGACATCGACCATGACCGTAGAAGCCGCTGAGCACGCGCCAACAGCCTCCGAATATATCGTCCACCACCTCGGACATTTTTCCACCAGTCATCAAGCCAAGATCGTCGATTTCTCGATCCTGAACGTCGATACCATCTTCTGGTCGATCTTCGCCGGTGTGATCGGCTGCCTGTTCATGTACCTGGCCGCGCGTCGCGCGACCTCGGGCGTGCCGGGTCGTTTCCAGGCGTTCGTCGAGATGGTGGTGGAGATGGTCGAAGACCAGTCGAAGGCCATCGTGCACGGCAACCGCACCTTCATCGCACCGGTGGCGCTGACCGTGTTCGTCTGGGTCGCGCTGATGAATTCGCTCGACTTCCTGCCGGTCGACCTGGCTTCCGGTATCTTCCGGCTCTTCGGCATGGGTGAAATGCATCACCGCATCGTGCCTACCGCCGACCTCAACGGCACCCTGGGCATCGCCCTGGGCGTGCTGGCGCTGATGCTGTACTACAGCGTCAAGATCAAGGGCGCCGGTGGCTTCATCCACGAATTGTTCGCTGCGCCCTTCGGTATCTGGTTGGCACCGTTCAACCTGCTGTTGAACATCATCGAATTCGCCGCCAAGACCGTGTCCCTGGGCATGCGACTGTTCGGCAACATGTATGCAGGCGAACTGTTGTTCCTGCTGATCGCATTGCTGGGATCGACCGCGACTGCATTCGGCTTCATCGGTCACGTCGTCGCTGGTTCTATCTGGGCAATTTTCCACATCCTGATCGTGTTGCTCCAAGCATTCATTTTCATGATGTTGACACTGGTGTACCTGGGCCAGGCGCACGAAGCGCACTAACAAGGCTTGCAGTACCTGTTTTTCAGTTTGTTTTTTGATTTTGTATTTACTTAACTTTTCTAAGGAATTGTCATGACTGATGTCTCTTTCGTTGCTTTGGCTTGCGGTTTGATCATTGGCCTGGGTGCTATCGGCGCTTGTATCGGTATCGCGATCATGGGCGGTAAGTACCTCGAAGCATCCGCACGTCAGCCAGAACTGATGAACACCCTGCAAACCAAGATGTTCCTGCTGGCAGGCCTGATCGACGCTGCGTTCCTGATCGGTGTTGGTATCGCCATGCTGTTCGCATTCGCAAATCCGTTCATCGCCAAGTAATTCGCGCTTCACAGCCGATTCTCATCTTGCCGGACGATTGGTTCCGGCACTCGTTATTCTGAGAAGGAAATTACCGTGAACTTAAATGCAACATTGATTGCTCAGTTCGTGGTCTTCTTCATCCTCGCCGGCTTCACGATGAAATTCGTGTGGCCGCCGTTGATCAAGGCGCTCGACGAGCGCGCCAAGAAGATCGCGGATGGCCTGGCTGCCGCCGACCGCGGCAAGGCTGATCTGGCTGCTGCTGAAAAGCGTGTCCAGACCGAGCTGGCTTCGGCGCGCGATGAAGGCCAGAAGCGTATCGGCGATGCCGAGAAGCGCGCCCAGCTGATCATCGAAGAGGCGAAGAAGACGGCTGCTGAAGAAGCTGCCCGTATCGTTGCCAACGCTCGTGCCGATGCCGAGCAGCAAGTCAACAAGGCGCGTGAAGAACTGCGTGGTGAAGTCGCGACGCTGGCCGTCAAGGGCGCCGAGCAGATCCTCAAGCGCGAAGTCAATGCATCGGCCCACGCCGACTTGCTGAACCAACTGAAGACAGAGCTGTAATATGGCCGAACTTGCAACGATCGCTCGCCCTTACGCCGAAGCCCTGTTCCGTGTGGCCAAGGCCGGCAGCCTGGCAGCCTGGTCCGATCTCGTCTCCGAGATGGCCCAGGTAGCAGCGCATTCCGAGCTCAAGGCCGTGGCGCACAATCCTTCCGTTTCGCACGACAAGCTGGCAGAAGTGTTTGCCGCCGCCGTCAAGACCCCGTTGTCGGTCGAAGCCCAGAACTTCGTCAAGACACTGATCGAAAACGGCCGCCTGACCCTGTTGCCCGAGATCGCCGAGCAGTTCCATGAGCTCAAGAACGCCCAGGAAGGTTCGGCCGATGCCTACATCGTCAGTGCCTTCGAGATGACGGATGCGCAGGTCAAGGACTTGGTCGCCAACCTGGAAAAGAAATTCGGCCGCAAGCTGATTGCCCAGGTGACGGTCGACAACAGCCTCATCGGTGGCGTGCGGGTCGTGGTCGGCGACGAAGTGTTCGATACCTCCGTACGCGCGAAATTGCAGCAGCTGCATGCTGCTCTGGCTGCGTGAAAAGCCTGAGCCTGGCGTAAGCGAATAAAAATTTTTAGGAGTTTGTATGCAACTCAACGCATCTGAAATCAGCGAGCTGATCAAGAGCCGGATCCAAGGCCTTGGCGATACCGCTGAGATTCGCAATCAAGGCACGGTGATTTCCGTGTCCGATGGTATCTGCCGTATCCATGGTCTGTCCGACGTGATGCAAGGTGAGATGCTGGAATTCCCGGGTAACACCTTCGGCCTGGCGCTGAACCTGGAGCGTGACTCGGTCGGCGCCGTTATCCTGGGCGAGTACGAACACATTTCCGAAGGCGACGTGGTCAAGTGCACCGGCCGCATCCTGGAAGTGCCGATCGGTCCGGAACTGTGCGGCCGCGTGGTCAATGCACTGGGCCAGCCGATCGACGGCAAGGGTCCGATCAACACCAAGCTGACTGCGCCGATCGAAAAGATCGCTCCGGGCGTTATCGCTCGTCAATCGGTGTCGCAACCGATGCAGACCGGCCTGAAGTCGATCGACTCGATGGTGCCAGTCGGCCGTGGTCAGCGTGAGCTGATCATCGGTGACCGCCAGACCGGCAAGAGCGCCGTGGCCATCGACGCCATCATCAACCAGAAGGGTCAGAACATGACCTGCATCTACGTTGCGATCGGCCAGAAGGCTTCGTCGATCAAGAACGTGGTGCGCGCACTGGAAGCGCACGGCGCGATGGAATACACCATCGTGGTGGCCGCGACCGCCTCCGAATCGGCAGCGATGCAATACGTGTCGGCCTACTCGGGTTGCGCCATGGGCGAATACTTCCGCGATCGTGGCCAAGACGCCCTGATCGTCTATGACGACCTGTCCAAGCAAGCCGTGGCCTACCGCCAGGTGTCGCTTCTGCTGCGCCGTCCACCAGGCCGCGAAGCCTACCCGGGCGACGTGTTCTACCTGCACAGCCGTCTGCTGGAACGTGCTGCCCGCGTGAACGCCGACTACGTCGAGAAGTTCACCAACGGCGAAGTCAAGGGCCAGACCGGTTCGCTGACTGCACTGCCGATCATCGAAACCCAGGCGGGTGACGTGTCGGCCTTCGTTCCGACCAACGTGATCTCGATCACCGACGGCCAGATCTTCCTGGAAACCTCGTTGTTCAACGCCGGTGTGCGTCCTGCGATCAACGCCGGTATCTCGGTGTCGCGCGTAGGTGGTGCTGCCCAGACCAAGGTCATCAAGGGCCTGTCCGGCGGTATTCGTACCGACTTGGCGCAGTACCGTGAACTGGCTGCGTTCGCGCAGTTCGCTTCCGACCTCGACGAAGCGACCCGCAAGCAGCTGGACCGCGGCGCCCGTGTGACCGAACTGCTCAAGCAAGCCCAGTATTCGCCGCAATCGATCTCGTTGATGGCCGTGTCGCTGTTCGCGGTCAACAAGGGTTTCATGGACGACGTCGAAGTCAAGAAGATCCTGGCCTTCGAAGCCGGTCTGCTCAACTTCGTCAAGACCAGCCACGCCGACCTGTTGAAGAAGATCGAAGATACCAAGCAACTGGACAAGGACGCTGAAGCTGCATTGGCTGCTGCCATCGCTGACTTCAAGAAATCCGGCGCGTACTGATCTTGCCCAGGCTATAAGGAGTCTTACTCATGGCTACAGGTAAAGAGATACGTGGCAAGATCAAGAGCGTAGAAAATACGAAGAAGATCACCAAGGCGATGGAAATGGTCGCGGCATCCAAAATGCGCAAGGCGCAGGACCGGATGCATGCTGCCCGCCCATACAGCGACAAGATCCGCAATATCGCGGCCAACCTGTCGCAGGCCAATCCGGAATACACGCATCCGTTCATGGTCAAGCAGGATACCGCCAAGCGCGTTGGTTTCATCGTCGTCACGACCGACAAGGGTCTGTGCGGCGGCATGAACACCAACTCGCTGCGCCTGCTGACCTCGAAGATTCGTGAACTGGAAGGCAAGGGCCTTGCAATCGAGACCGTTGCCATCGGCAACAAGGGTCTGGGTTTTCTGAATCGTATTGGCGCCCGTGTGGCCGCCAACGTGACGCAACTGGGCGATACGCCTCATCTGGAAAAGCTGATCGGCCCCGTCAAGGTGCTGCTCGACGCCTACCAGGAAGGCAAGCTGGACGCGGTGTACCTGGTGTACACCAAGTTCATCAACACGATGCGCCAGGAAGCCACCCTGCAACAGCTGCTGCCGCTGACCAGCGACAAGCTCAAGGCTGATGAAGGTTCGCATTCCTGGGACTACATCTACGAGCCCGATGTGCAAAGCGTGGTCGACGAGTTGCTGGTGCGTTACGTCGAAGCACTGATCTACCAGGCTGTCGCCGAAAACATGGCGTCCGAGCAATCGGCGCGGATGGTGGCGATGAAGGCTGCGAGCGACAATGCCGGCAGCGTGATCGGAGAGCTCAAGCTGGTCTATAACAAGACCCGCCAGGCAGCGATCACCAAAGAGCTGTCGGAAATCGTCGCCGGTGCGGCTGCGGTCTGACGTCACGCACGCGAATCAGAATTTAAATTTTACCTATTGAAGGAACGAAAATGGCTGATGGCAAAATCGTTCAGTGTATCGGCGCTGTGGTGGACGTGGAGTTCCCGCGCAATGCGATGCCCAAGATTTACGATGCCTTGAAATTGGAAGGTTCTGACCTGACCCTGGAAGTCCAGCAACAGCTGGGCGACGGCGTGGTTCGTACCATTGCCCTGGGTTCGTCTGACGGCCTGCGCCGCGGCCTGACCATCACGAACACCGGCAAGGGAATCACCGTGCCGGTCGGCACCGCGACCCTGGGCCGCATCATGGACGTGCTGGGCAATCCGATCGACGAATGCGGTCCGGTGAGCCACGCGCAAACCGCCCAGATCCACCGCAAGGCTCCTGCGTACGACGAATTGTCGCCATCGCAGGAACTGCTGGAAACCGGCATCAAGGTGATCGACCTGGTGTGCCCGTTTGCCAAGGGCGGTAAGGTGGGCCTGTTCGGCGGCGCCGGCGTGGGCAAGACCGTGAACATGATGGAACTGATCAACAACATCGCCAAGGCGCACAGCGGTCTGTCCGTGTTCGCCGGTGTTGGTGAGCGTACCCGTGAAGGTAACGACTTCTACCACGAAATGGCAGAAGCCAAGGTGGTGGACCTGGAAAACCCGGCCAACTCCAAGGTGGCCATGGTTTACGGTCAGATGAACGAACCTCCGGGCAACCGTCTGCGCGTGGCGCTGACCGGCCTGACCATCGCCGAAGGTTTCCGCGATGAAGGCAAGGACGTGCTGTTCTTCGTCGATAACATCTATCGCTACACGCTGGCCGGTACCGAAGTGTCGGCACTGCTGGGTCGTATGCCTTCGGCCGTGGGCTACCAGCCTACCCTGGCTGAAGAAATGGGCCGTCTGCAAGAGCGCATCACATCGACCAAGACCGGTTCGATCACCTCGATCCAGGCCGTCTACGTGCCAGCCGATGACTTGACCGACCCGTCGCCTGCCACCACCTTTGCCCACTTGGACTCGACCGTCGTTCTGTCGCGTGACATCGCTTCGCTGGGTATCTACCCTGCGGTCGATCCACTCGATTCGACTTCGCGCCAGCTGGACCCGCAAGTGGTCGGCCAGGAACACTACGAGACCGCACGTGCGGTCCAGGGTACCCTGCAGCGCTACAAGGAACTGCGCGACATCATCGCCATTCTGGGCATGGACGAACTGGCTCCGGAAGACAAGCTGCTGGTGGCGCGTGCACGTAAGATGCAGCGTTTCCTGTCGCAACCATTCCACGTTGCTGAAGTGTTTACCGGTTCGCCCGGCAAATACGTTTCGCTCAAGGACACGATCAAGGGCTTCAAGATGATCGCCAGCGGCGAACTCGATCACCTGCCGGAACAAGCGTTCTACATGGTCGGCACGATCGACGAAGCAATCGAAAAAGCCAAGAAGATCAACTAATCGGATTGGTTGATCCTGGGCGCCATTCCCGCGCAAGCGGGGATGGTCAACCGGATAGGAAACGACATGGCACATACAATTCACGTTGACGTGGTCTCGGCCGAAGAAGAAATCTTCTCCGGCGAAGCCGAGTTCGTCGCGTTGCCGGGTGAAGCGGGCGAGCTGGGGATCTATCCCCGTCACACGCCGCTGATCACGCGCATCAAGCCGGGCGCCGTTCGTATCAAGGTGCCGGGCCAGGCAGCCGACGAGTTCGTGTTCGTCGCTGGCGGCTTGCTGGAAGTGCAGCCGGATTCCGTGACCGTGCTGGCCGACACCGCGATCCGCGGCGCCGACCTGGACGAAGCCAAGGCAGCCGAAGCCAAGAAACTGGCTGAGGAAGCACTGGCCAATCGCGATTCCAAGATCGACTATGCAGCAGCCCAGGCCGAACTGGCCGCGGCGGTGGCGCAGTTGGCGGCGATCCAGAAGTTGCGTCAAAAGCGCTGATTCATCGGCGCTGCCGTTCTTTGCAGCGGTGGGCATCATCTTCGAAAGGCAGCTTCGGCTGCCTTTTTTCATGGGTGCCCGAATCGAGCGGGCCCTGTCGCATCGGCGGGATTGGGGTAAAGTCGTGGGACCTACCGCAACCCAGGAGCACAGATGGCAGCAACGCTTTCCTCATCCTCGACGGCCAAGCCGATGATCGCCGTGGTCGGCCTGTCCAACCGCCCCGAGCGCGCCAGCTTCGATGTTGCCGCCTATATGCAGCAAGCGGGCTATCGTATCGTCGCCGTCAATCCCATGTATGCAGGCCAGACCATACTCGGCGAGACCTGTTACGCCAGCCTGCCGGAGGCCGCCACCGCGCTGCAGGCACAAGGCCAGCGTATCTCGATCGTCGACTGCTTCCGCAAGTCGGCCGACATCCCGCCGGTGGTCGACGAGGCCATCGCCATCGGCGCCGATTGCGTCTGGATGCAACTCGACATCGTGCATGAAGCGGCGGCCGCCCGCGCCCGCGCCGCCGGCCTGACGGTCATCATGGACAAGTGCATCAAGATCGAGCACCGTGTCGGCAACCACCTGGGCGTCCTGTAGTCGACCTTCCATCACAAGCATAAAGGGACCTCATGGCAAAGAAGATTGCTCCTGGCTTTACCGTCGATTCGAAGACATCGATCAAGGATTCGCAGGCGGGCGCCCAACCCCTGTCCAGCGGCGACAAGCAGGCCGACCGGGCCGAGGTGGGCCGCCTGGCCGAGGCCATCGGCCTGCAGCAGCAGATGCTGTACGCCAGCCGCACGCACAAGGTGCTGGTGATCCTGCAGGGCATGGATACCAGCGGCAAGGATGGCACCGTCAACGATGTGTTCGCCGGCGTCAATCCACAGGGTATCCGCATTGCCAACTTCAAGGCGCCCAGTGCGATCGAGCTGCAGCACGACTACCTGTGGCGGATCCACCAGCAGGTACCGGTGGCCGGCGAGATCGCGGTATTCAACCGCAGCCACTACGAGGACGTGCTGATCACCAGGGTGCATGGCTGGATCGACGAACGCCAATGCAAGCAGCGCTACGCCCAGATCAACGACTTCGAGCGCATGTTGAGCCAAACCGGTACCGTGATCCTGAAGTTCTTCCTGCACATCTCCAAGGCCGAGCAGAAGAGTCGCTTGCAGGCACGCATCGACGACCCCGGCAAGCACTGGAAATTCGAGATGGGCGACATCGAGGAGCGCAAATTCTGGGACGATTACCAGCGCGCCTACCAGAATGCGCTGCGTGCCACCAGCACCGACCACGCACCCTGGATCCAGGTGCCGGCAGACTCCAAGACCCATCGCAACCTGGTGGTGGCCAATGTGGTGCTGGAGACGCTGCAGGGCCTGAAGTTGAAGTTTCCCGATCCCAAGCCGGAACTGAAGAAACTCAAGTTCGACTGACGTCGCTGCGGCCTATTTCAGCCACTTGTCGAATATCCGCTGGTACTCGCCGGTCTCCTTGGCCAGGTGCAACCAGGCATCGACGTACTCCTTGAAGGCCACATCGCCACGCGGCAGCATGAAGGCCTTCTCGGCAAATTGCAGCGGGTGCTCGGGGGTGACCGGGCACAGTTCGGGATGCAGCTTGGCTTGCCACAGCGTCTCGCTGGCGTCGGTCACCATCACGTCGGCGCGGCCATCGACGATCTGCTGGAAGATGGTGACATTGTCGGGATGCAGCAGCAGCGTGGCGCGCTTGTAGTTGGCGCGCGCGAAGCGCTCGTTGGTACCGCCGGGATTGACGATGGCGCGCGTGCCCGGCTGGTCGATGGCGTCGAAGCTGTTGAATTTCTGACGGTCGGCGCAACGCACGATGGGCGACTTGCCGTCGACCATGTGCGGCGCCGAGAAGGCCGCCTTCTTCTGCCGCTCCAGCGTGATCGATACCCCGCCCATGGCAACGTCGCATTGTGCGACGAAGTCATTCATCAGCGTGCTCCAGGTGGTCTTGACGAATTGCGCCTCAACGCCCAGCGATTTGGCCAGCGACTGTGCCAGTTCGACGTCGATGCCCTCGAATTGCTGGTCGGGACGATAGAAGGTGAAAGGCTTGTAGTCGCCGGTCATGCAGATCCGCAGCTTGCCCGAGCCGAGCACCCGGTCCAGCCTGGAGGCAACAGCGTCGGCGTCGGCGGCCAGCGCAGGTTGAAACAGCAACGAGGTAAGGGCGAGGCCGGCCAGCAGCACGGCGTGGATGAGCTTGATCATGTTGTCTCCATGGGTTTTGTTGGCGATGCCATCTGTTTTTTGCGCCATGATCATAGCAGGTGCGGGTGCCCCTGTAGGACATCGCGCCGATTCTGAACTCCGTGCCCGGCCCGCCTCTAATTGCTTGAGACGAACCTTCAAGGAGAACCGCATGATCAAGCTCAAGGACCCTGCACTGCTGCGCCAGCAAGCCTACCTCGACGGCAAGTGGGTCGATGCCGACGATGGCCAGACCACTGCCGTGCACAATCCCGCCAACGGCGAAGTCATTGGTAAAGTGCCCAGGATGGGCGTGGCCGAGACCCGCCGGGCGATCGAGGCCGCCAACCGCGCCTGGCCGCAATGGCGTGCACACACCGCTGCCGAGCGCGGCCGTATCTTGCGCAAGTGGAGCGAATTGATGCTGGCCAATAGCGACGACCTGGCATTGATCATGACGCTCGAGCAAGGCAAGCCGCTGGCCGAGGCCAAGGGCGAGGTCGGCTATGCCGCCTCCTTCATCGAGTGGTTTGGCGAAGAGGCCAAGCGCGCCTATGGTGATGTCATCCCGGCGCCGTTGAAGGGCAGCCGCATCGTCGTCACCAAGGAACCCATCGGGGTCTGCGCGGCGATCACGCCGTGGAATTTCCCGGCCGCGATGATCACCCGCAAGACGGGGCCGGCGTTGGCCGCGGGCTGTCCGATGGTGCTCAAGCCGGCCGGTGCCACGCCTTTTTCGGCATTGGCGCTGGCGGTGCTGGCCGAGCGCGCCGGCGTGCCGCCCGGTGTATTGAGCGTGGTGACCGGGTCATCCTCTGAGATCGGCGGCGAGATGACGGCCAATCCACTGGTACGCAAGCTGTCGTTTACCGGCTCTACCGAGACCGGCCGCAAGCTCATGGCGCAATCGGCGCCCACCATCAAGAAGCTGTCGCTGGAACTGGGCGGCAACGCGCCCTTCATCGTGTTCGACGATGCCGACCTGGACGCCGCCGTGGAAGGCGCCATCGCGTCCAAGTTTCGCAACACCGGCCAGACCTGCGTCTGCGCCAACCGCATCTATGTACAAGACGGCGTCTACGACGCGTTCGCGGCCAAGCTGGTGACGGCCGTGGGCAAGCTCAAGGTCGGCGACGGGCTGGAGTCGGGCGTCACATTGGGTCCGTTGATCAACGGCGATGCGGTCGACAAGGTCGAGCAGCATATCGCCGACGCCACCGGGAAGGGCGCACGTGTATTGCTGGGTGGCAAACGGCATGCGCTGGGTGGTACCTTCTTCGAGCCGACGGTGTTGACCGAGATGACCCCGGCCATGCAGGTGGCGCGCGAAGAGACCTTTGGCCCGGTGGCGCCGCTGTTTCGCTTCAAGACCGATGACGAAGCCTTGCAGCTGGCCAATGATTCCGAATTCGGCCTGGCCAGTTACTTCTACTCGCGCGACATCGGGCGCATCTGGCGCATCGCCGATGGCCTCGAGAGCGGCATGGTAGGCATCAATACCGGGCTCATCTCCAACGAAGTCGCCCCCTTTGGCGGGGTCAAGCAATCCGGGCTGGGTCGCGAAGGCTCGCACTACGGCCTGGACGACTACATGGTGATCAAGTACCTGTGCATGGGCGGCATCTGATCCGGGTGGGGGCGATCTGGATCAAATCCGGCGCCGTTGGACGCGCCGCGGGTGTGACAACACCGGGACAGATCGCAATTGAATGAGATAATGGCGAATTGCCGTCGATAGGCCCGCCACATGTCCCGATTCGCCCCCCTCAAGAACGATACCTTTTTGCGCGCGCTACTGCGCCAACCCACCGATTACACCCCGCTCTGGCTGATGCGCCAGGCGGGGCGCTACCTGCCCGAATACCGGGCCACGCGCGCGCGTGCCGGCTCGTTCATGGGGCTGGCCACCAATCCCGATTACGCCACCGAAGTCACGCTGCAACCGCTGGAGCGTTATCGGCTGGACGCCGCGATCCTGTTTTCCGACATCCTCACCGTGCCCGACGCGATGGGCCTGGACTTGTTCTTCGTCGAAGGCGAAGGTCCCAAGTTCAGGCACCCGCTGCGCGACGAGGCGGCCGTGAAGGCCTTGCAGGTGCCGGACCTGGAGCGGCTCGACTACGTGTTCAAGGCCGTGACCCAGATCCGGCGCGAGCTCGACGGCCGCGTACCGCTGATCGGTTTTTCGGGCAGCCCCTGGACGCTGGCCTGCTACATGGTCGAAGGCGGCGGTTCGGACGACTTCCGGCTGGTCAAGAGCATGCTGTACCAGCGGCCCGACCTGATGCACCACATCCTCAAGACCAACGCCACCGCCGTGGCCGCCTACCTCAACGCGCAGATCGACGCCGGCGCACAGGCCGTGATGATCTTCGATACCTGGGGAGGCGCCTTGGCCGATGGCGTCTACCAGCAGTTCTCGCTGGCCTACATGGCCGACGTACTGCGCCAGCTCAAGCGCGAACACGATGGCGTGCGGATCCCGGCCATCGTCTTTACCAAGGGTGGCGGCTTGTGGCTGGAGCAGATCGCCGACATCGGCCCCGATGCGGTGGGACTGGACTGGACCGTGAACCTGGGCGACGCCCGCCGTCGCGTGGGTGACAGGGTAGCGCTGCAAGGCAATCTCGACCCCAACGTGCTGTTTGCCGGTGATGCGGCCATCCGTGCCGAAGTACGCAAGTTGCTCGAATCCTTCGGTACGCCGGCCGCCGGCAGCGGACATGTGTTCAACCTGGGGCATGGCATTTCGCAATTCACGCCGCCCGAGGCGGTGTCGACCTTGTCGGCGGCGGTACACGATATCAGCCGGTCGTTGCGCGGGTAGGCGCGGCAGTCCGACTTATGCACAACCGCCCCCCGGCATCGGCCACTGCAAATTTTATATCCTCATGCGCTTTGGTTTGCCTGCCGTTTTTTTCAAGTCATTGATTCTATTGGATATTATTTTTGCCATCCTTTTGGGCAAAACGCCGTAGAGGGCGCTGGGCCGTGGCTTGCGGGGCTGTCAATAGGCACTTCTCAACATAGTTATCCACAGTAATTGTGAATAAACGTAAAAGCGCTTAGTAAACCGGCATTTAACGCATCTTCTCAAGTTTCACTTTAAGTTTGTAGGACGACGCCGGGCGATCCGTTGTCGGAAAATTTGCAAAGCTGTGTGGGCAACCTGCTTGACAAACGCCTGTTTCGCTCTTCGAGGTTTGTACTTATGCACATTTGCCAGGCGCGGTTTAAGCGAAAAAAAATATTTCAAGATTATTTCGCGGACCCGGATGGCTTTTGCAAGTCATTGATTTTGTTGATGAATATTTTTGCGCTGGAAATGGGCAGGGCGCCGAGAGCCGCGACGGGACTGGCTGGACGGTTGTCAAGTGGGACTTGCCCACAAAGTTATCCACAGGCTGTGTGGATAGTATGAAAAACTTCAATGAAACCAAGGCTTAGGCTGGTTTCTCAGGAATTACATTAAGTCCGTGGAACAGTGCATCCTCAAGGTCGCTCTAGACACCCCCTTGCATACCGTGTTCGATTATCGTTGGCCGATGTTGCCTGGCGAGGTCGTGCCGCAGGTCGGGCAACTGGTGGTGGTGCCCTTCGGGCGCCGTGAAGCGGTAGGCGTGGTGACCGCGGTGGCGGCGCAGACAGAGCTGGCCACCGACAAGGTCAAGGATGTGGTCGCGTTGCGCGGGCAACTACCGCCGGTATCGGCGCAGTGGTTGGCGCTGTGCGGTTTTGCGGCCGACTATTACCAGCGCCCGCTGGGCGAGGTGATGTTGCCGTCCCTGCCCAAGAACCTGCGTGCCCTGACCACGGTGGCGTTGGACAAGGCGCTCAAGGCGCTGGGACACCTGCCGTCGGCGCCGCCGAAACGCCGCGCCAAGGCACGCCATGCCGCACCACCGCAGCAAGCGGTCGAAAGCCCGGCCGATCCGTTCCGCTTCGGCGCGGCGCCGCCCCTCAACACCGCCCAGCAAGAAGCGGTCGACACCATTTCACAGGCGCAGGGTTTCGCGCCGTTGCTGCTGTACGGCGTGACCGGCAGCGGCAAGACCGAGGTCTACCTGCAGGCCGCGGCGGCCTTGTTGCGTCGCGCCGCGGATGCCGTTGCAACTGCCGATGCCTATGGCGGCGCGGTGCCGGCGCAGATCCTGATATTGGTGCCCGAAATCAATCTCACGCCCCAGCTCGAGGGCAATATCCGCAAGCGCTTTCCGCATCTCAACGTGGTAGCGCTGCACAGCGGCCTGGCCGAAGGCGAGCGGGCCCGCAATTGGCTGGCGGCGCACCTGGGACAGGCGCACATCGTGCTCGGCACCCGGCTGGCGATCCTGGCCTCGCTGCCGGCGCTGCGCATGATCGTCATCGACGAGGAGCATGATCCATCCTACAAGCAGCAGGAAGGCCTGCGTTACTCGGCGCGCGACCTGGCGATCTGGCGCGCGCATCAACTGGGCATCCCGGTGGTACTGGGGTCGGCCACCCCGTCGCTGGAAACCTGGCACCATGCGCAGGCCGGTCGCTACCGGCGCCTCGAGTTGCGCCAGCGTGCCGTACAGGAGGCGGTGCTGCCCAAGGTGGGCGTGATCGACATGGAACGCGACAAGCCCACCGACGGCTTGACCTCGACCTTGATCGGTGCCCTGCGCAAGCGGCTGGCCAATGGCGAGCAATCTCTGCTGTTTCTCAACCGGCGCGGGTATGCGCCGGTGTTGTCGTGCGACGCCTGCGGCTGGATCAGCAACTGCATGCGCTGCGATGCGTTCATGGTGGTGCACCGGCCCGAGCGCCGCCTGCGCTGTCACCATTGCAGCCTGGAGCTGCACATCCCCAAGTCCTGCCCGACCTGCGGCAACGTCGACCTGCAACCGCTGGGACGCGGCACCCAGCGCGTCGAGGAGGGGTTGCAGCTGATCTTCCCCGAGGCACGGGTGCTGCGCATCGATGCCGATTCCACCCGCCTGAAGGGTTCGGCCCAGACGGCGTTCGACAGCGTCCACCGGGGCGAGGTCGATATCCTGGTGGGCACCCAGATGGTGGCCAAGGGGCACGACTTCAAGAAGCTGACGCTGGTGGGCGTGCTCAATCCCGACACCGCCTTGTTCTCGCACGACTATCGCGCCAGCGAGCGGCTGTTTGCGCAACTGATGCAGGTGGCCGGGCGTGCCGGGCGCGCCGGACTGTCGGCCGACGGCAGTGCCGGCGAAGTGCTGATCCAGACCCGCTATCCCCATCATCCGCTGTACCAGGCCGTGATGCGCCACGATTACGATGGCTTTGCCGGCGACTTGCTGGACGAGCGCCGCCAGGCGTTTTTCCCGCCGTTCATGTACCAGGCGCTGCTGCGGGCCGAGGCGCGCGAACTCGACCTGGCGCTGGGTTTCCTGGGCGATGCCGCAGCCCTGCTGGACTGGCCCGGGGTGACCGTCAACGAGCCGATCCCGATGACCATGATGCGGGTGGCCAATGTCGAACGCGCGCAATTGCTGGTCGAGTGTGCGTCGCGTCCGGCGTTGCAGGCCTTCCTGCGCGAATGGCTGGCGTTGCTGCGGCAGCACAAGAGCCGGGTGCGCTGGTCGCTGGAGGTTGACCCGGTCGATATCTGAGCCGGCGCCGATCGTTGTCTTTTGCGCAACTATGCCGACGGCATGCATTGAGGGTGCCGGCACGCGCAAAGCGGAGCCGCTAGCCGGTATAATCGCGGCTGCTCAACCAATTCGAAGCGATTCGTTCCGGCGCTACCCCAAGCGATGCGCCGCAGTGCTTCCGCCTTACCAGTCATTCCCATGCTCGCTCAACAGAAACAACAAATTGCCGACCTGTTCTCGTCCGCGCTCAAGCCATTGATCGCCGGCACCGATCTGCAACCGACCATCACCCTGGAGCGCCCGCGCGACGTCACGCACGGCGACATCGCCTGCAACATCGCCATGCAACTGGCCAAGCCGCTCAAGAAGAACCCCCGCGAGCTGGCCCAGGCGATCGTGGCCGCGGTGCTGGCCGATCCGGCCCGCGCGGGGCTGGTCGAAGCGGTCGAGATCGCCGGTCCCGGCTTCATCAACCTGCGCGTGGCGGCTGCCGCCAAGCAGGCAGTGGTCAAGGCAATTCACGCGCAAGGCGGCGATTTCGGGCGCAGCGACGCCGGCGCCGGGAAGAAGGTGCTGGTCGAGTTCGTCTCGGCCAACCCGACCGGGCCACTGCACGTGGGCCACGGCCGCCAGGGCGCGCTGGGCGACGCCATGTCGTCGCTGCTGCAATCGCAGGGCTACGAGGTATTGCGCGAGTTCTACTACAACGACGCCGGTGTGCAGATCGCAACCCTGGCCACGTCGGTGCAGGCGCGTGCACGCGGCTTGAAGCCGGGCGACAGCCAATGGCCCGAGTCCGCCTATAACGGCGACTACATCGGCGACATCGCGCGTGATTTCATCGACGGCAAGACCGTCTCGGCCAGCGATGGCGAGCCGACCACCGCCAGCGGCGACGTCGAGGACGTCGAATCGATCCGGCGCTTTGCCGTCACCTACCTGCGTCACGAACAGGACCTCGACCTGCAAGCCTTCGGCGTGAAGTTCGACAACTATTATCTCGAGTCGTCGCTGTACCGCGAGGGCAAGGTGGCCGCGGCAGTCGAGGCCCTGGTCGCCGCCGGCAAGACCTACGAACTCGATGGCGCGTTGTGGCTGCGTACCACCGACTATGGCGACGACAAGGATCGCGTCATGAAGAAGACCGACGGCACCTATACCTATTTCGTGCCCGACGTCGCCTATCACATCAACAAGTGGCAGCGTGGCTACGGCAAGGTCATCAACATCCAGGGCAGCGACCACCATGGCACCATCGCCCGCGTGCGCGCCGGCTTGCAGGCGGCCGGTGTCGGCATTCCCCAGGGGTATCCCGACTACGTGCTGCACAAGATGGTGACCGTCATGCGCAATGGCGAAGAGGTCAAGATCTCCAAGCGTGCCGGATCCTACGTGACGCTGCGCGACCTGATCGAGTGGTCGACCGGCGCCGAGGACCAGGCCGCCGCCGGCATCCGCGACCTGACCCGTGGGCGCGATGCGGTGCGCTTCTTCCTGATCTCGCGCAAGGCCGATACCGAATTCGTGTTCGACGTCGACCTGGCCCTGGCGCAGTCCGACGAAAACCCGGTCTACTACGTGCAATACGCGCACGCCCGCATCTGTTCGGTGCTGGCCCAGTGGGGCGGCGATGAAGCCACGCTGGCGTCGGTGTCAGACCTGTCGCCGCTGACCTCGCCGCGCGAGGCGGCGCTACTGGCCAAGCTGGCCGAGTATCCCGAGATGCTGGCGCACGCGCTGCAAGAGCTGGGGCCGCACCAGGTGGCATTCTATCTGCGCGATCTGGCAGGCGAACTGCATAGCTACTACAATGCGGAACGCGTGCTGGTCGACGATGTCCCAACCAGGCTCGCGCGCCTGGCCCTGATGGCCGCCACCCGCCAGGTGCTGCGCAACGGCCTGGCATTGCTGGGCGTATCCGCCCCGGCCCGCATGTAACCGATAACGTAAGCAACCCGAGCTGCTAACCAAGAGAACCGTGAAACAGTTGAACCTGAAACATCGCAAACAGGCTGGTGGCACCCTGCTGGGCCTGATCCTGGGCCTGATCGTCGGCCTGGGCATTGCCGTCGGCGTGGCGTTGATGATCACCAAGTCGCCGATTCCCTTCGTCAACAAGGTAACCCGTCCCGATCGCAGCGAACCGACGCCGGCGCAGTCGGCCGACCCCAATCGTCCGCTGTACGGCAATCGCGACATCGCGCGCGATGCCGCCCGCGAGCAGCAGCAGTCGGCCGCTCCGGTGCCGCCCAATACCGCAGCGGCGCAACCGGTGCCGCCGGTGGCCCCGGCAGCACCGGCGGCGCCACCGCCGGCCGCCAAGCCCGATGCGCGCAGCACCGATGCCAAGCCGGCCGCGCCGGCCACGGCCAAGGGCGACAACGCCGACGACAAGTGGACCTATTTCCTGCAGACCGGCGCCTTCCGCGAACAGGCTGACGCCGAGAGCGCACGGGCGCGCCTGGCGCTGCTGGGTTTCGAGGCCAAGGTCACCGAGCGTACCGCCGACACGGGCGTGCTGTATCGGGTGCGTATCGGCCCCTTCACCCAGGCCGAGGCAATGAATCGCACCCGCAGCAAGCTGTCCGATAACGGCGTCGACGCGGCGATCGTGCGCATTCCCAAATAATGCAAAGGCCGGTCGAGGCCCAGGGTGCTGCCGGTGACCGGGGATGGTCACCAGCCATGCCCGGTGCCTCGCCAGGTTTCCTCATATTCATCAAAGAAGGGTGTAAGACATGCGTTTCTATCAACAGCTGCTGGCAGCAGTGAGTTTTGGCGTACTGGCGATGTCGGCCAGCGTGAATGTCGCCGCGTCGCCGGCCAATCCGCAGGTCGGCAGCGACTACCGGGTGCTGGAGCAGGCCCAGCCGACCGAGGCCGCGGGCAACAAGGTCGAGGTGATCGAGTTCTTCTGGTTCGATTGCCCGCATTGCGCGGCATGGGACCCGTCGCTGACGGCCTGGGTCAAGAAGCAGGGTGACAAGATCAACTTCAAGAAGGTGCCGGTGGCCTTCCGCGACACCTTCGTGCCGCAGCAGAAGCTGTACTACGCACTGGAAGCCATGGGCCGCGCCGAAGAGCTGGCGCCGAAGATCTTCCACGCGATCCATGTCGAGAACCAGCGCGTCAATACCGACAAGACCATCCTGGCCTACATCGAGAAGGCCGGCGTGGACAAGCAGAAATTCCTCGACCTGTACAATTCGTTCGGCGTGCAGACCAAGGCACGTCGCGCGGCCCAGTTGCAGGAAGCCTACAAGGTCGACGGCGTACCGATGATCGCCATCGATGGCCGTTTCGTGACTTCGCCATCGGTGGTCGGCGTGGCGCTGGCCAACCAGCCCGAGTCGATGCAGCAGGCCGCTGCGCTGCAGGTGATGGACCACCTGGTCAACAAGGTCGCCGCTGAAAAGAGCGGCGCGCCGGCAGCCAAGAAGAAATAAGCATTGCGAGGCCGGTAACGGTCCGCGGCCCGCGACAGGTCGCGGGCCGTTTTCATTTGCAGCATCCCTGGAGAAGGTAGTCGATATGACACAGAGCGATGGCAACGGCTTGCGGGTGTTCCTGACGGGGGCCTCCAGCGGCATCGGCATGGCGATCGCGCGCGCCTATGCTGCCCAGGGTGCGGTGCTGGGCCTGGTGGCCCGGCGTGGCGCCGAACTGGAAGCGCTGCGCCAGGGCTTGCCCGGCGCTCATCGCCATCGGCTCTATCCGCTCGACGTCACCGATCATGTGGCGTTGCAGGCGGCCGCCGACGACTTCATCGACGCGCTGGGCGGGGCCGACGTGGTGATCGCCAATGCCGGTATCTCGCAAGGCACGCTGACCGAGTTTCGCGAAGACCTGGCGGCCTTCGAACGCATCATGGCGGTCAATGTCACCGCCACCTTCGCCACCTTCACGCCCTTCGTGGCACACATGAAGGCCTGGCCCGAAGCGTCTCGTCGTCGCTGCCGGCTGGTCGGCATCGGCAGCGTGGCCGGCATCCGCGGCCTGCCGGGCGCCGGGGCCTACAGCGCGTCCAAGGCGGCCGTGATCAGCTACTGCGAATCGTTGCGCGTAGAGCTGCGCGACACCGGCATCCGGGTTGTGACCATCGCCCCCGGCTACATCGATACCCCCATGACGCGGGTCAACCCCTACCGCATGCCGTTTCTGATGGCGCCCGAGCGCTTCGCCGAACGTGCGCTGCAGGCCATCGCCGACGGCCGCAGCTATCGCGTCATCCCCTGGCAGATGGGCCTGGTGGCCAAGCTGCTCAGGATGGCGCCCAACTGGTTGTACGATGCGGTGTTTGCGCGGGCGCCGCACAAGCCACGCAACCTGTAATCCCTGGAGTCCATATGAAGATCATCTTTGCCGGCACCCCCGAATTCGCGGCCGCGGCGCTCGAGGCGCTGTACGCCGCCGGCCATGACATCACGCTGGTTCTGACCCAGCCCGACCGCCCGGCCGGCCGAGGCATGCAGCTGCAGGCCTCGGCCGTGAAGCAGAGTGCGCTGCGCCATGGCACCCCGGTGGCGCAGCCGGTATCGTTGCGGCTGGACGGCAAGCATCCTGAAGTGGCGCGCCAGGCGCATGCGCTGCTGCAGTCCACGGCGCACGACGTGATGGTGGTGGCGGCCTATGGCCTGATCCTGCCGCGCAGCGTGCTCGATATCCCGCGCCTGGGATGCATCAACATCCATGGCTCGCTGCTGCCGCGCTGGCGTGGCGCGGCGCCCATCCACCGCGCCATCGAGGCCGGCGACACCGAGACCGGCATCACCATCATGCAGATGGAAGAGGGGCTCGATACCGGACCGATGCTGAGCATGCAAAGCGTGCCGATCGGCGCCGACGACACCACCGGCTCGCTGCACGACAAGCTGGCGGCCCTGGGCGGCAGCATGATCGTCGAGGCCCTTGCGGCGCTGGAGCGGGGCGAGGTGACGGCACGGGTGCAGCCCGAGGCGGGCGTCACTTATGCGGCCAAGATCGCCAAGGAAGAAGCGGCGCTCGATTTTTCGATGGCCGCCGATGACCTGGCACGCCGTATTCGCGCCTTCAATCCTTTCCCCGGTGCCACCGGGCGCGTGGGCGACACCGTCATCAAGCTGTGGCAGGCCCGACCGGTCACGGTCGCTGCCGGTGGCGCGCCGGGACAGGTCCTGTCGGCCGATGCCCAAGGCGGTATCGTGGTCGCCTGCGGCCGCGGCGCGCTGCAGTTGACCGAGCTGCAGAAGCCCGGCGGCAAGCGCCTGGGGGCGCGTGAATTCTTGCAGGGCTTTGCGCTCGAGGGCGCGCGTTTCGACTGATCGCAAGGGCCGGGAAATCATGGACCAGTTCAGCGCGATGCGCACTTTTCGCCAGGTGGTCGACGCCGGCGGCTTTTCGGCCGCGGCGGTGGCGCTGGACATGTCGCACAGCGTCGTATCGCGCCAGGTGCGCCAGCTCGAGCAGGCGCTGGGCGCGCAACTGCTCAACCGCACCACGCGCCGCTTCGCCCTGACCGAAGTCGGCCTGGACTACTACCGCCGTTGCGTGCTGATCCTCGACCAGGTCGAGGATGCGGCGCAGATGGTGCAGCATCACCAGCATCATCCGGCGGGACTGTTGCGCATCAACGCGCCGATGGTGTTCGGGATCATGGAGGTGGGCAAGTGGCTACCGGATTTCATGCGGGCCTATCCCGAGCTCAAGATCGACCTGGTATGCAACGACCGCTTCGTCGACCTGATTGCCGAAGAGTTCGACGTCGGCCTGCGCATCACCCGTACCCTGCCCGATTCGACCGTTATTGCCAGGCGCCTGTGCCAGAGCGACATGGTGCTGGTGGCATCGCCGGCCTACCTGCAACGGCACGGCACGCCGAATGCGCCCGCGGCGCTGGTGGAGCACAACTACCTGGCCTATTCGCTGGCCTTGCAGAGTACCGAATTGACCTTTACCGGTCCCGATGGCGTCGTCACGAGCGTGGCGTTGGCCGGTAACCTGCAATCCAATACCGGCATGGTGGTGTGCGACGCGGTGCGCGCCGGCATCGGCATGACCGCCTCGGCAACGTTCGTGGTGGCCGACGATCTGCGGCGCGGCGAGTTGGTGCAGGTGTTGCCCGAGTACCGGTTGCATCGACGCGAACTGTACGCGCTGTATCCGCAGAACCGCCATCTCTCGCCCAAGGTGCGTGCCTTCGTCGACTTCGTCGGCGCGTACTACGCACGCCACCGCTGGGCGTTCTGAACGGCGCCCGATATTACTTCGTGGCCATCGGTACCAGGTCGAAATGATCGGCCTGGTACTGGAACAACAGGCAGTCGTCGCCCTTCTCGCAGCCGCTGTAGTGCGGCAGGTTGGCCGGCAGGTGGTAGAACGAGCCGGCCGGGTAGCGCGTGCGCTTGCCGTCGATGACGGCATAGAAGCTACCCTTGAGCACCACCGTAGGCAGGTTCTGGCTATGTCGGTGCAAAGGGTTGTCCTTGCCCGCCGGGAAGCGCACGAAAGCGTCGTACGGCCCCGAGCCGGTGATGCTGCCGCGCAGGTCGGCTACCTTGATGCCGCCGGTGCGGGGTAGCTCGCGCCATTTCAGTTCGGACGCCGGCGCCGAGACCAGTGGCTGGGCCGCCGTCGGCGCGCCGGTTTTTTCTGCCATGGCGCCGGTGGCGGTGCACATGCTGGCGATCAGGACGAGTGCGGTGGGGATGTTGTTCATGCTGGACTCCGGTGGTTGAAAACTTGGGGATGAAGATCGGCGGTAACGGTCATGGCACGACCATTTGCACGATGGTGTCGGTCGAGAGCACGCTGCCGAAGGTGTCGGCGATGCCGACCAGCGCTGCGGCGCCAACGATACTGCGGATGGTGGGATGCGACATGGATGCTCCTGGCGATTGACGACAGGACGAAGCATAGTCAGCCAGGTGCCGGGGCAACAGTAGCCGCACGCGACAAGATATGTGCGCCAGACGCACAAGTAGCCCGCGCTCGCCGCCATGCTGCGATCAGTCGGGCACTGGCAATGGACTGGCCGCCTTGATTTCTTCCATGCACACCATCGAGCGCACGCCGGCCACGCCCGGCACCTGCATCAGGCGGTCGGTCAGGAACGCCGACAGGCTCTTGAGATCGATGGCAGCCACCTTGAGCAGGTAATCGAAATCGCCCGAGATGGTGTAGCACTCCAGGATCTCGGGAAACTGCCTGATCGCCTGCTCTACGCTGCGCACCTGCTTGAACTGCTCGCGCGCCAGGCCCAGGCTGACGAAGGCGATCACGCCCAGGCCCAGGGCAGCCGGCTCGACCTGCGCGGCGTAGCCGCGGATGACCCCCTCCTGCTCCAGCCGTTGCACGCGTCGATAGCATTGCGGCGGCGACAGGTTGACCTTCTCCGAGAGCTCGACATTGCTGGCCCGACCATGTTGTTGCAAGGTCTCGATAATGATGCGGTCAAAACGATCGAATTTATTCATGAATTATCCTGATATGCAAGAATCGTTCACAAATATCGATTTAAGAGAACAAAAACGCAAGAAAATTTTTGGCCATCGAAAGTATCCTGTGCGCACCGATGGAACCGCCGCGGCGCCGTGTGTTCCACCTGAAGACCGCCCTCAATGCAACCAGGAGAATGCAGATGAAAACTCAACACCGTGATGTATTCCTGATGTGTGCGCCTACCCATTTCGAGGTGTCCTATGTGATCAATCCCTGGATGGCGGGCAATGTCGCAGCGGCCGACCCGCAATTGGCGGCGCGCCAGTGGCAGGCGCTGCGCGACGCGCTGGGCGAATTGGCCGAGGTGCGCGAGATGCCTGGCGTGCCCGGGGTGCCGGACATGGTGTTCACCGCCAATGCCGCGCTGGTGCTGGGCGACACGGCGGTGCTGTCGCGCTTCCGGCACGCCGAGCGCCAGGCCGAGGAGCCGCACTTTGCGCGCTGGCTTGCCGACCAAGGCCTGCGTGTGCTGAGGATGCCGGACGAGATTGCCTTCGAGGGTGCCGGCGACGCCCTGCTCGATCGTCACGGCGAAGTGCTGTGGATGGGCTATGGACATCGTACCGATGTGCGCGCCGCGCCGATGGTGGCCGGGTGGCTCGACGTCGAAGTGCAGTCGCTGAAATTGGCCGACGCGCGTTTCTATCATCTCGATACCTGTTTCTGCCCGCTGGAGGGCGGCTACCTGATGTACTACCCTGGTGCCTTCGACCTGGCCTCGCAGCAGGTCATCGCGCGTCGGGTACCCGCGGCACGCCGGATCGCCGTCGAACTCGATGATGCCCTGGCCTTCGCCTGTAATACCGTCAATGCCGGCCGGCATGTGCTGCTCAACCGGGCATCGACAGGTTTGCGCCAGCAATTGGAAGGCCGGGGCTTCACGGTACATGAACTGCCCTTGTCCGAGTTCATGCGGGCAGGCGGCGCGGCCAAGTGCCTGACGCTGAAGTTGAGCGAGCCGCGCCGCCACGCCAGCGGCACCAGCGGCACCAGCGACCCCGGGGCGATGCGGCTGTCGGCCTAGCCTGGTTCAGACCTTGACGACGTGCGGCAGGTGTCGCCAGAACAACTCGGCGCCCAGGTGTACCCGTGATTGCCAGTCGTCGGCGGCGCCTTCGTCGGCGCCGTCGGTGATGAACTTGAAGGCCCGCCAGGGCACGCCGAAGTGGCGGCAGGCGCGGGCGATAGCGAACAGCTCCATATCCACCAGGTCGACACCCTGCTCCAGCAGCCACTCATCGGCGCTGCTGACGAAGCTGTCGCCGGTGCCGCAGACCACGCCCGGATAGCCTGAATCCAGGCGGGCCGGCTGTTCGGCCGGCGACATCAGTGGCGTGACGCCGCGCTCGGCCAGCGGCATGGCCAGCATGTCGCGCTGCAGTACCGTGGCGACTTCGAGCAGGCCATCGTGGCGCGCGTCGATCTTGCCGGCGGTGCCGAAATTGATGACCAGCGACGGCCGGCGCTCGAGGATGATCCGGGTGGCGTGCAATGCGGCGTTGACCTTGCCCACGCCGCAATAGACGACCTCCACCCCGGCGGGCGCATCGGCGGCGGCAAGTTCGTTAGGCAGGGCGGTGAGGACGATGGTCGCAGCGAGTTGGGTAGGCGGCATGATTGCAGGTAGGTAATGTTCGCCACGGCAGGCGACCGGGGCGGGAGGGCCGTGTCTTTCGCGTATAATTTCGGTCTACTTCTGCCCATCTTCCGACGCTGAACCCGGTCCTGCCCATGGCCGGGTTTTTGTGTCATGGGCAAGCCGTATTGTTGCCGGATCGAGAGAAAAACGCCAGATGAAGCCCAACGAATTGTGCCCCACCGAATTGCTGCTGCGTGACCTGATGTCCAAGCGCATCCTGATCCTCGATGGCGCCATGGGCACCATGATCCAGCGCTACAAGCTGACCGAGGAAGATTATCGCGGCCAGCGCTTTGCCGACTTCAGCGTGCCCGGCAAGGAAATGTTCGTCAAGGGCAACAACGAACTGCTGTCGCTGACCCAGCCGGCCATCATCGGCGAGATCCACGAGCAATACCTGGCCGCAGGCGCCGACCTGATCGAGACCAATACCTTCGGTGCCACCACGGTAGCCCAGGACGACTATCACATGGCGCACCTGGCCTATGAGATGAACCTGGAATCGGCGCGCCTGGCGCGGGCCGCCTGCGACAAGTACTCGACCCCGGACAAGCCGCGCTTCGTGGCCGGCGCGCTGGGCCCCACGCCCAAGACCGCATCGATATCGCCCGACGTCAACGATCCCGCCGCCCGCAATGTCACTTTCGATCAACTGGTGGCCGCCTACCTGGAGCAGACCCGCGCGCTGGTCGAGGGCGGCGCCGACGTGCTGCTGGTCGAGACCATCTTCGATACGCTCAACTGCAAGGCAGCGCTGTTTGCCATCGACACCTTCTTCGAGCAATCGGGCAAGCGCCTGCCGATCATGATCTCGGGCACCGTCACCGACGCTTCCGGCCGTATCCTCTCGGGCCAGACGGTGACGGCCTTCTGGAACTCGATTCGCCATGCGCGCCCGCTCACGGTCGGCTTGAACTGCGCGCTGGGCGCGGCGCTGATGCGACCCTACGCCGAAGAGCTCTCACGCATCGCCGACACCTTCGTGTGCATCTACCCCAATGCCGGCCTGCCCAACCCGATGAGCGATACCGGCTTCGACGAGACCCCCGAAGTCACCTCGGCGCTGCTCAAGGAGTTCGCCGAAAGCGGATTCGTCAACGTCGCCGGTGGTTGCTGCGGTACCACGCCGCCACACATCCAGGCCATCGCCCAGACCGTGGCCAGCATCGCGCCGCGCCAGCTGGCGGTCGATTCGCATGCCATGCGGCTGTCCGGGCTGGAGCCGTTCACCATCGATGACCAGTCGCTGTTCGTCAACGTCGGCGAGCGCACCAATGTCACCGGTTCCAAGGCCTTCGCGCGCCTGATCCTCAACGAGCAATACGACGAGGCGCTGGCCGTGGCGCGCCAGCAGGTCGAAAACGGTGCCCAGGTGATCGACATCAACATGGACGAGGCGATGCTCGATTCGCTGGCGGCCATGAAGCGTTTCCTGAACCTGATCGCGTCCGAACCCGACATTGCACGGGTGCCGATCATGATCGACTCGTCCAAGTGGGAAGTGATCGAGGCCGGGCTCAAGTGCGTGCAGGGCAAGTCGATCGTCAACTCGATCTCGATGAAGGAAGGCGAGGAAAAATTCCTGCACGAGGCGCGGCTGTGCCGCCGCTACGGCGCAGCGGTGATCGTGATGGCCTTCGACGAGGTCGGCCAGGCCGATACCTATGCGCGCAAGATCGAGATCTGCGAACGCGCCTACCGGCTGCTGGTGGACAAGGTCGGCTTCCCGCCGGAAGACATCATCTTCGACCCCAACATCTTCGCCGTCGCCACCGGGATCGAAGAGCACAACAACTACGCGGTCGACTTCATCGAGGCGACGCGCTGGATCCACGAAAACCTGCCGTACGCCAAGATCAGCGGCGGCGTATCCAACGTCAGCTTCAGCTTCCGCGGCAACGATCCGGCGCGTGAAGCGATCCATACCGTGTTCCTGTATCACGCCATCAAGGCCGGCATGACCATGGGCATCGTCAACGCCGGCATGATCGGCGTCTACGACAACCTGCCGGCCGAGCTGCGCGAGCGGGTCGAGGACGTGGTGCTCAATCGCCGTGCCGACGCCACCGAGCGCATGATCGAGATTGCCGCCACCCTCAAGGCCGGCGACAAGAAGGAGGAAGCCACCCTCGAATGGCGTAGCGAGCCAGTCGCCAAGCGCCTGGCGCATGCGCTGGTACACGGCATCACGCAGTGGATCGTGGAGGACACCGAAGAGGCGCGCCAGCAGATCGCGGCCACCGGCGGGCGTCCGATCCACGTCATCGAAGGCCCCCTGATGGATGGCATGAACGTGGTCGGCGACCTGTTCGGCCAGGGCAAGATGTTCCTGCCGCAGGTGGTCAAGTCGGCGCGCGTGATGAAGCAGGCGGTGGCGCACCTGATCCCGTTCATCGAGGAAGAAAAACGCCAGATCGAGATCGAGACCGGGGTCGTGGCCAAGCCCAAGGGCAAGATCGTCATCGCCACCGTCAAGGGCGACGTGCACGACATCGGCAAGAACATCGTCACCGTGGTCCTGCAATGCAATAACTTCGAAGTGGTGAACATGGGCGTGATGGTGCCGTGCGCCGAGATCCTGGCGCGTGCCAAGGAAGAGAAGGCCGACATCATCGGCTTGTCCGGCCTGATCACGCCCTCGCTGGAAGAGATGGCCTACGTCGCCAAGGAAATGCAGCGCGACCCGTATTTCAGCGGCGTCAAGATGCCGCTGCTGATCGGCGGCGCCACCACCTCGCGCGCCCACACGGCGGTCAAGATCGCGCCCAACTACGAAGGGCCGGTGGTGTACGTGCCGGATGCCTCGCGTGCGGTCTCGGTGGCGCAGTCGCTGCTCACCCCCGAGCAGAGCGCGCAGTATGTCAGCGAGCTCAATGCCGACTACGTTCGCATCCGCGAGCAGCACGCCAACAAGAAGGCCGCGCCGATGCTGTCGCTGGCGGCCGCGCGCGCCAACAGGACCCGGCTCGATTATGCGCCGGTCAAGCCCAAGTTCATCGGTCGCCGGCTGTTCAAGAATGTCGACCTGGGTTTGCTGGCCAACTACATCGACTGGGGCCCGTTCTTCCAGACCTGGGACCTGGCCGGGCCGTATCCCGCCATCCTCCAGGACGAGGTGGTGGGGGACGCCGCCACCAAGGTGTTCGCCGAAGCGCAGGCGATGCTCAAGAAGATCGTCGACGGCCGCTGGCTCACCGCCAACGGCGTCATTGCGCTGTTGCCGGCCAATACCGTCAACGACGATGACATCGAGATCTATACCGACGACAGTCGCAGCCAGGTCGCGTTCACCTACTACGGCATGCGTCAGCAGACCGAGAAGCCGGTGGTCGACGGCGTGGCGCGGCCCAACCAGTGCCTGTCGGACTTCATCGCGCCCAAGGACTCGGGCATCGGCGACTACATCGGCCTGTTTGCCGTGACCGCGGGGTTGGGCATCGAGAAGTACGAAAAGCGTTTCGAGGATGCCCACGACGATTATTCGTCGATCATGCTCAAGGCACTGGCCGATCGCCTGGCCGAAGCCTTTGCCGAGTACCTGCATGAGCGCGTGCGGCGCGACCTGTGGGGCTACGCGCCGAGCGAGTCCCTGACCAGCGTGGAACTGATCAAGGAACAATACGTCGGTATCCGTCCGGCACCCGGCTATCCGGCCTGCCCGGAACATACAGTCAAGGCCGATGCCTTCCGCGTCATGCAGTGCGAAGAGATCGGCATGCAACTGACCGAGTCGTTCGCGATGTTCCCCGGCGCGGCGGTATCGGGCTTCTATTTCGCGCACCCGCAATCGAAGTATTTCGTGGTGGGCAAGGTCGGCCAGGACCAGGTCGACGACATGGCCCGGCGCCGCAATGTCCCGCGCGAGGACATCGAGCGCTGGCTGGCGCCGAATCTCTGACGTTTGTCATCATGTCTTTCCGCCTTCGTCCGGTATGCCCGCAGTGGCATACCGGCGTGGCAATCCAATTGCCGTCCTGCCCTCCACCTGCATCATGATCGATTCCGCCGATAACGCCACCCATTCGCTGCCTGTCACCGGAGCGACTCGCCTGCGCTTTACCGACGCCACGCGGAACATCTTCACCATCGATCTGGGGCAAGACCTGCTGGGCGACTGGATCGTCACCCTGACCTGGAGCGGCAACGTCATGCAGCGCGGCGGCGGCAAGCGGCTGCTGGTGCATGACCAGGAGGCCGGCCTGCAGGTGTTGCAGCAGATCGCGCAGGCCAAGCAGCGTAGCGGTTTTGCGCCGGTGCTGGACTATCACGTGCGCATGCACCGCAGCTGACGTCGCGCTGCCCGCGCATCGTGTCGCAACGCATTGCCTGAATCGACGCGATGCCGGCGGGCCGTCGGCAACACCCGGTCGGCATCGATGCCTGAAATGAGTGCTACCCTTGCGACACCAAAATAACAATGGAGACAACCGGTGACAACGGTTCCACATGGGCGCCATCAGGTCGATTCGCGCTTTGCCGCCATGCGGCTTTTCATTACCCTGGTGCTGATGATCGTCGGTGCCAGCGGCATGTACGTCATGGCCGTGGTGCTGCCGGCGGTACAGGCTGAATTTGCGGTCGACCGCGGGCTGGCGTCGTTGCCCTATACCCTGACCATGCTTGGCGTGGGGGTGGGCGGCATCTGGATGGGCCGGCTGGCCGATCGCCACGGCATCACGCTGCCGTTGATGCTGGGTGGCGCCTGCCTGGGCGGCGGTTTCGTGCTGGCGGCGATGGCACCCGACATCTGGGTGTTCATGGCGGCCCACTGCATCCTGATCGGCCTGTTGGGAACCTCATCCACCTTTTCGCCGCTGGTGGCCGACACCTCGCTGTGGTTCGTTCGGCGACGCGGCATCGCGGTGGCCATCTGCGCCAGCGGCAACTACCTGGGCGGTGCGCTGTGGCCGCCCATCGTGCAGCATTTCGTCGACGCCGTCGGCTGGCGCCACACTTACATCGGCCTGGGGCTGTCGTGCACGGCCGTGATGTGCTCGCTGGCGTTGCTCATGCGCACCCGTCCGCCGGCGCCGGCCGCCGCCAGCGGGGCCCGGGTGACGGCGTCGACGCGCCCGTTCGGGTTGTCGACCCGCCAGGCATTGCTGCTGCTGTGCGTGGCCGGTGTGGCTTGCTGCAGCGCCATGTCGATGCCGCAGGTGCATATCGTGGCGTACTGCGGCGACCTCGGCTATGGCCCGGCACGGGGGGCGCAGATGCTGTCGCTGATGCTGGCCTGCGGCGTGGTCAGCCGGCTGGTATCGGGCGCCGTCTGCGATCGCATCGGCGGCTTGCGCACGCTGCTGCTGGGGTCGGTGCTGCAAGGCATGTCGCTGCTGCTGTTCATCCCCTTCGACAGCCTGGCATCGCTGTACGTGATCTCGGCCCTGTTTGGCCTGTTCCAGGGCGGTATCGTGCCGGCCTACGCCATCATCGTGCGCGAATACTTCCCGGCGGCCGAGGCCGGGCAGCGGGTGGGGGCGGTGATCATGAGCACCATGCTGGGCATGGCACTGGGCGGCTGGATGTCGGGCGGCATCTTCGACCTGACCGGCTCGTACCATGCCGCCTTCATCAATGGCGTGGCATGGAACCTGCTCAACTTTGCCATCGTACTGGCCTTGCTGATGCGGGTACGGCGGATCGCGTCGGCCGCCGCCTGAGCGGGCGCACAAAAGCTCGTTGCAGTACGGTTGGCAGCATCTGGCGTTTCGGCTACGCTGGCGGCTGCCATCCAAGCCGCGACTCAATCCTTCATCCAACTGCCTCAAGCCCGGTATGCTGATTCTCTTCTTCAAGGCGGTCGTGCTGATCCCGATCACCTTGCTTCCCATCCTCAATCCACTGGGCATCGCGCCCGTGTTTGCCAACCTGCTGGGCAACGTCAGCCGCAAGACCGAGCAGCGGGTGGCGCGCCAGGTAGCCATCAATTGCTGGTTCATGCTGGTGGGAGCCATCTTCATCGGTTCACACGTGCTCGGCTTCTTCGGCATCTCGCTGCCGATCGTGCGCGTGGGCGGCGGCTTGCTGGTGGCGGTGTCGGGCTGGAAGCTGCTCAGCGACAACAGCCACGATTCGGCCATCCCAAGGCAGGTGGCCAAGAACTACGACGACGAAGACCTGCCGGACGACGAGATCAAGGCGCGCAGCTTCTATCCGATGAGTTTTCCGCTGACGGTGGGGCCCGGTACCATCGCCGCCTCCATCACGCTGGGCGCCAACACCCCGACGCGACTGCTGGACTGGGTCATCTCGATCGGCAGCGCCGCGGTTGGCGCGGCGTTGACGGCGGTGGTGATCTTCCTCTGCTACAACTACGCCCACAAGCTGGTGCACATGATGGGGCGCCTGGGCACCATGGTGGTGTTGCGGCTGTCGGCCTTCATCCTGTTGTGTATCGGCATCCAGATCTTCTGGTCGGGCCTGGCCGCGCTGCTGGCCGAGGCCGGCATCAGCGGCGTGGCGCCGTAGGTCGTCATGCGTCTATTTCAGCCAGCCCAACTGGTCCAGCGCATCCTGTACCAGTTCCAGCCGCAGTAGCGGATTATCCAGCGCCAGCAGCGACTGCTTCTGCGCGACCGGCACCGGAATCATCTCGGCCCAGCGGTTGGCCACCCAGCCGCAGTCGTCAAGGCGAAACGGCGCCGCGATCGGGACCTCGCTCTCGGGCAGGCCCTGGCGCATTACCGATTGCAGCAGGTGCTCCAGAGCGGTGGCGGTATTGGCCAGCTCGTCCGGAATCGGGATGACGCGGTCGGCCTCGATCAGCTCGACTTCGGCGGTCCACAGGCCATGCTTGTGCTGCTCGGCCTTGAGTATGCGGAAGCGTTCGACGCCGCTGCAATCGATGCGCATCAGGCCAGCGGCTGGCTTGGACCATTGCTTGATGCGGGCCACGGTGCCCACGCCGACGAAGCGCTCGGACTGGCCCGGGCGCCGCACTTCGGCGCCCTCGGTCAAGGCCACCACGCCAAAATGGCTGCCCTGGGCGATGCAGCGGCCGATCATGTCTAGGTAGCGTACCTCGAACACCTGCAACGGCAGCCGGCCGTCCGGAAAAAGCGTGCTGCCCAGCGGAAACAGCGGGATGGTCTGGGCCGAGATCGGCAGGCCCGGCGTGGCGGGGGTGGATGACATGCTGCCTCAGGTCTGTAACGCGTAGCGGTTTTCGGCGACGCACTCGTAGCGCTGCACGATGGTGCCACTGTCGTCGACGCTTTCGAGATACACGTCGAATTGCCACAGGCGCGCCATGTGACGCAATACTTCATTGGTGGAATCACCCAGCGAACGGCCATCACTGCGGAAGTGACGCAGCGTCAGGCTGCGATTGCCGCGGGTATTGACCGCCCAGACCTGGATATTGGGTTCGCGGTGGTTGATGTCGTACTGGCGTGACAGCGCCTGCCGCACATACTGGTAGCCGCGTTCGTTGTGGATCGCCGAGACTTCCATCTCGCTGCGCCTATCGTCGTCCAGCACGGCGAACATACGCATTTCGCGCATCAGCTTGGGCGACAGGTACTGCGCCACGAAACTCTCGTCCTTGTAGTTGCGCATCACATGGTGCAGGGTCTCGAGCCAGTCGCGACCGGCGATATCGGGAAACCACTCGCGATCCTCCGCGGTGGGGTTCGAGCAGATGCGGCGGATGTCGCTCATCATCGAGAAACCCAGCGCATAGGGGTTGATGCCGTTGTAGTACTGCTTGGTGATCGGCGGCTGGAACACCACATTGCTGTGCGAATGCAGGAATTCCATCATGAAGCCATCGGTCAGTCGCCCCTGGTCGTAGAGCGTGTTGAGCAAGGTGTAGTGCCAGAAAGTGGCCCATCCCTCGTTCATGACCTGGGTCTGGCGCTGCGGGTAGAAGTACTGCCCCACCTTGCGCACGATGCGCACCACTTCGCGCTCCCAGGGCTCCAGCAGGGGCGCGTTCTTTTCGGCAAAGTACAGCAGGTTTTCCTGGGGCTCGGACGGAAAGCGGCCTTCGGCCTGTGCCGCGGCGGTTTCCTTGCGTGCCGGCAGGGTGCGCCAGAGCTCGTTGACCTGCGACTGCATATAGGCTTCGCGTTCGCGCTGGCGCGCCTTTTCCTGGGCCAGCGACATGCGCTGGGGCCGTTTGTAGCGGTCTACGCCATAGCTCATCAGGGCGTGGCACGAATCGAGCAATTCCTCGACCCGCTCGAAGCCGTGGCGTTCTTCGCACTCGGCGATGTAGTTGCGGGCATAGACCAGGTAGTCGATGATGGCACTGGCGTCGGTCCACAGCTCGAACAGGTAGTTGCCCTTGAAGAACGAGTTGTGTCCATAGGCGGCGTGCGCGATGACCAACGCCTGCATGGTCATCGTGTTCTCTTCCATCAGGTAGGCGATGCAGGGATCGGAATTGATCACGATCTCGTACGCCAGCCCCATCTGGCCGCGCTTGTAGTCGCGCTCGGTCAGCATGAAGTGCTTGCCATAGGACCAGTGGCGGTAATTGACCGGCATGCCATGCGAAGCGTAGGCGTCCATCATTTGTTCGGCCGAGATGATCTCGAGCTGGATCGGATAGATGTCGAGCTTGTAGTCGGCCGCCACCCGGGCGATTTCGTGGTCGTAGCGTTCGATCAGATCGAAGCTCCAGTCCGAAGGGCAGGGCAGCGGATCGTACTTGAATCGGCTGTTCATGCGTGCACCTGTTTTTCAAAGAGTTCGCGAAACACCGGGTAGATCTCGGTGGCCGATTGCACCTTCTTCATCGCGAAGTGCGGGTGCGAGTCGATCAGCTGCAGGTATTCGGTCCACAGGTTCTGCTCCGGCTCGGCCACCTGGATATAGGCGAAGTAGCGGGTCAGCGGCAGGATGCTCGACTCGAGGATCTGGCGGCACTTGGGCGAATCGTCGTTCCAGTTGTCGCCGTCGGAAGCCTGGGCGCCGTAGATGTTCCATTCGCTGGGCGAGTAGCGCTTGGTGATGATGTCATGCATCAGCTCCAGCGCGCTGGAGACCACCGTGCCGCCGCTTTCCTGCGAGTGGAAGAAGGTGTTCTCGTCGACCTCGTCGGCCCGCGTATGGTGGCGGATGAAGACCACCTCGATATGCTCGTAGTTGCGCGTCAGGAACAGGTACAGCAGGATGAAGAAGCGCTTCGACAGGTCCTTGCGCTGCTCGTCCATCGACCCCGACACGTCCATGACGCAGAACATCACCGCGCGCGACGACGGTTGCGGTTGCCGCACGCGGTTCACATAGCGCAGGTCGAACGGATCGATGAAGGGGATGCGCAAGATGCGCGCCTTGAGCAGCTTGATGTCGTCCTCCAGCAGCCGGATCTCGGTGCGATGCAGCTCGGGCTGGCGCTTGAACTCGACCAGTTGCGCCTCGGCATCGTCGAGTTGCCGTTGCAACGGCGCGCCCAGCGCAATGCGGCGTCCCAGCGAGCTGCGCAGCGAGCGCACGATATCGATGTTGGTGGGCGAACCGTCGACCGAATAACCGGCACGCATGTTCTTCCAGTTCGGCACCGTCATCAGGTTGGTCTCGACCAGGCGCGGCAATTCGAGATCCTCGAAGAAGTACTGCATGAATTCTTCGCGGGTCAGCTCAAAGGTGAAGTCGTCCTGCCCCTCGCCCTCATTGCTGGCGCTGCTGCCGCCGTCACCGCCTCCTGCGCCGTTCTGGCGCTGGATGCGGTCCCCCTGCAGGTAGTCGGAATTGCCCGGATGGACGGCCTCCCGGCGGCCCCCCTTGCCATGGTGGAAAAACGGCTCGGTGACGTCCTTGCGCGGAATGCTGATGCTCTTGGACTTGTCGAGGTCGGTGATGCTGCGGTCGCGCACGGCGTCCGCAACTGAACGCTGAATATGGCCCCGAAAGCGGCGCAGGAAGCGCTCCCGGTTGGCAATGCTCTTGTTCTTGCCAGCTAGTCTACGGTCGATAATCTGATGTAGCACTGTCCGTTCTCCTGCTGGTGCCGCGACACCGAAGCATCGGTGGTCGCGGCGGAGTCGCTGGGGTCGGCGTACCGACCGACAGCCCCGGGGATGCTGCCCGGACTGCGGCGCCATGCGGCGCCCGTCCGTCTTTTCGCCTGCGACCTACGATGACTTGCGCACGCGCAGGTACCACTCGCACAGCAGTCGTACCTGCTTGGGCGTGTAACCCTTGCTGACCATGCGATTGACGAAGTCCTCGTGCTTCTGCATCTCTTCGTTGGAGCCCTTGGCGTTGAAGGAGATCACCGGCAGCAGGTCTTCGGTATTGGAGAACATCTTCTTCTCGATCACCACGCGCAGCTTTTCATAACTGGTCCACAGCGGGTTCTTGCCGCCATTGTTGACCCGCGCGCGCAGCACGAAGTTGACGATCTCGTTGCGGAAGTCCTTGGGATTACTGATGCCGGCCGGCTTCTCGATCTTTTCCAGTTCGGCATTCAGGGCCGCACGGTCGAAGCTCTCGCCGGTATCGTGGTCGCGATATTCCTGGTCCTGGATCCAGAAGTCGGCGTAGGTCACGTAGCGGTCGAACACGTTCTGGCCGTACTCGGAATAGGATTCGAGATAGGCGGTCTGGATTTCCTTGCCAATGAACTCGGCGTAGCGCGACGCCAGCGTGTCCTTGACGAACGAGAAATACTTCTGCTCGGCCTCCTGCGGGAACTGCTCGCGCTCGATCTGCTGCTCCAGCACATACATCAGGTGCACCGGGTTGGCGGCCACCTCGGTGGTATCGAAGTTGAACACGCGCGACAGGATCTTGAAGGCGAACCGGGTCGAGATGCCGTTCATGCCCTCGTCCACGCCGGCGTAGTCGCGGTACTCCTGGTACGACTTGGCCTTGGGGTCGGTATCCTTCAGGTTCTCGCCATCGTAGACCTGCATCTTCGAGAACAGGCTGGAGTTCTCGGGTTCCTTCAGGCGCGTCAGCACCGAGAATTGCGCCATCATCTTCAGCGTGCCCGGGGCGCAGGTAGCGCGACCCAGCGACGAACTGCGGATCAGTTTTTCATAGATCTTGATTTCTTCGGACACCCGCAGGCAATACGGCACCTTGACGATGAAGATGCGGTCCAGCAGCGCCTCGTTGTTCTTGTTGTTGCGGAAGGCCTTCCATTCGGATTCGTTGGAGTGGGCCAGGATCACGCCATCGAATGGAATCGCGCCGAAGCCTTCGGTGCCCTTGAAGTTGCCCTCCTGGGTGGCTGTCAGCAACGGGTGCAGCACCTTGATGGGCGCCTTGAACATTTCGACGAATTCCAGCAGGCCCTGGTTGGACAGGCACAGCCCGCCCGAATAACTGTAGGCGTCGGCATCGTCCTGCGAGTACTGCTCGAGCTTGCGGATATCGACCTTGCCGACCAGTGTCGAGATATCCTGGTTGTTCTCGTCGCCCGGCTCGGTCTTGGAAATGCCGATCTGGCGCAGGATCGACGGATAGCGCCTGACCACGCGGAACTGGCGGATGTCGCCGTTGTATTCGTGCAGCCGCTTGACGGCCCAGGGGCTGAGGATGGGTTTGAGGTAGCGGCGGGGAATGCCGAACTGCTCCTCCAGGATCGGGCCGTCCTCGTCATAGTCGAACAGTCCCAGCGGCGATTCGTTGACCGGAGAGCCCTTGATCGAATAGAAGGGGACCGCCTCCATGAGCTGCTTGAGGCGTTCGGCAATGGATGACTTGCCGCCGCCGACCGGGCCCAGCAGGTACAGGATCTGCTTTTTCTCTTCCAGGCCCTGCGCCGCGTGGCGGAAGTACGAGACCACCTGCTCGATGACTTCCTCGGCGCCGTAGAATTCCTTGAATGCGGGGTAGACCTTGATCACCTTGTTGGCGAACACGCGGGAAAGGCGTGGATCTTCGCGGGTGTCGACCTTCTCGGGCTCGCCGATGGCCATCAGCATCCGCTCTGCAGCAGATGCATATACCGCTGGGTCGCTCTTGCAAAGATTCAGATACTCTTCGAGCGAAAGTTCTTCTTCTTTTGTCTTGTCGAACCGGCTTGCAAAGCTGCTGTAAATATCCATACCACCTCCGTCGCTTCATGATGAAACAAACTTGTGTCTAGATTTACCATCTGCGGTTATCGAAGAATACGTCGGTGACTCGAATGCGGTCATTGCCGAAGTGTTCTTTGAAAGCCGTAGCGTTACAGCGCAATGCGGTGAACTGCGTTTTTATTCTATTCCTTTTCTCTCTTAATGATCTAATCGCCTCTTCTTTGTTGCAGGATAGGCCCGATTTATTTTTGGCAGGCGTAGAACATCGTCCGTTTTACGACGCTGGCGCTGGCGTCACCAGGTGTGATGGCGACCTCGCCCGACTGCTTCCATGTCCATTCAATGTGCATGGCGGCGCCGCGGTTGACGCGCACGCGCCAATTTCGCGCAAGCGGCGCTGCGGCGGTGACCGGACAATTTTTTATAAGATTGGCCGCCTGCGATCGGCGCGGCACCGGGCCGGCATGTGGGTGGGCCGTGATCAGCCGGCAGGGGCAGTGTCGATCCGCAATCATTTCCCTGGTGCAACTGGAATGATGGGGCGTAAGGCAGGCGCGTTATGGTTTTGGCAATTTCGCCGCTGCCGTCCGCCCGGTTTTGCAAATCCGCCACGGATGAGTCGGTCTGGCGCTGGGCAGGCGGCTTCGGTTGGCCTGGAAAGCACTTAAGTCATTGACAGGCAAATAGAAAATGCAGTCTAATTCAGGGTTCACCATCTGAAGAATTGCGCACGGTGCCGTTGCAGCAGTTTGCAGTTTTCGATTAGTCGGAATACCTCGGTATAAAGACAAGAAAAAAGCGGACCAACCAGAGGTGTCAGCGATGCGGCAGTTGCCGGGGCTATCGGGTGACGATGCATTGTTGATGCGGGACCGGCACATTGATAGCGGTTCCAGAATTCCGATTTATTTTTTGCTGTTCATTTTTCGCGGCATCGTTTCGGCAGCTTTGCCCAATCGGTTTTGCAAGATAAGCAGCCCAACCAAGCGAGTCCAACATGAAACGTACTTATCAACCTTCCGTCGTGCGTCGCAAGCGTACCCACGGTTTCCGCGCTCGTATGGCAACCCGTGGCGGCCGTGCCGTCATCAACGCTCGCCGCGCCAAGGGCCGCAAGCGTCTGGCTGCTGATTAAGCTGCGACAGTGCGCCGAGCCCTCGCGTGACGGACGAACGTTCACAGCTTTACCCTCGCGATCGGCGAATCGTCAAAACGGATGATTTTTCATCCGTTTTTCGTTTGCGCCCTGTCCAGCGGTCGGCGCATTTCGTGCTGTATGCGCGTGGCAACGGCCTGGGGCGTGCGCGCCTGGGTGTGGTGGTCGGCAAGCGCTTCGCACCCCGCGCGGTGACGCGCAACACCATCAAGCGCGCCACGCGCGAGTTGTTCCGGCAGTCCGCGCTGCCTGCGCTCGATTGCATCGTGCGCCTGTCCCGCCCGGTCAATACCCGGCAGGGACCGGCGACCAATGCCGCGTTGAAATCGGCGGTGCGCACCGAGCTGGCCCAGTTGTTGGCCTTCTTGCGGGACGCGCCGGCCCTTGCCGGGAAATAGGAAGTGATGAAGACGCCCCTGCTCCTGCTGTTACGTGCCTACAAGCTGGGAGTGAGTCCGTTTCTGGGGCAGAATTGTCGTTTCTATCCCAGCTGTTCCGATTACGCTGCCCAGGCCGTGAGCCTCCATGGAGCATTCAAGGGTAGCGTGCTGGCGGTTCGCCGCCTCGGCAAATGCCATCCCTGGCACGCTGGCGGTCTCGATCCGGTTCCCGGCTCCGTCGAGGCCGAGGCCCTGCGCGAGGAAGCCGCCCCGGCTTCAACTGTTCCGAATTCTTCGCCCCAGCGCATCGCTGCGCGGGTTCCCCCTGCTGTGGCCGCAGATGGTTGCAGTCACTCCTGAATTGATCAATACGCATATGGATATCAAACGTACCGTCCTGTGGGTTGTATTCTCCTTCTCACTGTTGCTGCTGTGGGACAGCTGGATGCGCCATAACGGCCACCAGTCGATGTTCTTCCCGTCGGCCAACCCGACCCAGGAGCAGGCAGCCGCCAACCCGGTCACGCCGACCGCCAGCCCGACCGGCTCGCCGGTGCCACAGGCCGGCACCGCAGCGCCGGCCGGCGTGCCGGCAGGCGACGTGGCCCCGGCCAGCGCCAAGGGTGAAACCATCACCATCATCACCGACGTGGTCAAGGCCGACATCGACACCCTGGGCGGCGAACTCAAGCGCCTGGAGCTGCTCAAGCAGCGCGACGTGGTCGATCCGACCAAGAACCTGGTGCTGTTCGATTCCGGCGCGGGGCACACCTACCTGGCCGAGACCGGCCTGATCGGTGGTCCCTTCCCGACCCACAAGTCGCTGTTTTCGGCCCAGCCCGGCGTGCGCACGCTGGACAACGGCAACCAGGTGCAACTGGTGCTGGAAGCCGAGCAAGGTGGCGTCAAGCTGACCAAGACCTTCACCTTCAAGCGCGACAGCTACCTGATCGACGTCAAGCATACCGTGACCAACAACACGGGCGCGGCGATCAACCCGTCGCTGTATATGCAGTTGCTGCGCGATGGCAACAAGCCCGGCGGCGAGTCGCACTTCTACAGCACCTTCACCGGTCCTGCGGTCTACACCGACGCCCACAAGTTCGAGAAGATGACCTTCGAGAAGATCGAGGAAGGCAAGGCCGAGCACGCCACCAAGGCCGACAACGGCTGGGTGGCGCTGGTGCAGCACTACTTCGTGTCGGCCTTCATCCCGCCGCAGCAGGCGCAACGCGACATCTTCGCCAAGAAGGTCGCCACCAACCTGTACGCGGTCGGCACCATCCTGCCGCTGGGTACGGTCGCGCCTGGCGCCTCGGTGACCATGGACGCCCACCTGTATTCCGGTCCACAGGAATCGAAGGTGCTGGAAACCGTGGCGCCTGGCCTGGAATTGGTCAAGGACTACGGTTGGCTGACATTGATCGCCAAGCCGATCTTCTGGCTGATGACCCACATCCACGCCATCGTCGGCAACTGGGGCTGGACCATCATCCTGCTGACGGTGCTGATCAAGCTGGTGTTCTTCCCGCTGTCGGCCGCCAGCTATCGCAGCATGGCCAAGATGAAGGCGGTGTCGCCGCGCATGCAGGCCATCCGCGAGCGTCACAAGGGCGATCCGCAGGCGATGAACCGTGAAATGATGGCGATGTACAAGACCGAGAAGATCAATCCGCTCGGCGGCTGCCTGCCGATCGTGATCCAGATCCCGGTGTTCATCTCGCTGTACTGGGTGCTGCTGGCATCGGTCGAAATGCGCGGCGCGCCGTGGCTGGGCTGGATCCACGACCTGACCGCCCCGGACACGCTGTTTGGCACCATTCCCTACTTCAACATGCCGGTGGGCCTGCTGCCGATCATCATGGCTGCCTCGATGTTCCTGCAGACCAAGCTGAACCCGACGCCACCGGACCCGGTCCAGGCCAAGGTCATGATGTTCATGCCGCTGGTGTTCTCGTTCATGTTCTTCTTCTTCCCGTCGGGCCTGGTGCTGTACTGGGTGACCAACAACGTGCTGTCGATCGCGCAGCAATGGGTGATCACGAAGAACATCGAAAGCGGCAAGACCAAGTAAGTCGTCTGCGATACCCCGGTGCGCCGGGGTTTTTCAAGAACCCGTGGATCGCAACACGGGTTTTTTTTCGCGAAAAATTCTTCACAGGCATTAACATTGCGACTGGCGCATGCCGCGTAACTCCACTTAACCGCCATCACGAACTATCAGCAAGATGACCTTCGACTCTTCCCCCATCGCCGCCATCGCCACAGCTCCCGGTCGCGGCGGCATCGGTGTCGTCCGACTTTCGGGCAAGGACCTCTCCGGCGTGATTGCCGCCGTGTGCGGCCGCCGGCAATTGCAGCCGCGTCACGCCACCTACCTGCCGTTCTGTCGCGCCGATGGCAGCGCCATCGACCAGGGGCTGGCGATTCACTTCCCGGCACCGCATTCCTATACCGGTGAAGACGTGCTGGAACTGCAGGGGCATGGGGGGCCGGTAGTGATGCAGATGCTGCTGGCGCGCTGCCTGGAGGCCGGTGCCGAGATCGGCCTGCGGCTGGCCGAGCCGGGCGAGTTCACGCAACGCGCCTTCCTGAACGACAAGATCGACCTGGCCCAGGCCGAAGCGGTGGCCGACCTGATCGAAGCCACCACCGAGGCCGCCGCCAAGTCGGCCTCGGAGTCGCTCAGCGGCGCCTTCTCGAAGGTGATCCACCAACTGGTCGAGCAGGTCACCAGCCTGCGCATGCTGGTCGAGGCCACGCTGGACTTCCCGGAAGAAGAGATCGACTTCCTCAAGCAGTCCGATGCGCGCGGCCAATTGGCGACCATCCGCGCCACGCTGGAAGATGTGTTTCGCCACGCCGCTCAGGGTGCACTGTTGCGTGACGGACTCAATGCCGTGCTGGCCGGCAAGCCCAACGTGGGCAAGTCGTCGCTGCTCAACGTATTGGCTGGCGCCGACGTGGCCATCGTCACGCCCATCGCCGGCACCACCCGCGACAAGGTCACGCAGACCATCCTGATCGAAGGCATGCCGCTCAACATCATCGACACGGCAGGCATTCGCGAGGACGCCGCCGATGGCAGCGGACCGGACGAAGTCGAGCGCATCGGCATCGAGCGCACCTGGGTCGAGGTGGCCAAGGCCGATGTCATCCTGCACATGCTCGATGCCGATCGCGGACCGACACTGGAAGACGAGAACATCACCGCACGTTTTCCCGACGGTGTGCCGATCGTACGCATCTGGAACAAGATCGACCGTTCCGGTCACAAGCCCGCGGTAGAGGCCATGCCCGACGCCACGCACGTGTATGTGTCGGCCGCCGAGAGGCAGGGGATCGACCTGTTGCGCGGCGAATTGCTGCGCATCGCTGGCTGGCAGCAAACGGTGGAATCGCGCTACCTGGCGCGTGAGCGTCACCTGCTGGCGTTGAAGGTTGCGGGCGACCACCTGGAGCTCGCCGCCGCCCATGCCGGTCTGGATAACGAAGGCGGCGACCATGCGCTGGACCTGTTTGCCGAAGAATTGCGGCTGGCGCAGGAGAGCCTGTCGAGCATTACCGGCCGCTTTACGCCGGACGATTTGCTCGGGGTGATCTTTTCGCGCTTCTGTATCGGCAAGTGAGCCGCGTTTTTCTACCCGCACGTTCCTGACGGTTGACCGACGAACGTAACAAGAAATGACAAACGCGCCGCAATGGCCCGATTCGTCGTCGTGCCTGCGGGGTGAATGTTACAGCGTGTAAAAAGATTAGTGCGAGGGGAAGCTGGTCGATATTCTGGCCTTCCTCCCCCTCCAATTCATCACCCCTGAGAATTGGATTTAGCCCGCCGGCCCAGCGCTGTGCGGGCTTTTTTACGTCTAATGGATTGGGTAAGGGATGAGCTTGGGAGCTGATCAGCAGGAAACATGCGGCGCTGCTAAGATGCCTCTTTTTTACGACTCATCCACAGGAGCAGTACATGTCATCCAATCCGCGCATTGCCGACTATCCGATCGATCCCAATTTCATCAACCGCTGGTCGCCGCGCGCCTACGATGGATCCGATATCTCGGAAGAGACGGTGCTGACCTTCCTGGAAGCGGCGCGCTGGGCGCCGTCGGCCTACAATGCGCAGCCTTGGCGCTTCGTCTACGCACGTCGCGGCACGCCTGCATGGCAAAGCCTGTTGGGCCTGCTCAACGAATTCAACCGCAGCTGGGCCGAGAAGGGTTCGGTACTGATCGTCGTGTTGTCCAAGACGATGATGTTGCCGCCGGGCGCCAAGGAAGTGGTGCCATCGTCCACGCACTCCTTCGATACCGGTTCGGCCTGGGGTTACCTGGCCTTGCAGGCCAGCATCTCAGGCTGGCACGCGCACGGCATGGCCGGTTTCGACAAGGAAAAGGCGCGTGTCGAACTGGACGTTCCGCCCGAGTATTCGGTAGAAGCGGCGATTGTCATTGGCAAGCTGGGTGACAAGTCGAGCTTGCCGGAAGGCTTGCAGGCACGCGAATTGCCGAGCCCGCGCGAGCCGTTGTCGGCGTTGGCGTTCGAGGGCAAATTCAAAGCCTGAGTTTTTTTGTCTGATTGATGACAAAGTGCTGGCTTTTCTGAAAAGGCTCTTATAAAATAGCGGTCTTTCAGCAAGCACCGACAGCTGAAGACGGTTTTGGAGTGGTAGTTCAGTTGGTTAGAATACCGGCCTGTCACGCCGGGGGTCGCGGGTTCGAGCCCCGTCCGCTCCGCCAGATAAAAAAGCCCTGCTCTTAGAGCAGGGCTTTTTTACGTTCACAAATTGGATTCGCAGGGCGAATCCCTGATCAGAAGCGGAGCGGAGGGAGCCACCTGCGTGGCTCCCGGCGGGGCTCGAAGGGATTCGCCTGCAGGCGAATCGGCGGCCTGCGCTCGCGTAGGCGAGCCCCTGATGCCCAGAGAAAAAACGCCCGCTGGCAAGCGGGCGTTTTGACGTGGTTAGGGCGGAGTGGCTTCGATACGCCGCAAGCGGCTACTCAGCCCGAACGGGGTGAGGGAGCAAGATAAGAATCGCCGGGACTTGAGCGGGCAAGCGCCTCCCGACCCGAACTGATCCCGTCAAACCAACCACCCCGTTCGTCCTGAGTAGGCCAAGGGCCGTATCGAAGGCCCGCAGGCCTCGCTCAAGCCTTGCCCTTGTTGCCCGACAAAGCCTCCACCACCTGCCGTGGCGCCTCGGCATAATGCTTGAACTCCATCGAGTAGGTGGCACGGCCCTGCGACAACGAACGCAGCGTGGTCGAATAACCGAACATCTCCGACAGCGGCACCTCGGCGCGTACCAGCTTGCCACCGCCGACCATGTCCTCCATGCCCTGCACCATGCCACGACGTGACGACAGGTCGCCCATGACATTGCCCATGAAGTCTTCCGGTGTTTCCACCTCGACCTGCATCATCGGCTCCAGCAGGATCGGACCGGCGCGTCGCATCGCTTCCTTGAAGGCCATCGAACCGGCCATGCGGAAGGCGTTCTCGTTGGAGTCGACGTCGTGATACGAACCGAAGGTCAAGGTAGCCTTCACATCGACCACCGGATAACCCGCCAGTACGCCGGCCCGCAACGACTCCTGGATGCCCTTGTCGACGGCCGGGATGAATTCACGCGGGACCACGCCACCCTTGATCGCGTCGACGAATTCATATCCCTTGCCTGCCGGCCGCGGTTCCAGTTTCAGCACCACATGACCATACTGGCCGCGTCCGCCGGACTGCTTGACGAACTTGCCCTCGACATCGTCGACCGTGCGCCGGATCGCTTCGCGGTAGGCCACCTGCGGCTTGCCCACCGTCGCCTCGACGTTGAATTCACGCTTCATCCGGTCGACCAGGATTTCCAGGTGCAACTCGCCCATGCCCGACATGATGGTCTGGCCCGATTCTTCGTCGGTATGCACCCGGAACGACGGGTCTTCCTGCGCCAGGCGTCCCAGTGCAATGCCCATCCGTTCCTGGTCGGCCTTGGTCTTCGGTTCCACCGCCTGCGAAATCACAGGCTCGGGAAACACCATGCGTTCCAGGATGATCGGATGCTCCGGATCGGACAGGGTGTCGCCAGTGGTCACGTCCTTCAGGCCCACGGCAGCTGCGATATCGCCGGCGAACACTTCCTTGATCTCCTTACGTTCGTTGGCATGCATCTGCAGGATGCGGCCCAGTCTTTCCTTGCGACCCTTGACCGGGTTGTAGACGGTGTCGCCCGAATTGACCACGCCCGAATACACCCGGAAAAAGGTCAACTGGCCCACGAAGGGATCGGTCATGATCTTGAAGGCCAGCGCCGAGAACGGCTCATCGTCGGCCGGATGGCGCTCGATCTCGCCATCGTCCTCGTCATGCCCGGCAATGGCGGGCACGTCCACCGGTGAGGGCAGGTAATCGATCACCGCATCCAGCATCGCCTGCACACCCTTGTTCTTGAAGGCGCTACCGGCCAGCATCGGCACGATTTCATTGGCCACGGTGCGCAGGCGCAGGCCCAGCTTGATCTCGTCTTCGCTCAGGGGCGTACCCGACAGGTATTTGTCGAGCAAGGCCTCGTTGCCTTCGGCCGCCTGTTCGATCATGTTCTCGCGCCATTGGCGCGCGCTGTCCTCCAGCTCGGCCGGAATCTCTTCGTACTTGAAGCTGACGCCCTGGCTGGCCTCGTCCCAGATGATGGCTTTCATCTTGACCAGGTCGATCACGCCGGCGAAGTGATCCTCGGCGCCGACCGGAATCTGGATCGGCACGGCGCGGCCCTTGAGGCGTTCCTCGATCTGCTTCTGCACCCGGAAGAAATCGGCGCCGATGCGGTCCATCTTGTTGACGAAGGCGATGCGCGGCACCTTGTACTTGTTGGCCTGGCGCCAGACCGTCTCGGACTGCGGCTGCACGCCACCCACCGAGTCGTACACCATCACGGCGCCGTCGAGCACGCGCATGGAACGCTCCACCTCGATGGTGAAGTCGACGTGGCCCGGGGTATCGATGATGTTGATGCGATGCTCGGGATAATTACCCGCCATGCCCTTCCAGAAGGCGGTGGTGGCGGCCGAGGTGATGGTGATGCCGCGTTCCTGCTCCTGCTCCATCCAGTCCATGGTGGCCGCGCCGTTGTGTACTTCACCGATCTTGTGATTGACACCGGTATAAAAAAGGATGCGCTCGGTGGTCGTGGTCTTGCCCGCATCGATGTGCGCACTGATACCGATGTTGCGGTAGTTTTCTATTCGGGTCTTGCGGCTCATGATGTGTCCTTTCTATGGCGCCGTCACTGCTCGGTGATACGAAGAAGCTTGCAGGTTGATCAATTCTCGTCTGATTTATGTAACGAGGATTAGATAATAGGAGCCTATTGCGCTTAATTCAAGGCTGCCGGAGATATTTTTGTAATGCAGATTAAAATAAACTACACTGCTCCGATACAAGGCAACACCGAGGAGCACCGATGATAAAACCCCGAGGACGACCCCGCAGCTTCGACCGCGAGCAAGCGCTGCAACAGGCCATGCAAGTGTTCTGGCACAAGGGTTACGAAGGCACCACCATGGCCGACCTGACCGACGCCATCGGTGTCAAGGCGCCGAGCCTGTACGCGGCATTCGGCGACAAGAACGCGTTGTTTCGCGAAGCGGTCGAATTCTATTCGCGCACCGTCAGCGCCGGCCCGCTGCGCGAGTTGCATGCCGGGCGCGGCATCCGCGAAGACCTGTATGCGATGCTGCGCGCCAGCGTGCGCATGAATGCAGGCAAGAGTAGCGCATCGGGACTGCCGGCGGGGAAGGGATGCATGGTCGTGGTGTCGGCGATCAACTGTGCTCCCGAGAACGCCGAACACAGTGATGCCCTGTTGCAACGCCGGCACCAGCGTCGCAACGAGATCCGCGCGCGCCTGCTGCAGGCGCAACGGGAAGGAGAGATTCGCGCCGATGCCGATATCACGGCACTGGGCGATTTCTATACGGGGTTTCTGAACGGCATGGCCCTGGGCGCGCGTGACGGCTTGTCCGGTACCCGCCTGGCCGCAACCATTGCGCCGGCGATGCTGCCATTGGATAGTGTGCTGGTGCAGCCAGCCTGAGACCGGCGACGGCTGGCTGCACGCGCCAGGATGCCGGGACGATCGCGTCGCTGGCCGATCGCCCTGGCTACCGGGCGGCCCCGAGCAAGGTCGGGGCCGTTTGCCTCATGGCCTGGGGCTCAGGCCGCCTTCGGCATGCCGCCATCGTTTTCCTTCAACTGGCCGCCCAGTGCTTCGACCAGCGACGCCAGCAGCTTGGCCAACTCGCCAGTCATCAACAGGAAATCGCCGTCGAGGCGCTCGTTCTCGTCGCGTCCGCCGATCTCGCTTTCTTCCTTCAAGACATCCAGTGGCGCGATGCGCTTGACCGACAGGTTCTCGGTCAGCACGAACGACACCTTGTCGGACCAGGTCAGCGCCAGGCGCGTGCACTGCTTGCCGGATTCGATGTGGCGTCGCACGTCATCGGCTTCCAGCGTGTGGCGCACGTAGCGCACCGTGGCCTTGCCTTCGCCGGTCGAGCGCAGTTCGGTGTCCTGGTCGACGGTAAAGCCGAACGGGGCTTCGTCGCTGGCCAGCCAGTCGGTCATGGCCGCGCCCGGCGACATGACGGTGCGCAGGGTTTCCAGCGGGAACTTGGGAATCGCCTTGAACAACAGTTTCAGGACTTCCTCGGCCTTGGATGGGCTGCCGGCATCGACCAGCAACCAGCCATTGACCGGATCGATCCAGACGAAGGTGCTGCGGGTGACCGAGAAGGCGCGCGGCAGCAGTTCATCGGTGACCTGTTCCTTCAATTCCTTGGTTTGCTTGCGTCCCGGCGGAAAGCCCTGCTGCTCTTCCAGTTCGGCCGCGCGCGCCTTGGTGACCTGGTTGATCACGGAAGAGGGCAGCAATTTCTTTTCGGTCGACAACTGAAGCAACAGTTGACGATTGACGACGTGTACCAGTCGCTCGTTGCCGCGGGGCGACACCCAGCCCTGGCTTTGCATCTCGATGCTGGAGCAGGCGGTAAAGGCTTGTGGCGCCAGTTGCGCCTCGAGCTCATCGGGGTTGACCGTCCACGGGGCCGGCAGGCGATAGATCTGCAGATTCTTGAACCACATAGGCGTCCAGGCAAAAGCGGCCATTTTACACCGCTGCCCGTGGCTGGAACGCATCTCGCAGACATGCGCGTGATGCGTCCTAGTCTGCGCTGTCGGGCGCGCCGTCGAAGTCCAGGCTGAATTGTGGCGAAACAGCGGCAGCATCGGCCCCGGGCCGCTGCAGGCCGCTGGCCTTGACCCCCAGCAAGCGGATCGAGCGTGACAGTTCGATGCGCTTGAGGCAGGTGCCGGCGGCATGCCGGATCGCCGTGGCATCGCCTAGCGGGGTGGGGAAGGTGACATCGCGGGTCACGGTCTCGAAATCGTCGAAGCGCAGCTTGATGCCGATCTTGCGGCAGACATAGCCCTTGCGCTCGAGATCGGCCGCCACCTGCTGGCACAGCCGGGTAAAGACCTCGCCCAGTTGCTGGCGGTCGCGCACGGCGTGCAGGTCGCGTTCGAACGTGGTTTCGCGGCTCATCGACACCGGTTCGCTATGGGTGACGACGGGCCGCTCGTCGAGCCCGTGCGAAACCCGGTGCAACCAGCGGCCATAGCTCTGGCCGAAATGCTCCAGCAGCCAATCCTCGGCGCAGGCGGCCAGCTCGCCGATGCTCCTGATGCCAAGGCCTTCCAGCCTTGCCGTCGACTTGGGACCGATGCCGTTGATCTTCCTGACGTCCATCGGCCAGATGCGCGAGGGCAGGTCGTCCATCGTGACGATGGTGATGCCATCGGGCTTTTGCATGTCCGAGCACAGCTTGGCCAGCAGCTTGTTGGGGGCGATGCCGACCGAGCAGGTCAGTTGCGTGGCCTCGAAGACGGCCGACTTGAGGCGGCGTGCGATGCTGTGTGCGTCTTCCTCGAGCAGCGAGATATCGGCATAGACCTCGTCGATGCCGATGTCCTCGATGGTCGGGCTGACCGACCTGACGGCGTCCTTGAACTGGCGCGAGTATTGGCGGTAGAGCTCGAAGTTGACCGGCAGCAGCACGGCCTCGGGCGCCAGTCGCGCCGCCTTCATGGTGGGCATCGCCGAGTGTACGCCCAGCGCGCGGGCCTCGTAGGTGGCCGTCGTCAACACCCCGCGGCCGACATAGTCCTTCAGGCGCGAGAATTCGCGAGTGCCATCGGGCAGGGTACGCGGGGCATGGGTCTGTCGACCCGCCACTACCACCGGCAGTCCCTTCAGTTCCGGATAGCGCGACAATTCGCAGGATGCGAAGAAGGCATCCATGTCGATGTGGGCAATGCGGCGTTGGAGATCGGCGGCCATGACGACTCGGCACTCACAGGGTGCGTCTTAGTAATGCGGCGGTCTCTCGTTGGCCGGGGCGCGGTCCTGGCTGTCGCTGGCGAGCTCCTTGAAACGCTTGGCCAATGCGCCCAGCAGCATTTCCAGTTCGTCGATCTTCTGCTGCTGGCGATAGACGGTACGATTGAGTTCGTCGACCAGGTGTTCCTGGTGCGACAGCTTCATTTCGATATCGATGATGCGGTCTTCGCTGCTCACTTGTGTGCTTCCTCTCGCGATGCGTGGCCGGGGTTGCTGCCCAGCCATTCCAATACGCCTGCGGCGGCGCCCTGGCCGGTGGCAAGGCAGGCGCTCAACAGGTAGCCGCCGGTCGGCGCTTCCCAATCCAGCATTTCGCCGGCGCAGAACACGCCCGGCAGCGCACGCAGCATCAAGCCGTCGTCCAGCGCTTCGAAGCTGACGCCACCGGCGGTGCTGATGGCTTCGGCCAACGGCCGTGGTCGCAACAGCGTCAGGGGCAGCGCCTTGATCGCCTGCGCCAGCCTGGCCGGATCGGCGATGTCTTGCTTGCTCACGCACTCGCGCAACAGGCCAGCCTTGACGCCCTTGAGGTGCAGACGGCTCTGCAGGTGGCTCGACATCGAACGCGCGCCGCGCGGATGGATCAGTTCGGCGTGCACTTTCTCCAGCGTCCAGTCCGGCAGCAGATCCAGGTACAGGCGAGCCGAGCCATGCTCGGCGATGGCATCCCGTAACGGCGCCGACAGGGCGTAGACCAGGCTGCCTTCGATGCCGCCGGCGGTGACCACGAATTCGCCGCGGCGATTCTGCATGCCGCCATCAGGACGGGCCACGCTGGCCACCACCGGCTTGACCGGCTCGCCAGCGAAGCGTTGGCTGAAGTGTTCGCTCCAGTCGAGCTCGAAGCCGCAGTTGGACGGGCGCAAGGGCGCCACATCGACCCGGCGCTGCTGCAGCAGTGGCGCCCATGCGCCATCCGAGCCCAGGCGCGGCCAACTGGCGCCGCCCATGGCCAGCACGGTGGCGTGGGCGCTGACCGATACCTCGCCGTCGGGCCCGGCCAGCCGGTGCCCACCCTGCTCGTCCCATCCCAGCCAGCGATGGCGCATGTGAAACCGCACGCCCGATTCGCGCAGGCGATGCAGCCAGGCGCGCAGCAGCGGCGCTGCTTTCATCTCCAGCGGGAACACCCGTCCGGAGCTGCCCACGAAGGTGTCGATGCCCAGTGCATGAATCCAGGCGCGCACCTGCCCGTTGTCGAAGCGGCGGATGAACGGCGCCAGCTCGTCACGACGGTTTGCGTAACGCGGCAGGAAGTCGGGCAAGGCCTCGGAGTGGGTGATGTTCATGCCGCCACGGCCGGCCAGCAGGAACTTGCGTCCGGCCGACGGCATGGCGTCGTAGACGTCCACGGCCACGCCATGGCGCGCCAGCACTTCGGCGGCCATCAGGCCGGCCGGGCCGGCGCCGATCACGACCACGTGCTGGCCGGAAGGAAGGGAAGACGGTTTTTGCATGCGTTGTCGTAAGGTCTGCCGGCGTGGGCCAGGGTCAGCGCCGGTGCGGCGCGCTGTAGCGATGTTCCAGGCGGGCCACCAGCAGCGCCAGGATGATGGTCATGCCGAAGTAAAGCACGGAAATGGTGATGTAGGGTTCCCAGTAGCGGGCATAGGTACCGGCAACGGTGCGCGCGGCATACGCCAGCTCGGCCAAGCCGATGGCCGACACCAGGGAGGAATCCTTGAGCAGCGTGATGGCTTCGTTGCCCAGCGGCGGCAGCATGCGCCGAAACGCCTGCGGCAGCACCACATGGCGCATCGTCAGCAGGTAGTTCATGCCCAGGCTGGCGGCGGCGTAGGACTGGCCGCGCTCGATGGACTGGATGCCGGCCCGGAAGATCTCCGAGATATAGGCGCCGGCGTTGAGCGACAGGGCCACCGTGCCCGACAGGAAGGCGCCATAGTCCTGCTTGATGGTGCGCGCCAGTTCGCCCGAGATCAGCAGGCCGTGCTCGGGGTGCACCAGCGCCGGCATCAACGCGAAATGCACCAGCATGATCTGCACGAACAGGGGCGTGCCGCGAAAGAAAGCCACGTACAGCGCCGCCAGCCAGCGCGCCGCGCGCACTGGCCACTTCCAGGCGCCGTGACGGACCTCGGCCAGGCGCAACATGCCCACCAGCAGCCCGAGCACGGTGCCCACCGCGATGCTGACGGCCGACACCTGCAGCGTCACCAGCATGCCCTGGGCGAACAGCGGCGCATAGCCTTCGATGATGCTCCAGCGAAAATCCATGGGCTATCCGGTGATGATGAAATCCAGTGGCGTGGGCAACACGATCACTTGCCGAAGTACTGGGCGCTGATGGCGGCAAAGCTGCCGTCGGCCTTCATGTCGGCCAGGCCCTTGTTGATCCTGGCCAGCAGTTCGGGATCGTCGCGACGCACCGCGATGCCGTAGTCCTCCTTGGGGAAGGTGTCGTCGGTGACGGTGCGCAGCTTGCTGTCGGGATTGTTGGCGATGTAGTTCTTCACGACCGGTTCATCGGCCACGACCGCATCGACGCCGCCGCCCTCGAGCTCCTTCAATGCCAGCGGGGTCGATTCGAAACGCTTGATGCGGGCGTTGTTCTTCCCCAATACCTGCTGCACCAGTTCGTCACCCGAGGTGGCGCTCTGGGTGCCCACGGCCAGCGGCTTCAGGTCGGCCATCCTGGTGACGGTGGTGTTGGCCGCCGGCAGGGCGATGGTCTGGGTGGCGACGAAGTACGGGTCCGAGAAACTGACCGACTTCTTGCGCTCTTCGGTGATGGTGATGGCCGAGATCAACAGGTCGCGATCGCCTTGCGCCAGGAAGTTGAAGAAACCTTCGAACGGTGTCGGCACGAACTTGACCTCGATGCCGATGCGCTTGGCCAGTGCCTTCATGACGTCGATATCGAAGCCGACCACCTGCTTCTGTTCGTTTTCCGCCGAGAACGGCGCATAGGCCGATTCGACGCCCACCAGGTAGACCTTGGCTGCGGCTGGCGCCGCCGCTTGCGGCTCGGCGGGCTTGTCCTTGTTACAGGCGGCAAGGCCCAGCATGCCGATGAAACCGGCGGTCAGCGCCAGGGTGCGGGCGTGGCGGAAGAAATTATTGCTCATGGTCAAACCTTATTGGAGGGCTGCGGCCAGCGCAGGTTTTCTGGAAAGGCGAAATTGTAAACTGCCCAGCCGCCCGGTCGGCGTCGGCGACATAAAAAGCCACTGCCTAACAGACAAAAGATAACGGTCAGGTGGCCGATGTTGTCACCGGGGAAATAGCGCTGGCTGCTAGCCGGGCTCGGGCGTGTTTCTGGGCTTTTGCAGCAGGGCTTTCAGGTTGGCCAGGCGCGCCTGGGGTGTCATGGTCTCGGTTTCCTCCGGCGGCGCCTTGTCTTGGTCCAGGCGCATTTCCTTGACGAAGCGCGAGACCTGGCATTCGACCACTTCACGGGCGCGCTTGCGGCGCTTGCACCACGAAATGTGCAGCGAGCGCTGGGCGCGGGTGATGCCCACGTACATCAGGCGCCGTTCTTCCTCGATGCGGGCGGCCATCTCTTCGGCCGGGGTATCGGGGTCGCCCTTGTGCGGCAGGATGCCTTCTTCCACCCCGACCAGGAACACGTGCGGGAACTCCAGTCCCTTGGAGGCATGCAGGGTCGACATGCGCACCGCGTCCTGTTCTTCGTCGCGGCCTTCGAGCATGCTCATCAAGGCCACCATCTGGGTGATCTCGAGCAGGTTCTTTTCTTCGCCGTCGCGATCACGGCCACCGCAGGCGCGTTCCTTGAGCCAGTTGGTGAAGTCCACCACGTTCTGCCATTTGCTTTGCGCGCTACGCTCTTCGTTGGTGTCGTAGAGGTAGAACTCGTAATTGATGGCTTCCATCATGTCGTCCAGCACCAGGCCGGCGTTTTCGCCGCTGCCCGATGGGCCGGGCCGGGTGGCGCGCGACTCCAGCGCATTGATGAAGTCGCAGAACTTGCGTAGCGGATGCAGCTGGCGATCGACCAGCTTGTCTTCCAGGCCGCCCTTGTAGACCGCCTCGAACAGCGAGCATTGCCACTGGCCGGCCACCGTGCCCAGCACTTCCAGCGTGGCCTGCCCGATGCCCCGGCGCGGGGTGGTGACGGCGCGGATGAAGGCCGGGTCGTCGTCCTGGTTGGCGATCAGGCGCAGGTAGGCGATGATGTCCTTGATCTCGGCGCGATCGAAGTAACTCTGTCCGCCCGACATCACATAGGGAATCCGCTCGCGTCGCAAGGCCTTTTCGAAGATGCGCGCCTGGTGGTTGCCGCGATACAGGATCGCGTAGTCCGAGAACTTGGCATGGCGCTCGAAGCGATGTGCCGACAGCGTGATGGCGATCTGGTCGGCCTCGGCTTCCTCGTCGTCCATCGCCATCACCTTGATCGGGTCGCCCAGTCCGTGTTCGGACCAGAGCGTCTTGTCGAACAGCTTCGGATTGTTCGAGATGACCGAGTTGGCCGCCTGCAGGATCCGGGTGCTGGAGCGGTAGTTCTGCTCCAGCTTGATCAGGTGCAGGTTGGGGAAATCGACGCCCAGCAGCTTGAGGTTCTCGATGGTGGCGCCGCGCCAGGCGTAGATCGCCTGGTCATCGTCGCCCACGGCGGTAAACATCGGCTTCTTTCCCACCCCGGTGACCAGCAGCTTGACCAGTTCGTACTGGCAGGTATTGGTATCCTGGTATTCGTCGATGAGCAGGTAGCGCAGCCGGCGTTGCCAGCGATCCCGCACCTCCTCGTTGCTGCGGAACAGTTCCACCGGCAGTCGGATGAGATCGTCGAAATCGACTGCCTGGTAGGCCTTGAGCGTGGCCACGTAGCTGCGGAAGATGCGCGCGGCCTGGGCCTCGTCTTCGGTACGGGCGTTCTTTTCGGCCAGGTCGGGGTCGACCAGCCCGTTCTTCCACAGCGAGATGCTGTTCTGGATACCGCGGATGATCCCCTTGTCGGTGGTCACCGCCAGCTCTTGCACCAGGGAAAAGCAATCGTCGCTGTCCATGATTGAAAAGCGATCCTTCAACCCCAGATGCCTGGACTCCTGGCGTAGTATCTTCACCCCCAGCGAGTGGAAGGTCGACACTGTCAGGTGCTTGGCCTGCTTCGGTTCCTTGAGCAGCTTGGCAATGCGCTCCTGCATCTCGAGCGCGGCCTTGTTGGTGAAGGTCAGCGCGGCGATGTTCTTGGGCTCGTAACCACAGCTTTCGATCAGGTGTGCGATCTTCTGTGTGATCACCCGGGTCTTGCCCGAACCGGCACCGGCCAGCACCAGGCAAGGACCGGTCATGTAGTGAACGGCTTCGCTCTGGGGTTTGTTCAGGCCGAAGGCGGGGGCGGACATAGGCGAGGCTCGGGGGCAGGGGCAGGAGGGTAAATGCAGCTAGGGCGCCATTGTAGCAGCGGCGCCGGGTGCGCTCCCATTGTGGGACAATGCGCAGCAACCAATCCGTTCATCCGGACATGCCGGACATCAACATGAAATTCAACCATCTGATCCAGATCAACGATCCGCTCAATCCGCTGCTCGATCCACTTACCCGCGAACAGTTGTGGCAAGGCCTGGTCATGCGCGCCGAACTGCCGAAGTTGTTCATGCCGCATCTCGACGATTGCCGCCTGAGCGACAAGAGCATGGATGGGGTGCGCCGCGAATTGCGCTACGGCGAACTGGTGATCCGCGACAAGGTCACCTACCTGCCGCAGATCCAGGTGCTCTACGAGGTCCCGTCCCAGGGAGAGATCGCTGCCTCGCGCATGAGCATGACCATCGAAGAGCCGCAGCCGGAACAGTTGTTCGTGCGCTTCGAGTACGACGACGGCCAGCCCGAGGACGTCGACGGCAGCGAAGCCTTCTATAACGAATTCAGGCGCTCGGCCTACCAGGAAGCCGATATCGATACGGTGCGCATCATTCGCGAGATGAGCATCAAGGGCTCACTGCACTGACTATCCCAGCAGGCGCCCCAGTGCGCCATTGACCAGCGCACCGCCGACGACCAGCCAGGCGAACAGCACCGCCCCCAGCACGATCGGCCGGGCCCCGGCATGGCGAATCGCCGACAGGTGCGTAGTCAAGCCCAGCGCGGCCATTGCCATGGCCAGCAGCAGCGTGTCGAACTGCATCACCAGCCGGTTCAGTTCGCGCGGCAGCGGCGCGACCGAGTTGAACAGCACCACGCCGATGAATGCGAAGGCGAACCACGGGATCGACAACTTGCTGCGTTGACCGCCAGGGACCGGGCCGGCCTTGATCGACAGCATCAGCAGGAACGGCGCGAGCATCATGACCCGGACCATCTTGGCGATGACGGCGGTATCGGCCGTATGCTGGTCGATCGAGCGGGCCGCGGCCAGCACCTGCGCCACTTCATGCACTGTCGAGCCGATGTAGATGCCGAAGTCGGGTAGACGCAGGCCCCAGGCCGGTGCCGGTTGCAGGGTGTACAGCAGTGGGTAGAGGAAGATCGCCAGCGAGCCGAAGATCACCACGGTCGAGATGGCCACCGTCACCTGTTCGCTGCGGGCCCGCAGTACCGGCTCCGTCGCCATGACCGCGGCGGCGCCGCAGATGGCGCTGCCGGCGCCGATCAGCAGGGCCGCATCGCGTTCGAGCCGCAGCAGCTTGACCCCCACCAGCCAGGCCAGGCCGAAGGTCGACATCAGCATGGCGGCGTCGATCACCACGCCGGCCACCCCGACATGGGCGATGTCCTGCAAGGTCAGGCGAAAGCCATAGAGAATGATCCCTGCCCGCAGCAGCGTCTGCTTGGACAGCCGCACGCCCTCGCCGCAGCGCGGCGCCAGGCGCGGATACGCCGTATTGCCGATCGCGATGCCCATCACGATGGCGATGGTCAGCGCCGACAAGCCGTGTCCCTGCAACCAGCCGATCTCGCCCAGCTGCATCGCGGCCCAGCCGACGGCTGCGGCCAGCAGCAGGCCGGGCACAAACGGCAAGAATGGGTTGAAGGAGTGAGGTTGGCTGGCGGTACGCATGGCGCTGTCGATGTTTTCTTGTGATGGAGCGCACTGTACGTGACGGAAATATAAAAGAAAAACGCGTTATCTTGCTAATATCAACCAATTAAACAGGTTGGTTCGCTATGCAACGTATTTTTTCTCGAATGGTGGGAGCATGAAGATAAGCCTGCGCCAGCTGCAGATATTCCTGGCCGTGGCGCAGTCCGGCTCGACCACTGCGGCCGCGGCGCTGGTGGCCTTGTCGCAGTCGGCCGCCAGCGCCGCCTTGAACGAGCTGGAGCATTCGCTGGGTGTGCAGTTGTTCGACCGGGTGGGCAAGCGGCTGGTGTTGAATGACAGCGGCCGCCGCCTGTTGCCGCAGGCGCGCCATATGCTCGACCTGGCGCAGACGATAGAGCGCCAGTTCGTCGATCCGCACGCCGGCAGCGAACTGCATATCGGCGCCTCCACCACGATCGGCAGCTACATGCTGCCGGCGATGGTCGCGGCCTATCGGCAAACCCATGCCGGCGCGCGGGTCAGGGCGCTGGTGGCCAATACGGCCGACATCGTCGCCGCAGTGGTCAATTTCGAGGTGGATGCGGCATTGATCGAAGGGCCCTGCCACGCCGACGACGTCGACGTCGAGCCCTGGATGACCGACGAACTGATCGTGGTGGCGGCGCCCGGGCATCCCATCGTCGGCGATGGCCGCAAGATTGGCCTGAAGCAGCTGCGACAGGCCGAATGGCTACTGCGCGAAGCCGGTTCGGGTACCCGCGAGGCGGTCGAGCATGCGCTCATTCCCTACCTGCATCACTTGCCGTCGTCGTTCGAGTTCGGCAATTCCGAGGCCATCAAGCGCGCCACCGCCGAGGGCCTGGGTATTTCCTGCCTGTCGCGGGCGGTGGTGCAGGACCTGATCGAGGCCGGCAAGTTGCTGGAGCTGGCAACCGCCTTGCCGACCCTGCGGCGCCATTTCTACATGGTGGTCAGCCGCCATCGGGCGGCCTCGCCCAGCCTGGCCGCGTTGCTGGCGTTCTGTCGTGACTGGGCCCGGCTGCAGCAGCCGGGCTGATCGCCTCTACCAGCGATAGCTTATGGTGGCGATGACATTGCGCTCTTCGCCATAGCGGCAACCGGTGGCCGCCACGCACTGGACGTAGTCGCGGTTGAACAGGTTCTTGGCATTGATCTTCAGTTGCAGGCCGCGCCATGCGCTGCCCAGCTGTTGCAGGTCATAGGCCAGCATGGCATCGACCAGGGTGCGACCGGCGATCTGGCTGCTCAGTCCGGCCACCGGTACCTGGCCCTGGTAGCGCACGCCCACGCCCGCCTTCATGCCCGGCAGGCCGACCCCGCCGAAATCGTATTGCGCCCAGGTCGAGGCGGCATGGTAGGGCACGCCAGAGACCCGTTGGCCGATTTCGCTGGCCAGGTTGCTGCGGGTGGTGCGGGCGTCGGTGTAGGTATAGTTGGCGATCAGGTCCAGGCGGCCGAACGTCGAGCGCGCTTCCAGTTCGAGGCCGCGCGAGCGCAACTCGGCGGTCTGCACCGAATAGGTCGAATCGACCGGGTCGACCGTCAGGCCGTTGGTCTGGTCGATCTGGTACAGGGCGGCACTCATCAGGGTCCTGCCGCCTTGCGGCTGGTAGCGGATGCCGACCTCGAACTGGTCGCTTTCGGTGGGTTTGAAATTGTTGCCCAGGCGATCGCCCCCCGCCTGCGGTGCAAACGACTGGCCGAAGGACGCGTAGGGGGCCAGGCCGTTGTCGGCAAAATAGACCAGGCCGGTGCGCGCGGTCAGCGCCGAATCGCGGGCCGGCGTGCGACGGTTGTTACCGTAGGTGGTCACGCTGCTGTCGACCCAGTCCTGGCGGGCGCCCCCCAGCCACACCAGCTTGTCGGCCAGTTTCATCTGGTCTTGCAGGTACAGGCCGAACTGCTGGCTTTCGGTACGCGAACCATTGTTGGCGGTGCCGATCACCGGCGTGGCGCCATACACCGGATTGCGCATGTTGATGGCCGCGACCGTGCCGGCATAGCGCTTGGAGTCATAGGTGCTGTCGAAGTAATCGATGCCGGCCAGTACCTTGTGACGCAGGGTGGGACTGCCGAAGTTCATTTCCAGCGAGGTATCGGTGGTGAGCCCCTCCGATTTCTCGGCGCGGTTGACCACGCCACGGGTGGTGAGGCCGGTGCTGGCATTGAGCGTGCCATAGGACAGGTAGTTGAAGACCGCGTCACCATTGAAATAGCGCAGGTTGTGGCGCAGCTTGAGGTCGTCGTCGAAGGCGTGCTCGAACACGTAGCCGCCCGAATAGACCTCGCTGTCATAACGGTCGTAGCCGGGTTCGCCGATGAAGAAATTGCGCGGGATCGTGCCGTTGACCGTCAGTGCGGCCGAGGCTGGCGCCACGAAGCGGGTGCGCATGTGCTGGTAGCTGCCCAGCAGCGTGAGCGAGGTGCGCGCCGACGGACGCCAGGTCAGTGCCGGGGCCAGGTAGGTCTTGTTGTCGTCGATATGGTCGATGCCGGTGTCGGCCTGGCGCACCAGCGCGGTGAGGCGATAGCTCCAGGCGCCGTCCTGCGAGAGCGGCCCGGAGAAATCACCCGTGACCTGCCTGCGGTGGTTGCTGCCGATATCGGCAGTGATCTCGTGATACGGATCGGCCGTGGGCCGTTTGCTGACGGCATTGATGACACCGCCCGGACTGAGCTGCCCGTACAGTACCGAGGCGGCGCCGCGCAGCACCTCCAGTCGTTCCAGGCCATACGGTTCCTGCGAACTGTCATACACGCTGGGCTGGTACTTCATGCCGTCGCGCAGCATGCCGGTGTTGGCATTGGCCAGGTTGAAGCCGCGCACGCGCACGTCGTCTACCATGCGGTTGAAGGATGAGGCCTGGCTGATCACGCCCGGAGTGTAGTCGAGCGCCTCGGCCAGCGACTGCGCCTTGGTGGCTTCGATCTGGTCGGCGGTGGCCACCGACAACGATTGCGGGGTCTCGAGGATCGGGGTGTCGGTCTTCATGGCCGAGGCGGCGCGTCGCGCCAGCAGGCCGCCCAGTTGCCCGGTGACGCTCTCCTGCTGGGCGGCGACGACGACCTGCGGCAACGGGTCGGCACTGGCAGCGATGGCGGCGATGGCATAGGCGCCATCGGCCTGCCGGATCGCCTGCAGGCCGCTGCCGGCCAGCAAGGCGGCAAAGCCTTCATCGACCGTATAGCGACCGGAGAGGGCGGCGCTTCGGCGCTCCTGGGTGGCTTGCGGAGAGAACGACAGCAATACGCCTGCGCGTCGCGCGAACTGGTTCAGCGCCCGGCCCAGCGGCCCGGCGGGGATCTCGAATGCCAGGCGCGCGGTGTCGACGGCTTGCGCATGCAGCTGGGCGCCGGGCGCCAGCAGGACGGCCAGGACGGTCAGCCCGGTCAGGGGGCGAGGGCAAAGCGCCAGGGCGCGTAGATTGAACTGGGTTTTCATGGTCGGTCGGATTGATTGGCAACGGTGCTACCAGGTAAACCGGACGAGTCACGAAAACCTGCAGGCGGGATTGAAAATAAATCAGGCCGGTTGCCTGGCGCGCAGGGTGATCCAGTAGGACGTGAAGGCGTCCACCTGCACCGGCAGGGTCCGGATCACGGCGGCCAGTATGCGGCCCGGCTGGTCGATCGGGAACACGCCCGAGATGGGCAGGTCGGCGACCGCGTCGTCGCAGCGCAGCCAACCACTGCGATAACGGTCCAATTCGGCCACCAACTGCCCCAGCGGCATGCGGTTGGCGACGATCATGCCGTCTTTCCACGCCACGGCGTCGTCATCGGCACGGGCCTGAGCGCTGCGCGGGCCGTCGGCGTCGAACCAGCCCTGAGCGCCGGCGTCGATGCGGGTGGTCACACCGGAGCGCTTGCCGCTGTATTGGACCGCACCCTGGAACACCGCGACCATGATGGCGTCATCATGGTCATGTACCCGGAAGCGGGTGCCCAGCGCACGCGCCGAGCCCTGGCGCGTCTGTACGACGAACGGGCGATGCCGTGCGTGATTGTCGGGCGCGGTGGTGACCAGGATCTCGCCGCGATGCAGTTGCACCAGGCGGATGTGATGGTCGAATTGGATATCGATGGCAGTGGCGGTATTGAGTTCGAGCACGGTGCCATCGTCGAGCACCACCTGGCGCCGTTGTCCGGTGCCGGTGCTGAAGCGGGCCAGCCAGGGCTGCCAGGGCGCCCGATTGGCGATGCCGCCCATCACCCCCACACCCAGCAGTACCCCCAGGGTCTTCATTGCGAAGCGCCGCGCGTGCTTGCGGCGGGTCGCGCTGTCGCCGACGGTGGCATGGGCCAGCGCGGGCGGCAAGCTGGCCACGCCCTCGCGCAAGCCCTGCAGCCGCGACCATGCCAGCTCGTGGCTGGCGTGCTGCTTGCGCCAGAGGCGGCAGGCCTCGTGCTCGGCGCTGGTGGCGTGGCCCGACTGCAGGCACACCATCCAGTCGATGGCGGCGGCCACCACGCCGGGCACCGGATTGTCGGCATCGTTGCGTGTCGTGTCGACGGTGGCGGTCATGCCGGCTCGCCGTATTGCACGCGATAGCAGGCGGCAAAGGCGCGGGTCATGTATTGCTGCACGGAACTGAGTGAAACGTCGAGCTGGCGTGCGATTTCGGCGTAGCTCAGGCCATCGAGCTGCGACAGCAGGAAGGCGGTGCGTACCTTGGTCGGCAGCGAGGCCAGCATGGCGTCGACCTGGTTCAGGGTTTCCAGCACGATCTGGCGCGCCTCCGGGGAGGGAGCCTGTTGCTGCGGCAATTGCGCCAGGGCTTCGAGGAAGGTCGCTTCCAGCGCACAACGCCGGAAATGATCGATGACCAGCCCACGGGCGATGGTGGTCAGCAAGGCGCGCGCCTGGTCCAGGTAGAAATCGCGCCGGGACGTGATGATACGCACGAAGGTGTCCTGGACCAGGTCTGCGGCCAGTTCGGCATTGTCGGTACGTCGTCGCACCCAACCCAGCAGCCAGCGTTGATGGCCGCCATATAGCCCGGCTATGTCGTTGTCAGAAAAGCGGGCCGCTTCGCGCATGGCGATGATGTCCAATGAGATGAGAATGCTTCTCATTGTAATGGGGTTTGCACCCCGCGCCAATGCCCGCCGGCGCTGTTCAGGCCTGTTCGAATACGCCGGCGCTGCGGTTCTTGGCGACCTTGTTCCAGGCAAATACCTGGCCGTTCATCGCCACATAGACGCCCGGCGCCAGCACCTGCGCCACGCCGCAGGCAAAACCGAAATTGAACAGGGCGTCGGAGTTGGCGATTTCATATGGAATCATGGCGCCGGTCAGCACCACGGTGGACCCGAGCGCGGCCTGGCCCAGCACTTGCGCGGTCAATTGCATGGTGTCGGTGCCGTGCACGATGACGATGCCGCGCTGGGTCGCGCTGCGGCAGGATGCCAGTACGCGCTGGCGGTCGGCGTCCTGCATTTCCAGCGAATCCAGCAGCGGCAGTTCTTCGAGCACCACATCGGCGGTGATGCGCGCGCGGGCGATCACCTGCGGCAGGTGGCTGGTGCCAAAGCCGAGCTGGCCGGCGATTTCGTCGTAGTGTTTGTCGAAGGTGCCGCCGGTGGCGATGATGCGAAGACTCATGATTTTCCTGTTCGGGGTGAAGGGCCGTGGCCGCCGTCCGGTATCTTACACGGACCGTTACCGGTCATGGCGCGGCGCTGAAGCGTCTTCAAATGGGTCTTATAATGGACTGCATATGAAACCACTGGCTCCCGGCACCGTCATCTTTCATCGTCATCGCGGCTATGGCGTGATCGTGCTCGTCAACCTGATGACGGGCTGGATTTCCGCGCGCTTCGGCAGCGAGGTGCGCACGCTGGACTTGAACCTGTCGTCGGACGAGGTGCAGCACGCCGATGGCACACCCATCATGTTCCGCCGTGCCCCGCCCGACCGCATGCCCCATGCGCGACTGATGCAGATGGTGCGCCAGCTGCATCGCGCCGGTTACCAGCGGCTCTATCTCTACAGCTGGCCCAAGGCATCGGGATTGCACTGGCGCTGGCACCTGTTTGCCGGACCACGCCACTGGATCGAGCGTCCCTGGCGCGAAGGCTGGTATGGCTCGGGGGCCGATTACAACTTCAATCCCATCATGGGCTGGGGCGACAACCCGGGCGCCAGCGCCGAAGAGCTGGCCCGTGCGCTGGCGCAATTCGATCCACAGGGACTGGCCCAGGCGCTGGGGGCGGATGAAGAACACGCGGCCTGGTTCGAACAGGTATGCGCCACGCTTGGCCCCGACTACGCCTACAGCCTGGGATGGGATTACCACTCCGGCATGCCCGAGACCCTGCCTATCATCGGCGTGCGACGCAACGTACCGGCCTATGGCGGCCCGCCGGTGCCC
>NZ_AKJA01000012.1 GCF_000282575.1 Herbaspirillum sp. YR522 | reverse complement strand
CGGCCAGCCGCTGGCGGCCGGGCGCGGCCAGCGGCGCCAGCGCGCACGGACCATCCAGATGGTGTTCCAGGATCCCACCAGTTCACTCAACCCGCGCCGCAAGGTCGGTGATATCGTGGCGCAGGGCCCGCTGGAGCAAGGCGTGCCGCGCAGCCAGGTGCGGTCCCAGGTGCAGGCCTTGTTCGAACTGGTGGGGCTGGACCCGGATTCGCTGCATCGCTATGCGCACGAGTTTTCCGGTGGCCAGCGCCAGCGCATCGGACTGGCGCGCGCCCTGGCGCTGCAGCCGCAGATCCTGCTGGCCGACGAACCGGTGTCGGCGCTGGACGTGTCGGTCCAGGCGCAGGTGTTGCAATTGCTGGCGCGCCTGCGCGAGCAACTGGGCCTGTCGATCCTGTTCATCACCCATGACCTGCGGGTGGCCGCGCAGGTGTGCGACCGCATCGCGGTCATGAAAGACGGGCGCGTGGTCGAGCAGGCCAGCACCGGTGACCTGTTCGCGGGCCCGACCCATCCCTATACCCAGGCGCTGCTGTCGGCAGTGCCGGGGCGGCACTGGCAACATGTTGACAGCGAGCAGGCCGCCTGAACCGCTTTACCAAGGAGACAGACCATGACAGAACGCGTCGACCATGTGGTCATCCACGTCGAGGACCAGCTCGACCAGGCCGCAGAACAATACGCCAAGCTGGGCTTTACGCTCACCGCACGCGGTCACCATTCGAAAGGCACCAGCAACCACCTGGCCATCTTCGGCGACGATTACCTGGAACTGCTGGGCGTGGAGCCGCGTAACGCCGGCCTGCGCTGGGGCCACCCGGCCGGACTGGCCGGGCTGGTGTTCAAGACCCCGGACGCCGACCAGACCTGGCAACGGCTGCGCCAGCGCGACGTGCCGCTGGAAGGCGAAGCGCCGCAGGCCTTCCATCGTCCGGTGGAGGTCGACGGCGTGGCGCTGGGCGACGCCCGTTTTCGTACGCTGCGCATCGCCGCCGACCGCATTCCGAACGGCCGCGTGTTCTTCTGCGAACACGGCACGCCCGAACTGGTATGGCGCAGCCAATGGCAGAACCATCCCAACGGTGCGCGCGGGCTGGCCGAGTACGTCTACCTGGCGCTCGATCCTGACGCCGCCTGCGGCATCCTGGCGCAGGCCTTTGGCCGTGGCGACATCAGCCGCCATGCGCAAGGGGTGCGGTTCCAGGCCGGGCCGGTGGCGATCCGGTACCTGACCCGCGACGGCGTGGCGGCGCACTACGGTATCGACCCGGACCAGGTTCCGCAGGGTATCGAGCGCGCCGTCGGCCTGACCATCAAGGTCGAGTCGCTCGACCTGGCCGAGCAGGTGCTGGCGGCCAATGCGGTGACCGGCGCCCGGCGCCACGGCGACAAGCTGGTGGTCACGCCGGACCAGGCCAACGGGGTGATCCTGGCATTCACCTGAGGCAAGCTGGGAGCGCTGCGCCAGATGCGGTAGCATAGTCGACCACGGACCGGTGTTTCGCCGGTCCGATCTTTTTGACTAACGGAAAAATACCGACCATGGACAATGACGCGCGCAGCCGCAATAACCAGGACCGCCGTATCGCCTTGCTGATCGATGCCGACAATGTCTCGCACAGCAAGATCGCGGCCATGCTGGGCGAGCTCTCGCGCTACGGCAGCGCCAATATCCGCCGTGCCTATGGCGACTGGGGCAGCACCAGCCTCAAGGGCTGGAAGGACAAGCTGCACGAGTTCGCGATCCGCCCAGTGCAGCAATTCAGTTATTCCAGCGGCAAGAACGCCACCGACATCGCGCTGGTGATCGACGCCATGGAACTGCTCTACACCCAGAAGCCCGACGCCTTCTGCCTGGCCTCCAGCGATGCCGATTTCACGCCGCTGGTCATGCAGCTCAAGGCCAACGGTCACGACGTCTACGGCTTCGGCGAGCGCAAGACCCCCAAACCCTTCGTCAACGCCTGTACCACCTTCCTCTACCTGGACAACCTGGGCGACGTCCAGGCGCCCCTGGCCGAGGCCGTCGAGGTGGTCAAGCCCAAGGGCCGCGGCACGCGCGGTGCCAAGACCCGCGCGACAGAGGCGGTGGCCGACAAACCGGCCGACAAGGGTAGTGCCAAGGCCGCCGGCGGCAAGTCGCTGGCGCAGGACGCCACGCTGGTGACGCTGCTGCGCGGCGCCGTCGAGGCCGCCGCCCACGAGGACGGCTGGGCGCAGATGTCGGCCGCCGGCAGCGCCGCCAAGCGCCAGGCCCCCATCGATCCGCGCAACTATGGCGTCAAGAACTTCCCGGCGCTGTTTGCCGCCACCGGGCTGTTCGAGATCGTCAAGGGCGACAACGGCCATTCCTACGTGGCCGACAAGCGCAACAAGGACCGCGCCGCCAAGCCGATGCTGTGAGCGAGACGAAAAAGCACGAAAGAAAAGCATGGGAAGCAGGAACCAGGCCACCCTGATTGGCCTGTCGGCCGTATTGCTGTGGAGTTTCATCGTCGGCCTGATCCGCGCAGTGGCCGATCATTGGGGACCGGTGACGGGGGCGGCGATGATCTATACGCTGGCCTCGGTGCTATTGCTGGCCACGCTGGGCGTGCCACGCCCGCGGCAATTTCCGCGCGCCTACCTGGTGTGGGGCAGCCTGCTGTTCGTGCTCTACGAACTGTGCCTGTCGCTGTCCATCGGCTACGCCAGCAATGCCCGCCAGGCCATCGAGGTGGGGATGGTCAACTACCTGTGGCCGACCTTCACGCTGGTGGCAGCGATCGTGTTCAACCGGCAGCGGGCCAATGTGCTGGTGATCCCCGGATTCGTCCTGTCGATGCTGGGGATCTGCTGGGTACTGGGTGGCGAACAGGGCCTGGACCTGGCGGGCATGCTCGCCAACCTGCGCCAAAATCCGCTCAGCTACGCACTGGCCCTGGCCGGCGCCCTGGTCTGGGCCGCCTATTGCACCGTGACCGCCCGCATCGCCCAAGGCACCAATGGCGTCACGCTGTTCTTCCTGCTGGTGTCGCTGGCCCTGTGGGGCAAGGTGCTTGTGCAGGGCCAGGGGCTGGGCGCGGTGGACGTCACCTGGCCGGCGCTGGTCACGCTGTTGCTGGCCGCGGCTGCCATGGGCCTGGGCTACGCGGCCTGGAACGTCGGCATCCTGCGGGGCAATGTGGCGGTATTGGCCGGGGCGTCCTATTTCATCCCGGTGCTGTCGTCGGCGTTATCGGCATGGCTGCTGCATGCGCCGCTGACGCTGGCATTCTGGCAGGGCGCGGCCATGGTATGCGGCGGGGCGCTGCTGTGCCGGGCCGCCACCCGGTCGCGCACATAGAACTTGCCGCCCCTTTGCGAGTCGATAACGGTGGTCCATGACCATCTTTGCCACTCAAGACAGGGGAAACGGTGAAAGTACTCAGTGTATTCGGAACCCGGCCGGAAGCCATCAAGATGGCGCCCGTAGTACGGCAATTGAAGGCAGATCCCCGGATCGAGGCCAGCGTATGCGTCACCGGCCAGCAACGGCAGATGCTCGACCAGGTGTTGCAGGCCTTCGATATCGTGCCCGAGTTCGATCTCGATATCATGCAGCCCGGTCAAAGCCTGACCGACATCACCACCCGCATCATGCAGGCGATGGCGCCGGTGCTCGAACGGCACCGGCCCGACCTGGTGCTGGTGCATGGCGACACCTCCACCACCTTTGCCACCAGCCTGGCGGCGTATTACCAGCGCATCCCCGTGGGCCACGTCGAAGCCGGACTGCGCACCGGCAATATCTATTCGCCCTGGCCGGAAGAGATCAACCGCCGGCTGACCGGCGTGATCGCCACCCATCACTTCGCGCCGACCACGGCGGCGGCCGCCAACCTGCAGGCCGAAGGGGTGGCGGCCGATACCATCTTCGTGACCGGCAACACGGTGGTCGATGCACTGCTGCTGATGGTCGGCAAGATCGACGCCGACGCAGCGCTGGTACGGCGCCTGGACGATCAATTCTCGTTTCTCGATAGGCGGCGCAAGCTGGTCCTGGTGACCGGACACCGGCGCGAGAGCTTCGGCCAGGGCTTCGAAAACATCTGCCTGGCGTTGCGCGAGCTGGCCGGGCGCGACGACGTCGAGGTGGTCTATCCGGTACACCTCAATCCCAATGTGCAGCAACCGGTGCGGCGCATCCTGGGCGACTGCCCGCGGGTACACCTGATCGCGCCGCTGGACTACATTGCCTTCATCCACCTGATGCAGCGCTGCCACCTGATCCTGACCGATTCGGGCGGCATCCAGGAAGAAGCGCCGTCGCTGGGCAAGCCGGTGCTGCTGATGCGCGACACCACCGAACGCCCGGAAGGCATCGACGCCGGAGCCGTGCGACTGGTCGGCACCGACGTGGCCGGCATCGTCGCGGCCACCCGGCAGCTATTGGACGATCCGGCGCACTACCAGGCCATGGCGCAGGCCGGCAACCCCTACGGCGACGGCCAGGCCGCGCAGCGCATCGTGGAACGTATCCAGCGCGTGCTTGACTAGCTACCTACTAGAAGGTAGGATGGCGACATGACACCTGCAACCGGAACCGCCGACCTGATTCTTGCCTGCGCCCAGACGCTGATCGTGGCGGGTGGCTACAACGGTTTCAGTTATGCCGACATCGCGAAGGTGGTGGGCATTCGCAACGCCAGCATCCACCATCACTTTCCGGCCAAGGCCGATCTGGTGCGGGCGCTGGTAGCGCGCTATCGCATGGACGCCGCCGACGGCATTGCCGGGCTGGAGCGCCATGTGACCGGCCCGGTGGCCCAATTGCAGGCCTACACCGCGTACTGGAAAGCCTGCATCGCCGAAGTCCATTCGTCGATCTGCGTGTGTGCCTTGCTGGCCGCCGAGATCCCGGTGCTACCCGACGAAGTGGCATGGGAGGTGAAGGCGCATTTTCGTGAGTTGTCGGCCTGGCTGGCATCGGTACTGGAACGTGGCGAACGGGACGGCAGCCTGAAACTGGGCGCGCCGGCCAAGGTCGAGGCCGAGATCTTCCTGGCCACCGTCCACGGCGCCATGTTGTCGGCCCGGGCCTATCGCGACGGCAAGATCTTCGGCAGCATCGTCGATCCGATCGTGGCACGACTGGTGCGTTGAAAGAGGGCGCTTGCGAGCGCCCATTTATTTATCCCCCATACCTACATACTAGTAGGTAGGATCATTGAATGAGGACATGACATGTTCGGTATCTCCCCCCTGGGCTGGTTGCACACGCTGGGCAGCTTGCCTGCCATCCCGCTGGCGCTTTACATGCTGGTCCGCCACGGTCGGATCGTGCCCCGTTCCGGCGCCGGCGTGGCGTATTTCCTGTCGATGCTGGTCGGTGCGCTGACGGTATTCCTGGTGGCGCGCCAGCCGGTCAGTGTCGGCATCGGACTGGCGACACTGCTGTTGCTGCTGGCGGGCTATGCGCTGGCGTTGCTGCGTCGACGGCCACCCCTGGTCGACTATGTCGAGACGGTGCTGTTGAGCCTGACCGTATTCTTGTTGATGGTGCCCACCGTCAGCGAGACCTTGCGCCGGGTACCCGACGGCCATCCGCTGGTCACCGACCTGGGCTCGCCAGTGTTGCTGGGCGCGCAGGCCTTGTTGCTGCTGATGCTGCTTGCCGGGGTGGGGTGGCAGCTCACCCGGTTGCGCAGGCAAGCCAGGTCGGCCATCCGCTAGCGATAATCGAAGCACTTGTGGAGGAGCATCACATGGCACGCAATCCCGTGCGGCCGGTCGAGCCGGTCGATGCAGTCGGCGCCGTCAGGCGGGTCGACAGCGGGTCGACCTATTACCGGCACCTGGAACTGTGGCAGATCTATTCCGAGGTCTATGCAGCCCAGCGGCGCGCGCGCGAACGGCGCGCCCGGAAGGCCGCCGCGCTCGCGGCAGACCAGGGACCCGAGGACTAGGCGAGGTGGCCCCTATTTGAGGTAAGAGCGCAAGGTCTTCATCAGCGTATCGATCTCGGCATCGGGGTCGAGCGCCGCCGTCGGTGGCCGGCCTTCGATGGGAGCGCCGAACAGTTCGCGCAGGTGGCTCTCAAGCACCTCGGCCATCAAGCCATTGGCCGCGCCCCGCAGGGCCGCGATCTGCTGCAGCAAGGCCTTGCAATCGACGCCGTCGAGCACGGCGCGCTCGAGCGCCTCGGCCTGTCCCTTGATGCGACGCAAGCGGGTGACCGCGCTTTTCTTGTCTTCGGCGGAGTAGGGCATGGGGCGACGACCTCTGGGTAGGTGGCACCGTGGCGCCATGGCGCCACGGTCATGCCATCAGGCGAAATGCACCACGCTGCGAATCGACTTGCCCTCATGCATCAGGTCGAAGGCGTCGTTGATCTGCTCCAGGCCCATGGTGTGGGTGACGAACGGCGCCAGTTCGATCTTGCCGCTCATCGCATCCTCGACCATGCCGGGCAGCTGGCTGCGGCCCTTGACGCCGCCGAAGGCCGAGCCCTTCCAGACACGCCCGGTGACCAGCTGGAACGGACGGGTCGAGATTTCCTGGCCGGCGCCGGCCACGCCGATGACGATCGACTGGCCCCAGCCGCGATGGGCCGATTCCAGCGCCGCGCGCATGACATTGACATTGCCGATGCACTCGAAGGTGTGGTCGATGCCCCAGCCGGTCATCTCGATCAAGACCTGCTGGATCGGCTTGTCGTGATCCTTGGGGTTGATGCACTCGGTGGCGCCGAACGAACGCGCCAGGTCGAACTTGGCCGGGTTGGTGTCGATGGCGATGATGCGGCCGGCCTTGGCCTGGCGCGCGCCCTGGATCACGGCCAGGCCGATGCCGCCCAGGCCGAACACCGCCACCGAGTCGCCGGGCTGCACCTTGGCCGTGTTGTGCACCGCGCCGATGCCGGTGGTGACGCCACAGCCCAGCAGGCAGACGTGCTCGGGGTTGGCTTGCGGGTTGATCTTGGCCAGCGAGACCTCGGCCACCACAGTGTACTCGCTGAAGGTGGAACAGCCCATGTAGTGATAGATCGGCTGGCCGTTGTACGAGAACCGGGTGGTGCCGTCGGGCATGACGCCCTTGCCCTGGGTAGCGCGCACCGCGATGCACAGGTTGGTCTTGCCCGAGCGGCAGAAATCGCATTGGCCGCATTCGGCGGTGTAGAGCGGAATGACATGGTCGCCCGGCTTGACGCTGGTGACGCCTTCACCTACCTCGACCACGATGCCGGCGCCTTCGTGGCCCAGCACCACCGGGAACAGGCCTTCCGGATCTTCGCCCGACAGCGTGAAGGCATCGGTGTGGCAGACACCGGTGTTGGTGATCTTGATCAGCACTTCACCCTTCTGCGGCGGGGCGACGTCGATCTCGACGATCTGCAACGGTTGTCCGGCGGCGAAGGCGACTGCGGCGCGTGATTTCATGGTGGGATCCTTTAGGTGACGGGGTGACCGGGCGCTGCCACCGGAGCGGACGGCGCTTCGCCCGGGCGAAGCGGGTGCGACATTATGCGATACTGGGTGGGAGTATGCAAGCTGATCCTGCGGCGGCAGTCCTGACGCCGCACCGCGCTGCGAATTCCCGATCGATGGGAATGCGCCGCGCCAGTCATGAAGCATCCGGCCACGATCCGCATATCGACGTCGATCCGGCGGTGTCATTGTCGGGGAACGCAGGTATCCTGTCGCCGGTCCTTATCTCCACTTGCCAACTGACGACTACAGTCATGACTTCGAACAACCCATTGGCGGCGCACAGCCGCGCCGAGCTTGAACACGAAGTGGCCATGAGCGAGGTACGGCGACTGGCACTGTTGGAGGCGATCGACGACGGCTTCTGCATCATCGAGTTCATCGACGGTCCGCACGGGCCATTGAGCGACTATGTGCACATCGAAGCCAACTCGGGCTACGAGCGCCATACCGGAATCGCCAACATCATCGGCCAACGGCTGCGCCAGATCGAACCCCACGGCGCCGAGGCCTGGCTGGAGATCTACCGCAACGTCTTGCTGTCGGGCCAGCCGGTACGCTTCGAGCAGGAGTTCGTGGCCGCGGGCCGCCATATCGAAGTCTCGGCGCGACGCGTGGGGCCGGTCGAGATGCGCCAGGTGTCGGTGCTGTTTCGTGATATCACGGTGCGCAAGCAGACCGAAACGGCGCTGCGCGAAAACGTCGAGCGGGTGCAATTGGCGCTGGCCGCCGGTGCCATCATCGGTACCTGGTTCTGGGACATTCCTTCCGACCGCTTCAGCGTCGACGAAGGTTTTGCCGCCGCGTTCGGCTTCGACCCGGCCAAGGGCCGATCCGGCCTGAGCCTGGAGGAAGTGGTCGAGACCGTCCATCCGGACGACCGCCAGGCGCTCATCGACGCCATCCGCGCAGTGCTCGCCCGCGGCGGCAGCTATGCCCACCAATACCGGACCCGCCGCCTGGACGGCAATTACTACTGGCTGGAAGCCAACGGCCGGGTCGAGCTCGACGCCGATGGCATGGCCACCAAGTTTCCCGGGGTGCTGATCGACATCGAAGGCCGGCGTGCGGTGGAAGCCGAGCGCGATCGCGCCCTGGCGGCACTGCGCGGGCTCAACGATACCCTCGAGCAGCGGGTCGAGCAGCGCACCACTGCGTTGCTCAAGGCCGAGGAGGCCTTGCGCCAGGCGCAGAAGATGGAAGCGGTCGGCCAATTGACGGGTGGCCTGGCGCACGACTTCAATAACATCCTGGCGGGCATCGGCGGCAGCCTGGAACTGATGAAGATACGGCTGGCGCAGGGCCGCATCGGCGACATCGACCGCCATCTCAACGGTGCCCAGTCAGCCGTCAAGCGTGCCGCCGCGCTCACCCAGCGCCTGCTGGCGTTTTCCCGGCGCCAGACGCTGGACCCCAAGCCGTCCAACCTCAATCGCATCGTCGCCGGCATGCACGAATTGATCGGTCGCAGCGTGGGCCCGGCCATTGCCGTGGAAACGGTGGCCGCCGGCGGCCTGTGGAGCACCTTCGTCGACGTCGGCCAGCTCGAGAATGCATTGCTCAACCTGTGCATCAATGCGCGCGATGCGATGCCCGACGGCGGCAAGCTCACCATCGAGACCGCCAATCGCTGGATGGACGAGCGCGCCGCCGTGCAACGCGGCCTGCCGCCTGGCCAGTACGTGTCGCTATGCGTGAGCGACACCGGCACCGGCATGTCGCCCGACGTGGTGGCGCGCGCGTTCGATCCGTTCTTCACCACCAAGCCCACCGGGCAGGGCACCGGGCTGGGCCTGTCGATGGTCTATGGCTTTGCCGGCCAGTCCGAAGGCACGGTGCGCATCTATTCGGAGCTGGGTCACGGGGCCATGGTCTGCATCTACCTGCCGCGGTATGTGGGCGACGACATCGAGGAAGATCCCGGCCTGTCGGATGAACCGGTGCCGGCCGCGGCCGGGCGCAAGACCATCCTGGTGGTCGACGACGAACCCCTGGTGCGCATGGTGGCCGTGGAAGTGCTGGAAGACCTGGGTTATTTCGTGGTCGAGGCCGAGGACGCGCCGTCGGCCCTGAAGGTCTTGGCGGTGCACGCCGAGATCGACCTGCTGGTGACCGACGTGGGGCTGCCCAACGGCATGAACGGCAGGCAGCTGGCCGACGCCGTGCGGCAGTTGCGACCCGACGTACCGGTCCTGTTCGTCACCGGCTATGCCGAGAATGCGGTGCTCAACCACGGCCATCTCGAACGCGGCATGCAGGTGCTGACCAAGCCGTTCGCGGCCGACGCGCTGGCGCGCCGGGTCAACGAATTGACCGGCGGCGACTAGAGCACGGCGCGCCGCCGATGTTGCATCGGTGCGGCCGGGATCAGTCGAGCCAGTCCGAACGGCTCAGCTTGATACGCTCGCCCAGGCGTGGCGCGTTGACCAGGTGCCACACCGTGTATTGCTCGGCATAGGGCGTTTCCGACGCGATCAGGTCCACCGGCACCAGCACGTTGAAGCCGCGAAAGGCAGCACTGGCGGCGGTATGCAGCACCGCACCGTGGGCCGCGGCGCCGATGGCGATCACGGTCTTGATCCCCTTGTCGCGCAGTTGCTGTTCGAGATTGGTATTGACGAACTTGTCGGGGCCGGCCGTCACCAGCGGCTCGCCTGGCTGCATCGCTGCCTCGGGCCAGATATCGGCGGGCTTGCTGGCCGCGCCCAGCGTGTAGATCACCGGTACGCCCTTGCCGCGCGCAAAAGCGAGCAGCTTGGCCACGCCAGGCAACATGGCCACGCACCGTGGCCGGCTCTCGGCGTTGCAGGTCTGCTTGGCGATATCCAGGACCAGCACGGCAGTGGTGGCAGGATCGACGCTGGCCTTGACCAGGGCGGGTGGCGCCGGCGGCTGCACCTGGTTCCAGTCGTGATAGACACCTTGGGCACAGGCGCCGGCGCTGGCCAGGACCAGGGCAGCGGCAAGGAAACAGCGGGAGAGACGGGGCATGGAGAATTCCTTATTGTGAATGGCGGTTGAACCGACGTTATTTATTTGACGGCACGCCATCATTTCACAAATTCGGACAATGAGCAGGATGCGGCAGCGATGAGGTATCAGTGTCTTGCCCCGACCAGCGCATTGATCAAGGCGTGCGGCATGCGGCGGTGCGCGGCGGTGTGGGTAGCGACTTGGTGGCCTGGCCCCGCGGCGATGCGCTGACGCAGGCCGGGCGCGGGCCTGGCGCCCGCTGCAGGCTTATTTATCGATGATCGTGAAATAAACCTTGCCAATGCCACCGTCTGCCCGTATAGTTCGCCCCTCTCAGACGCGGGGTGGAGCAGTCTGGCAGCTCGTCGGGCTCATAACCCGAAGGTCGTAGGTTCAAATCCTGCCCCCGCAACCAGTTCTCGAAAAACCGTTACCAGCCTTGGCTGGTAACGGTTTTTTGCATTTCGGGCGGCATCTCGCCAAGCCCTGCGAGCCCGGCCAGGCCTTGCTTCATCGCTGCGCCGGGTCGTTCTTGAAATCTTCCGCGAACTTGCGCATCAGGCGCGCCAGGTCGATCACGTCTTGCGGGTTCCATTGCTCGAAGATGACCTGGCCCAGTTTCTTGCGGGCTTCGTCGATGCGGTCGGTCATCGCCTTTCCTGCCCTGGTGATGACGGCCACCCGCACGCGGCGATCGGCGGCACTTTCATTGCGCTCGACCAATCCCAGTGTTTCCATCTTGGCGACCTGGCGACTGACCGTGGTGTAGTCGCGGCCGACCCGGTCCGCCAGTTCGACCACGCCGACCGGGCCCATCCGCTCGACCAGCACCAGCAGCGGGAACAGCGCCCGATCAAGCGAGATTCCGGCGGCCCGGATCATCGATTCGTCCCGCTGCGGCCGATTCATCACGCCGACGATTTCTACCAGCGATCCATGCAGATCGCGCAACACATCAGCATTATGTGTATTTTGCACTTTATTTGTTGACACGCATTTCCCCTGCGTCCTAATATGTGCATCATACACATATGTGGGAATTCATATGGCTACCCGATTCACCACCGACGTACTCATCTGCGGTGCCGGCGCTGCTGGTCTGACCTTGGCCCTGGAGCTGGCACGCAGGGCCATATCGTTTCGGCTGATCGAGAAGATGGATGGGCCGTTCCGTGGTTCACGCGGCAAGGGACTGCAGCCTCGCACCCAGGAGATCTTCAGCGATCTCGGTATTCTTGATCGCCTCACGGCGGCCGGTGGCGATTATCCGAAAGAGCGGCGCTACCACGACGACGGATCCTATGAGGACGCCGACGTCATCGCAGCGGCCGCGCCGACCCCGGCCGAGCCGTTCCAGCGAGCGCTGATGGTACCCCAATTCATCACCGAAAGCGTCATGCGCGAACGGCTGGCCGAGCTTGGCCATGCGCCGTCGTATGCCACGGAACTGGTCGGACTGGCGCACGATGCGCAAGGAGTGAGCGCCCATGTGCAAGGCCCGCAAGGACAGCAGACATTGCGCGTGCGCTGGCTGATCGGCGCCGACGGCGGCCGCAGCTTCGTGCGCCATGCGTTGGGCGTGGATTTTCCTGGCAAGACGCTGGGCGTGCGCGCGATCGTGGCCGATGTGATGTTACGCGGACTCGACCGCCAGGCCTGGCATCGTTTCGGCGCAGACGATGTGGCAAGGCAGATCTACCTGTGTCCGCTGGCCGGCACCGACCTGTTCCAGATCCAGGGGCCGGTGGCCGGCGAGGGCGAAGTCGACTTGAGCGCCGACGGGCTCACGGCGCTGGTCGCGGCGCGCAGCGGGCGTGCCGATATCCGGGTCGACGCGGTGTCGTGGGCGTCGCTCTATACGATGAATGCGCGACTGGCCGATCGCTATCGGGTAGGCAACGTGCTGCTGGTCGGCGATGCGGCGCATATCCATCCGCCCACCGGCGGCCAGGGGCTCAATACCAGTGTGCAGGACGCCTACAACCTGGCCTGGAAACTAGCGGCCGTGCGCAACGGCGCGCCACCGGCGCTGCTGGACAGCTACGAACAGGAGCGACGTCCGGTCGCCGCCGAGGTGCTGGGCCTGTCGACCCGGCTGTTGCGGGCACAGGGGCAAGAAGGGGTGCGACGCGGGCGCGAGGTCAAGCAGCTCGACCTGGGTTACCGCGACCAGGCATTGGCGCTAGAGCGTCCGGCCCGCAAGGCCCGCCTGCGGGCCGGCGACCGTGCCCCGGATGCACCCATCCGTGGCGCCGCGGGCCAGCCGACGAGATTGTTCGACCTGTTCGCCGGCACGCACTGGACCCTGATCGGCTACGAGACCCGGCGCGATGCCGTGCGTCCCAGGCCTGGCTTGCACATCCACATCTTCGGGCCCGGTGGCGACATGCTCGACGATGGCGCCCATTTCGCGAGCGCCTACCAACCTGCCTCGGGCAGTTGGGTCCTGGTGCGCCCGGACGGCTACGTCGGTGCCATGGTCGGCGCTGACCACCTTGCGGCATTGGAGGACTACCTGTCTGCGGCAGGCGTGATGCCCTTGCCGCATCACTGATCCGGGGCGATCGGCCGTGCCGGCGGCGGAGGATTTCGGGGAAGAGGGCGAACAAAACCAATCCAAAACGCTCACATGGTCCTTGCAACCGTGGGAGAGCGCCGTGCGTAGCATCGATTTCGACTCCTGGCAGACGATCCTGACCAGCCTGGTCGGCCTTGCCATCGTGACCTTGACCGGCGTGGGCATCCGCGTGCTGATGATGCAGACCATCCAGCAGCGCCGCGAACGCATGAACCGGCAGATCAATGAACGACTGAAGACTTTGATTTCTGCCTATCGCACGCTGGGCGGGTCGTTCACCGGACAATTGACGGTAGACCCGACGCACCTGCGGGAGCTGCGCATGACCGAGCGCGGCGACGTCAAGCTGGACGACCAGGCGGCCGTGCCGCGCAGCAACTCGGAACGGGCGCGGCGCATACGCGATGCGGTAGAGGCGGCGCTGTCGGACATCATCCTGCTCGGCACCGAAGAACATGTGCGGCTGGCCAGCCGGGCCGCGCTGGAGCTGGCAGCGGGGCGACCGGTCGAAACGGCGGCGCTGGTGGTGTCGCTGCGCAATTTCATCCGCACCGCGCTCGACCTGGGGCCGGTGCCGGCCGATGTCACGGTGCCCCTGCAAGGCCCGGCCCGGGTTGCCGGCGGCGCAGCGCGGCCCAGGAACGAGGCGGCATCGGGCGCCGGTGGCGGGGCAAGGCAGGGCGGACAAGAAGGCGGCGCAGGCATGGGCCTGGGCATGGCCACCGGCCTGGGCGCGGTAAAAGACCGGCAGGACCGTCCCGATGATATCGAGCGCTGACGGCGTTGCCTGCGTGCCACCGTGGGGCGCATGGCTTAGTCGTCCATGCGGCACTGCAACCGCAACTGTTCCAGAAAGTCCTGCTGCACCTGGGTAGGCAGCCAGTCCGATCGCATCGTCACGCCGACGGTGCGATCGGCATTGGGCGCGACGACCTTGAGCGCCACCACATCGTTGCGGTAGTTGCCATACAGGATGTGGGAGCGCGACAGCAGCGAGATGCAGTCGTTTTCCTCCAGCATGGCCATCATCATCGCCAGCGAGCTGGTCTCCACCACCACCGGCGGGCGTTCGGGCAACGTGGCCAGCATGGTCTCGACCACTGCCCGACGCGGCATGTCCTGCTGCGGCACCACCCAGCCGTAGTCCACCAGGTCGGCTGGCGCCACCTTGCGCCGCGCGGCCAGCGCGTGGCCGCGTCGCGCCACGACCACGTAGGGGTCGATAAACAGCTCGATTTCGACCACCGAGCCTTGCAGCCGGGGTTCGCGCAGGGCGCCGACGATGATGTCGAGACGGCCGAAACGCAAGTCTTCCAGCAGGCGACTGTGCGCGCCTTCGCGGATGGTGACGGCGACATTGGGATGGTTTTCCCGCAGCCGGCCGATGGTACGTGCCAGCAGCCGTTGCGGCAGCAGCGGCAACACGCCCACCGCAATGCGCCCGCCTGCCAGCCCGCGCGCATGGACCAGGTCGGCACTGGCCTGCTCGATCTCGCCCTGGGCCACCACCAGGCGCCGCGCCAGTTCCAGGCCGACGCCATTGGCCGAGACGCTGTGTACCCGGCGTCGGTAGAGGGTCACGCCGAGATTGTCTTCCAGGCTGCGCGCGGCGCGATGCACCGCCGGCTGGGAGATGGCCAGCCGGCGTGCCGCCTCGGCGGCCGAGCCGAGTTCGGCGATGGCGATGTGGCAGCGGATCTGGGCATCGGTCAGGTGGCGGCACACGGTCTGGACATCGGTCGCGCGCGACCGGGTGCCGGACAATGCCTGCGACACCGCCGCCTCGATCTGTTGCCGCATGCGTTGCACGCGCCGGTGCAACAACTGCCCGTCACGGGTCAGGTCGCTACCGCCGAAACCGCGCTCGAACAGCACCGCGCCAAAGGCCTCTTCCAGTTTCTTGATGGCCAGGCTGACCGCCGGCTGGGTCAGTCCGACCGCTTCGGCCGCCTGGCTGATGCCACCCTCGTGGCACACCGCGTCGAACAGGAGCAGGCGCCGCAGGCGGGCGTTTTCATTGTTCATCGGTCCCTCCCGGAATAAATAATCGACATCAAGCTTAATATAAATTAATGGCAGATGTTGTCGTTGAAATTAGCTCAAAAGAGAAGGACTATCTACACTCTGCTCACTTTGATCGTATTACCAGGAGCAGGAGCTTAACCATGTATAACATCGTCGATACGCACACGCATGCCATATCGTCGGATCACCAGCGCTACCCCCTGGCGCCGGTAGGCGGCAAGCAGTCGGACTGGTCTGCCCATCGTCCCGCCGACTACCAGAACCTGCTGGCATCGATGGACGAGGCCGGCATCGCCCATGCGATGGTGGTGCAGGCCTCGACCGCCTACGGCAACGACAACCGCTATGTGCTCGACGCGGTCAATGCGCATCCGGACCGCTTCTGCGGCGTATTCTCGATCGATGTGCTGGCGCCCGACGCCATCGACAAGTTCAAGTTCTGGCTGGAGCAAGGCCTGAGCGGCCTGCGCCTGTTCCTGACCGGCACCACCATGCCCGGCCAGGCCAAGTGGCTCGACGACGAACGCTCGTTCCCGGTATGGCAATACGCGCAAGACCACGATATCTCGATCTGCCTGCAGATGACGGCCGCCGGCCTGCCGGCCCTGGAGCGCATGCTCGCGACGTTCCCGCGCAGCCGCGTGCTGCTGGACCACCTGGCGCGGCCGGACCTGGCCGATGGCCCGCCGTATGCGTCGGCGCAAGCGCTGTTCGACCTGGCGCAGCACCCGGGCGTGTACCTCAAGCTGACCAATCGCACCATCGCCGAAGCCTCGCGCGGGGTCTCCACCCCAGAGGCGTTCTTCCCCCGGGTGTTGCAAGCATATGGGGCACGGCGCATTGCCTGGGGCTCGAACTTCCCGTCCGCCGAGGGCTCGCTGGCGTCGTTGCTGGCACAGGCCAAGGCCGGGCTGGCGATCCTGTCGGCCGAAGACCAGGCGTGGATCTTCGGCGATACGGCGCGCACCATCTATCCCGAACTGACCCGCATGGGAGGCCCGGCATGAAGGCCGTCGGCGACCTGCTGCAACTGGATGCGGCAATCAAGAAATATGCGCATACCGAGAAGATCATCAGCGGCGACATCGCGCTGCCCGGCCTGCGCCTGCATTGCCTGGATATCGAACCGATCCATCGGGCCTTCGCGCCGATGGCGCGCAACCAGGCCTATGACGTGAGCGAGCTGGCCATCGCCACCTACCTGCAGGCCAAGGCCTACGGCAAGCCGCTGATCCTGCTGCCCACCGTGTTGGCAGCGCGCCTGCAGCAAGGCTGTATCGTGTACAACAAAAGACATCGCGCCGGCCTGCGCGTGGAGGACCTGGCGGGCGCCCGCGTCGGGGTACGGGCCTATACCCAGACCACCGGCATGTGGGTGCGCGCCATCCTCGACGACACCTACGGCGTGGCCACCGACAGCATCGACTGGATTACATTCGAAAACGGGCATCTGGAGCAGTACCAGGACCCGGCGTTCGTCAGCAGGGCCCCGGCCGGCAAGGAGATGCTGCAGATGCTGATGGACGGCGAACTGGACGCCGCCATCTTCGGCAACGATCTGCCCAGGCATGAGGATATTGCGCCGGTCATCGCCAATCACGCAGAAGCGGACAAGATGTGGCAAGCTGCGCACGGTTTCGTGCCGGTCAACCACATCGCGGTCATGCACCGCGCCGTGGCAGAGGCCCATCCCGATAGCGTGCGCGGGGTATACCAGTTGTTCCGACAGGCCAAGGCGGCGGTCGACCCCTCCGGCGCGCTGGGGCGCAAACTACCCGATGGCATCGAGGCATTGCGCAAGCCGCTCGCGGCCACACTCGCATTTTGCGACAAGCAGCTGTTGCTGCCGCGCCGCCTGGAGGTCGACGAGATCTTCGCCGATTGCCTGGAGTTCCTGGGCGACGACGCCCGCTAAGCGCGGCAATATCGGCCGTGCCTCGCCACGGCCCATGCGCATCACCGGGGACCGCAGCCTGCCTGCGGCCCCGATCAACATCGCCATCAAGAGCAATGCCAAGAAAAAAAGACCATCTTATAGAGGAGAGCACCCGTGGACATGAAAGACCTGCCTGTCCCACGACAGAAAACCAGGAAGCCGTTCTACCGCGATGTTTCGTTCCAGGTGTTTGCCGGGATCGTCATCGGGGTGGTCGTCGGCCATTACTGGCCGGACATCGGCCGCGCATCGCAGCCCCTGGGCGACGCCTTCATCAAGCTGATCCAGATGGTGGTCGGGCCGATCATCTTCTGTTCCGTCGTCAGCGGCATCGCCAATGCCGGCGACATGAAGAAAGTAGGGCGGGTGGCCGTCAAGGCGCTGATCTATTTCGAGGTCATCACGTCGATCGCGCTGGTCATCGGGCTGGTCACCATCAACCTGCTGCAGCCCGGCGTGGGCATGAACATCGACGTCAATGCCCTCGATGCGGGCGCGGCCAGCAACTACATCCAGCAGGCCAACCATTTCGTCTCGACCAGTGCGTTCCTGCTCAACCTGATCCCGCGCACCATGGTATCGGGCTTCGCCAATGGCGACATCCTGCAGATCCTGTTCGTGTCGGTGCTGTTCGGATTCGGCCTGGCTGCCGCCGGCGAACGCGCCAAGCCCATGCTCACCGTGCTGGAAAGCTTCGCCCAGGGCGTGTACTGGATCATCGGCCTGGCCATGAAGGTGTCGCCCATCGCAGCCTTTGGTGCGATCGCCTTTACCGTCAGCCGTTTCGGCGTCGGCTCGCTGGTGGCGCTGGGCAAGCTGGTGGGTGAGTTCTACCTGACCTGCCTGCTGTTCTTCGTGCTGGTACTGTGGCCGGTGGCGCATTTCTCGGGCTTCAGCCTGCTCAAGCTGATGCGCTATATCCGCTCCGAGCTGTTGCTGGTGATCGGCACCAGTTCATCCGAGAGCGTATTCCCGCAGTTGCTCAAGAAGCTCGAGCAGATCGGCTGCGAACGCTCGGTGGTCGGCCTGGTGCTGCCCGGCGGCTACTCGTTCAACCACGACGGCACCTGCCTGTATTTTGCCGCCGTGGCGGTGTTCCTGGCCCAGGCCACCAATACCTCGCTGGGTTGGGAGCACCAGCTGGGCTTGCTGCTGGTGCTGCTGATCACGTCCAAGGGCGGGGCAGGGGTGGCGGGTTCCGCCATCGCCGTGCTGGCGGCCACGCTGGCGGCAACCAACACCATCCCGGTGGCGTCCATCGCGGTGATCCTGGGCGTGCATCGACTGCTGTCGTCGGCCTTCGTGTTCGTCAACATCACCGGCAATGCAGTGGCCACGGTAGTGGTGGCGAGCTGGGAGAAGGCGCTGGACCGCGACAAGATGAAGGCCGAGCTCGACGCTGGCTATGTCGAGCCGGAGGTGGCGATTTCCGCCAAGGTCGCCGTCACGCACTGATTCGCCGCCGAATCCGACGCCCGCCACCGGCGGGCATCGACAACATCCTTTCAACACAACGACATACCCGGTGGAAATCGCCATACGGGGGGAGACAACTGATGAAAAAAATCGCTCGCACTTGCGCCTTGTTCGCCTTGACCACACCGTTGATGCACGCGGCCAATGCCCAATCCAGCGTCACCATCTTCGGCACCGTCGACGGCGGCGTGCGTTATCTCAGCAACGCCGCAGCCAATGGCGGCAGCAAGCTCTACATGGGATCGAACGGCTGGAACAGTTCCAACAAGATCGACATCGCCGGCAAGGAAGAACTGGGTGCCGGACTGGAAGCGCACTTCCTGCTGGAAAACGGTTTCAACCTGGCCACCGGCGCATTCGACAACACCACCAATACGCTATTCCAGCGGCAGTCCTTCGTCGGCCTCAAGGGCAATTGGGGCGCGCTCGACATGGGCCGCCAGTACACCATCTCGCATGACTTCATTTCCGACTACGACCCGTTCCATTTCAACTACACCTCGCTGATTCCGCTGACCCAGGCGTCGAGCGGCACGCGCTTTAGCAATGACGTGAAATACACCGGCGAATTCGGTGCCTTCAAGTTCGAACTCGAGAACGCCTTCGGCGAAGTGGCCGGCAGTACCAACGACGGCGCGGCGCGCGGCGTCGGCCTGCAATACTACGGCGGCGACCTCACGCTCGGCGCGTCCTACAACCGGCGCAGCGTGCTGGTGGGATCGACCTATCGCAACGAGGACTACTACCTGGCCGGCGCCGCCTACAAGCTCGGCAAGCTGGCCGTGTCGGGCGGCTACATGATCGACACCCTGGACCTGGCGTCCACCGCGCCCAATACCGTGGCGCGCAATATCTTCGGCGGCGCCAGCTATGCCTTCACCCATCAATGGAAGCTCACTGGCGGCTTCTACCGCACCACCTCTTCCACCGACCGCGCGCGCGGCAAGGACATGACCATCGTCGGCCTGGACTACATGCTGTCCAAGCGCACCAAGCTGTACACCGAAGTGGACTACACCAAGTACCACAATGCCGTGGTCTCGACCTTGAACACGGCGGGGGCGGCACGCCAGGTCGGCATGACGCTGGGCATCAACCACCGTTTCTAGCAGTGTTTCCTGCCGTGCCGCTTCGCTGGTGCGGCAGGTTTTTTTACAGGAGAAGTTCGCATGATCATCGATTGCCACGGCCATTACACCACCGCACCCAAGGCGCTGGAAGAGTGGCGCAACCGGCAGATCGCCAACCTGAACACGCCCGAACTCGGCCCCAAGCCATCGGAGCTGAAGATCAGCGACGACGAACTGCGCGAATCGATCCAGGCCAACCAGCTGCGCCTGATGCAAGAGCGCGGCGCCGACCTGACCATCTTCTCGCCACGCGCCAGCTTCATGGCGCACCACATCGGCGACCTCCATACCAGCCAGACCTGGGCGGCGATCTGCAACGAGCTGTGCTACCGGGTGTCCGAACTGTTTCCCGATCACTTCATCGGCGCGGCCATGTTGCCGCAGTCGCCAGGTGCAGATATCCGCACCTCGATCGCCGAGCTGGAACGCTGCGTCAAGGACTATGGCTTCGTCGGCATCAACCTCAACCCCGATCCTTCCGGCGGCCACTGGACCTCCGCGCCCTTGTACGACCGTTCCTGGTACCCGCTCTACGAGAAGATGGTCGAGTACGACATCCCGGCCATGATCCATGTCAGCACCAGCTGCAACGCCTGTTTCCACACCACCGGTGCGCACTACCTGAACGCCGACACCACCGCCTTCATGCAGTGCCTGAGCTCGGACCTGTTCAGCGATTTTCCGACGTTGAAGTTCCTGATCCCGCATGGCGGCGGCGCGGTGCCGTATCACTGGGGGCGTTTCCGCGGCCTGGCGCAAGAGCTCAAGAAGCCGCTGCTGCAGCAACATCTGCTCAACAACATCTTCTTCGATACCTGCGTCTACCACCAGCCTGGCATCGACCTGCTGACCAAGGTGATCCCGGTCGACAATGTGCTGTTCGCCTCCGAGATGATCGGCGCCGTACGCGGCATCGATCCCGAGACCGGTCATTACTATGACGACACCAAACGCTACATCGAGGCCGCCGCCCTGACCGACGACCAACGCCACAAGATCTTCGAAGGCAACGCCCGTCGCGTCTATCCACGGCTCGACCAGGCACTCAAGAACAAAGGACTGTGACCATGACCACCCCATTGATCAACCAGCTCGGCGTGGTCAAGCGCCATATCGACCGCGCCGACCAGCTCGCCGTGGAGCGCCTGGGCGAGCTTGGCGCGGCCACCGTGCATGAAGCGCAGGGGCGCACCGGCTTGCTCAAGCCGTACATGCGCCCGATCTACCCGGGCTCGGCAGCCTGCGGTACGGCCGTCACCGTCTTGCTGCATCCGGGCGACAACTGGATGCTGCACGTCGCCGCCGAGCAGATCCGCCCGGGCGACATCGTGGTGGCGGCGCTCACCGCCGAATGCACCGATGGCTATTTCGGTGACCTGCTGGCCACCAGTTTCATGGCGCGCGGCGCACGGGCGCTGGTGATCGACGCCGGGGTACGCGATGTGAAGGTACTCAAGGAAATGGGCTTTCCGGTATGGAGCCGCGCCGTCAGCGCCAAGGGCACCATCAAGGCGACCCTGGGTTCGGTCAACATCCCGGTGATCTGCGCCGGCGCGCTGGTCAACCCGGGCGACGTGATCGTAGCCGACGACGACGGCGTGACCGTGGTGCCCGCGCAGGACGCCATGCGGGTGGCGGAAGTGGCGCAACGGCGCGAAGACCTGGAAGGCGAGAAACGCGCCAAGCTGGCTTCCGGCGTACTGGGCCTGGACATGTACCAGATGCGCGAGCCGCTGGCTGCGGCCGGCTTGAAGTACATCGACTGAGCGCTGCGCGCGCAACGATGCGATGCCGTCCGGTGAATGCTGGATGGCATTTTTATTGGTGGCCGATCCGGCGCCTGCCGTGCCGTTGGATGCCGCTGGCGATTGGCCATTACAATAAGCGCCATCTTATGAATGGAGTTCATGAATGGCGCGTGAAAACTACAACGACCTGCTGGCCTTCGTGGCGGTGGCCAGGGAAGGCAGTTTCACGCGGGCGGCGGCCCAGCTCGGGGTGTCGCAATCGGCCTTGAGCCACACCATACGCGCACTCGAGACGCGGCTGGGCCTGCGCCTGCTGACCCGCACCACCCGCAGCGTGTCGGCCACCGAAGCGGGCGAGCGGCTGATGTCGAGTATCGCGCCCCGTTTTGAAGAGATCGAGGCCGAGCTCGCCGCGTTGAGCTCGCTCAAGGACAAGCCCAGCGGCACCATCCGCCTGAGCGCGGCCGAGCATGCGGCCAACACGGTGCTGTGGCCGGGCTTGCTCAAGCTGGCCGAGGATTACCCCGAGATCAATATCGAGATCTGCGTCGACTACGGCCTGACCGACATCGTCGCCGGCCGCTATGATGCCGGCGTGCGGCTGGGCGACCAGGTCGAGAAGGACATGATCGCCGTGCGCATCGCCCCCGACCTGCGCATGGCGGTGGTCGGCAGTCCCGGCTACCTGGCCGGCCGACGCCGTCCGCAGGAACCGGCCGACCTGGCCGCGCACGAATGCATCAACCTGCGGCTGCCGACCCACGGCGGCCTGATGAGCTGGGAGTTCGAACGGGACGGCCACAAGGTCAAGGCGCGGGTCGAAGGGCAATGGACCTTCAACAGCAGCGAGCCGATGCTGCGGGCGGCGCTGCAAGGCTTCGGCCTGGCCTACCTGCCGCACGACATGGTGCAAGCCCATGTCGCCTCGGGCGCCCTCAAGCACGTGATGAAGAGTTGGAGCCCGACCTTTCCCGGCTATCACCTCTATTACGCCAGCCGACGCCAGGCGTCGCCGGCATTCGGCCTGCTGGTCGAGGCGCTGCGCTACAAGGGACCGCATCCATGCTGAGCAGCATGAGCATGGGCACGGCAGGCGGCGGTGACGTAGCGCTGCTCAGTCGGTCACCACCGGGCCTGCCAGGTATTGCTCGTCGGTGACGTGCTCCATCCACTCGACGTTCTTGCCATCCAGCATCTCGGTGATGGCCACATGCGACATGGACGTCCTGTCGGTGGCCCCATGCCAGTGCCGGCGCTGGCATGGGCACCAGACCACATCGCCGGCCCGGATCTCGGTGCGCGGCCCGCCTTCGCACTGGGTCCAGCCGACGCCGTTGGTGACGATCAGCGTCTGGCCCAATGGATGGGTATGCCAGGCCGTGCGGGCACCGGGCTCGAAGGTGACGATAGCGCCACCGCTGCGGGCCGGGGCCTCGGCATTGAAGGCGCTGTCGATGCGCACCGCACCGGTAAAGTAGTCGGCCGGCCCCTTGGCCGAGGGTTGCGTGCCGTTGCGGCTGATTTTCATCATGCTCGATTCCTTGATGTGAATGGACTTGCCCGGGATAGGCGCGTCGATTGGGCGGCAGCGTGCGCTGGCCTGGGTCATGTCGCTCGCTGGCCTCCAGGTCGAATGCAGCAGATGCTACGCGCAGCGGATTGCGTTGATTAGTCCCATGAAACGGCATGCACCTATGAACGGCAGTCATTAATCGCGAATCGATCGCGAGCGCGAGGGTCGTGCTGGTGCGCCTGTGAGGCGCCGCGCATGGCCAGCCGGCGCAATATCGCAGGCGAAAAAAAGGCACAGCCTTGCAACAGGCTGTGCCTTGGGGTTCGCAGGCGCACCGGCAGCGGCACGCCGGGCGTCGTCAGGCCAGTCGCTTGACCCAGCCGAAGGTGTCTTCGGCGGCACCGCGCTGGATATCGAGCAGCGCATTCTTCAACTGCAGCGTGATCTTTCCGGCCTTGGCATCGCCGATCGAGAACTCGGAGGTGGCGCGCTTGACATGGCGGATCGGCGTGATCACGGCGGCGGTGCCGCAGGCGAACGCCTCGACCAGCTTGCCGCTGCGGGCATCGGCTTCCCATTGCTGGATGGAGTATTGTTCCTCGCGCGCTTCGATGCCCAGGCTGGCGGCCAGCTTGAGCAGCGAATCGCGGGTGACGCCGGGCAGGATGGTGCCGCCCAGGGGAGGGGTCTGGATGGTGCCATCCTTGAACACGAAGAAGATGTTCATGCCGCCCAGTTCCTCGACCCAGGTCTTGTCCCGGCTATCGAGGAACACCACCTGGTCGCAGCCCTGGCGTTGCGCTTCGGCCTGGGCCGCCAGGCTGGCGGCATAGTTGCCACCGCACTTGGCTTCGCCGGTGCCGCCGATGCCCGCACGCGAGAAGTTCTCGGACACCCACAGCGAAATACCGGAGTTGCTGTCCTTGAAATAGTCGCCCACCGGGCAGGCCAGCACGAAATACGAATATTCGGACGCCGGCTTCACGCCCAGCACCGCCTGGGTCGCGAACATGACCGGGCGCAGATAGAGCGACGAGCCACGCTCCTTGGGAATCCAGTCCTTGTCGATCAGCGCCAGTTGCTGCACCGATTCGAGGAACACCTCGACCGGCAGCGGCGGCATGGCCAGGCGTTCTGCCGACTTGGCAAAGCGGCTGGCATTGGCCTCGGGGCGGAACAGCGAAATGCCGCCGTCTTCCAGGCTATAGACCTTCAAGCCCTCGAAGATCTCCTGGGCGTAGTGGAACACCAATGCGCTGGGCGGGATGGTCAGCGGCGCGTACGGGGCGATCTGCCCGCCATGCCAGCCGTCGGCCACGGTATAGCGCGCGCTGGCCATGTTGGCCGAGAAAACGCTGCCAAAACCGGGGTTCTGCATGGCGGCCGCACGCACGTCGGCAGGAGTTTGGACAGCTTGCTGGGTGGAAAAGAAATTTTGGGTAGTCATTGCCAATAACATCATCGAGAGAGGAATCGGGGAGCGAAGCGCATCGCCCAGATGGCAAGGATACCGGTTTACCTGCCGGCAGGTAAATTTCGGATTGTCGGCAGGCGGGAATACCCCGGTTTTCAGCGCAGGACGGGGCCACCGGGCGAGGCAGGGGAGGCCGGAGCGGGGCCAGTCGGCATCGGCAGGGAAGGGGCTCGGCCCAACAGAGCCGCGCGGCACGAACGCGCCACGATGTTATTCGTCGACCGCAACCCTGCGGATTGCCCGCGCCATCATCGAATTGCTGACGTGATCGTTGTATTGCGTGCCGGTACAGAAGAACTGGTTCCAGGCATAGAGCGAATCGATCGAGAATTTCTCGCCGGACCAGTAACATCCCTCCTGAAAGCATTCCCGCCGGTTGGCCAAGAGCAGGGCCAGCTCGCGCCGGGTGGGCAGATCGCCGCCGCGTTCGAGCGACCATTGATGAGCCGCTTGCCAGCTGACCCGGCTGGCCTCGCCGGGAAGCAGGATAACGTGATGCGACCGATGCTCGCCGGTGCCGAGGATCAACCCCGCGTAGCGCTCGCCGTGGCCGATGGCCACCGGCATCTTATCCAATAGGATCATGACCTGCTCCGTCCAAATGACTCGTTCTCATGGCGATGAGTGACGACACTCGAAACGAAGTTCCCGCATGCCGACCGGCCGGTCGTCGCCGGCCATCCGGCCATCCGGCCATCCGGGCGCGCGGCGCCCGACATGGTCCACGACGATCATCCGTTGCAGCGGCAAACGCTCCAGGCTACTGCGTTGTTAGTACTCTGCACTGGGACGGCGACGAAACCTGTCGTACCAGGCGTCGAGCCGCGCGTGCTGATGTCCGAACGGCAGGTCGAACCTCTCGCGTGCGGTCTGGAAGATCGTGAACGTGGTGCAATCCGCGATGGTAGGCAAGCTACCTGCAAGAAAATCGTTTTCGCCAATTTCACTTTCCAGCACATCGAGCAGTTCGGTCACATACCGGCTCAAGCGGTCGGTCGCCTCCGGGGAAGGAGAGGCCTCCTTCGCGGGAAACGCTCCGGTACGGTTCCATAACCACAGCTGGCCGCGCGCGACCAGGTCGTTGCCAAGCCGCTCAAGCGAACGTACGCGCGCACGTGTGGCAGGGTCGGTGCCGATCATAGGCCGCTCGGGATGAAGCTCTTCCAGGTATTCGACGATGGCGGCCGACTCGGTGATGGCTATTCCCGAATCGGTGACCAGGCTCGGCGCACGGCCTGCCGGATTGAGGGCGAGATAACGGGGAGAACGGTGTTCACCGTTCTCATAGTCGAGTTCGTAGCGCGGGATATCGATGCCCTTTTCAGCCAGGTAAATGATGACGCGGCGGGGATTTGTGCCCTTGCGGAATTGATACAACAGCATTTTTCGCTCTCCGTAGGTTTGTTGGTTACGAATGTATACTGTCGTCTGGGCACCCGCAAGACGGCACATTTTGGTGCCTTGGGCACACGGAGGATACCAATGGCTGACACATTGCATGGTCGCGACTATGAGCAGACCCCGAAGGGGCCACGACTCAAGCCGTGCGCGCCGCACGATGTACTGGCGCGGCTAGGTGACAAGTGGACCATTCTCACCCTCTTGCTGCTGTCGATCGTTCCTGGTCACAGGCTGCGGTTCTCGGAAATCAAGAACGGCATCGAAGGAATTACCCAGCGCATGTTGACCGTGACGCTGCGAAACCTGGAGCGCGACGGCTTCCTCATCCGGCACTGCTACGCCGAGGTGCCGCCGCGCGTGGAGTATGAACTGACCAGCATGGGCCAGGATTTATTGCCCGCGCTGCATGGATTCACCGACTGGATCAGGCAACACTGGCCACTGATCGTCGATGCACGGCGCGATTTCGATAAGTCGCATCCCGCGGTGGACAACAAATCGCGGGACGATCGATAGCCCACCTTCGTTACGTGACCGACGTACCTGGCGTGCGGCTGGCTAGTCGGCCGGGAAGCAGGCCAACGGGATACGCTGCGCCAGCCCCTCGTATTGACCACGCTGCACGACTTCGTTAGGATGTGTATCATCAAAAGATATGTCGTAACGTCTGATGATACAACAAATACTAACTACGCCAATCAAGACAACCATGATGAAAATACTGATGACAGCAGCGTCTCGTGACCTCCGTCGGGTCGCCACTGCGAAGTTGACGGCCGTATTAGCGGTCACGTTCGGTTTGATGACGCCACCGATGATGTCCTTGGCGCAGGCTGCGACGCCCAATATCTTCACGGCGCCTCCAACCGAATCGAAGCCCCCGGCGGCAATCACGATCCGGGTGGGTGAGATGATCGATGGCGCTGGCGGCGTGCGCAAGAATGTCATCGTGAGCGTCAAGGGATCGACCATCGATGACATCGAAGACGACGACGGGCGGCGCCAGGTTACCTATAGCTTTCCCCGTTTGGCGCTGCTGCCGGGCCTGATCGATACCCACGTGCATATCGACTCCCACTTCGGCAAGGATGGCCGCGTCGCCAATCCACTGGAGGCGCCGGCAACGCGCATCATGTACGCCTATGAAAACGTCTATAAGGACTTCATGGGCGGCTTCACGACCTTGCAAGGCTTGACCTCGCCATCGATCGGATCGCCGTCCGACATCGACCTGCGCGACGCCATTGCGCGGGGCGAACTGCCGGGGCCGCGCATCGTGGCCTCGGTCGATCTCATCAATGAGCGCTCGGGCACGCCCGACGACATCCGCAAGAAGGTAAGGGAATCGGTCGCCAAGGGGGCCGACCTGATCAAGTTGTTTGCGGCAAAGAGCATCCGCGAGCGTGGCGAGAAGACGATGAGCGACGAACAGATCGCCGCGGCCTGCCAGGAAGCGCGCGCCCTCGGTAAACGCACCTGGGTGCACGCGCAGAGTGCCGATTCGGTCCGGGCGGCGGTGCTGGGTGGCTGCAATGCGATTGCGCACGGCAGCTTCGCCACCGATGCCGAGTTCCGCCTGATGGCCGAGCGCGGCGTGTACTTCGAGCCCGATATCGGCCTGGCAGGGCATAACTACCTGCAGAACAAGGAGCGCTTCCTCGGTACGTCCAATTACACGCCCGAGGCATTCAAGCTGCAGGAAGAATCCATTGCGCTCAAGCTCGCCATGTTCAAGAACGCCATCAAGCACAAGGATCTCAAGATCGCGTTCGGAACCGACGCCACTGCCGGTTGCCACGGACGCCTGGGCGAAGAGATTGTCTACCGCGTGCAGACAGCAGGGCAGCCGGCCATGGATGCGCTGGTACAGGCCACTTCGGTCCCGGCCGAAGCGATCGGGCTGGGTGAGCGTATCGGCCGTATCCGTAAAGGCATGGAGGCCGACCTGATCGTGGTGGACGGCGATCCGTTGAAGGACATTACCGCCATCACCCGAGTGCTGTTCGTCATGAAGGGCGGCAAGATATACAAGGACCTCGCCGCCGATACGGCTCAGGTGACGCAGTTTGCCTTCAAGCCGGCGAACCGGTAACTGCCAAGTCGCCAGTTTGCCGGCACCGGCCAGGAGGGGCAGGGTGGGGCAACCTTGTGGCGAACTGAGCCCATCGATGATGCGATGACTAGATGACGCACGCCCGGTCTGCCATTGGCAGGCTGGGCTGTTGCATCCCGGCATGTCATGAGGAGCAGGGCGATGCTGGACCGGATGCCGATTCCTGCGTGCTGACGGAACCCTTCAAGATGAATTTTCCTGCCGGGCGGGGTGTCACGGGCAGGCTGGAAGTAGCGCCTGCGCGAACTTTGGCTTGTTAGAATGACGCCACGCCGCCGCTGTCCGACCAGCATTGACCCGGCGAGCGACGAGGGAGAATAACAAGATGAAGATTCCCACGACGTACCTCTGCGCGGTGTTGATGCTGCTGGCGGTGACATCTGCGGCGGAAGGGGCCGACCAGGTCTATTCGGACCTGTCGTCCCAGCCCACCGGCCTGGTGCGTTTCCATAGCGCCGACCCCAAGAGCAAGTGGGACCTGGTGCATCGGCGCTATGGGACCGGCCGTACTGCCATCTGGGGCACCTTGTCGATGCCGGCCAGCCTGCCGGGCAAGGTGCCTGCGATGGTGATTTCGCACGGCTCCAACGGTGTCGACAAGAGGCTGTTCGAGCGCTGGGCGAAGGTATTCAATGCCATGGGAATCGCTGCCTTCGTGGTGGATTCCTTCGCGCCACGGGGCGTGAACGGCACGATGGAAGACCAGACCTCGCTGAGTCCGGCGGTCAACGACGTGGACGCGCTGTTCGCGCTGAAGCTGCTGGCCACCGACCCGCGCATCGATGCGCAGCGGATCGGCATGATCGGTTTTTCACGGGGTGGCACGGTAGCGCTGGACATGGCCATGGAATCGTTTCGCAAGGGTGTCATCGACGATGACCTCCGGTTTGCGGCACTGGTCGCCTTTTACCCGGGATGCTCCCAGGTCTGGTGGGAGGTTCCGGCGCCGGCCTTGACCGGCGCGCCGTTGATGCTGGCGCTGGGCGAGAAGGACAACTACACGCCGGCGCAGCTATGCCTCGATTTCGTGCCGCACATGCAGCAGGCCGGGCAGTCGGTGGAAGTCCACGTGTATCCGGATGCGTATCACGACTTCGACAATACGGAAGCCTATTTCAAGTACCACGCCGGTGCCACGTCGGCCAACAAATGCCCGCAGGTCTTGTTCGACAGCCGGCATGGAAGCTATTACAGATTGGCCAGTGGCGAAAAGTATGCCTCGTTGAAGGCAGTCCAGGACGAACTCAAGACCTGCATGATCCGCGGTGTTTCCAGTGGCGCCAACCTGCAACAGGGGGCGCGCTCGGTAGAGGATGTCAGGGCTTTCCTGCAGAAGGCGTTTCATCTTCAGTAGTGCCGCACGGGGGCGGGTGGCGGGCGGCTATCGATTTACAACAAGCATGCGAATCTTAAAGGGGAGAGGAATATGGGATTGATGGTTAAGCCGGTTTTAACCGGAATCGTATTCGTCGCGGGGCTATTGGGAAGCAGTTCCTGCTTTGCCGACGCACAGTGGATATGCGCTAAAGGAAAGTCCGATATTCCACCAGGCCATTATGTTCAAGAGATAGCGAAGGACCTTAAGACATGCCCTATACCTAGCCAGCACATGATGATCCAGAAGATAACGGCGAGCAGCTTCTGGATGTGTAGCGTCGGAGATGTTGGGGCTCCTCCCGGATATGTCATCAATCAAGTGAGCAAGGTGTCAAGCTGCGGGTGCAGGGAACCTATGTCTCGTCCCAACGGCGAGCCGTTCTGTGCGAGTGAAGTAAATGGAAAGCTACCGGGTTGGCCGCTAATTAGTGTTAATAAGCTGCCATAACTATTCAGCCCGCGATGAGAGATCCACTTCGATTCTCGGTGCTTCACGATTTAAGTCGTCAATCACATTGAATATTGAGTACTGCGATTACTTTTTGGGCGTGCTAGGCGGACATTGAGCTGCTTTACATCCAGCCTGGCCAGCCACTGCAGAATGCTAATGTGGGTTATATAAAGTAGCGTCAAGAAACAAGCCAGCTTAGAAATATTTTCATTTTTTCCCCTTTATTTATTCTTGATGAGCTGAGCATAGCATGATGATTTGATAATGCACCAGGGTTGACAGAATGGTATTTTTTGCGATTACCTCGGTGATATGCTGTATGCATGAACAGTATTATTCCTGATGAACTGGATCCTTCGATTTCGTCACCGAGCGGATTTGCTGCACACGGCACTACCTACGGCGCCAGTGTCAGCTGGCACGGTCGACGCAGAATACCTGTGGCCGTCAAGCGGCTAAAGGAGCGTGGAGTCCGTCTATCGAGGCACGAGCGTGATCGGCAAGACCCGCTCATTGGTGAACTGGTGGTGTTACGCATGTATGAGCGGAACATGGAGCAGCATTCGATGGCGAGGCTTTTGGAGCGAGACGGCAAAGGTTTTTTGACCATCAAAGCCCAACTCGGGAATCCAACGATCTTCGCTGCTGATGAGCGTGGGCTGATCCTCTATGGTCATGAGCTGCGGCAATTACCAGGCCAGGATTTTTCAGCCCCTTATCTGCAAGCCTGGCTGTGTCAATTTCGTTAGCGTAACAATCTTGGCGATTGCGTCGTACCGTCGGATAGCTGAGCCGGCAGCGCCTCCGAATAGGTCGATCAATTTGCCCATCCGACACGAAATAGTACGTTTCGTCACTGCGAAATGTGGTGTTTTGAGGTGACGAAACAATACATTTCGTTTGCCGAACTCATAAAAACTGTTAAACACATGTTATATTTTTGTCGTACCGTTTAAACGGTAAAAGAAAACGGCTCCGAATCGCGCTAACGAATCGGAGCCGGTAAAGCCCTAGCTTATAGAAGTGTCAAAAGCGTGGTTGCCAATACGACCGCCATGCCATGATCAATCGCTACATCTAGTTTAACGCCGCTCAGCGTGACAGTGATTTGAATCATTTTGATGCCCTCACTTTCTAGGGCAGCTTTGCAAAAGCGGCCCCTTCATCGAAGGGGCCGCTTTTGTTTTGTGCCCCGGGTACTAATGTAACTGCATTTATATCCAGTTGCCTAATTGCGGGCATTTGGTGTCATCTGAATTAACCTACTTGGTTATTTATTCAGAGGTAAGGGCCTAAGAATCGTTGTAATGTGACTACAGTCGCATTTGTACAAATGTCTAAGATGAAAAAGCCCGCTTTAAGCGGGCTTTTTTTATATTGGCAGAGGGAGTGATTGAATCCTCGACAACCACAAATTCAACGACCATTTTTTGACACGTCATTTTACATAATACAAATTATGCGAAATCACAGAAAATCAAACGACATTGCAAAATTACCTTCGGGAAACAATTTCGCGCCTCCCGACACTCATCCGTGTTACCGCAAAATGGAGACCTAGCCACCGAAAAACGTCCTGCCTACAACATCCCCCGCAGCTCAATATCGACAAGACGCCAAACGGCTGACCAAAGCCGCCTAGGCTGCCATCCCTGCATCACGCCACCTGCCGGACGGGCACCGCCGCCGTCGACAAGCCGGCAGCGTCAATCAGGGCTCGTGTGTAAGGGTTCTTCGGTGCCTCCAGGATTGCCTGGGCACGCCCATATTCGACGATATTCCCGTTCCTCATCACGATGACCTCGTGCGCCATGGCCTGAATCACTTCCATGTCATGCGTGATCAGGAAGTAACTGAGCCCATGCGTCTTCTGCAGTTTCTGCAGCAAGGTCAGCACCTGTTTCTGGATGGTGACGTCCAATGCGCTGGTGGGTTCGTCCAACACCAATACCTCGGGCCGGGTGATCAGCGCCCGTGCGATGGCGATCCGCTGGCGCTGGCCGCCTGAAAACTCGTGCGGATGCCTCTCCAGCAGCCCCGGAAACTGCTCGTGCGACAATCCGACCGCAGCCAGCATCTCCAGTACCCGCAAGCGGCGCTGGCCGGCATCGAGATCCGGCTCGTGAAACGCCAGCGCTTCGCCGACGATGTCCTGCACGTTGCGGCGCGGACTCAGCGATGCGTAAGGATCCTGGAAGACAACCTGGATACGGCGGCGCAAGGCCTTTTTACCTTCGAAACCCGCCGCCTTCGCGGCTTCCCAGCTGGAGCCGCAGATGCTGATCTCTCCCTGCGCCCGCAGCAATCCCAGCACAGCCTGCGCCAGCGTAGATTTTCCGGAACCGGATTCGCCGATGATGCCCAGCGTCCTCCCTGGAGCAAGCTCGAAAGACGCGTCCTGCACTGCATTGAAATAGCGCTGCCTGAACAGCTCGCGGAAGGAGGCAGCCGGCAGACGGTAGTCCACCCGCACATGTTCGGCGCGCAGCACACGCCTGTCGTCGTGCGTTTGCTCTTCGACCAGATCGCGTACCGGCCGGCTATCCAGCAACTTGCGGGTATAGGGATGCTGTGGACGATGCAGCACCGCCGCGACCGCGCCCTGCTCCACCAACCGTCCGTTCTGCAGCACCACCACGCGGTCGGCGAAGCGATGAACCAGGTTCAAGTCATGGGTGATCATGAGCACTGCCATGCCGCGCGAGCGCTGCAGCTGCTCCAGCAAATCGAGGATCTGCAGGCGCAGGCTGACGTCCAGCGCAGTCGTGGGTTCGTCCGCAATCAATAGCCGCGGCTCGCTGGCCAGCGCCATGGCGATCATCGCACGCTGCCGCTGGCCTCCGGAGAGCTGGTGCGGATAGGCCCGCGCGCGGCGCTGCGGCTCCGGGATTTCGGTCTCGGCCAGGCGTTCCACCGCCTTTGCCCAAGCCTCGCGTGACCCCAGTCGGTGCTTGACCCGGTACACCTCGGCAATCTGTTCGCCCACGGTATAAAGCGGATTGAGCGCGGTCATCGGCTCCTGGAAAATGACCGCCACGTCACGCCCGCGTACGGCCGTCAGGTCGCGCTCGGGCAAGCTCGTCAGGTCGGTTCCGTCAAAATCGATCCGGCCGGACAGCCTGGCACCGGGAACCAGCCTGAGCGTGCTGAGCGCGATGACGCTCTTGCCGGAGCCCGATTCGCCGACCAACGCCAGCTTCTCGCCGGGCTTGATGTCGAAGGACACCCCGTGCACCACCTGCCGGGCGCCGAAATGAACGTTCAGGTTGTCGATCTTGAGCAGGCTATCGGAAGCGTTGGACATAGGCGTCTTTCAAATGCGGGCGGCAGCACTGCCGCAGGGAATGCACTAGATGCGCGCGCAGGATTGCCGCAGCACCAATTCGGTAGGCACTTCGATGCTGCTGAAATGCCAATCTTCGCGCCGCTGCAGGCGCTGCAACAACAGCAGCGCCGCCTCGCGGCCCAGTTCATAGGCGCAATAGCGGATCACGGTCACGGCCGGCTGCACCAGCTCGGCCAGCTCGCTGTCGTTGGTCGTGATCAGGGACAGGTCTTGCGGTATGCGCACACCGCGTGTGCGGCAAGCCGAGAGCACACCACGCAGCAAGTGGCGTCCCAACGCGAGAATCGCCGTCGGCGGTTGCGGCAGCGAGAGCAGTATCTGGGTCTGGCGCAAGCCGAAGGCATCTTCGGCGATGCGGTCGTCGATGCGCAGCAGCGCTGGCACCGGCGCCACTCCCCGCTCCTTATGGGCGTCGTCAAAGCCGCGCAGGCGATCTCGCCCGACCCGGTTATGGCGGCCGCCGGACACCAGCGCGATGCGGCGATGGCCCAGGTCGAGCAGATGGCGGGTCGCCGCCAGCGTACCGCCGTAATGGTTTGCCGTGACCGCGCCGGCGGTCGGCACGTCGACGTCCCGCTCCAGCATGACAACCGGAAAACGGGCACGCGTGAGGCTGTCCAGCACTTGCGCATGGCGCTCGTCGGTGATGGTAAAGATCAGCCCGTCCGCCTGGCGCTGGCCGAACAACTCGATCAGGCTGCACTCCTGTTGCGGACGGTCGTTGCTGCTGCCGACGATCAACAGGTAGCCGGCCTCGGTCAACACGTCCTCGGCGCCCTTGATCATGGAGGCATAAAGGGGATTCTCCAAGTCGGAGAAAATGAAACCGACCATGCGCGTGGCCTGGCCACGCATGTTCTTGGCCACCATGCTGGGACGCCAGCCCAGCGTGCCGATCGCCTCCCTCACCCTGGCCCGTACCGCCGGGCTGACATTGGGTATCTCATTGACCACGCGCGAGACCGTACCGATCGACACGCCGGCAAGCTGCGCGACGTCGCGTACGGTAGGGCGGCCACGGTCCTCTGACACGGGGCGCGGCGGCAAAAGGGAGTTGTCCGAAGAGGCCATGTAGGTGGTGATGAAGGTACGCAGCCAGATAGGCCAGGCGCAATGGAATCGAGGTGCTTCATGAAACGTTTCATATCCTGCCATAGGCCCGGACGCGAACACAAAGGACCTTTTCTACTTAGTTAATTACATTAATCATCAGTACCACCATCATCGGCCCGCATTTGCTTATACGGGGATCGAATTAGCCTGGATTGCACGCCGCCCGCGGCATCGCGGCTAAGCGTGGCAATCGCATAAGCAAGCATGGAAACATTAGTTTTTGGTCGCTTGATGAATCGTTATCATCCGCCCATCACGTCCACCACGATGGACTCTCATGGAGCAAAAGATGACGATTCACGTCCCCAGCCGCCGCGTTCTTCTCGCCGGCCTGGCCGCATTTGCACTGGTGTGCAGCTTGCTGCTGCCGTCCTTGTCGCAGGCGCAGGCGCCACTGCAACCGAAGCGCGGCGGCACCCTGCAAGCCATCGTGCAGCCCGAGCCACCGGTGCTGACCAACGCATTCAATACCAGCTTCCCCATCGGCGTGGTCGCCACCAATGTGTTCGATGGCCTCATCACCTTCGACGAGCAGCAGCGCCCGCAGCCCAGCCTTGCGACCAGCTGGACCATTTCGGAAGACGGCAAGACCGTCACCTTCAAATTGCGCCAGGGCGTCAAATGGCATGACGGGCAGGAGTTCACCTCGGCCGATGTCCAGTTCAGCGCACTGGAAATCTGGAAGAAGATCCATCCCCGCGGACGCAATACCTTCGCCGCGATCCAGGCCGTGGATACCCCGGACAAGTACACCGTGGTGTTCCGCCTGGCGCACCCGTCACTGGTGATCTTCAGCTCGCTCAACGCCAACGAGGGCCAGATCCTGCCGCGCCATTTGTACCAGGGCACCGACATCCTGAAAAATCCCTACAACCTCAAGCCGGTCGGCACCGGGCCATTCCGCTTCAAGCAATGGCAGAAGGGGCAGTACATCGTGCTCGAACGCAATCCCGACTACTGGGACGCCGGCAAGCCCTATCTCGACCGCCTGGTCTTCCGGGTGATTCCTGACGCCAGTTCGCGCGCGGCGGCCCTGGAGACGGGCGATGCGCAATACGCCCCGTTCGACCAAGTGCCGCTGTCCGACGTCAAGCGCATCGCCGCCCTGCCCGGCCTGGCGGTCAGCCTGGACGGCTATGCCTGGCAGTCTGCCTACGTGTTCCTGGAATTCAACCTGCGCAATCCGGTCCTGCAGAACCTCAAGGTGCGCCAAGCCATCGCGCACGCGATCGACAAGCAGGCGTTGATCGATACCGTCTGGTATGGACTGGGCAAACCGGCGACCGGCCCCATTCCGTCCAGCCTGAAGGCGTTCTACACCGCCGACGGCGTGCCGCAGTACCACTTCGACGTCGCTAGGGCCGAGAAGCTGCTCGATGAGGCCGGCTATCCGCGCAAGGCCAATGGCGTGCGCTTCAAGCTGAACCAGGAATACCAGAACTTCCATGAAGCCTTCAAGAACAACGCCGAATTCATCCGCCAGGCCCTCAAGCGCGTGGGCATCGACGTCGAGATCCGCAACCGCGATATCGCCGGCCATCTCAAGGCGGTCTATACCGACCACGACTTCGACATCAATACCGGACGCTGGGTACCCACGCTGGATCCGGAAGTGGGCAGCTTCCGCCACTATTGGAGCAAGTCCATCGCACCCGGCGTGGCATGGACCAATGCCTCCAATTACTCCAATCCCAGGTTCGACCAGCTGATCGAGGCCATTCGCGTGGAACCCGATGTGAAGAAGCGCACCGGGCTCTTCCATCAGTTCCAGCGCCTGGCGGAAACGGACCTGCCGGTGATCCCGCTGATCGAACAGGCCAACTTCACGGTTTACAGCAAGGCGGTGCACGGCTTGAGCAAGGCGCCCGACGGCGCGCTGTCTTCGCTCAAGAACGTCTGGCTGGACCGCTGACCCCAACTTGCAGGAAGGACATCGAATCATGGCGAAAGAACTCGAAGGCCGCGTGGCACTGGTCACGGGCGGCAGCAAGGGAATCGGCCTGGCGGTCGCGCGTCGCTTGACCCAGGAAGGCGCCCGTGTGGGAATCGTCTCGCGGTCGCAGCAAAACGTGGATGCGGCGTGCCGCAGCCTGGCAGCCGAAGGGCTGCAAGTCCATGGCCTGGCGGCCGACCTGCTCGACGCCGGCGCGGCAGCCGCGGCGGTGGAAACCCTGGAAAGCGCGCTCGGGCCGGTCGACATCCTGGTCAACAGCGCCGGCGCCGCCCAACGGTACGCGCCGGAAAAACTGACGCCGACGCTGTGGCAGCAGACCTTCGACGCCAAGTTCTACCCCAGCCTGCATGTGCAGCACTTCATCCTGGAGCGCCTGGCCGAACGCGCCACGCGGCGCACCGGCAATGAAGAAGTGGGTGCCATCGTCAACATCATCGGCACCGGTGGCAAGCAGCCCACTAGCACCCACCTGGCCGGTGGCGCGGCCAATGCGGCGCTGATGCTGGCCACCGTGGGCCTGGCTTCGCACTACGCGGCGCTGGGCATCCGCATCAACGGCATCAATCCCGGCTTCACCCTGACCGGTCGCATCGAACAGGCGCTGCGGCTCGAATCGGAGCGCCGCGGCATCACCCGCGAGCAAGCGCTGGCAGAGGGCCAGGCGGCGATCCCGCTGGGCCGCTACGGCCGCCCCGAAGAGGTCGCCGAAGTGGCACTGTTCCTGGCCAGCCCGCGCGCAAGCTACGTGGTAGGCGCGCTCGTGCCGGTACACGGCGGCGCCGGCCCTGTGATCTGAACCGCATCCTCCCAAGAGGCCCTTGATGTCTTCTTCGATTCTTCACTATATCGGCCGGCGCCTGCTGCAACTGATCCCCATCGTGTTGCTGATCGTGCTGGCAACCTACATCCTGATGCGCCTGGCGCCGGGCGACATGGCCGACGTCATGGCCGGTGAATCGGGCGCGGCCACGCCGGAATACATGGCGCAGCTGCGCAGCCAGTTCAGCCTGGACCTGCCGGCCAGCACGGTCTTTGTCAACTACCTGCGCAACCTGCTGCACCTCGACCTGGGCTATTCCTTCCGCAACGGCATGCCGGTGGCCGAGCTGATCGCCGATCGCGTCGGCCCGACCCTGGTGCTCATGCTCAGCAGCATCACCATTGCAGCCGTCGGCGGCATCGCGCTAGGCGTACTGTCCGCGCGCTACCGGGGCAGCTGGCTGGACGAGGCGATCTCGGCTTTCTCCACGATCGGCTTTGCTACCCCGGTCTTCTGGGCCGGCCTGCTGCTGATCGTGGTGTTCTCGGTAAACCTGCGCTGGCTGCCCTCGGCCGGGATGAGCAGCATCGGCGGCCCGCCGGCCACCAGCCTGGAGGGCCTGCTGGAACGATTGAGGCACCTGGTGCTGCCGGCCTGCACGCTGGCCTTCTTCTATCTCTCGATCTACGTGCGCATCACGCGCTCGGCGATGCTCGAGGTGTATGGGCTGGATTTCGTACGCACCGCGCGCGCCAAGGGCCTGTCGGAGATGCGTATCGCGTTGCGCCACGTGCTGCGCAACGCCCTGCTGCCGGTGGTGACGCTGACCGGGCTGCAACTGGCGTCGCTGCTGGGCGGCTCGATCGTGATCGAAACCATCTTTTCCTGGCCGGGGCTGGGCCGGCTGGCATTCGATGCAGTCTTCCAGCGCGACGTCAACCTGCTGCTGGGGGTTTTCCTGTTCAGCTCGCTCCTGGTGGTGCTGATGAACCTGCTGGTCGACATCCTCTACGCTTTCCTCGATCCCCGCATTGCCACAGGCCGCTCATGAACTCTCCCATCCTCTCCCCGCTGGTCCGCCTGCAGCGCCTGGTGCGCCCGCTGGGCGGCTCCCGCCCCTTGCTGGTAGGGGGCCTGATCCTGGCGTTCGTCCTGGCGGCGGCCTTGCTGGCCAACTGGCTGTACCCGCGCGATCCGCTGGACATCGTCGCCGCGGCCAACCTGTGGCCGGGCGCGCCGGGCCACTTCCTGGGTACCGACATGATGGGGCGCGACATGGCCTCGGGCCTGGTGCACTCGGCCGGCGTCTCGCTCGCGGTGGGCTTCTTCGCCGCGCTGCTGTCGGTGACCATCGGCATCGCCGTCGGCCTGGTGGCAGGCTATTGCGGCGGTTGGGCCGACGAGGCGTTGATGCGCGGCACCGAGATGTTCCAGACGCTGCCCAGCTTCCTGTTCGCCATCGTGCTGGTGGTGATCCTTACGCCATCCATCGCCAGCATCATCTTCGCCATCGGCATCACGGCGTGGCCGCAGATCGCGCGCCTGGTGCGGGCCGAGGCGATGCGGGTGCGCAATGCCGACTACGTCACGGCGGCGCGCACCATCGGCCTGCCCGGTGGCCGCATCCTGCTGCGCCATGTCCTGCCCAACAGCCTGGCGCCGGTGGTGGTGGCGACCTCGGTGCTGATGGCCAACGCCATCCTGACGGAAGCCTCGCTGTCCTTCCTTGGCCTGGGAGACCCCGGCGTCATTTCATGGGGCAGCATGATCGGCATGGGACGTTCGACGCTGCGCACCGCCTGGTACATGACCGCCCTGCCCGGCGCGGCGATCTTCGTCACGGTGATCAGCTTCATGCTGCTGGGCAATGGCCTCAATGATTATTTCAACCCGCGCCTGAAGCAAGGCAACGACTGATCCCGATGACGACTCCAGACACAGTACCTCCGCCGCAAGCGCAATCGGTGCGGGAAGACCTGGCGGCTGCACACCGGCTGGCGGTGTGGCACGACCTGACCGAGGGCATCTATAACCACCTCAGCGCCGCCGTTCCCGGCCACGACGACCGCTTCTACGTGCCGCCCTTCGGCCTGCACTGGAGCGAGGTGCGCGCCAGCGAGTTGCTCACGGTCGGCTTCGACGGCCGGATCCTGGACGGGGAAGGCATCCTCCAGCGTTCTGCCTATTGCATCCATGCGCCCATCCACGCGTCCCACCCCAGGCACGCCGTGATACTGCACACCCATATGGCCTATACCAGCGCGCTGGTGCGCCTGCAAGACCAGCACCTGCATGCGCTGGGCCAGACCGAGGCACTGCTGATCGACCAGATCGCCTACGACGAGCACTACGATGGACTGGCACGGGAACCCGCCGAAGGCGAACGGCTGGCCCGGATACTCGGTGACAAGACCATCCTCTTCATGGCCAATCACGGCGTACTGGTGACCGGACGCACCGTGGCCGAAGCCTACGACCGGCTGTATTCGCTGGAGCGCTATGCCCGCGTGCACATCCACGCCCTGTGGACCGGCCGCCCCACCCGTTCGCTGACGCCGGCCCAGGTGGCCAAGGTGCAGGAGCAGATCCGCCATACCGCCCTGCACAGCGGCACCGCCGGCAAGCCGGCCCATCAACTGCATTTCGAGGCTTTGCGCCGCTTGCTTGACAAGCGGGAACCGGACTACCTCTCATGAGCAACCAGGAACGCGCCAGGGAGCTGGTGTCGGCGGCCCACCGGCTGGCCGGCGAATTCGCACAAGGCGCCGCGCGCCGGGACGCACGGCGCGAGCTGCCGCAGGCCGAGATAGAGACATTGGCCCGTCATGGGATCCTGGCGGCACGGGTGCCGCGGGAGTTTGGCGGGATCGACCTCTGCCTGGCGGAACTGAGCGATATCTTCGTCGTGCTCGGAAAGGCCGATCCCAACATCGCCCAGGCCATCCAGCCGCATGCCTGCGGCGTCGAAAAGATCCGTCTCTACGGTACGCCGGAACAGAAACGTCGCTATTTTGCGCTGCTGCTCGAGGGCGCGATGATCACCAATGCCTCCGCAGAAAAAGGCGGGGCGACGGTGGGCGAGATCCGCGTGATGCTCTCGCGCCAGGCTGCTGCCGGCGGCTGGCGGCTTGACGGCGACAAGCACTACTGCACGGGCAGCCTGTTCGCCAGCCACTTCTATTCGCTGGTGCGGCGCGACGACGGCGGCCGCAGCATCGCCCTGTTGCCCCGCCAACGGCAGGGAGTAAGCGTGATCGACGACTGGGACGGCATGGGGCAGCGCACCACCGCCAGCGGCACCGTGCGCTTCGAGGGGGTGCACATCGCCGACGACGAGCACATGCCGCTGCCGCCATCCGGAACGCTGCGCACCCACGAAGGCGCGTTCGCCCAGGTGCTGCACGCCGCCATCGACGTCGGCATCGCGCTGGCCGCCTTCGAGGACGCCGCGCGCTATGGTAGCCAACGCGCGCGCCCGGTGCCGGAGGCCGGCGTCGCCCGCGCCGGCGACGATCCCTACGTACAGCAGGCCGTGGGTGAAATGGCGATGTTGGCACATGGCGCCCAGGCACTGCTGGAGCGCGCCGCGCGCTCGCTGGACGCCATCCTGCCCGCGGCGCTGGCCGGCAGCGCGACCGAGCAAGAACTTGGCGGCGTATCGATCGCCGTGGCCGAGGCCAAGATGGCCGCCAACGATGCCGCCCTGCGCGTGAGCGAGATGCTCTATCGGGTCGGCGGTGCCAGCGCGACCTCGCGCAGCCTGAACCTGGACCGCCACTGGCGCAATGCGCGCACCCACACCACCCACGACCCGGTGGCCTACAAGGCCAAGGCGGTGGGTGACTACTACCTCAACGGCAACCTGCCGCCCATCACTTCAAAGATCTAGACGTCAAATCCACCATGACCGATACGACACGTCCGCCGTCGTCGCTGCCCGCCACCAGCCCGTTGGGGCAGGCGCTGACGCAACCCCTGCTACTGGGACTGTTTCTGCCCATCCACAATGGCGGCTGGACCATGTCCACCCTGCCGCGCGCGACCCACTGGAGCTTCGATTACAACGCCGCGCTGACCCGCCAGGCCGAGCAGCTCGGTTTCGAGCTCGCCTTCGGACCGGCCCACTGGCTCGGCAAGGGCGGCTTCGGCGGCGAAACCAGCTACCGCGAGACCTCGCTGGACGCCTTCATCGCCACCAGCGCGCTGGCCGCGATCACCAGCCGCATCTTGCTGATCTCGACCATCCATATCCTCTACGGCCCCTGGCATCCCCTGCACCTGGCCAAGTTCGGCGCGACGCTGGATCACATCGCCAAGGGCCGCTGGGGCCTCAACATCGTGACCGGCTTTCGCAAGGATGAATGGGCGATGTTCGGTCAGCAACAGATCGCGCACGACGACCGCTACCAGATTGCGAACGAATTCGTGGACGTACTCAGTAGGCTATGGTCCGCCACCGAGAACCTGGATTACGAAGGCAGCCGTTGGCAACTCAAGCACGCATTCGTCACGCCAAAGCCCCAGTATGGCCGCCCGATCCTGGTCAGCGCCACCAGTTCGGCCGCCGGCATCGCCAGCGCGGTACGCCATTCCGACCTGATCTTCATCACCAGCCCGGTGGGGGCGCGTTTCGAGAAAGCCATCGAAGCGCTGCCGGAGCTCAATGCCCGCGTCAAGCGCGAAGCCGCCGCCGTGGGCCGCGACGTACGCACGCTGATCAATCCCATGATCATCTGCCGCGACACCGAGCGCGAGGCGCGCGAGGTCTACCAGGCCATTTTGGCGCGGGCCGACCATGGCGCAGTGGAAGGCTTCTTCCACTCCCATGCCACCGGCGACAGCCAGTCCTGGCGGGGCCATGAACGCGATGAGCGCACCGTGGGCGGCAATATCCAGCTCATCGGCACGCCAGAGCAGATCGTCGACCAGCTCAAGCAGCTCAAGGCGGCCGGCTGCGACGGCATCCAGATCTGCTTCTTCGACTATGAACCCGAACTGGCCTACTTCGGCCAGCGCGTCATGCCCCTGCTGGAGCAAGCCGGCCTGCGCCATCCCGTGGCACAGATACCGGCCTCTTCGCATGTCAACCCTCTCGCCGCCCTCGCCACCTGACGCCATGACCCAGATTCCAACTCCTTCCGCCCTTCCCGTTCCCGCCTCCACGCTGGCCGCCTGGCTGCGCGACGGCGACGAGATCGCGCTGGTCGACGTCGGCGAAGCCGGCCAATTCGGCGAGGGCCACCTGCTCCTGGCCGTCAACCTGCCATACAGCCGCTTCGAGCTGGACCTGCCGCAACGGGTGCCGCGCCTCGATACGCGGCTGGTCCTGGTATCCGAAGACGGGGAACTGGCGCAGGCTGCCGCCTCTGCTGCGCTGTCGCTGGGCTACCGCGCCGTGCATTGGCTCGAAGGCGGCACCACGGCCTGGCGCGGGCAAGGCCTGAAGACCTTCCAGGGCGTCAACGTACCCAGCAAGGCGTTTTCCGAATTCGTCGAGAAGCTCTACCACACCCCGGACATCGAACCCCGCGAGCTAGCCATGCGCCAGCAGGCCGGCGAGGACCTGGTGCTGCTGGATTCACGCACGCTGGAAGAACACCGACGCTTCCACGTGCCGGGCGCCATCAGTTGCCCCGGCAGCGAGATCGTCACGCGCTTCGCCGACCTGGTATCGTCGCCCGACACGCTGGTGGTGGTCACCTGCGCCGGCCGCACGCGCGGCATCATGGGCGCCCAGAGCCTGATCGATGCGGGCGTGCCCAACCGGGTGCTGGCGCTGGCCGGCGGCACCCAGGGCTGGCGCCTGGCGGGATTGGAACTGGAACGCCAGCCGGCGCAGGAAAGCAGGCTCGCATCGCCCCAGGCCAACGAGGTGGCGCGCAAACGCGCCGCCGCACTTGAAGAAAAGGATGGCCTGGCCCGTATCGAACTGGACACGCTGCGCCAATGGCAGGCCGATGAGAAACGTACTACCTTCGTCTTCGACATCCGCACCCGCAGCGAGTACGACCAGGGGCATTGGCCAGGGGCGGCCTGGGTGCAAGGCGTGCAACTGGTTCAATGCCTGGATGAATGGGTCGCGGTGCGTCATGCCCACGTGGTGCTGGTCGATACCGACGGCAGCCGGGCCGCCATTACCGCGCACTGGCTGCAGCGGCTGGGGGTGGAGGTCGCCTTGTTCGCGCCGCCCACCGAAGTCGCACAAGCGCTTCCCACGGTTTCGGCAGTGGCGACGCCCACGCGCCGCTGGGAACAGGTCGCCGCGCTGAGCCCGGAGACGGCCCGCCAATGGGTACAGGGCGGCGCGCTGGTGCTGGACGCCGGCAGCAGCGAGCGTCATGGGCAGGCCCATCCGCAAAACGCACGCTGGGTCAACCGCTCGGCGCTCTCCCCCGAGCTGCTGTCGGCCGCCGTGGCGGCCGGGAAAGTGGTGGTCCTGGCCGATCAGGACGGCGTCGCGCAGCTGCTGGCGCTGTCGCTGTCGCAGCTGCTGGTCCCGGACCATGCTGGCCTGCAGATCGCGATCCTGCCCGGTGGGCTGGAAGGCTGGCAGGCGGCCGGATTGCCGCTGGCTGAACATCCGGAACTGCCGCCACGCGCTCGGCGCATCGATTACCTGTTCTGGCTGCACGACCGGCATGCCGGCAACGCCGAGGCCAGCGCCGCGTACCTGCAATGGGAAGCCGACCTGCCTGAGCTGGTAGGCAATGCAGCGCAAGCCGGATATCGCTTCTAGGCACGAAATTGCCACCTGGCCATCCCTATCGTCCATCACCAGGTCGATGATCGACCTCCAAGACCATGACAATCCTTTCCGATGCCCTGCTGCAGCGCATTACCGAAGGCGCCGCCCAACGCGACGCCCAGCGCGAGCAACCGTTCGACCTGATCAATGAAATCAAGGCCACCGGTTTCGGCGCCCGCCGCCTGGCCAGCCATCACGGGGGCGGCGGCGCCAGCCTGGTGCAAACCTTCGACGCGGCCATCGCCCTGGCCGAGGCCGATCCCAATATCGCGCACATCTGGCGCAACCATCACGTGGCCATCGAACGTATCCTCAACACACCGTCACAGCATCCCGCGGTGGTCCGATTGCGCGCGCGCGTGCTGGCCGGCGAAATGATCGGCGCAGCCAATACCGAACTTGGCCAGGCGCAGATCGGTGGCGGTGGCCCGTTTGCCAGTCGGCTGGTGCGCAAGGACGGGGGTTATGTACTCAATGGCAAGAAGTTCTACTCCACCGGTTCATTGTTCTCGGACTGGCTGTATATCCCGGTCTCGCTGGAAGACGGCACCCGCGTGATTGCCATCGCCCCCAAGGACCGCCCCGGCCTGGAAACGGTCGACGATTGGTTCGGCATGGGCCAGCGCCTGACGGCAAGCGGTACTACACTGCTGAACAATGTGGACATCGCCGATGATGAAGTTCTGTTGCCGGGGGACATACCGGCCAAGCAGGCTGTGTTCGGCTCGACCATCGCGCAATTGTTCCTGACCGCCGTCATTGCCGGTGTCGTGGCGGCAATTGCGAGAGACGGCGCCACGCTTCTCGGCAAGCGCAAGCGCAATTACTACTACGCCCCCACTTCCGCGGCGTCGGACGATCCGATCCTGCTGTCGGCCTTGGGGGAGCGCGAAGCCGATGCCTTTGCCACACGCGCCATCGTGCTGGCTGCCGCGGCGGTAGCCG
>NZ_AKJA01000011.1 GCF_000282575.1 Herbaspirillum sp. YR522 | reverse complement strand
GCTGGCGCCAGCTGCCGCTGCTGTCGGCCACGCTCACCAGCAATACCTCGGCCTCGGCCATGCAGCGTGCGGTACAGGCCGCGCAGCGGGCCGAGCAGGAACCAGGGATCCTGGCGGTATCGGTATTGGCTGGCTTTCCGTTGTCGGACTTCCGCGATGCCGGGATGTCGGTGGTGGTGGTCGCCGATGGCGATGCCGACCAGGCCGATGCGGTGGCCGAGCGCATTGCACGCCGGATGTGGGAAGAGCGCGTCGACTTCGTCTACGACAGCCTGCCGCTGGCACAATCGCTGGCGCAGGCGCGCCAGCGCAGCCAGGGACCGGGCCAGGGCCCGGTACTGCTGCTGGACCACAGCGACAACGTGATGTCGGGCGGCACCTGTAACACCATGGACGTGCTGGAGGCAGCGCTGGCGGCCGGCCTGCAATGCATCGCGGTGGGTCCCATCAGCGACCCCGAGGCGGTGGCGCAGATGATCGACGCCGGGCTGGACGCGACGCTGACCCTGGCGGTGGGCAACAAGGTGCCGCTGACGCAGCAAGGCATCACCAAGGTGCCACCGATGCTGACCGGTCGCGTGGCCGCCATCAGCGACGGCCGCTTCACCGTGACCGGGCCGATCTATACCGGCTCGACCATCCAGATGGGGCGCAGCGTGCTGTTCGATATCGGCCCGGCGCGCATCGTGGTCACCGAAGAGCGGGTCGAACCCTATGACACGGGCGTATTCACCAGCCTGGGACTGGACCCGGCGCAGCAGTCGTTCCTGATCCTGAAGTCGCGCATGTATTGCCGGCCGGTGTTCGTGCCGCTCAGTCGCGGCCTGGTCGAGTGCGATTCCGACAGCGGCGGCCCCACCAGCGCCAATCTCAAGCTGTTCCCGATCGCCAAGGTGCGACGCCCGATCTATCCGCTCGACGCGGACATGGATTGGTGACGGCGTGAGCACCAACCGGCCCGGCGCGGCCAGGGTCATGCTGGTATTGCTGGGCCTGCTGTGGGGCCTGAACTGGCCGGCGGTGAAGATCTCGCTGTCGGGCGTATCGCCCTGGGCCTTGCGCAGCACCGGGCTGGGCGTAGCCGCCTGTACGGTATTTGCGCTGGGCCTGCTGCGACGACGGCCGATGGCCCTGCCGCGCGGGCGCGAACGGCTGCACCTGGTCGTGGCCGGGCTGCTCAATGTAGCGCTGTTCAACATCCTGCTGACGTTTGCACAGCTGGGCGCGGCCACCTCGCGGGTGGCCATCATCACCTATTCGATGCCCTTGTGGGCCACGCTGGCGGCACGCCTGGTGCTGGGCGAACGGCTCGACACGCTGCGCGCCGGCGGGCTGGCGCTGGGTGCGGCCGGCCTGGCGGTGCTGTTGTGGCCGTTGCTGGCGGGCGGCCTGCCGGCGGGCATCCTGCTGGCATTGGGGGCGGCCATCTCTTGGGCGCTCGGCACCGTCTACATGAAATGGGCCCGGCTCAGCGCCGAGCCGCTGGCGCTGGCGGGGTGGCAATTGCTGATCGGCGCGGCGGTGGCGTTGACCGGGCTCATGGCGTTCGAGCCTGGCCGGCATTTTCCGCCGTGGAGCGAAATCGATGTACGGCTGCTGCTGGCGCTGGGCTATCACATCCTGTTCGGCATGGCCGCCGCGCACGTGCTGTGGTTTTCGATCGTGGCGCGCATGCCGGCCGGCGTGGCCGCGCTGGGCACCCTGCTGGTGCCGGTGGTGGGCGTGAGCGGCGCGGTGCTGCTGCTGGGCGAGCGCCCGGCACTCACCGACCTGGCGGGATTTGCGCTGATCTTCTGCGCGGCGCTGTGTGTATTGTTGCCGGCGCGGCGCACGGCGCCCCGATAATCAAGAAAAGCCGCTCGGCGAGCACACTGGACAGCTTTTCCGCATGCGCCCGAACCCGGGGTCAGGCCGCTGCCAGCGCCTTCTCCAGCAACTGGTGCAGCTCGGCGAACTGGGGCGCGCCGACATAGCGCTTGATGATATTGCCGTTCTTGTCGATGACGAAGGTGGTCGGCGTGAGCTTGACGTCACCGAAGGCATTGGACAACTTGTCCTGCGTATCCAGCGCCACCTGGAAAGGCAGCTTGCGGGTCTCGGTGTAGTTGAGCACGTAGTTCGGCGGATCGTAGCTCATGGCGATGGCGACGAAGTCGAGTCCGCTGGCCTTGTATTTGTTATAGGTCTCGATCATCTGCGGCATCTCGCCCACGCAGGTGGTGCAGCTGGTCGCCCAGAAATTGACCATCACGACCTTGCCGCGCAGGTCCTTCAAGGCCACCTGCTGGCCATCGAGCCGGGTAAAGGTGACGTCGGGCGCGGCATGGCCGGTATTGACCTTGACATAGGCGAAGGCGGCCGCCGCCGCGATCACCGCCACGGCGGCCAGCTTGATCCAGAGACCGCGTGACGAACTTGCCTGTGCTTGCATGTTGTTGCTCCAATGGCGCGATGCGCGAGTAGCGCCATTATAGTCGTCGGCGCCGATTCGTGCGGTGCGCGCCGCAGACGTGCAAACCGCCGGACAAGCCGGCGGTTTGATCTGCATCATGCTGGAAATACAACGCGTCTAGCTGGTGCCCTTGTTTTCGCTGGCCGGCTTGCGCTGGTAGTTCTGCAGTTCGTCTTCGGAAATGTACTCGAACAGGGTCACCACCTTTTGCACGCCCGATACGCCACTGGCGATCTGGGCGGCGCGCTGTCCTTCGCGCTGGGTGACCCGCCCCATCATGTAGACGATGCCGCGTTCGGTCGTGACCTTGAAGGCGCTGGAATACAGCGTCTTGTCGTCCACCAGGCTGGCCAGCACCTTGCTGGTGACGAGCGCGTCGCTGGAACGGTCAGAGAAGCCCGACGACGGACCCACGGCCAGTTCGTTGAACACCCCATCGACATTGCCCAGGGCGCGCGCTTCGCGCTCGGCAGCGAGCTTGGAGTTTTCGTCCGGCACTTCGCCCGACAGCAGCACCTTGCGGTTGAAGGCGGTGACATTGACGTGCGAGCCGGCCGTCACCGCGTTGGGGATACGGGTTTCACCCTTGACCACGATGGACTTGTCTTCGGTCTGCGCACCCAGCGTGCGGCGATCGGTGGCGGCGAAAGTGGTGGCCAGCGCGCCACCGGCAAATACCGCGAAACAGCCCTGCAGGCTCAAGGCCAGCATGCCGCCCAATGCCACTGCCGCCAACGGGCGGCGGGTCTTGACCCAAAACGATCGTGCTTCATTCATGCGCATCATCTCCAAATAGTGCGACGTCGATACCGTCGCAAATGCAGTGCAAGGTCACCAGATGTACTTCCTGGATGCGCGCGGTACGTTCATGCGGCACGCAGATGTGTACATCGGCATCAGTCAAGATCTTGCCGATGGCGCCGCCCGTCTTGCCGGTCAGGGCCACCACGCGCATGTCGCGCTCGTGCGCCACTTCGATGGCCGCCAGGACATTGGCCGAATTGCCCGAGGTGGAAAACGCCAGCAAGACGTCACCCGCCTGGCCGAAGGCCTGGACCTGTTTCGAAAAGATTTCCCGGTAGCTGTAATCGTTGCCGACTGCGGTGAGGATGGAGGTGTCGGTCGTCAGTGCAATCGCAGGCAGTGGCAAACGCTCGCGTTCGAACCGTCCCACCAGTTCGGCTGCAAAGTGCTGGCTGTCTGCAGCCGAACCACCATTGCCGCAAGCAAGAATCTTGTTGCCATTCGACAGCGCCGTGAACATAAGTTCAATGGCCTGTTCGATCGGTTGCGCCAGGACCTGGGCAGCCTTCAGCTTCAGGTCTGCGCTTTCCTGGAAGTGGGCGATGATGCGAGGATTTGTCATAGTGCGTGGGATTATAGTTGAGTCGACTGGCTTCGATCCGCCCGAATCGTAAAGAATGGATAACGGGCGCGGCGAGCGCCCATGATACTCCTGCCGGCCCCCGGATTCACGCTTCGATGGCGTGCCGCAGCCATTCCAGGCGCTCGCCTTCGATGGCGATGACGTCGAAGCGGCAAGCCGGCACATGGGCCTGGCGCTGCAGGAAATGCTGGGCCGCAACAATGAGCCGGCGCTGCTTGGCCGGCGTGATGCTGGCCAGTGCACCGCCGTGCGAGGCGCTGGCCCGGGCTCGTACCTCGACGAACACCAGCACCGCACCGTCTTGCATGACCAGGTCGATCTCGCCGCCCCTGCAACGGAAATTGCGCTCCACCAGCGCCAGGCCGTGCTGTTGCAGGTGCGCCAGCGCCTGGTCCTCGGCCCAGTCGCCACTGCGCTGGCGACCGGTACGGCGGTCGCGTGCATCGCGCCAGCGCTGCAGCAGCGCCATGGTTCAGTACTGGTCGGAGGTAGGAACCGGCCAGCCGTCCTGGTAGACGGCCTGGGTCTCCTGGCGCTGGAAGTAGGTGGTACCGCCACCGACCATGTTGACGTTGAGCCTGCCGGTGACGCCATCGAGATCGAAGCCGGAACGCTGCAGCGAAATTTCATAGGCCACGCGGTAGGCATCGATACCCAGCGCGTACAGGCGTGCCAGGTCGGCGTTGGGCCGCTCGCCGTCGGCGGTAGCCGGGCGGGGATAGCGCGACACCGCACTCTGGTCTGGCTGCAGCTGCCAGGGGATGTCGATCAGGCGCACGCCATCGAGCTCGGGCATCTTGTCGTTCGGGTTGTCGCGATTGAGCGTATAGGGGTTGATCTGGGAGGTGCCGTAGATCGGCAGTTCGGTGCCGATGGCGCTGCGCAGCTGCAGCGTCTGCGCCGCGTCCAGGGCGGCGAAGACCAGGGCCGGTTTCTCCTGCTCGATGCGGCGCGCCAGCTGGGCCAGCCCGGGCGCGCTGAGCACGTTGCCGGGCGTGCTCAGTTCCAGCACCTCGGCCTGCATGCCAAGCTGGCGGGCGGTGACCTGGAAGGCGCGCACTGCGCGCTTTTGCCACGCCACCGAGGTCGACACCGCAAAGATCTTGCCGGGCGTCTTTTCCTTTTCGACCCAGTTGGCGACCTGGCGTGCCTCGTCGTCGATCGACAAGCCGATGGTCAGCATCAGCGGCGGCAGGCGCTGTTCGCTCTCCGGTGGCAGGTCGGGCTGGGCCAGTGCCACGGTGGGCTTGGAGACGCGAGCGCTCTGCACGATCGAGGTGACGGCGCTACGCGAGAGCGGCCCGATCAGGATGTCGAACTTGGCCGACGCGTCGTCGTACGCGCGCTGCATGTCGGCGGCGCTGTCGCCGGTCTCGATGATGGACAGCTGGATGTTTTCCTTCTGGCGCGAATAGGCGGTGAGAAAACCGGTACGCACGGCATCGGCGGCAGCGCCGAACATGCCGCCGCGGTTGGGCAACAACAGCGCCATGCGAGTGGGAGCGATGGCCGACAGGGTAGGCGCCATCGGCGCCACGGCACCGGGATCGGTCGGGGTCGAGGGCGTACCGGCTGGGCCGGCCTGGGCCAGCAGGGGTACACTGTGGGCTGTGTCGCCCGCGGCCAGTGCCGGAGCCGCATGCATCGCCAGGCCCAGCCAGGTCGCCAACGCCACGGTCCTCGCTGCCGCACATGCCGTTGCACGCACCATTGCACACGCCGCCATTTTCAATCCAGTGAACATCACGCCTCTCCCAATGAACCAGAATTCGAGCGCAGCCGCTTCCCTCCTGCCAGATCCCGCACAGCAAACCTATCCGGTGTCGGCATTATATGTGCTGGCCACGCCCATCGGAAATGTCTGCGACATCACGCTGCGCGCGCTGCACCTGCTGTCGATCGCCGATGCCGTGGCCTGCGAGGATACCCGCAATACCAGCCAGCTGCTGCAGCGCTACGGCATGAACCGTCCGCTGCTGGCAGCGCACCAGCACAACGAGCGCGAGGTGGCAGCCAAGATCGTGGAGCGCCTGCAGGCCGGACAGCGTATCGCCCTGGTGTCGGACGCCGGTACCCCGGCCGTGTCCGACCCCGGCGCGCGCATCGTCGATGCGGTACGCGCGGCGGGCCTGCGGGTGGTACCGTTGCCGGGGCCGTCGGCGGCGGTGACGGCATTGTCGGCTTCCGGCTTGCTGGACGAGGGCTTCCAGTTCGTCGGCTTCCTGCCGTCCAAGGCGCGCCAGCGGGAAAGTGCCTTGCAGGCCTTGGTGGCGGCGCCGGCGACGCTGGTGTTCTACGAGGCGCCGCACCGTATCGTCGAGACCATCGATGCCATGCTGCAGGTGTTCGGCCCCCAGCGGCGGGTGGTGCTGGCGCGCGAACTGACCAAGCTGTTCGAGGACATCCATCGCTGCGAACTGGGACAGGCTGCGGCCTGGCTGCAGGAAGACGCCAACCGCCAGCGCGGCGAATTCGTGGTGCTGCTCGAAGGGGCGCCGGCCGGCGAGGACGACGGCGCCCAGGCCGAGGCCGAACGGGTGCTACGCATCCTGCTGCAAGAGCTGCCGTTGAAGCAGGCTGCCTCGCTGGCCGCGCAGATCACCGGCCACAAGAAAAACGCGCTCTACGAGCGCGCCTTGCAACTCAAGGATGGCGTCCGGGCGCCCGATGGCCAGCCCTAGTGCACCGAGCTCTTCGACAGGTTCAGCACCAGCACGCCGGCGATGATCAGGCCCATGCCGATGATGGCGGTCAGGTCCAGCTTCTGTCCGAACAGCACCCACGACACCGCTGAGATCAGCACGATGCCCAGGCCCGACCAGATCGCATAGGTGATGCCGACCGGGATGCTGCGCAGCGTCACCGACAGGAAGTAGAACGCCAGGGCATACCCCACCACCACCGCCACCGATGGCCACAGCCGTGAAAAACTGTCGGAGGCGCGCAAGGCGGAAGTGGCGATGACTTCGGAGACGATGGCGATACCGAGTGCCAGGTAGGGATGCATCAGGGTGTTCCTAGCGTTCGACGATGAAGGGAGTGCCGGCACTGCGTTGGCGCACCAGCATGGCGGCGTTCTGCGCCTCGGGGCGGGTAGGGTAAGGGCCGGCATACAGGCGATACAGGCCGTTGACCTGTACCGCCTGCAGGCTGTCGATCACGCCCGACAGGCCCGGCAACAGCTTGTCGCGCGCCACCAGGGCATTGGCTTCTTGCGAATAGGCGCCGAACTGCAGGTAATAGCCGGCCGATAGCGGCACTGCCTGCGGCATCGCCGGGGACGGCGCCGAGCCGCTGGCGACGGCGTTGATGATGCCGCCGCCACCGGTCAGGCCGGCGCCGTTGGCACTGCTGGTGGTAGTCGCATTGATCGGCTGCACCGCCGCCACGGTAGGCTGCGGCGCCATGTTCTGGGCGGTCACCGAATTGATGCTGACCGGCTCGGTGCTGACACCGGCGACGGTGGTGACGCCGCCGTTGCGCCGGGCCTCCGACATGCGCTGCGCCTCTTCCGGCAGGATCCGCTCGACTTCCAACTCGCTGCTGCCGGTGCCCAGGTAGCCCAGCTTCAGCGCCGCCGTGTAGGACAGGTCGATGATGCGGCTGGAATGAAACGGCCCACGGTCGTTGACCCGCACGATGACCTGCTTGCCGGTCTTGAGGTTGGTCACGCGGGCATACGAGGGAATCGGCAGGGTCGGATGGGCGGCGGTCATCTTGTACATGTCGTAGAGCTCGCCCGACGAAGTCTTCTGGCCGTGGAATTTCTTGCCGTACCAGCTGCCGATGCCGCGCTGGATGAATGGCTGGGTATCGGTGATGGGCACATAGGTCTTGCCGAACACGGCATAGGGCCGGCTGGCCGCGCGCGAGACCGGCTCGACCTGCGGCTCGGCATCGGCGACGTCGAGCAGGCCGTCCGGGACATGGTCACCCGGGCCGTCGTCCTTGTAATAGCCGCCGCGTCCGGAACCTGCCGCCGGCAGGGCCGGCGCGTTGGAAGGCCGGCTCACGCCGGCGGTCCGGGCCGGTGCCGGCGTGGCCCCGGGCGTGGCCTGTTGCGGCGCGGTGCTGCTGCACGCGGCCAGCAGCACCGGCAGGGCCAGTGCCGCCAGCCGCAGCAGCGCTTGTCCGTCACTGAAATATTGTCGGAGTGATATCGATCGCATTGCTATCCTTGTGCGGGCAGGCCAATGTGTCCGGCCGGAATTTTTTCGCCACGATACCAGAATTGGCCTGCCCCACGGCTGACAACTCGTCAGTAGCCGAGTTCAAGGCCCTGCTGCGTTGCCGAGTCGATGTTCAGGTCTGCACCAGTTTACGGTGTCGCTGGATGCTCATCAGGATCCCTGCCCCCAGCCCCAGCGTCACCAGCGCCGTGCCGCCATAGCTCATGAACGGCAGGGGCACGCCCACCACCGGCAGGATGCCGCTGACCATGCCCATGTTCACGAAGGCGTAGGTGAAGAACATCATCGTGATGGACCCTGCCAGCAGGCGGGTAAACAACGTGGGCGCATTGGCGGCGATCATCAGGCCGCGCCCGATCAGCAGCAGGTACAGCAACAGCAGCACCAGGTTGCCGATGAGGCCGAATTCCTCGGAATAGACCGAGAAGATGAAGTCGGTGGTGCGTTCGGGGATGAATTCGAGGTGGGTCTGGGTGCCCATCAGCCAGCCCTTGCCGGCCACGCCCCCCGACCCGATGGCGATGGTCGACTGGATGATGTGGAAGCCCTTGCCCAGCGGGTCGGAGGTAGGGTCGATCAGCATCATCACCCGTTGCCGCTGGTAATCGTGCAGCACCGACCACACCACCGGCAGGCTGGCCGCCCCGGCCACCACCAATGCCGCCAGGATCTTCCACGACAGGCCGGCGAAGAAGATCACATAGAACCCCGCCGCCAGCACCAGCAGGCCGGTGCCGAGATCGGGCTGGCGAATGATCAGGAAAGCCGGCACCAGCAGCAACAAGGCTGCCACCACGAAGGCGTGCCAGCGCAACATGCCTTCGCGCTTCTGGAAATACCAGGCCAGCATCAGCGGCATGGCGATCTTCATGATCTCGGACGGCTGCACCACCATGCCGACGTTGAGCCAGCGGCGCGAGCCCTTCTTGATGATGCCGAACAGGGCCACGGCGATGAGCAGGGTCACGCCCACCGTATAGACCGGCACCGCCAGCCGCAGCAACAGCTGCGGCGACACGTTGGCGGCGACCCACATGACGATGAAGGCGATCAGGATATTGCGCAGCTGGTCTTCGACCCGGCCGGGGAAGTTCATGCCGGCCGAATAGAGCGTCACGATACCCACCGACAGGATCAGGAACACGATCAGCGACAGCGCGCCGTCGAACACGGTCAGGTGCGGCTTGATGACTTGCCACAGCGGCGGTCGTTGCAGGCTCATGCCGGCTCCCTTGCTTGGTCCGCGGCGCATGGCGCCGGGCGGTAATGATGCGGATGCATGTCAGTCCTGCGGTACGTCCGGCGGGACCGTCGGGGTGATGCTGCTGTCTTCGGTGGCCTCGGCCGGGGCCTCGGTCACCGGCTCTGGGGGGGCCACCGACTTGATCGGCTCGTTGGGGCGCTTGCCCAGCATGAAGTAATCCATCGCCTTGCGCACCAGCGGCGCGGCCACGCCGGCGCCCCAGCCGCCGTTCTCGACCACCGCGGCAATCGCGATGCGGGGCGCGTCGGCCGGCGCGAAACCGATGTACAGGCCATTGTCGTGATAGATGCGCGACAGCTTCTTGGAGTCGTACTTCTGGTTCTTGGCGATGTTGACCACCTGCGCGGTACCGGTCTTGCCCCCCGATTCATAGGGTGCGCCTCGGAAGGCATTGGCGCCGGTGCCTTCCTTGACCACGCCGACCATGGCGCGCTTGATGAAGTCGATGTTTTCCTGCTTGAGTGGAATACGGTAGCTTTCCTTGGGCACGGTCTCGGTGCGCTCGTGGGTGACGCCGTCCTCGATGATCTTGACCAGGTGCGGCTTCATCACCACGCCATTATTGGCCAGGATCGACATCGCCTGCGCCAGTTGCAGCGGGGTAAAGCTGTTATACCCCTGGCCGATGCCCAGCGAGACCGTATCGCCGCCGACCCAGCGCTTCTGCTCGGGTTTGCGGTAGGCATTGCGCTTCCACTCGGTCGAAGGCAGGATACCGCGCCGCTCATGCTCCAGGTCGATGCCGGTGATCTGGCCGAAACCGAACGGCTTCATGAAGTCATGGATGGCGTTGACCCCCATGTCGTTGGCCAGCATGTAGTAATAGGTATCGCACGAGATGGCGATGGAGCGATACATGTCGACCACGCCGTGGCCGCCTTCCTTGTCGTCGCGGAAGCGGTGGTTACCCAGCACGAAGAAGCCGGGGTCGCGGATCGCATCCTGCGGGCGCCGCTTGCCCAGTTCCAGCGCCGCCAGCGCCATGAAGGGCTTGTAGGTCGAGCCGGGCGCATACACCCCCGACAGCGGGCGGTTCAGCAGGGGCCGGTCGATCGACTTGTTGAGTTCGTCCCAGCTCTGCTGGTCGATGCCCTCGACGAACAGGTTGGGATCGTAGGACGGCTGCGAGACATAGGCCAGGATGTCGCCGGTGGCCGGATTGATCGCCACCAGTGCGCCCTTCTGGTCGCCGAAGGCTTCCTCGACCACCTTCTGCAATTCGATGTCGATCGACAGGATCAGGTTCTTGCCGGGCGTGGCCGGGGTGCGGGAGAGCGAACGGACGGCGCGGCCGCTGGCCGATATCTCGACTTCCTCGTAGCCGGTGGTGCCGTGCAGATGTGCCTCGTAGCTCTTCTCCACCCCTTCCTTGCCGATGTAGTCGGTGCCGTTGTAGTTGGCCTCGTCATCGGTGTCGGCAATGCGCTCGGCGTCGCGCTGGCTGATGCGGCCGATATAGCCGATCACGTGCGCGGCGGTCTTGCCATACGGATACTGGCGGAACAGCCGGGCCTGCACCTCGACCCCGGGGAAGCGATAGCGCTGGGCAGTGAACTTGGCCACCTCTTCGTCGGTGAGCCGGGTGCGGATCGGGATGCTCTCGAAATTCTTGGATTCGTCCTGCAGGCGGCGGAAGCGACGCCGGTCGCGCGCCTGGATCTCGACCAGTGTACCCAGCTCATCGATCAGCTCATCCAGGTTGGCCCTGATCTTGGAAGGCGTGATTTCGAGCGTATAGGCCGAATAGTTGCGCGCCAGCACCACCCCATTGCGGTCCAGGATCAAGCCGCGATTGGGCACGATCGGCACCACCGATATGCGGTTTTCCTCGGCCTGGGCGGCGTAGGCGTCGTGGCGCACCACCTGCAGCCACAGGAAGCGTGCCACCAGCAGGCTGAAGCAAAACAGCACCAGTACGCTCACCGCGAGCAGGCGCAGCCTGAACAGCTTGAGCTCGTGCGCGGTGTTCTTGAATTCGGTCATGCGAAGCCGCTGGTTATCTGCTAGATGGGACGATTCTCGTCACGATTGATGGCGCGCCGCTGGGGCGCCAGCAGCAGCCAGCTCACCACCGGCCACAACAAGGCCGAGATGAAGCTTTCGCTGAAATAGAACCAGTGCGGGAACTTGCCCGTCACCAGCAACTGCACTACCAGCTGCACCGCCTGGGCCAGCAGCAGCAGCGGCAGCACATGGATGGCCTGGGTGCGCAGCGGGAACCACGCCACGCGCCGATGGATCATGATCGCGAAATACGACAGCAGGGTATAGGCCAGGGCATTCTCGCCCAGCAGCGTGGCTTCGTTGACGTCCATCAACAGGCCCATCATGAAGGCGATGCTGATGCCGACCTTGCGCGGCTGGTGGATGTTCCAGAACACCAGCACCAGCGCCACGAAGTCGGGCACGCCCACCATTTGCCCCCACGGCATAAGGTTGAGCAGGAAGGCCAGCACCAGCGTCAAGCCGATGAACAACGGATTGGCCGGCAACAAGATGTAATGCGGATCGTTCATCGCGTGGTTTCCTTGGCGGCTGGCTTGGCCGCACCGGCTGGTGCCGCCGCCGGGGTGGCGGGAGCGGCAGTGGCGGGATTGGCCACGCCCTTGCGCTCCTGGCTCACATTGTCCTTGGGGGTGGCATTGGCATCGTCGGCGCTGGAGTCGCGGGTGCTATCGCGCAGGCGACGCTTGAACAGCTTGGCGCCCTTGGCGTCGACCACATCGGCTTCGGGCCGCGGCGCCCCCTGTTGTTCGACCAGCAAAATCAGCAATTGCCGGTGGCGATCGATGCCCGCCAGCGGCTGGGAG
>NZ_AKJA01000010.1 GCF_000282575.1 Herbaspirillum sp. YR522 | reverse complement strand
GAGGGAAAAGCCGGTATGGCTGCTCAATCGCGCCAACACCTGCTGGCGCTGGCAGATGGATCGCACCGATACCCCCTGGTACCAGAACTTCACCATCTTCCGCCAGGCCGCTCGTGGCGACTGGAGCGACGTCATCGAGCAGATGCGCGAGGCACTGGCCCAGCACATGGCAGAGCGCTGATCGTGGCGGCCTGACCCTGCCGCCCCCAGCGCCGCAAGCTGGCCTGGAACCTGATGGCCGCGGGCGCCTCATAGGAGAGAAGGGACGGCGCGCCGCTCCCTTCATCCGATCATTTTGCCGGTGGCGCCACGCCGCTGGCGCCTAACAGGAAACGGCCATGCAGAGCGTGCTCTCCCCCCGACCTCATCAATATGCCGATGGCCCGCGCCTGCTGGCCGACATCGGCGGCACCAACGCCCGCTTCGCGCTGGAACCCGCGCCCGGGCAAACCGAACAGATCGCCACCCTGCCGGCAGCCGATTACCGCGAATTCACCGATGCCGTGCGGGCCTACCTGGACCAGGCCGGCAACGCCCCGGTACGGCATGCGGTCGTGGCCATCGCCAACCCGGTGCACGGCGACCAGATCAAGATGACCAATCACGACTGGGCATTTTCGATCGAGGCGGCGCGCCAATCGCTGGGCCTGGATACCTTGTTGGTGGTCAACGATTTCACGGCGCTGTCGATGGCGGTGCCGCAACTGCAGCCGGCCGACCTGTGGCAGATCGGTGGCGGCCAGGCCGAGGCCGGGTTGCCGATCGGCGTGGTCGGTGCCGGCACCGGCCTGGGCGTGGGAGGATTGATACGTGGCGAGCAGCGCTGGATGCCACTGGCCAGCGAAGGCGGGCATGTCGCCTTCTCGCCATTCACGCCGCGCGAGGCGGCGATCCTGGCCTATTGCTGGAACAGCTTCGAGCACGTCTCGGCCGAGCGCCTGGTGTCGGGCCCGGGGCTGGAATTGATCTATCGCGCATTGCGTTGGATCGAGCGCTTGCCCGCCGCCGACCTGAAGGCCGGCGACATCGTCGGGCGCGCGCTGGAGCCGGGTGACGCGCTGGCGCGCGAGACGGTCGACCTGTTCTGCGCCATGCTCGGCACGGTGGCCGCCAACCTGGCGGTCACGCTGGGGTCATTGGGCGGGATCTATATCGGTGGTGGCGTGGTGCCGCATATGGGCGCCTACTTTGCGCAGTCGCCGTTTCGTGCGCGCTTCGAGAACAAGGGCCGCTTTTCGGCGTACACCGCCGCCATTCCCACCTATGTCATCACGGCGCAATACCCGGCCTTCGTCGGCGTCTCGGCGATACTGGCCGACAAGCTGGCACCCGCCGGCGGTCACCGGGGTTGACGATGACAATGCGCTTATCGCCCAGGCTGCAGCGCAACGCTGGCCTGGGTGAGGCGATAACGGAATCGGGGGGGAGGTACTGCGGAGAATAGTGCTTAGCGCTTATTGCTTAGCGTATAGGGCGACGGCACGTCGACACCGGGAGTAATAAGAGGCGAGCCTTGTCTGCGGCACTTGCAGGAAATGGCTGTGGCTGCTTCGTTCCCGACCTGACCAGGTTGACCATGCCACAATGCGCAGGGGCCCGCCAAATCGAATTGTACTTCATGTTGACAACTTCCCGCCAGCAAATTGATCACCGCCGGCGGGGCTGCCTGTTTTGTCGGCCATCGTTGCAGCGACCGACGCGACATGCCTGCTAGATTCCCAGCTCCTGCCAGATGTCGTCGACCCGCTTTTTGACGTCGTCGCTCATGACGATGGGCGTGCCCCATTCGCGATCGGTTTCGCCGGGCCACTTGTTGGTGGCATCGATGCCCATCTTGCTGCCCAGGCCGCTGATGGGAGAGGCAAAATCAAGGTAGTCGATCGGCGTGTTATCGACCAGCACCGTGTCACGCACCGGGTCGACGCGCGTAGTGATGGCCCAGATCACTTCCTTCCAGTCGCGGATGTCGACGTCCTCGTCGACCACCACGATGAACTTGGTGTACATGAATTGGCGCAGGAAACTCCACACACCGAACATCACCCGCTTGGCATGCCCGGCATAGGATTTACGCATCTGTACCACCGCCATGCGATAGCTGCATCCCTCTGGCGGCAGGTAGAAATCGGTGATCTCCGAAAACTGCTTCTGCAGCAGCGGCACGAATACCTCGTTCAAGGCAACGCCCAGCACGGCGGGTTCGTCGGGCGGCTTGCCGGTGTAGGTGGAGTGATAGATCGGCTCGCGTCGCATGGTGATGCGATCGATGGTGAAGACCGGAAACCAGTCCTGCTCATTGTAGTAACCGGTGTGATCGCCGTACGGGCCCTCGAGTGCATGTTCGTAGCCCGAGCCATGACTGGCATCGGGATAGATATGCCCTTCCAGCACGATCTCGGCCGACGCCGGCACCCGCAGCTCGCTGCCGATGGCCTTGACCAGCTCGGTACGGCTGCCGCGCAGCAGGCCGGCAAACTGGTACTCCGACAGGCTGTCGGGAACCGGCGTGACGGCACCTAATATAGTAGCGGGATCGGCACCCAACGCCACCACCACCGGATAGGGCTTGCCCGGGTTGGCGATGCAGTGTTCGCGAAAATCCAGCGCGCCGCCACGATGGGCCAGCCAGCGCATGATGACCTTGTTGGGCCCCAGCACCTGCTGCCGATAGATACCCAGGTTCTGGCGCTTCTTGTTCGGCCCCCGGGTCACCACCAGGCCCCAGGTAATCAATGGCGCGATGTCGCCCGGCCAGCAATGCTGGATAGGCAGCCGCGACAGGTCGACCTCGGCGCCCTCCCATACCACTTCCTGGCACGGCGCCGACGAACGCTCCTTGGGCGCCATGTCCCACAGCGACTTGACCAGCGTCCCCAGGCCCAGGACATCCTTGAGCCCCTTGGGAGGTTCCGGCTCCTTGAGCCGCGCCAGCAGATGGCCGATACGGCGCAGTTCGCTGGTGTCGGCAGCCCCCATGCCCAAGGCCACGCGACGAGGCGTACCAAAAAGATTCGCGAGAACCGGGATATTTTTGCCGTCGACATGCTCAAAAAGGAGCGCTGGGCCTTGGGCCCTCAGCGTGCGGTCGCAGATCTCGGTCATCTCCAGATGTGAAGAAACCGGGGTCGACACCCGTTTAAGCTCGCCCATTTGTTGCAACTTGGAAATAAAATCGCGTAAATCAGTGTATTTCATACGTTTAAAAAATTTCTTTTCTCATAACAGCCAGTGCAGGTTTCGCCGGCAAACGCTTGATTCTATTGATTTTTGAAGGAAGGCCACGTGCAATATGAGATGCAAAAGTTATAAAGAAACGATTCCATAGTATTGACTCGATATAAAGTGGCTTCTACAATGCGCGCACCCTACACCGAAGGGCAAGAGCTTGAAGCTCAACAACGAGGCTTGAAATAACCATAACAAGCAGCAAGGTATTCAGGGACCGGGGTCCCAGCAACTAAGAAGTGTCATCCAAGGCGTCAGCCTTACTCCCCGAAACATGTCATCCGACGGCATGGCCAGCAGGCCTCGCGGATGGCTACTTGCCGTAACGCCTTGCGACGGTAACGTAATTTGATTGCAGCATCTTCAGTCCCGCTGTCCGGTCTCCACTTCTTGGCCGGAGAGCCCTGTATTTGCCGCAATAACGCAGGAGGTTCAATGTCCAACCAAGCTACCGAGGCGCCTTTAGCAGGCACCCCGCAGATGGTTCAGCGCGCCGGTTTCGCAAGCTCGTCCCTGGGTGAGCGTATCGGCCAGTTTTTCAGTGCCGCCCACCGAGTAGTCACGATACTCGGCGTGGCCGCCCTGTTCGTCCTGGGTCTGATGTTCTTCAACCCGGACCTGGCAGATCGGTTGATCAGCATGTCGCCCTTTTCGGATGATGCCGACGAGGTACAGGCTGCAGATGCTCCCGTGACGCCGCCGTTGGCAGAATTGATGGCGCCCGCCGCACCCGTGGCCACCGTTCCGGCCATTGCCAGCGCCGCGGCCTCGGCCAATGCGGTCGCGGCCGTCAAGCCGGTGCTGTCGGCCGAGGATCACCAGTTCCTGGGCAACCCGCGCCAGCAGAAGCTGGTGACCAACTGGCTGGCAAAGCGTTATCGCGTGGCCAGCGATGCGGCAGACATGCTGGTGTCGGCCACCTACCTGACCGCGCGTGATATCAAGCTCGATCCGTTGCTGATCCTGTCGGTCATCGCTATCGAATCGCGCTTCAATCCCTTTGCCGAGAGCCCGATGGGCGCACAGGGCCTGATGCAGGTGATGTCCAAGGTGCACCACGACAAGTTCCAGGAACTGGGCGGCATCAAGGCGGCGCTCAATCCGGTGGCCAACATCCGCGTGGGTTCGCAGATCCTGAAGGAGTATGTCACCCGTGGCGGGTCCATCGAAGCCGGCTTGAAGACTTATGTCGGTGCCGCCGAGATGGCCAATGACGGCGGCTACGGCATCAAGGTGCTGTCGGAATACCAGAACCTGAAGCAGGTGGCGATGGGCAAGAACGTGTCCATCTACACCACCGCGACGGTCAAGCTGCCACCGGCAGCACCGAGCGTGTCGGCCAGCGCCGACCCGTTGCCGGCGACCGTGCCAGTCAAGCCGCCGCTGGGCAAGATCGCGACCGCAGTGGCGGCCGACAAGCCCAAGGCGGAAGAACAACTCGCTGCATTATGAGCGTGTTGCGATTGAATATTACCGGTATTCAACACGCAAAAAAGGAGCCTTTGGGCTCCTTTTTTTTGTGGTGGCGGCAACGATCAGGCGCGCTGGCGGCGATCGAAGAATTCGCGCAGTCGCGCCACCGCCCGCTGCAGGTTTTCCATCGACGTGGCATACGACAGGCGGATATACCGGAGTGCCGTGAATGGCCCGAAATCGAGTCCCGGCACCAGCGCCACGCCCGCTTCGTTCAACATGTCCAGGCTCAATCGGTCGGCATCGTCGCACAGCGCGCTGCAATCGGCATAGACATAGAAGGCACCGTCCGGCATCACCGGCACCTTGAAGCCCAGGCTCTCCAGGGCCGGCACGATGTAGTCGCGACGTCGCTTGAATTCGGCCTTGCGTTGTTCATAGATCGCAATCGACTCGGGCAGGAAGCACGCCACCGCTGCATGCTGGGCGATCGACGAGGCGCAGATGAACAGGTTCTGCGCCAGTTTCTCGACCTGCGGCACCAGCGACGGTGGCAACACCAGCCAGCCCAGGCGCCATCCGGTCATGTTGAAATACTTGGAAAAGCTGTTGATCACCACCACGTCCTCACCCAGCGAAAGCGCCGAGAAGGGTGCGCCCTCGTACGACAGGCCCTGATAGATCTCATCGACGATGGTGAAACCGCCGCGGGCCCTCACCTCGCCGACGATGGCGCGTAGCTCGTCGGGCAGGATCGAGGTGCCGGTCGGGTTCGATGGCGAAGCCAGCAATACGCCACGGGTGGCTTCGGCCCACTGCTCGCGCACGACCTGCGCGGTCAATTGAAAGCGCTGTTCGGGCCCGCTTTGCACCAGTTGCGCCTGCCCATCGAAGGCGGCGACAAAGTGTCGGTTGCAGGGATAGCACGGGTCGGGCATGAGCACCTGGGCGCCCTTCTCGACCAGCGCCGCGCAGGCCAGCAACAAGGCCGCCGACGCGCCGGCGGTGATGACGATGCGCTCGGGGCCGACATCCAGGCCATACACGTTGCGATAGTTGGTGGAGATCGCCTGGCGCAAGGCCGGCAAGCCGACCGCGGAGGTGTATTGCATCTGGCCATCGGCCATGGCGCGGTTAGCCGCCGCCACCACCGCCGGCGGCGCGGTGAAATCGGGCTCGCCGATTCCCATGTGGATGATGTCGCGCCCCTGTTGCTCCAGGATGGCCGCCTTCTTCGACAGCTCCATTACATGGAAAGGCGCGATGTTATGCACGCGCGAAGCGACTTGATCGAGGTTCATGAGGCAGCTCTACGGGAGGTGGGGAGGCGACCGGCGGGCAAAACGGCGGCCACAGCAGGCTGTCGCCGCGGCGCTACGATCAGCGGCGGTTGGCGCCTACTTCGGTGGGGCGCACCTGCGCGGCGAAGCGGTCGAGCACGCCATTGACGTACTTGTGGCCATCGACGCCGCCGAAGGACTTGGTCAATTCGACTGCTTCGTTGATCACCACCTTGTAGGGAATCTCGGGCTGGTTCTTCAGTTCGAAGGCACCGATGAGAAGCGCCGCGTGTTCGACGGGCGACAGTTCCTTGATGGGGCGATCGATCAGCGGCGCCAAATCGGCGCGCAACAGCTCGGCATCACGGATGGCGCCCGACAGCAGGATGTCGAAATGCTCCGCATCGGCCTTGTCGAAGCCGTGGGCTTCGCGGATGTTGGCTTCGATGACACCGGTGTACTCGAAATTGAGCAGCCACTGGTACAAGCCCTGCAACGCGAATTCGCGAGCGCGGTGACGCGGTGTACGGTTCTTGTTCGAATTGGCGTGTTCAGCTTTGTTGGACATGATGATTTCGGCTCGGAGCCATGATTGTTGCTAGCGGGAATGACATGAAACTGCAGCGTCGACGCAGCACCGGGTGGCGCGTCGACACCTGGCTTACTCTATTACTCTTCGTCGGTGGCCTGGCCCAGTTCTTCGAGCACGATCGCCAGGTTGGCCATTTCCACGGCCACGCGGGCCGCGTCGGCGCCCTTGTCGGCCATGCGCGCCTCGGCCTGCTCGTCGTTCTCGGTGGTCAGCACCGCGTTGGCGATGGGCACGCCGAAGTCGAGGCCGACCTGGGTGATACCGGCGCCGGACTCGTTGGAGACCAGTTCGAAGTGATAGGTCTCGCCGCGAATGACGGCGCCCAGCGCGATGAGCGCATCGAACTGTTCGGTCTCGGCCATCTTCTGCAGCGCCAGCGGGATTTCGAGCGCGCCCGGAACCGTCACGTGCAGGATATCTTCATCGGCCACGTTGAGATGCTTCAGTTCGGCCAGGCAAGCGGCCAGCAAGCCGTGGCAGACGTCTTCGTTGAAACGCGCCTGGACGATGCCGATGCGCAGGTCCGCGCCATCCAGGTTGGGGTCGTAGGTTCCGATGGTCATGACTATTCCTTTTGTATGTTGTTGATCCGTCTTGGGCGATACGGGCAGTACGGTAGTACTTACAGCGCCTCCCGCGCCTGGTAGCCGGTGACCTCGAGCTGGAACCCGGCCATCGATGGCATCTTGCGCGGGCTGGCCAGCAATTTCATCTTGCATACGCCCAGGTCCTTGAGGATCTGGGCGCCGATACCGTAGGTGCGCAGGTCCATCCGGTCGGCGCGCGCCGGCTTGGTTGCCGCCGGGCTGCCAACCTGGTTGAGTGCGCCGAACTGGTCGAACATCTGCTGCGCCGACTCTTCGCAATTGAGCAAGACCACCACGCCGCTGGACGCGGCCTTGATGGCCTTCATGGCCGCGGCCAGGTTCCACGAGTGGGTCGTCACCTCGGACTCGAGCAGGTCGAGGATCGACACCGGCTGGTGCACCCGCACCAGGGTTTCGTCGCCGGGCTGGACCTCGCCATGCACCAGCGCCAGGTGCGCACCGCCACTGGGGGTATCACGATAGGCGACCGCCTTGAAGGTGCCATGCACGGTCTGCATCTCGCGTTCGGCCAAGCGTTCGATGATGCTCTCGTTGCGGCTGCGGTAATGGATCAGGTCGGCGATGGTGCCGATCTTGAGGGTGTGCCTGTCGGCGAATTCCATCAGGTCCGGCAGGCGCGCCATGGTGCCGTCTTCCTTGAGGATTTCGCAGATCACGGCGGCCGGGGTCAAGCCGGCCATCGCCGTCAGGTCGCAGCCGGCTTCGGTGTGGCCGGCACGCATGAGCACCCCGCCCTTCTGCGCGCGCAGCGGGAAGATGTGACCGGGGTTGACCAGGTCCGACGGCTTGGCGTTGCGGGCCGAGGCCACCCGGATGGTGCGTGCCCGGTCGGCAGCCGAGATACCGGTGGTGACGCCTTCGGCGGCTTCGATCGAGACGGTGAAATTGGTACCGAAGGCAGTGCCGTTGCGCGATGCCATCATCGGCAGGTCGAGCTGGTCGCAATGTTGTTCGGTCAGTGTCAGGCAAACCAGGCCGCGCGCGTGCGTGACCATGAAATTGATGGCTTCGGGCGTGACGAAGTCGGTCGCCAGGACCAGGTCGCCTTCATTTTCGCGATCTTCTTCATCGACCAGGATGACCATCCGGCCGGCGCGCAATTCGGCGACGATTTCTTCGGTTGTTGCAAGTGGCATGGCTTTTTCTGTGTTCCCTGTTAGACCCGCTATTCTAAAGGATTTGCGGGTGCTCCCGGCATGTGCTGCGCAGGCCGGCCGGACTAATTGAGCCCCGCTTGATGCGACACCCTCTCGGTACGCGCCAGGGCCTCGTGCAGCAACTCCGGGTCGCCCTCGGCCAGGCGCTTCGAATCGGACAAGGTCTGGCGGAACGCGCGCGCGCCCGGCATGCCGGCCAGCAGGCCCAGCATGTGGCGGGTGATGCTGTTGAGCCGCAGGCCGCCACCGCGTCCATTGTCGCCGTGCAACGCCAACTGGCGTCGAATATAGGGCAACATGGCCGCGATCACCTGCTCGCGGCTTGCTTGCCGGCCATGCGGCAGATCACCGTAGTAGCGGGCATCGAAGCCGGCCATCAGGTATGGGTTGTGATAGGCCTCGCGTCCCAGCATGACGCCGTCGACATGCTGCAGGTGGGCATCGATCTCGGCGACGGTCTTGATACCGCCGTTGATCAGGATCTCGAGTTGCGGAAAGTCGCGCTTGAGCTGGTAGGCATAGTCGTACTTGAGCGGCGGGATCTCGCGGTTTTCCTTGGGGCTCAGGCCCTTGAGGATGGCATTGCGCGCATGCACGATGAAGGTATGGCAACCGGCGTCGGCGATCTGGCCGACGAAATCGCGCACGAAGTCATACGACTCGACACTGTCGATGCCGATACGGTGCTTGACGGTCACGTCGATGCTGACGGCGTCGCGCATGGCCTTGACGCAATCGGCCACCAGCGTGGGCTCGCCCATCAGGCAGGCGCCGAAGGCGCCCTTCTGCACCCGTTCCGACGGGCAGCCGCAGTTCAGGTTGATCTCGTCATAGCCCCACTGCTGGCCCAGCCTGGCCGCCTGCGCCAGGTCGGCCGGCTCGCTGCCGCCCAGTTGCAAGGCTACCGGGTGCTCTTCTTCATTGAAGTCGAGGTGGCGTGGCACATCGCCATGCAGCAGCGCACCGGTGGTGACCATCTCGGTGTAGAGCCAGGTGTGGCGGGTGATCTGGCGATGAAACAGGCGGCAGTGGCGGTCGGTCCAGTCCATCATCGGTGCCACGGATATTGTGCGCGCCGGCAAGCCCCGGGCGTTTGCGGCACTGGCGCGGCTTTCAGGGGTGTTATTGTCCAGCTCAGACTTCACGATATGTCACGAAAATAAGGGTTTTTCATTCGCCGATGGCCAATAATTGGACATGACCAGATGGCGATATTCCAGAAACCGGGCCAGCGTTGGGCAATGAGATTGGTAGGAAGGATTTCCCGTCCTGGCCGGGTGTTCGATACCTGGGTCAGGCACTGGAGCGGGCTTCGCGTGGGAAGCCGACAATGCGGGCGCTAGAATTTCAGGAATGTGCGCATTATAGCGGACAAGGCCATGGGCGCCGCGATCAGGGGCGCTAGCAACGGCAAACATCGTGCAAGCGTTGGGTAGGAGGAACATCATGGTCCGGGATCGAGCCCCTGTGGCCGGAGAAATAGCCAAGGCCGCAGGCATCCGCCACGTGTCATGGTCTTCACAGAATCCGTGCACGGCCTGTTTCAGGGGCCTGCACGGACTTGCTATAAGGAGCTGCGCTTGCCAGGCCTACGCCATGAGGGCCTCAAGCCTTGCTTCATCACGCAGGGTACGGGAAGAGCCGCGCTGCTTGCTGCTCTGCTTGCTGCCGGGTGTGCATAGGCCAATGCCGGCACCGTATGCTGGCCTCAGCCTTTTGTTGCCTTCAACTGCCCCTGGCCCGCTTGCTTGACCTGGAAACCTTTTTCTCTCAAAGCCGAAGCAAATGGCGTCAGGTCGTTTTCCTCTCCCGTCGTCAAGGACACCTTCACCTTGTCCTTGGACAAGGCAACAATATTGTCGACCACCGCACCACTGTTTTCCGCACTGATCACGGCAGCGGAAATCTTTTCAAACTTGATCTTATCGAAGCCATTTGCATCTGCTGCCATTGCGGCCGGCAAATTCCTTGACGTGATATCCGCGACAAAATCGGGGTTGTTTCCTGCCTCGATATCCATCGTGACGGCTCCCTCTTTTGCATGCTGATGTTTTTTGTTCGCATCGGGCGTATTCCATTTTGTGCCTTCGCGTCCACAGCCGACGATCAACGTGCCCGACTGGTCCGATTTGAATACCCTGGCCAAGAAGTTGCGCCTGCCTTCCACTTGTCTAGGATGAGTTTCGGCGGGCGGCGCAGCTCCACCCGCACTAGGTGTCGAGGTTTGTCGGGCCGGCAGATGTTCGTCTATCGGGAGCGCCGCTGAGCTTTGTCCGACGGAAAAGGGGCTTGTCATATCGATCCGTTCAAAAACCTGGGTTAAGCAACTATCAATCCAATGACAGTTAGGTCGGAAGAAACCTCGCGGCAGTTCCACCAGCAAGACCTAACCGGAATTCGAATCTCCATTCAAGACAAGATCTCATCACTGGCCACCGTTGAGCCCTTGAGACCGGTGGCACCCCAACACCCGGGTCTGCGGCCCGCACGGGCGCGGAACCGCCACCACCGATGTGCTCACCCATGATGACACTCTAAAACCATGGAACCCGGCATGCCTGTTTCACCGTTGCACTCCTACTCTCCCACGTCGTCCGGCAGCAGTGCCGACGAGGAAATCACCTCGCCGTCATTGAGACATGCGGAGGATCACAGGTCGCCGACGATGACCTGGGAAGAATTCATCAACCCGCATCCTGGCGACGGCCCTGGACCACTCAATAACCCGCGTGCCGGTCAGGGTTGGCGTTCCCGGCTGGTGGAACATTTCAATTTCGCCTTCGACAACGTCGCCGCCATTCCTGATTACTTCAGGACGGTGAACGCCCCGGAACACTTTGCCAGGTTGCCACGCGACCTTCGCCTGCTGTGCCAGAAGGTGCATGAGCACCATCCCGACAGCCTCACCTGGCTGGATGCATTTGCCCGTTCGCAGGGATATCGTCACTTCGGCTTCTATTGCGAGACCGGTTTCAATCTGACATTGCGCGCCCATGACGTGCTCAGGCTGCGTGAGCAGTTGAACGCCCTGGACGACTTCAGGAACGCCAGGCAACCTGAGCCGGCGCTGTCCCCGGGACTGAGCGTGGGTGTTGCCACGCCAATGATGATCTGGGCGGTGATAGTGGTGGTCGGGCTGATGAATGCACGCTCGGCGTTGAACCTGCTGATGAAGGAAAAAGGCGATGACCAGCAATTCAAGGCTTTTGTCGCGCTGGCCCGTGACCTGACGGCCATGGTCGTGCATCTCAACTTCGCCGTCCGGCAAGCACCGACGGTCTGGAGCCTGCCGATCAAGGACCGCAATCACCTGATCGAACCACCGCTGGATCCCGTTTCCAATCCGGATGCGCACCTGCAAGCGGAATTGCAGGTCCGCAAGGACCGTGACGAAGGCCTGCGACGAATCTGCCAGCAGGACATACCCGACCTCATCATTTCCTTCCTGCTGCAGAGTGCGGCCAGCAGCGAGCTGAGAAAATACATGGCGTGAGCCTCGCGGCCAATAGAAAGCCCGCAAGGCTTGCGCGTTGCGGGCTGGTGTCCCCTCTATCCTCTGTGAGATAGGATTTTTATACTACGGACACGATTCTGCACCACAAACCAGCAAACGTCATTTCGCATCGCACAAAAAAGGTGCTTTCAATTGCGGCCGGAAAGACGATTGGAATTATCTATCCGTCGACCTACCGTGCGGTGCCGGGATTGCAGGTACGACAGCCTCAACGAAAAAGGCAAAAAAAAACCCACAACCTTGGTTGTGGGTTCGAATCCAATTCTTTAGGAGGAAATTGGAGGAGACAGGTGTAACTATATGGCACCGCATCATCGCTGTCTGCTTTATTGTGCTGATATCTGATATTCACAAACCAGATATCAACCCGCTTACAGCCCCTCCCGGCGGCGTCGAATCACGCCACCGCCTTCCTGCACCAGACCCGATTACTCGCGCGATGCCTTCTTGCGCTCGTGTTCCTTCAGGTAGCGCTTGCGCAGACGAATGCTCTTCGGGGTGACTTCGACCAGTTCGTCGTCCTCGATGAATTCAACCGCGTATTCCAGCGACAATTCGATCGGCGGCACCAGGCGCACCGCCTCGTCGGTGCCCGAAGCCCGCACGTTGGTCAGCTGCTTGCCCTTGATCGGGTTGACCACCAGGTCGTTGTCGCGCGAATGGATACCGATGATCATGCCTTCGTAGACCGGATCGTTGTGGCTGACGAACATGCGGCCGCGATCCTGCAGCTTCCACAGTGCATACGCCACGGCAGCGCCGTCGTCCTGCGAGATCAGCACGCCGTTGCGACGGCCGGCCATTTCGCCCTTGGTGGTATCGATGGTCTTGTAGTCATCGAACACGTGGCTCATCAGGCCGGTACCGCGGGTCAGGGTCATGAACTCGCCCTGGAAGCCGATCAGGCCACGCGCCGGGATGTGGTATTCGAGACGAACGCGGCCCTTGCCGTCCGGTTCCATGTTCTGCAGGTCGCCACGACGGCGGCCCAGTTCTTCCATCACGCCACCCTGGTGACCTTCTTCGACGTCGACGGTCAGGTTTTCATAGGGCTCCTGGCGCACGCCATCGACCATCTTGAACACCACGCGCGGACGCGACACGGCCAGCTCGAAACCTTCGCGACGCATGTTCTCGATCAGGATGGTCAGGTGCAATTCGCCACGGCCCGACACTTCGTAGGTCGAGTCGTCGTCTTCCTTTTGCACCACGCGCAGCGCCATGTTGGACTTCAGCTCGCGCTCCAGGCGGTCGCGGATCTGGCGAGTGGTGACGAACTTGCCTTCACGGCCAGCCAGCGGCGAGGTGTTGACCATGAAGTTCATGGTCAGGGTCGGCTCGTCGACCTTCAGCATCGGCAGGGCATTGGGCGCGTCGACGGCACAGATGGTCGAACCGATGCCGATTTCCTCGATACCGTTGATCAGCACGATGTCGCCGGCCAGCGCCTCATCGACCAGCACGCGCTCGAGGCCCTTGAAGGTCAGCACCTGGTTGATGCGCGCCTTGGTCGGCTTGTCATCGGGACCGTTCATCCAGACCACGTCCTGGCCACCCTTGACGCGACCGGCCAGGATGCGGCCGACGCCGATCTTGCCGACGTAGGACGAGTATTCCAGCGAAGTGATCTGCAGCTGCAGCGGCGCGTTCGGGTCGTCTTCACGGGCCGGCACGTACTTCAGGATGGCGTCGAACAGCGGCTCCATGTTGCCTTCGCGCACGTCGGCGCTATTGCCGGCATAGCCGTTCAGGCCCGAAGCGTAGATCACCGGGAAGTCCAGCTGCTCTTCGGTCGCACCCAGCTTGTCGAACAATTCGAACGTGGCGTTGATGGCCCACTCGGCGCGCGCGCCCGGACGATCGATCTTGTTGAGCACGACGATCGGCTTCAAGCCCAGCGCCAGCGCCTTGCGGGTCACGAAGCGGGTCTGTGGCATCGGACCTTCCTGCGCATCGACCAGCAGCAGCACGCTGTCGACCATCGACAGCACGCGTTCGACCTCACCACCGAAGTCGGCGTGGCCCGGGGTATCGACGATGTTGATGTGGGTGCCCTTGTACTCCACCGCACAGTTCTTCGACAGGATCGTGATGCCACGTTCCTTTTCGATATCGTTGGAGTCCATCACGCGGTTATCGACTTGCTGGTTTTCGCGGAAGGTGCCCGACTGACGCAGCAGCTGGTCGACCAGGGTGGTCTTGCCGTGGTCAACGTGAGCAATGATGGCGATGTTGCGGATTGCGCGGATATTGTTTGACATGTTGAATGTAGGTGGAGGCCTTCGAGAAGGCGCGCATTATACCATGCAGCGCCGCATAAACTTTAAAAACCCTGTATTTTCAAGGGCTTGCTATCCATTAACGACACGGTGAATGGACGCACCTGACTCTTTTCGCTCGCCTGCTCAGGCAGTCGATACCAGCCGTTCGGGGGCCAGTACGTCATAGGCTTGCAGCAGCGCAGTGCCCAGCAAGGCCTGGTCGGAATCGCGATACACCCGCACCCGTCCCGGTGCCGGCGGCAATGCCAACGATTCCTTGCCCAGTGCCAGCCGTTGCCCCTGCAGGAAACGGCGCGCCAGTTCGTCGGAAAGACAAACCGGCGCGAAACTCTGCAGCAGGCCGTCCACCGGCAACAACAAGGCACGACGCTCGGCGACCTCGCCCGCCTGCTCCAGCTGCTCGAGCGTCACCGCGCCTTGCAGCGTCAAGCTGCCGGCGCCGGTACGGCGCAAGGCATTGAGATGCGCACCGCAGCCCAGCGCGGCGCCGATATCCTCGCCCAGCACCCGGATGTAGGTACCCTTGCTGCAGGTGACGCGAATGCGCAGCATCGGCGACACGAATTCGAGCAACTCCAGGTGGTGGATCGTGACGTCGCGCGCCTGGCGCTCCAGCGTGATGCCGGCGCGCGCATATTCGTACAGCGGCTTGCCATCGCGCTTGAGCGCGGAGTGCATCGGCGGTACCTGGCTGATGGGGCCGCGAAAACGCGCCAGCACCTGCTCGACCTGATCCACCGTACACTGCACCGGCTGGCGGGCGGTCACTTGCCCCTCGGTGTCGCCGGTATCGGTCGCAATCCCCAGGTGCACCACTGCTTCGTAAGTCTTGTCGGCCTCGAGCAGGTCTTGCGAAAACTTGGTGGCTTCGCCAAAACACAACGGCAACAGACCGGTGGCGAAGGGATCGAGCGTACCGGTATGACCGGCCTTGGGCGCATTGAGCATGCGCTTGGCACGCACCAGCGCGTCGTTGCTGGACAAACCGACCGGCTTGTCCAGCAGCAGCACGCCATGTACCGGCACGCGTGGCGGGCGGGCTGGGCGCTGGACGCTGGCACCGCGTCGCTTGGCGCCTTGCGGCGCGGCGTCGTCGGGAGGGGGCAACTGGGTTGCCGTTTGAGTATCCGTCATGGGTGACAATGACCGCTGGCGGCGACAGGTGCCGTGCAGGTCAATGCGGTTATCTGTATTGCTGAACAAAATCGAAAGGTGATATGCCGCAAGCCGCCACCGGCGGCCTGGCAGCATGACTGGCGACTCAGGCGTCGTCGTCGGAATCCTTGGCGCGGGTGGCGTTGGCCTGGTCGATCAGGCGCGACATCTCGATGCCGCGCACCGTCGAGTTGTCATGCACGAAATGCAGTTCCGGCAACGTATGGATGCTCAAGCGCCGGCCCAACTGGCTACGCAGGTAACCCGAGGCCTTGCGCAGGCCGGTGAGCGTATCGCGCACCGCTTCCTCGTTATCGACCAGGGTCGTGAAGAACACCTTGGCGTGCGCGTAGTCGGGAGTGATCTGCACTTCCGTCAGGGTAACCATTCCCACGCGCGGATCCTTCACTTCGAAGGCGATCAGTTCGGCCAGGTCGCGCTGGATCTGGTCGGCGACGCGCAAGCCGCGTCCGGGAATGGATTTGCTATGTTTTGCCATTACTCTAAAAAAACAATCGCGGGACCATTCCCGCGACGAAACCTGCCTGATGCCGTACACCGTCGCAAGCAGCGACGACCGGTGGCACAGCGCCACCGGTCGTCACCGGCTTACAGTGTACGTGCCACCTCCTGGACTTCGAAGATCTCGAGGTGGTCGCCCACCTGGATGTCGTTGTAGCCCTTGAGCGAGAGACCGCACTCGAAGCCCGACTTGACTTCCTTGGCGTCGTCCTTGAAGCGCTTGAGCGAGTCGAGTTCGCCGGTCCACACCACCACGTTGTTGCGCAGCAGGCGTACCGAGGAACCACGCTTGACCAGGCCTTCGAGCACATAACAGCCGGCGATGGCGCCGACCTTGCTGACCAGGAACACCTGGCGAATCTCGACCAGGCCCAGTGCCTGTTCGCGCTTTTCCGGCGCCAGCATGCCCGACATCGCAGCCTTCACGTCATCGACCGCATCATAGATGATGTTGTAGTAACGGATATCCACGCCCGAGCTTTCGGCCAGCTTGCGCGCCGATGCGTCGGCACGGGTGTTGAAGCCGATGATGACCGCCTTCGAGGCCACCGCCAGGTTGACGTCGGATTCGCTGATGCCACCCACGGCGGCGTGCACGACCTGCACGCGCACTTCGCCTGTGGACAATTTCTGCAGCGAATGCACCAGTGCTTCCTGCGAGCCCTGCACGTCGGTCTTGATGATCAGTGGCAGGTTCTTGACCTCGCCCTCGCCCATCTGCTCGAACATGTTTTCCAGCTTGGCCGCCTGTTGCTTGGCCAGCTTGACGTCGCGGAACTTGCCCTGGCGGAACAGGCCGATTTCGCGCGCCTTGCGTTCGTCGGTCATGACCAGCGTTTCTTCGCCAGCCGACGGCACTTCCGTCAGGCCCTGGATTTCGACCGGAATCGACGGACCCGCCTCGGTGATGCTCTTGCCGGTCTCGTCGACCATGGCACGGACACGACCGTAGGAGGAACCGGCCAGCACCACGTCGCCCCGCTTCAAGGTACCGGATTGCACCAGGATCGTTGCCACCGGGCCACGACCCTTGTCCAGCTTGGCTTCGATCACCAGGCCACGCGCCGGGACGTTGATCGGCGCGGTCAGTTCCAGCACTTCGGCCTGCAGCAGGACGTTCTCGAGCAACGAGTCGATACCGGCACCGGTCTTGGCCGACACTTCGATGAACGGCGAATCGCCACCGTATTCTTCAGGCACGACCTGTTCTGCGATCAGTTCCTGCTTGACGCGATCGGAGTTGGCGCCCGGCTTGTCGATCTTGTTGATCGCCACCACCAGCGGCACGCCGCCAGCCTTGGCGTGGGCAATCGCTTCCTTGGTCTGGGGCATCACGCCGTCGTCGGCCGCCACCACCAGGATCACGATATCGGTGGCCTTGGCACCACGGGCACGCATGGCGGTAAACGCCTCGTGACCCGGGGTATCGAGGAAGGTGATCATGCCGCGCGGGGTTTCCACGTGGTAGGCACCGATGTGCTGGGTAATGCCGCCGGCTTCGCCCGAGGCGACCTTGGCGCGACGGATGTAATCGAGCAGCGAGGTCTTGCCGTGGTCGACGTGACCCATGACGGTGACCACCGGTGCGCGCGGCAGCAATTCGGCATCGGCGTGTTCTTCGCCTTCGACCAGCAGTGCTTCGGGATCGTCTTCCTTGGCCGGATGGGCGCGGTGACCCATTTCCTCGACCACGATCATCGCGGTCTCCTGGTCCAGCACCTGGTTGATGGTGACCATCTGGCCCAGCTTCATCATGTGCTTGATGACTTCGGAAGCCTTGACCGCCATCTTGTGCGCCACTTCGGACACGGTGATGGTTTCAGGCACATAGACATCATGCACCACGGCTTCGGTCGGCACCTGGAAGTTGCTTTCGCGCTGGTCGTCGCTGCTGGAGTGACGACGACCGCCCTTGCCGCCGGCACGCCAGCCGCCATCGCGACCGCCGCCGCCTGTGGCGCCGCGCGACTTCAGGCCGCCCGGACGCTTCTTGGCCTCGTCTTGCCAGGTCGACGACACATTGGCCGACTTGATCGACTTCTTGTCGGCGGTAGCGACTGCCGGCTTCTTGTCGTCCTTCTTCTCGCCAGGCTTCTTGTCGGCAGGCTTGTGCAGCGTACCTTCGGGGGCCTTGGCGGCAGGCGCCGGCTCGGGCGCCTTGATCACACGACGCGGGGCATTCATCATGGCCTTGATCTGGGCCACTTCGTCTTCCACCGCCTTGCGCGCGCGGTCGTTGGCGGCAGCCCGGTCGGCTGCTTCCTTGGCGGCTTCGGCTGCCTTCTTCTTGGCTTCCTCGGCTACGGCGCGCTTCTTCTCTTCTTCGGCAGGATCGGCAGCTACCGGTGCGGCCTCGGCACCTGCCTTGGCCTTGGCCTTTTCGGCTTCGGCTGCCTCGGCGGCGGCACGCGCGGCTTCGGCGGCGGCGGCTTCACGGGCACGCTGCTGTTCCAGCTCGGCAGCCTGCGCCTGGGCGGCACGTTCTGCCTCCAGTTGCGCCAGGCGTTCTTCCTGGGCCTTCAATTCAGCCTGACGACGAGCTTCTTCCTCGTGACGTGCCTGCTCTTCGGCGGGGTCGTTCTCGACCACGGCCGCACGCACCGCGGCCTCGTCGGCAGCGGGTTCGTCACGCTTGATGAAGGTGCGCTTCTTGCGCACTTCCACCTGGATCGTGCGCGATTTGCCGGTCGCATCGGCCTGCTTGATCTCGGTCGTTTCCTTGCGGGTGAGCGTGATCTTCTTCTTCTCGCCCTCGGGGGCGGCGCCACGCGCACGGCGCAGGTGTTCGAGCAGGCGATCCTTGTCTTCCTTCGACAGGGAATCGGATGCGGAGCTTTTTTCGACGCCAGCCGAACGCAACTGGGTTAGCAGCAGATCAGCGGGCATTTTCAGCTCGGTGGCAAATTGGGCAACGTTGGTACTCGCCATTCAGTCCTCTTTTCTATGTGGCTCGACAGATGATGTGGAGATGCGCTCAGCCCTTGACGGCTTCGGTCGCACTCCATGCGCGGGCTTGCAATGCCTTGGCGCGTTCATCGTATTTGGCGTCGATGAGCTTCATTTCATCGTCGGTCACATTTTCAAATGCATTTTCAATCAGTTCACGTGCGCGTTCGGAAGGCAGTGCCAGGATCGCGCCAAACTCGTCATAGGCCAGGCCGGCAAAACCGGCCAGCGTCTTCACGCCGGCCAGGCCCAGCTTGCCTGCCAGTACGCGGTCCAGGCCCTCGAAGTTGATCAGGTCGTCTTCCATGCCTTCCAGACCCTCTTCGGACGCGATCGCTTCGGTCACCAGTGCATCGCGTGCGCGGTTGCGCAACTCGTTGACGGTCTCTTCATCGAACGACTCGATCTCGAGCATTTCAGTGATCGGCACGTAGGCGATCTCTTCCAGTGTCGAGAAACCTTCCTCAACCAGGATGTCGGCCACTTCCTGGTCCACATCCAGCTTTTCCATGAACAGCGTACGGATCGCCGCGGTCTCGAGCGCCGACTTGTCGGCCGATTCCTCGGCGGTCATGATGTTGATCTGCCAGCCGGTCAGCTCGGCGGCCAGGCGCACGTTCTGGCCGCCACGACCGATGGCGATGGCCAGGTTCTCTTCGTCCACCACCACATCCATGGCGTGCTTTTCTTCGTCCACCACGATCGAGGTGACGTTGGCCGGGGCCAGCGCGCCGATGACGAACTGCGCCGGATCTTCGGACCACAGCACGATATCGACACGCTCGCCGCCCAGTTCGCCGGTGACTGCCTGTACCCGCGAACCGCGCATGCCCACGCAGGTACCGATCGGATCGATGCGCTTGTCGGCGGTGAAGACGGCGATCTTGGCGCGCACGCCCGAATCACGGGCAGCCGACTTGATCTCGAGCGAACCCTGTTCGATCTCAGGCACTTCGAGCTCGAACAGCTTCATGATGAATTCAGGCGCCGTACGCGACAGGATCACCTGCGGACCGCGTGCACCGCGGTCGATGCGCAGGATGAACGCCCGTACGCGGTCGCCGATACGCAGGTTTTCCTTCGGGATCATCTGGTCGCGCGGCAGGCGCGCTTCGATCTTGCCCGATTCGATGATGGCGTCGCCACGTTCCATGCGCTTGATGGTGCCGGTGACCAATGCATCGCCACGCGCCAGGAAGTCGGCCAGAATCTGTTCGCGCTCGGCATCGCGGATGCGCTGCAGGACCACCTGCTTGGTGTCCTGGGCAAAGCGGCGACCGAACTCGACCGACTCGATGGCTTCCTCGATGTACTCGTCGACTTCCATGTCGGGATACTGTTCCTTGGCTTCGAACAGCAGGATCTCCTGGTCGGGCAATTGCAGGCCGGCCTCGTCGGGAACCACGTGCCAGCGGCGGAACGACTCGAACTCACCACTTTCACGGTCGATCGAGACGCGAATGTCGACTTCGCCTTCATAGCGCTTCTTCGTGGCTTGTGCCAGGGCGTGTTCGAGCGCCCCGAAGACCACATCCTTATCGACGTTCTTTTCGCGCGCCAGCGCATCGACCAACAACAAAACTTCGCGACTCATGCTTTGCGACTCCTAAAATCGACCTGCGGCACCAGTTGTGCCTTCTCCACGTCAGCCGGGGTAAAACTCAGTACCGCCGACGACCCATCGTTTGCTTCAAATTCCAATATCAGGTTCTCGCCTTCGGCTTCACGCAAGATCCCTTGATAGGTCTTGCGATTGGCCGTATCGGGCAACGCCACTCTCAGCTTGATCAGCGCCTCGCAATCGACGAAGCGCACGAAATGGGCAAACTTCCTGAGCGGCCGGTCCAGGCCCGGCGAGGAAACCTCCAGCCGCTCATATGCCACGTTTTCGACCGTGAACACGTGCAGCAACTGGTGCGTCACCTTCTCGCAATCCTCGACCGTGATCGAGCGCTCCTCCTCGGCAGCGGGATCGAACGGGAAATCGATGAAGACACGCACCAGGCCTCGCGAGGCCTTCTCCATCTCGACCAGTTCGTAGCCCATACCCGACAGGGTGGACTCAATGAGCTCCAGCAATTGCAAGACTATTTCTCCGTATTGACACCGGCGTGACACGCCAGCGTCGAAATCCATCAGCAAAAAAAAAATGGGCATCCGCCCATCTTTTGTTATCTCTCACGCAACTTCCCGAGAGCTCGCGAACCGATCCACTTGCCACTCAAAGCATGGTGCAGGCGGATCTACGGTGATTTTTCACATATGCGATTCGCGACGGGTTGCGTTTAACTTGCGCATTATACTCGATTACGGTATGTGCAGCAATTCGAGATTGGATCAACGTGTGTTTGCGCCACGCCGGGCGGCGCAAACACCGTCATCCGCGCACTTCAACGACCACGCCCGCCGCCACCGCCGCGACGTACGATATTGGGCAGGCCCGGCAAACCGAACGATGCGGCCTGGCCGCCGCGTTGCGGCCGGTTGTGGCGACGCTGCCCGGCTTCGGGAAAGCCCAGCGCTGTCTGCAACGGATCAGGTTGACGGCTCTTCTGTTGCCCGCCGCCCTTGCCGCCGTTGCCATTTCCATAACCACCGCCGTTACCGTAGCCACCGCCATTGCCCCCGCCGTTGCCGTAACCGCCGCCATTGCCGCCCCGGCTACGCTGCGAAGGTCCGCCGTTGCCAGGCGCCTGGTTGCCACGCGGGCCGCGCGGGCCGTTGTTCTGGCCGCCTTGCGCACCCTGGCCTGGCCTGCCATTACCGGCGGCCGACTTCTGCTCGCCACCGGCCTTTTCCATGCCACAGGCAGCCAGCAGGCCGCGCACTGCGTTTTCTTCCAGCTCTTCCCAACGACCGCGGCGCAGCGTCTGCGGCAACGTCATCGCGCCGTAGCGCGTGCGGATCAGGCGCGACACCGTCAGGCCGACCGCTTCGAACATGCGGCGTACTTCACGGTTACGGCCTTCGCCGATGGTCACCCGATACCACTTGTTGACACCTTCACCACCACCGTCGGCAATACGCGAGAACTGCGCGGTGCCGTCGTCGAGCTCGACACCGTTGAGCAGGCGCTGGCGCATGCCCTCCTCGAGTTCGCCCAGGGTACGCACCGCATACTCGCGCTCGATGTTGTAGCGCGGGTGCATCAGGCGATTGGCCAGGTCACCGGAGGTGGTGAACAACAGCAAACCCTCGGTATTGAAGTCGAGACGGCCTACGGCCAGCCACTTGCCCGCCTTCATGGTCGGCAGACGGTCGAATACCGAATTGCGTCCTTCCGGATCGGCATGGCTGACGATCTCGCCGGCCGGCTTGTGATAGACCAACACGCGCGGAGGACGCTTGGTCACCTTGCGCTGCAACAGCTTGCCATTGATACGGACCTGGTCGGTCGGCAGGATGCGTTGGCCGATATGGGCCGGCTCGCCGTTGACCGACACGCGGCCGGCGACGATGAGCTCTTCCATGTCGCGCCGCGAGCCCAGGCCGACATCGGCCAATACCTTGTGCAGCTTGGGTGCGTCGTCCTCGGCCGTCAGGTCGCGTCGACCGTTCTTGCCGCGCATCTGGTGCTGTTGCTGGCCGCGACCACCCTTGTCCTCGCGGTCGTAGGCCTCGGAGGTGACGAACGAGAAGATGTCGTCGCCCTGCTCGCCCGAACGCAGCCCCAGTTGCGGGGCCTTGGGCTTCTTGTGCCCCTTGTCGAACGGCTTCTTGCCTTGCTGCTGGTTCTTGTTGAATTGCTGGCGCGGCTGCTGTTCTTGCGGCACGCCGCCCTCGACGGCGGCAGCACGCTGCTGTGGCGCGCCTTCGGCACCAGTGGCGGCACGCTGTGCGGCGCGGTTGTTGCGCAACGCGCGCGGACCACGCACGCCACGGCGGGCCGGCTTGGCGCGATTGGGATCCACCGGGGCATCCAGCAGCACCGGTGGTGCCGACACTTCATCACCGACGGTCACGGTAACCTTGTGCGATTCGGGAGGAGCCACGGCCGCGACCGACACGCGCAGCGGAGGCGCCATGTCGAAACTGAGCTGGTCGGCACCTGCCGCCCGCGCCGGCTCGGGCGCAGTGCCATCCTGCGACTTGCCGGCACGCGGCTTGCCACGCGGGGCACGCGCCGGCTTGACGGCCTCGGCCGCCAACGGTGCCGGCGACCGTTCGGCGCTGGCGCCGGGCGCCGCAACCGGCTCGGCCGACTCGACCTTCTTGACGCGCGGCTTGCTGACCCGCGGCTTCTTCTCGGCGGCCGGTACCTCCAGCAGCTCGGGCTGGGACGCCTGCTGATCGTCGGCCTTCCTGGTGCGCGGGGCGCGCTTCTTGGGCGCAGCCTCGGCGGCGACCTCGGCCACCACGGGCGCAGCCTCGGCTGCGGCACTCACCTTGCGGGTGCGCTTCTTGATCGGCTTGTCGGCTGCGTTGGCTGCCGCGTCAACGGCTTGCTCGTCTTGGGAACTAGTTGGTTTCATTCTTCAAATCTTGAGTATGCGGGCCCGGCTCGGCTTGATTGTCGCGCTCGTCGGCCTGGTCATGGGAATCGATCTCTGCGCCGTCCGTATCCTCGTCGGTCGCGCGGGCCTCGTCGCCTGTTACGGCAACTGCCTGCCCAAAAGGTTCTTGCTCTTCGTCAGTCGATGGCTCGGCCTGCTCCGGCGTCACCTCGACTGTGGGCGCAGCCACCAGCGGCGCCTCGACATCAACATCCTGCCCACCATCCGAGGCGGCATCACCTGCCGCATCGTCGATTGCCCCATCAGTGGCCTGCACCGTCATCGCCTGGTCTTCAGAGGCGACCGGCAAGGCCGACCCGGCCGCCGGGTCCGCCAGATCGGCATCCTGCCCCGCTTGCGGCATGACCAGTGCGTCGCCGACACCTTCGAGCGCCTGCAACTCGAGCAGCGCGCCTTGCACGGCGGCCTCGCCACCGACGTTCTGCAACGCCGGCAATTGCTCCAGCGAGGTCAGGCCGAGGTCATCGAGGAACTTGCGGGTAGTGGCAAACAATGCAGGTCGCCCGGGTACGTCGCGGTGACCGATGGATTCTATCCAACCCCGGTCTTCGAGCATCCGTATCGTTTGCGAATTGACGGCAACACCCCGAATTTCTTCAATATCCCCCCGCGTCACCGGTTGCCGGTACGCGATGATGGCCAGCGTCTCGAGCGTGGCGCGCGTGTATTTCGGCGGCTTTTCCGGATTCAGGCGTTCCAGGTACACCTTCATGTCGGGACGACTCTGGAAGCGCCATCCGGTCGACAGGTGCACCACCTCCACGCCGCGCCCCTCCCAATCGCCACGCAATTCCTCGATCATCTGCTTGATTTGATCGGAGGTGATCTCGCCAGGCTGGTCCTGCTCCGGGTCGGCGTACAGCTTCTTCAGGTCGTTGATCGATAGCGGTTCATGCGTGCATAGCAGTGCTGTTTCGAGGACTTTCTTCGCCTCTGCAATATTCATGTACGACTCTTGTGCGTCTTGTTGATTAAACAAACGTTGGTTTGTACTTGGCCCGGCCAGACGACTATGCCGCTGACGGCAGCGCCCATGAGAATATCGATCGCAAAATGTCTGCGTGCGCGAGATGCTGTAGGTACTGCTTTCCGGTGCCCGATTTTTAGAGGATAGACTGAGCTGGAAAATCAAGACTTGGCAAGACTTGGTCCGAGCTGGCATTGCGGGATATCACGCCACTGCATACGCCTTGGTAGCGGCTGGATGCTGACAACTGGCTTGTGCTGTGCCATTTCAACCATCGCTTCGCGCCCTGGAGCCATGGTGCCGCGCAGGTTGCGGCGGTCGGGCGCAAAGTAAAATGTACTGCGCGAAAGTGTAGCACAAAGATTTCGCCGCTTGGGCGCTGTTGCGCCGCCCAGACAATTATTTGCCTGCCGCGCCCCGGATTGCCTCGTCCCGCAGCCGCAGCGTGAAGTCTTCGACGCTCATCGGCTTGCCAAAATAGTATCCCTGCACCTCGTCGCAGCCGTTTTCGCGCAGGAAATCATGCTGTTGCTCATCCTCGACACCCTCGGCGATGACACGCAGGTTCAGGATGTGCGCCAGCGAGATCACCGCCTTGACGATGGCCGCGCTATCGGCGTCACGGGCGATATCGCGCACGAAGGACTTGTCGATCTTGAGCGCGTCGACCGGAAAGCGCCGCAGGTAGGACAGGCTCGAATAGCCGGTGCCGAAGTCGTCCACCGATATCTTCAGGCCCAGGCTCTTCAAGGCGTGCAGCGTCGCCACCGTCTTCTCGGCGTCCTTCATGACCACGTTCTCGGTGATCTCGAGCTCCAGCCAGGATGCGGCCAGGCCGCTGTCGCGCAGCACGTTGGCCACGAAATCGATCAAGGACTGGTTCATCTGCCGGGGCGAGATGTTGACCGCCACCGGGATCGCCAACAAGCCGGCGTCCTGCCAGGCGCGGTTCTGGCGGCAGGCGGTGCGCAGCACCCACTCGCCGATCGGCACGATCAGCCCGGCCTCCTCGGCGAACGGAATGAAGCGGTCTGGTGCCACCATGCTCTGCTCGGGAGACTGCCAGCGGATCAGCGCCTCGGCGCCGATGATGCGGCCATTGCTCAAGCTCAACTTGGGCTGGTAGAACAGGCGGAACTCCTCCTGGTCCAGCGCGCGGCGCAGGCTGATGAGCATATCCAGGCGATTGCTGACCTGGGTATCCATCCACGGCGCAAAGAACTGGAAGTTGTTGCGCCCCTGTTCCTTGGCCTTGTACATGGCCGAATCGGCCTTCTTGAGCAGGGTCTCGACGTCCTTGCCATCCTCCGGATAGCGGCTTACCCCGATGCTGGAGGTGATGTGGAACTCGCGCTCGCCCACCGGCCACGGCCTCGCGACCGCCGCCAGGATACGTTGCATGACTTCGGCGATACCGGCCTCGCCGCTCTGGTTCTGCAGCACCAGCACGAATTCGTCGCCACCCTGGCGCGCCACCATGTCGGTATCGCGCAGGCAGGACAGCAGTCGCTGCGCCACCGTCTTGAGCAATTCGTCGCCTACCTGGTGTCCCAGGCTGTCGTTGATGTACTTGAACTGGTCGAGGTCGACGAAGGCCACCACCGTCATGCTGCCCTTCTGGCGCGCCTGGATCGCACGCTGCAAGTGATCATGCAGCATGTTGCGATTGGGCAAGCCGGTGAGCGCGTCGTGGGTGGCCTGGTGGCGGATCTCGGCCTCGTAGAGCTTGCGCTCGGTGATGGCCTCGACCGTGCCCTCGTAGAACATCAGCGTGCCGGCATCGTCATGGACGGCGCGGGCGTTTTCCGAAATCCAGATGATGTCGCCGTCGCGCCGGTACACCCGCGACTCGAAGTTCGACACCGAGCCGTGCTGCTCCATGAGCCGCATGAATTCGCTGCGCCGCTCCGATTCGACATACAGTTGGTGGCGGATGTCGCGCAGGCTGACGATCAGGTCTTCCGGCGAGCGATAGCCGTAGATCCGGGCCAGCGCCGGATTGACCGCGATGTAGGTGCCGTCGGGCGTGGTCTGGAACACGCCCTCGATGGCGTTCTCGAAGATGCTGCGATAGCGCCGTTCGGCCTCCTGCAACGCTTGCGCGGCTTCCTTGCGCTCGGTGACGTCCTGCATGAAGCCCTCGACCGCCTCCACCTCGCCGGTCGCATTGTAGATCGCCACGCCGCGATCCCAGACCCAGCGCACCGATCCATCGGCACAGACGATACGGCATTCGACGTCGAAGCGGCGCCGCTGGCGCAGGCATTCGCCGATGTGCCAACGCACCAGTTCGCGGTCGTCCTCGTGGATCAGCTGTTCGAACGAGAGTTGCTGGTTCAGCAGCAGCGCCTCGGGCAGGTGGCCAGTCAGCGGCAGGCAGCCTTCGCTGACGAATTCCATGGTGCGTTGCGCATCGGCGCGGCAGCGATACACCATGCCGTCCAGGTTGGCCAGCAGGGTTTCCAGCAGCCGCGGCGAACGCGGAATCAGCCCCGGCTGAAAACATTCCTCCGAGGAAACACTCAAAGCCGCAGTCTTCATAAATACGTCGCGCGTCCCCCGCCCTGATGCGGAAATGGTGGATGAAGTCGCCGCCATCGAAGGCGGTCTTGTCGCCTGTTGCCTAGCAATAACGATGCCACGCATGCAGCCGATGCGCGCCGTCTCGTCGCCATGTCGGCTGCTCCCGGGCACGCAAATCGACAGGAAACACCCCTCAGTTCGGCTCAATCAGCCGGGCGGTAGGGGCGGTAGAATCACCGGCGCCGGCAGTACATGCCGCCTTCCACCATCACAACGACAAACAAGAATCTCCTATGTGGGCAAATCGATACCTGGCGTTCTGGCTGGTCACGCTGTTGACGGTGACACTGGCATTGTTGGCCGCGACCCAAACCATCCATTGGGGCTGGGTGCCCGTGCCGTTGGCATTATCGGCGCTGGGCGTGCGTGACGTGCTGCAGCGGCGGCACGCCGTGCTGCGCAATTATCCGCTGATCGGCCACTTCCGCTTCCTGTTCGAATCGGTGCGCCCCGAACTGCGCCAGTATTTCTTCGAAGGCGAGATGGACGGCACCCCGTTCTCGCGCAAGAAACGCAGCATCGTCTACCAGCGTGCCAAGGGCGAGGTCGACAGCCGCCCGTTCGGCACCGAGCTCGACGTGCGACAACACGGCCATGAGTGGATCGGGCATTCGCTCTCGCCCACCCGCATCGCCAGCCACGACTTTCGGGTCACGGTCGGCGCCGGGCGCGCGCAACCCTATTCGATGTCGGTTTTCAACGTCTCGGCCATGAGCTTTGGCTCGCTGTCGGCCAACGCCATCCGCGCCCTCAACCACGGTGCCAAGAAAGGCAATTTCGCGCATGATACCGGCGAGGGCTCGGTCTCGGCCTACCACCGCGAATTCGGTGGTGACCTGGTGTGGCAGATCGCGTCCGGCTACTTCGGTTGCCGCAACGCCGATGGCAGCTTCGATGACGACAAGTTCAGCCAGCAGGCACGCGCACCGCAGATCAAGATGATCGAGGTCAAGCTGTCGCAGGGCGCCAAGCCAGGCCACGGCGGCGTGTTGCCGGCAGCCAAGATCACCGCCGAGATCTCTGCCACGCGCGGCATTCCGATGGGTGTGGACTGCATCTCGCCGGCCGTCCACTCATCGTTCTCGACTCCCATCGGCTTGCTCGAATTCATCGACAAGCTGCGCCTGCTGTCGGGCGGCAAACCGGTCGGCATCAAGCTGTGCGTGGGCCATCCCTGGGAATTCTTCGGCATCGCCAAGGCCATGCTCAAGACCGGCATCGTGCCCGACTTCATCACCGTCGACGGCGCCGAAGGCGGCACCGGCGCGGCGCCCCTGGAGTTCGTCGACCACGTCGGCATGCCGTTGCAGGAAGGCCTGCTGATGGTACACAACACGCTGGTGGGCATCGGCCTGCGCGACCAGGTCAAGATCGGTGCCGGCGGCAAGATCATCACCGCCTTCGATCTGGCGCGCACGCTGGCGCTGGGGGCCGACTGGTGCAACTCGGCGCGCGGCTTCATGTTTGCGCTGGGATGCATCCAGTCGCAGAGCTGCCATACCGACCGCTGCCCGACCGGGGTCGCCACCCAGGACGCCGGGCGGGCACGGGCGCTGGTGGTGCCCGACAAGGCCGAGCGGGTGTACCGCTTCCACCAGAGCACCTTGCACGCCCTGCAGGAGCTGGTGCAGGCAGCCGGCCTGCCGCACACCTCGGCGCTGCGTCCCCACCATATCGTGCGACGCATCAACGACAATGAGATCCAGCTGATGTCGACGGTGCTGAAATACCTGCAACCCAACGATTTGCTGGACGGCAATTATCGTTATCACGTCTACGAACAGTTCTGGCCGATTGCACGGGCAGAGAGCTTTCATCCCAGCTTTTGAGAACCGATTTGGTGCATCAACGAAAAAGCCCGCATCTGCGGGCTTTTGTCCTTGGAAGCGGCGGCCCGTAGGGCCAGGGCTCATTTACGCTTCATGAAGAAGACGAATTCCTGGTCATCGTTCTTGCATTGCGACAGCAGGTCATTGCCGGTCTGCTTGGCAAACGCCTGGAAATCGCGCACCGATCCGGTATCGGTGGCCGTCACCCTCAATACCTGTCCGCTGCTCATGTCAGCCAGCGCCTTCTTGGTCTTGAGGATAGGCAGCGGACAGTTCAGCCCGCGTGCGTCCAATTCCCGGTGAAATTCAATGGTCATACTGCGACTCTAAATGGAATACAACGAAAACGATTTTACTGCAAAGATGCGCCGAGTTGATGCATCGCACAAGAATTGTTGTTTTCGACGCACTAAGCTTGTGCATCGGCAACTCGGAACGGGTCAGGAGGCGATGGCGGGCGTGCCGGTGGCGGCCTCCGGCGCTTCTGCCAAGGGCGTGCTGGAACCCGCGAATTCCACATATTGCACCGGCAGGTTACGCGCGCGCATCCAGTCGGCGACCGCATGGCCGGTCCCTGCCGGCCATGGCCGCATGTCGGCCGGATCGCTGAGCCGGTACTCCAGCAACTCGGGCGAGAGCCGGATGACGCCGGTGGCGCGTACGTGATAGGCGATGATCAATTCGTTCTTGCGAATGAATTCATAGACGCCGATCAGGCTGACCTGCTGCGCGTCGAGGTCAGTTTCTTCCTTGATTTCGCGGGCGATGCCCTCTTCGGGCGTCTCGCCGCGCTCCATGAAGCCGGTGATCAGGGCAAAGCGCCCCTCGGCCCAGGCCGCGTTGCGGGCCGTGAGCAACTTGCCGTCGATCTCGACCAACGCCGCCAGCACCGGCAGCGGGTTGTCCCAATGGGTCCAATGCCCATCCGGGCAGGCCAGGCGGACCTTGCCGCTCTCTTCCTCATCGGCGCGCAGCACCAGCGAAGCGGCACACACCGGACAGAATTTGAACTCGCTCATGGGATCCAGTCAGATCAAAGCTTGGCGCCGACCCATTCGGCCACACCCTGCAACGCGCCCGGCAAGCCGGACGGATCGGTACCGCCGGCCTGCGCCATGTCAGCACGGCCACCACCCTTGCCACCCACCTGTTGCGCCACGAAATTGACCAGCTCGCCAGCCTTGACCCGGCCGGTGGCATCGGCGGTGACGCCGGCGATCAGGCTGACCTTGCCATCCTTGACCGCCGCCAGCACGATGGCCGCGCTCTTGAGCTTGTCCTTCAGCTTGTCCATGGTCTCGCGCAGCGTGGCCACATCGGCGCCTTCCAGGGTCGCCGCCAATACCTTGACGCCCTTGACGTCGAGCGCCTGGTTGAGCAGCTCGTCGCCCTGGCTGGAGGCCAGCTTGGACTTCAACGTAGCCAGCTCCTTCTCGAGCGAGCGGACCTGGTCCTGCACCTGGCCGATGCGCGCGGTCAACTCTTCCGGCTGCACCTTGAGCGCGGCGGCCGCTTCGGCGACCCGGTTCGACAGCGACTGCACCAGCGCCAGCGCACCTTCGCCGGTGACCGCCTCGACCCGACGGATGCCGGCGGCGACACCGCCTTCGGAGACGATCTTGAACAGACCGATGTCGCCGGTGCGGGTGACGTGGGTACCGCCGCACAATTCGGTCGAGGTGCCGATCGACAGCACCCGCACCTCGTCGCCGTACTTCTCGCCGAACAGCGCCATGGCGCCGGCGGCGATGGCATCGTCGTAGCCCATCAACCTGGCGCCGGTGGCGACGTTGGCCAGGACTTCACGGTTGACGATATCTTCGACCTGGCGAATCTCGTCGGCGCTCAGCGGCGCATTGTGGCTGAAGTCGAACCGGGTCTTGTCGGCATCGACCAGCGACCCCTTTTGCGACACATGGCTGCCCAGCACTTCGCGCAGGGCCTTGTGCATCAGGTGCGTGGCCGAGTGGTTGCGGATGGTGCGTGCGCGCTGGTCGGCATCGACCTTGGCCTGCACCTCGTCGCCCACCGACAGGTTGCCACTGATCAATTGACCATGATGGCCAAATACATCGGCCTGGATCTTGAGCGTGTCGGCCACCGCGAACAAGGCGCCGGCGGCTTCCAGGGTACCGGCGTCGCCGCTCTGGCCACCCGATTCGGCATAGAACGGCGTGGTGTCGAGCACCACGATGGCGTCCTGGCCCGACGCGACCTTCTGCACCGGGCTGCCGCCCACGTACAGCGCCACCACCTTGGCCTGCTGCACCAGCGACTCGTAGCCGACGAAGCGGGTCTTGTCGCCGGTGTACTCGATGGCAGCGGCCATCTTGAACTTGCCGGCCGCGCGCGCGGCGGTCTTCTGGCGTTCCATGGCGGCATCGAAGCCCGCCTCGTCCAGTTCCACATTGCGCTCGCGGCAGATGTCGGCCGTCAGGTCGAGCGGGAAGCCGTAGGTGTCATACAGGGTGAAGGCGGTCTCGCCGTCGAGCTTGCCGGTGTTGCCGGCCAGGGCTGTCTCGAGAATCTTCATGCCGTGTTCCAGCGTCTCGCCGAAACGTTCCTCTTCCTGCTTCAGGACCATCTCGACCCGCGCTGCCGCTTCGGGCAACTCGGGATAGGCCGCGCCCATCTGGTCGACCAGGTCGCCCACCAGCTTGTAGAAGAACGGCTTGGTCTGGCCCAGCTTGTGGCCGTGGCGCAATGCGCGACGGATGATGCGGCGCAGGACATAGCCACGGCCTTCGTTGCCGGGGATGACGCCGTCGACGATCAGGAAGGAGGTGGCGCGGATATGGTCGGCAATCACCCGCAACGAGGCGTTGCCGAGGTCGGCGGTGCCGGTTTCGCGCCCGGCAGCCTTGATCAGGTGCTGGAACAGGTCGATTTCATAATTGCTGTGCACATGCTGCAGGATCGCCGCCAGCCGCTCCAGGCCCATGCCGGTGTCGACGCAAGGCGCCGGCAGCGGGGTGAGCGTGTATTGGCCGGTCTTGGGATCGAGCTGGCGATCGAACTGCATGAACACGTTGTTCCAGATCTCGATGTAGCGGTCGCCGTCCTGGTCGGGGCTGCCCGGAGGGCCGCCGAAGACGTCGGGACCATGATCGAAGAAGATCTCCGAACAGGGGCCGCAAGGGCCGGTCTCGGCCATCTGCCAGAAATTGTCGGAGGCATACGGGGCGCCCTTGTTGTCGCCGATGCGCACCACGCGCTCCGGTGGCAGGCCGATTTCCTTGGTCCAGATATCGTAGGCCTCGTCGTCGGTCTGGTAGACCGTGGCCCACAGCTTCTCGGCCGGCAGGCCATAGACGGTGGTCAGCAGCTCCCAGGCCCACTTGAGCGAATCGCGCTTGAAGTAGTCGCCGAAGGACCAGTTGCCCAGCATTTCGAAGAAGGTGTGGTGACGCGCGGTGTAGCCGACGTTCTCGAGGTCGTTGTGCTTGCCGCCGGCGCGCAGGCAGCGCTGCACCGAAGTGGCCCGCACGTAGTTGCGCTTGTCGGTGCCGAGGAACACATCCTTGAACTGGACCATTCCGGAATTGGTGAACAGCAGGGTCGGATCGTTACCCGGGACCAGGCTGGACGACCGGACCACGGTGTGGCCCTTGGATTCAAAGAATTTCAGAAACTTATCGCGAATTTCGGCTGAGTTCATGTTCGAAGGCTGGTAAAAGACGGTGCAAAAATGATTGCTAATCGGCGATTATACGTGATCCGCGAGCGAAGCCATATGGGATCGCAAGCCCGCCCCCAGGCCGCTCGACGGCCCCTTGCAGGCAAGAAAAAACCCGTCGGGATCGCTCCGGACGGGTTGCGGCCTTGCATGGCCGTGCGTTCAGACACCTGCATCGTGGGCCGGTACGGCGCACGAGCGGGTCAGCGCAATCAGGCGCCCTTGTTGATGGGCAGGGCTGGCTTGGCCTTGCGGTGAGCGTGCTTCTTGTGCTTCTTGTGCTTCTTGACGTGCTTGTGCTTGGCAACCGGCTTGGAGTCGGCAGCAGGTGCACCAGGCGCCGGGGCAGGCTGGGCCATGACAGGCAGGGCGAAAGCGGCGACGAGCACGGCGGCCAGCAATTTGTTGATCTTCATCATTTCCTCACTCACTAATACGATACATGTTATGCGCTTCACAAGTCTGTCGGCGCCCCCCTTGGCAAATCCCCGACCTTGTGCTTCCTTAACGCCAGCCTGCACGACGGCGTTGACACGCCATGGCGACTTATCGATTGGACCATTGCGCGGCGTGGACCAGGTCGATGCGGTCGGTACAGAAGCCGTCGACGCCCCAGCCGGCGATCTCGGCGGCGCGCCCAGGATCATTGACGGTATAACAAAACAACCCGAAGCCGGCGTCCTTGATGCGGCGCGCCTGGGCCGGCTCCAGGTGCTTGTGGTTGGTGTGCAATGCCACTGCGTCCAGCTCGACCAGGCGCGACTCCCAGTCGGCGGGAACCACGTCCACCAGGAAACCGCGCGGCAGCTCGGGCGCCACCTCGCGCGCGGCGCGCAGGGCCGCCAACGAGAACGACGACAGCAGCGGCAACTGCGCCACCCCGTCGGCACCGTCACGCGGCGCTTGCAGCCGGGTGGCAAAATGGCGCGCCACCGCCTGCGCGGTGAGTTCACCGGTACGCCGCGCATGGGCCGGCGCGCCCGGCTTGATCTCGACGTTCATCCAGATGCCGTGGTCGCTGCAAAACGCCAGCGCCTGCGCCAGCGTACAGATCCGTTCGCCGGCGAAGCCCGGGCTGTGCCAGGCGCCGGCATCGAGTCCTTGCAATTCGGCCCAATCGGTCTCGGCGATGGCGCCGACCCCGGGCAGGGTACGCCCGCGCTGCGGGTCGTGCATCAGGATAGGCACTTCGTCGCGGGTCAGCATCACATCGAATTCGGCCGCGCGATAGCCGAACTGCAGGCCGGCGCGAAAGCCGGCCAGCGTATTCTCGGGCGCCAGGGTGCCGCCGCCACGATGGGCCAGCGCCCGGGGATAAGGCCACATGTTTTTCTCCGTTGAAGGTCACCGGGGCAAGCCACGCCCCATCGGCGCCCACCTTAGTGCAGATCAGGACAGGCGACAAGCACCTGACTGGCAGGGAATCGGGGTACTATTTCACGCCCGACAGATCCGGACCTGCAACACTGAGCAATGAACCGACAAGATACTTCCATCCCGCCGCGCCTGATCCTGCTGCTGCGTGAATTGCTGTTCGCCCTGCTGCCTACGCTGGCCGTCATCCTGCTGTGCGCGCTGGCGGTCACCTACCTCATGCGCATCGGCGCAGGCTTCCAGGAGAACCTGGTGCTGGCGATGTGCATCGGGCTGCTGGCGATGGTATTGATCGATGGCTCGCGCGTGGCCATCTGGGGTGACGACAAGCCCGACCCGCTGGGCTTCCTGGTGTCACTGGTGGTGCTCGCGCCGGCCTCGCTGCTGCTGGGTCGGGCATTGTCCGCGCGGATACTGGGGCAGCCCCTCGCCTGGTGGCCGGTGGCCGACAGCGATGGCGTCATCGGGGTATTGGTGCTGATGTCGCTGGTCAGCCTGGGCGCGGCGATCTACTTCTGGAATCGCGAAACCAACGCCGCAGCGCAAGCCCATGCCAGTGAAGTCGAGAAACAGGCGGTGCAGGCCCAGCTGCAGATGCTGCAGGCACAGATCGAGCCGCACCTGCTGTTCGATACGTTGTCGACGCTACAGACGCTGATCGGCGCCGAACCGCTGCGGGCGCAACACATGCTCAACCAGTTGAACCTGTTCATGCGCACTACCCTGGCCACCTCGCGCAACGACAGCACCACCCTCAAGAAGGAATTCGACCTGATCGGCGCCTACCTGGGCCTGATGTCGCTGCGCATGGGCCTGCGCCTATCCTATACGTTGCAGCTGCCGGAGCACCTGGGCCGCCTGCGGCTGGCGCCGATGCTGCTGCAACCGCTGGTGGAGAACGCCATCAAGCACGGGCTCGAGCCCAAGGCCGATGGCGGCAACTGCACCGTGCGTGCCGCGCTACACCAGGACCTGCTGGTATTGAGCGTGTTCGATACCGGCGTCGGCCTGGCCAGCGGCGCCGCGCTCAACCAGCCGGCGCCGCGTGCCGGGCTGGGCGCGGTGGGCCGCAAGGAACCGAGGATCGGCATGCACTTCGGGCTGGAGCAGATTCGCGAAAGGGTGTCGACCCTGTATGGGCCGCTGGCCGAGCTGATCATTACCCACAACGTGCCGGCCGGGACCATGGCGCAGATCGCCATTCCGTTGAAGTCGCTCAAGACGGTACATCGCACGGCCGGGCGCAAGCCCCCGGCCGCCTGAGCCGCCGGGGCTGCCTCAACGTCCGTAGTAATAGCCCGGTCCATAGTATGGACGGGCGTAATGCGGATGCGGCGGCCCCACCGGCACCACCACGCAAGCCGACAACGTGGCCGCGGCGACTGCCGCGGCGATCACCAATTTGATTAGTCTTTTCATGATGCCCTCTCTGTTAACCGTCAGGCCGGACCCGGTCCGGCACAGCAGCAGATTGCCTGGAGCAGCGGGCTACAGGTAATACAGCGCCGTATCATCTGTAACAAGAAGGCCCATCTCATGTGGACGCCAGGCCGAAAAAATCTCGCCGGCGACGCTGCCCGGCCCGGTGCAAGCAGGCTCGCTGCGGTAGAATGCCTGCCATCTGAATAAACCAGCATCTTCCCGATTCAACCATGAGCAATGATCTGAAGAACGGCCACGCCGGCGCCCCCGCCAACGGCCAGGCGCCAGTGCCGCCTACCAATTTCCTGCGCGGCATCATCGAGGCCGACCTGGCCGGCGGCACCTACGCCGGGCGCACTACCCAGGATGGCGTCCCGCTGCCCCAGGTCATCACGCGCTTTCCGCCCGAACCGAACGGCTACCTGCACATCGGCCACGCCAAGTCGATCTGCCTCAACTTCGGCCTGGCGCGCGACTATGCCGGCCGCTGCCACATGCGTTTCGACGACACCAATCCCGAGAAGGAAGAGCAGGAATACGTCGACACCATCCTCGATGCAGTCCAGTGGCTGGGCTTTTCGTGGGAACACGAGGGCAACCAGCACCTGTACTACGCCAGCAATTATTTCGACTTCATGTACGCCGGTGCCCAGGCGCTGATCCGCTCCGGTCATGCCTATGTCGACGAGCAGAATGCCGAGCAGATGCGCGAGACCCGCGGCACCCTGACCGAACCGGGGCGCAATTCGCCCTGGCGCGACCGCCCTGCCGATGAATCGCTGCGCCTGTTCGAGGAGATGCGCGACGGCAAGCACCCCGACGGCTCGCTGATCCTGCGCGCGCGCATCGACATGGCCAGCCCCAACATGAACCTGCGCGATCCGGCGATCTATCGTATCCGTCATGCGGTCCACCACAACACCGGCAGCAAGTGGTGCGTCTATCCGATGTATTCCTACGCCCACCCGGTCGAGGATGCGCTCGAGAACATCTCGCATTCGATCTGCACCCTGGAATTCGAAGACCAGCGCCCGCTGTACGACTGGGTGCTCGAACGCCTGTCGGCCGAAGGCATGTTCTCCAGGCCGCTGCCGCGCCAGTACGAATTCGCACGCCTGAACCTGACCTACATCATCACCAGCAAGCGCAAGCTCAAGCAGTTGGTCGACGAGAAGATCGTCGAAGGCTGGGACGACCCGCGCATGCCGACCATCGTCGGCCTGCGCCGACGCGGCTACACGCCCGAGGCGATCCGCCTGATGTGCGACCGCACCGGTGCCTCCAAGCACAACAGCTGGATCGACTACGGCGTGCTCGAAGGCGCATTGCGCGAGGACCTCGACCCCAAGGCACGCCGCGCGGTGGCCGTATTGCGCCCGTTGAAGTTGATCATCGACAACTTCCCGGCAGGCCAGAGCATCGACTGCAGCGCGCCGGTCTATCCGCCGGCCCACCCGCTGCACGACCAGCAACATCGTCACTTCCCGATCACGCGCGAACTGTGGATCGAGCGCGAGGACTTCATGGAAGTGCCGCCCAAGGGCTATTTCCGCCTGTTCCCCGGCAACAAGGTGCGCCTGCGCTACGGCTATGTGGTCGAATGCACCGGCTTCGACAAGGACCAGGACGGCAACGTCATCGCAGTGCACTGCAACTACTTCGAGGACAGCAAGAGCGGCACCGAAGGCAGCTCCAACTACAAGGTCAAGGGCAACCTGCACTGGGTCAGCGCCGAGCATGCGCTGGCCACCGAGGTGCGCCTGTACGACCGCCTGTTTACCGACCCGCACCCGGATGCGGGCGGCAAGGATTTCCTCACCGCGCTCAACGCCAACTCCAAGGACGTCATCACCGCCTACCTGGAACCGACGCTCAAGAGTGCCCAGCCGGGCGACATCTACCAGTTCGAACGACATGGCTACTTCGTGGCCGATCGCATCGACTCCACCGATGGCCAGCCGGTATTCAACCGGGCGGTGACACTCAAGGACAGCTGGGGCAAGTAGGCCCGGCGATAAAAAACGGGCGGCGCGCGTGCACGGGGGTGCGCCGAGCGCTTCATGCGGTATCAGGCGCTGGCCACGACCACGCGCCATGCAGGCTAAGGGGGAATCATGTTCGAACAGCTCAAGATCCAGCGCATGTCGATGGGCACCATCTACAAGCTGCTGGCTATCGGCACCACGTTCTCGCTGGTGCCATTCTCGACCCTGATGGGCGTGCTGTCGCTGTTTGGCGCCCATACCATCACCTGGGATGGCAAGCACCTGATCGGTTATGACGGGCTGATCGCCTCGCCCTTCATCGGCCTGTTCCTGTCGGGATTCATCACGCTGTTCCTGGGCACGCTGTGTACCATCGGCCTGTGGCTGTATTCGCTGTGGCGCCCGGTGACGCTGCGTATCGAAGCGGTCGACAACATCGATATCGACCGCCTGATCCGCGAAAGCGAAGCGGCGCTGGCCGAGCGCGACTGAGGCACCGCGCTACCAGATCTTGAGCCACTTCAGGAAGGCCACCGTCGCCAACCCCAGTGCGCCCATGATGCCCATCACCACCCAGAACGAGACTTCGTCGTGCAGGCCCGGCAGGCCTGCCACGTTCATCCCGAAGATCCCCGACACCAGCGTAGCCGGCATCAGCAGCGCGGTCAGGATCGACAAGGCCATCAGGTTGCGGTTCATCTGCTCCGACATCTGCGAGGCGATTTCTTCCTGCAGCAGCTTGGCGCGCTCATACAGTGCTTCGACGGTGGTATGCAACTCGTTGAGTTCGTCCAGCGCGTGGGTCAGGTCGTCCATCGCGGTCGACGGCACCCAGGCCGGACGCAGCCGGTTGAACTGGTTCAGGATGCGGCGCTCGGGCGCGATGAAACGACGCAATTCGGCCAGTTGACGGCGAATGCTCGATAACTCGCTACGATCCTCCGGGCGCCGGTCCGACAGCACCGAGAACTCGATGTCATCGACCTTGTCGTTGAGGCTGTCGAGCCGTTCGTTGAAACCATCGGCCAGGCACCGCAACAGCTTGGCAAACAGGTCCATGCTGTTCTGGAAGCCCACGCCGTCGAGCACTTTCTGGCGCAGCAGGTTGGTCGAGCACAGCGGCTGCGTGCGCAGCGTCAACAAGCGCCGGCTGTCCAGATAGAAGTGCAATGCCCCCTTTTCGGTACCGGTGTCGCCGATTTCCATCTTGATATCGGTCAGCGTGCCATAGACGCTATCGGCGCTCATGTGCAGGCCCGGATGCGTGTCGCTGCTCAACAGGAACTCGTTGATGTGCTCGGGCACGCCGCTATGATGCGCCATCCACTGCTGGATCTTGACGTCGGCCGTCTTCACATGCAGCCAGGTGAAGGCGTCGGCATGGGGGCGGTAGTCGATGACCTCGTTCCACTTCATCTGCCGCGCATGGCCACCTGCGAAGTGGAACGCACAGATAAATCCGGCCGGCTCGTAGAGCAGGTGCAGGGCTTGCGGTGTGTCCGGCGGGTTGTGCATGAAGAAAGGGAGACAGGGGCTGGGAAGGTCGATGGCATTCTACCGGCCGACTTTGACAAATTTGTGACAGGCCCGTGACCCCGGGCATGCCGCTCGGCCATGCGAACTTTTTAGCCCGGCAGTGGCCCATTCATCAGATCAACCACATCGGAGACCGACCATGACCCACCCTCTGCGCCTGCGCCAACCCCTGCTCTGCCTGTGCCTTGCTGCGGCCTTGGGCGCCACCGCGAGCGGTACCCTGGCCCAATCGGCACCGCCCTACATGAACGGCGGCATCGGCGCCGGCGAGCAGGCCTCGATCAAGGCCACCGCCGCCGACTACAACCTGCAATTGCTGTTCTCGCAAGGCGGCAGCGGTGAATACATCAGCGACGTCAAGCTGGACATCACCGACAGCGCCGGCAAGACCGTTTTCTCGCTACCGGCGGCCGGTCCCATGACCAACGTCAAGCTGCCGCCAGGCAAGTACCAGCTCAATGCCGTCTACAACGGCCAGGCGCAAACCCGGCAATTGACGCTGGGCGCCCAGCCGAGCAAGCTGTCGCTGCGCTGGAACGACGGCCCCAAGTAAGGCGATCAATAACCGAGCTTGCGGTTGGAATAGGCTTCGCGGGCGGCGTCGCATTCGGAGATCTGCGACTTGTTCATGCCTGAGGTGCCGTTAAGCGAGCACTGGTCCGACACCGACTTGGCCTGGTCCAGGTTCTGGCGGAAGTAGGCATAGTCCTTCTTGCCGGCGGTCATGTCGCATGCTGCCAGCAATGGCGCGGCAAGGCACATCATTGCCAACAGGCGGGTGGTGGTATTCATGCTGCGGGTTCCCCTTGAGTAAGAAGGCAGCGCCGTCGACGGCGCCCTTCCCCGGACTACCGCCGCGCATGGGCGGATTCGCCTGTCGCTGCAACGCCGCAAAGTATAGTCACCATCATCGAATTGCTCAACGGAAATTTATCGCGCCTTCCGTGCTGCGGGCGTGGGTCGAGCCTGCACCCACGCCACGTCATTCACTGGCGGCGCTTGAGCAGCGCGTACAGGATGATGGCACCGAAGGTAGCGGTGCCGATGCCGCCCAGGGCGAAGCCGCCCAGCTTCAAGGTGAAGTCGCCGGCGCCCAGGACCAGGGTCACGGCAGCCACGATCAGGTTGGTGTTATTGGAAAAGTCGACCTTGTTCTCGACCCAGATGCGCGCCCCCGATACGGTGATCAGGCCGAACACCACGATCGATACGCCGCCCAGTACCGCCCCCGGGATGGTCAGGATCAGCGCGCCGAACTTGGGGGAAAACCCGAGCAGGATGGCGATCACCGCCGCCACCACGAAGACCAGGGTCGAGTAGATCTTGGTGACCGCCATGACCCCGATGTTCTCGGCATAGGTCGTCACGCCGGTGCCGCCGACGCTGCCCGATACCATCGTGGCCAGACCGTCGCCGACGAATGCGCGACCGATGTAGCGATCCAGGTTCTGGCCGGTCATGGCCGACACCGCCTTGATATGTCCCAGGTTTTCAGCCACCAGGATGATCGCCACCGGCGCCAGCAAGGCCATCGCACGGCCCTCGAACACCGGCGCGGCGAAGTGCGGCACGCCGAACCAGGCAGCCATGGCGACGCCCGAGAAATCGATCGGCTTGCCCCAGCCGACCCCATTGGTCAGCACCGCATAGATCGCATAGGCCAACAGCAGGCCGACCAGGATCAACAGGCGCTGCAGCATGCCACGGGTAAATACCGCCACCATGCCCACGCACAGCACCGTCACCAATGCCATCCAGGCATCGAAACCGTTACCGGTGACGCCCTTGACGGCAATCGGCGCCAGGTTCAGGCCGATCACCGCCACCACCGCACCGGTGACCACCGGCGGCATCAGGTTTTCGATCCAGCCGGTGCCGACCACGCCGACCAGCAAGCCGATCAGCAGATACACCGCGCCGCAGGCGATGATGCCGCCCAGCGCCAGGCCGAGGTTGGCATTGGCGCCTTGCCCGGCATAGCCGGTGACGGCAATGACCAGTCCGATGAACGAGAAACTCGATCCCAGATAGCTGGGCACGCGCCCTCCCACCAGCAGGAAGAACAGCAGGGTACCCACGCCCGACATCAGGATCGCCACGTTCGGATCGAACCCCATCAGCAGCGGCGCCAGCACGGTCGAACCGAACATGGCCACGACGTGCTGCACGCCCATGGCCAGCGTCTGCGGCGCAGGCAGGCGCTCATCGGTGGCGATCACGGCGCCCTGGCCGTCATCGGCGCTGGCACGCAGCCGCCATTGGGGGAAATAAGAACCCGACATGGATATCCTTTCGTTATGGTTTATTGGATCGTCGGGTAGTGTATTGATGGCGGCATCAAATAACAATTGGCCAGCGCTGGCCGATCCATAAAATAATCCTGCCCGCGGCGACCATGCCGCCGGACGGTGCAAGAATCGCGTGCTGGTGCAGGCCCTGCCCCAAAACGGCCAGTCGATTCGAATGTGCGCGAGAACCCAGGGCCGACACGCAATGGGCATGTTTCTTGCGCCACAGGAAAGAATAAAATCCACGGCCCAGCCAATCGCCAACGCATAATTCGATGATGAACCTCACCACTCCCGCCCTGCTGTTTCCCGCCACTTCCCTGTTGCTGCTGGCCTATACCAACCGTTTCCTGGTGCTGGCGCAATTGATCCGCAACCTGCAGACCCAGCACAAGGACGACGGCCGCGACCTGGTGCTGCGCCAGATCCTGAACCTGCGCAAGCGCATCGTGCTGACCCGCTACATGCAGGCGCTGGGCGTTTCGAGCTTCATCATGTGCGCCATCTCGATGTTCCTGATCTTCGTCGAGCAAGACCGCGCCGCCGAGATCTGCTTCGGTGTCAGCCTGTTCCTGTTGGTGGCGTCGCTGCTGGTGTCGCTGTGGGAAATCACAATCAGCACCGGCGCCATCGAGATCGGCCTGGAAGACATGGAGCAGAAACTGCGCGCCGCCCGCGCTGCCGCCAGCCATCGTCACCACCCGGGCGACCACCCGGCCGGGTGAAGTGATTTCACCGGCGGGCATCATATTGTTGCATTCGCGCCGCTGCCGAAAATGTAATAATCGCCGACGCGCCGCCGCATGTCGCCACTGTCGCGCAACATGCAGTGCCGGCGCACTCGACCATGGAGATTCACATGATTCTGGAACTGGCGGATATCCGCATCCAACCCGGCAAGCAGGCCGAATTCGACGCAGCCATCCAACGCGGCGTGGCCGAGACCATTGCCAAGTCGCGCGGTTACCTGGGCCACCAGGTGCAAAAAGGCGTCGAATCGCCGGAACGCTACCTCCTGATGGTGCGGTGGGCCACGCTCGAGAACCACACGGTCGACTTTCGCGAGTCGCCGGCCTTTGCCCAATGGCGCGGCATCGTCGGACCGTTCTTCGCCAGCCCGCCGCAGGTCGAGCATTTCGCGCTGCTGGACCAGTCGAGCTGAACCTGGCTGGAACGATTGCGCCGCCAACCTGACTAACAGGCGGCGCGATCGCCTCCTCGGCGGCGCCAGAAAAGACCAAGAAACGCGGCATGCCGCACGCCAGGAACTTCCGTGAACAACCCATCTGCACCTGCTGCTGCCGGCCACTGTGGCTGGCCATCTTCCACGCCACGACGCCGGGCGGTCGTTGCCTGCGCACTGCTGGCCGCGCTGGCCCTGGGCGGCTGCCACGATTTCTCGGGTGACGAGCAACGCCAGGCCGACGTGGTGGACAACTTCTACCGCATCCATCTCAAGGCCAACGCGCCTGGCCTGCCCGCGTCGGACGAACTGCGGCAGCTCCAGCCGCTGGTCAGCCCTGCCCTCAATACGCTGTTGACCCAGGCCGAGGCGGCCGAGAACCGCTATCACGGACTGGCCGGCAACCAGGCGCCACCGCTGGTCGAAGGCGACCTCATGACTTCGCTCTACGAGGGCGCGACCAGCTTTTCGGTGCAATCCTGCGAGACCGACGAACAGTGCGCATCGTGCCAGGTGCAGTTCCGCTATCGCAAGGATGGCAGCGACGAAGCCTGGAACGACAAGGTCCTGCTGGTGCAGCACGAGCGCCAATGGCGCATCGACGACATCGAATTCATCGGCCTGGACCAGTCATCGCACCGCGAATACCTGAGCGACGCCCTGGCCGACGCCATCGCCCAGGTCGACTAGCCCGCGCGCCAGCGGCCGCGTGCAGCCCGGCAGATGAATTGGCCGGCTTTTAATGATGTGTTCCACGGCTTTGCCGCAGCCGGCAAGGCTTATCATTGCCGGAAAGAACCGTTGTCGATTCGTCACCTATAGTTGTCTTGCGGCAATGCATGGCAAACTTTGGTGTTCGACTATCAATGAAGTGATGGAGCCGATTGTGCAGCGAATGGAAAAACAGGTCGTCAAATGCATTGCCCGGTCGTGGTTGATCGGCACCGCCCTGTTGCTGGCCGGTTGCGCCGGTGGCGATGAAAGCCGCGCCCGCGACGTGGTCAGCAGCTTCTACAAGATGCACCAGTCGGTGCGGCCGATAGGCGCGCTCACGCTCAACGAGCTCATCACGTTCCGCCACTTCATGTCCGTGAACCTGTTCGACCTGCTCAAGGACACCTCGGTGGCCGAGGAAGCACGCATCGCCCAGTCTGCCCAGGCCGACGCCGACCCGCTGCCGCCGCTGGTGGAGGGCGATATCTTCACCGGCAACCCGGCCGGCGCCTCGACCTTTCGCATCGTCAACTGCGACATCGGCGAACGAGACAGCAAGTGCGCCGTCGAACTGATCTACAGCGACGCCAAGCTCAAGGCGCCAGCCAAGTGGACCGACCAGGTCTTGCTCACGCGGGACGCGCGTGGCTGGGTCATCGACAACATCGAATATGCCAAGGGCGCCGCCCCCATGCGCAGCGGTACGCTGCAGGCGGTACTGACCAAGCTGCTCAAGCGCGATACGCTGCCATTGCAGTAAAGCAGCGCGCAGGCCCTATAATCGCGCGATGTTCTTTTAACAGGCCGCTTGCCGGTCCCGCTGCGATGTCCAACCAAACCTTCCTGTGGCACGACTACGAAACCTTCGGCATCGTGCCGCGCCGCGACCGCCCGGCGCAGTTCGCCGCCGTGCGCACCGATGCCGAACTCAACGAGATCGGCGAGCCGATCATGATCTACTGCAAGCCGGCGCCCGACTACCTGCCCGATCCCCAGTCCTGCCTGATCACCCACATCACGCCCCAGCAATGCCTGCAACAGGGCCTGCCCGAGCATCAGTTCGCCCAGCGCATCGAGCAGGCCATGGCCGAACCCGGCACCATCGGCGTGGGCTACAACACCATCCGCTTCGATGACGAAGTCACGCGCTTCCTGTTCTGGCGCAACCTGATCGATCCGTATGCGCGCGAATGGCAAAACGGCTGCGGCCGCTGGGACCTGCTCGATGTGGTGCGGCTGTGCTACGCGCTGCGCCCCGAAGGCATCAACTGGCCGACCAAGGAGGACGGCTCCGTCAGCTTCAAGCTCGAGCACCTGACCCAGGCCAATGGCCTGGTGCATGAAGCCGCGCACGACGCCCTGTCCGACGTGCGCGCCACCATCGCCCTGGCACGCCTGCTGCGACAGCACAATCCGCGCCTGTTCGACTTTGCGCTGGCGCTGCACAAGAAGGACCGGGTGGCCACCGAGATCGGCTTGCCGACCCCGCGCCCGTTCCTGCACGTCTCAGGCATGTTCCCGGCGGCGCGCGGTTGCCTGGCATTGATGTGGCCGCTGGGCATCCACCCCACCAACAAGAACGAGTTGCTGGCCTGGGACCTGAGCGTGGACCCCGGCGAACTGGCCGGACTGGACGCCAGCACTGCCCGCGAGAGGCTCTTCACCCGTAGCGATGCGATGCCCGAGGGCATGACCCGCCTGGCGCTCAAGAGCATCCACCTGAACAAGTCACCGATGGTGGTAGGCAATCTCAAGACCCTGTCCGCGACGCGCGCGGCGCAATTGGGCATCGATGTCGACCTTGCCCTGCGGCACGCCGAGGTCGCTGCCGCCCTGCCCGACCTGGGACACCTGTGGCAGCAGGTCTACCAGCGCGAGCAGCAAGCCGCGGCGGACGTGGACGAAGACCTGTACGGCGGTTTCGTGGGCAACGACGATCGTCGTCAATTGACGCAGTTGCGTGCCATGACGCCGCAAGCGCTGGCCGCTGCCAGCGTATCGTTCGCCGATGCGCGACTGACGCAGATCCTGTTTCGCTATCGGGCGCGCAACTTCCCCGACACCCTCAGCGCCCAGGAAAGCGCCGACTGGGAAGCGCACCGTGCGGCGCGCCTGTTCGACGGCGCCGGTGGCGCGCGCACGATTGCCCAGTTGTTCGAACAGATCGACCAGTTGCAGGAAACCACCGACGACGAGCAGGCGCAGGAAGTGCTCGGCGCCTTGTACGACTACGCCGAGATGATTGCGCCTTCCAACGGGTAGGACCCGGTCAATGCCGGTTGGCGTGCCAGCGCGCGACCTTGAGCAGGCAGGCGCTCAGGTCGCCATCGACCAGTTCGCAGGAGTGCGCCAGCATCAGGTTGCGCGGCAAGCCGAAATCCTCGATCTGCATGCCGTCGCGGCAATGCCCGGGTTCGCCTTGCGGAATCTGTGACAGCAAGTCGTGCTGCGGCGTGTTGTAGCCCCAGACCTTCTTGCCGCGCCCGATGGCATAGCCGATCTCGAACACGGTGCCCGAGTCCGGCTCATGGCCACGAAAATTGGCCAGGTTGGCCACCACGTAGTCGGCCGAGTCCAGCAATGCCAGGTTGATCTCGAAGATCCCGCGCGACACCGCCGCGCGGGTATCGCCCACCACCTCGTCGTCCCCCGGGCACAGGGCCACCAGCCCCAGCTCGGCGCACCAGCGCCGGGCGTTCCGTTTATGCTGCGGGTAGTCGCGCTTGAAGACATCGGGACCGGCGAGATAGATGCGAGGCAGATTCATTGACAATGAGGGTGACGAACCGAAACCGTGCATTCTAAATCGGATGCGGTGTCCTGCGCTCGGGCCTCGGGACCGGCCCTTCGACAGGCTTCCTTCGACAGGCTTCCTTCGATAGGCTCAGGACAGGCTTCGATACAGCGCTACGCGCTTACCAGCCGGAACGATGTTCCTTAGGCGCGAAAAAACGCACCACAACGCCACGGTTACACCACCAGCCTGCGCGCCTGCTCCAAATCGACAATCTCCTTGCGATCGAAGTCCGGCGCAAAGTCGTCCACCTGTATCGCCTGGTCGCCATCGCGGGCAAACGCGTCCAGCAAGCCCAGCTCCTGCTGGCTGATGAAGCCTCGTTCGAACGCCGTCGCATTCCAGGCCTTCATCTCGATCAGGCTTTGCGGGATCGCCGGCAATTGCCCTTCCTTGATCACCGGCTTGAGCCGTTGCTCGAGCAACTGCACGGTAGGCGTGAGCGCAAAGGCGCGCTCGCCGGCGGCCAGCGGGTCGTCTCCTTGCGGCACGTAGCCATCGCACAGCAGCCGTTCGCGGGTTGCCCCCGGAGTCTGCATGGCACGCGCCACGGCCGTACCCAGTGCGTCGGAAGGCTTGCGATAGATCAGCCCCAGCGGAAAGATGGCCAACCGCAACGCCAGGGCGATGACCGGATTGGGAAAGTTGTGCAATACCTCGACGATGGCCTCCTGCGCCCGATGCAGCGCATCGCGCACCGACCATTCGAGCAACGGCAGGTCTTCTGGCGGACGACCATCGTCCTCGAAGCGCTTGAGCGTGGCCGACACCAGGTACAACTGCGATAGCACATCACCCAGCCGCCCCGAGACGCGCTCGCGCAACTTCAAGGTGCCGCCGAACACGGCCATGCAGACGTCGGCCAGCAGCGCCAGCGCCGACGACAGGTGCGTCACCGCGCGGAAATGGCGCCGCGTCTGGCGCGCCGCCCGAGCGCTTGCCGGCAACAGCCATCCATGGCTCAGGCCGCCGATGAAGGCGCGCGCGAAGTTGGCCGCGGCAAACGACAGGTGGCCGAACAGCAGCTTGTCGAACTCCTGCGTGGCGCGCTCGTGGTTGTCGTCGGCCGCGGCGGCCAGCTCGCGCAATACGTAGGGATGGCAACGAATCGCGCCCTGGCCGAAGATGATCAGGCAGCGGGTAAGGATATTGGCCCCCTCGACCGTAATGGCAATGGGGATCTGCTGGTAGGCCCGCGCCAGGAAATTGCCGGGCCCCATGCAGATGCCCTTGCCGCCGATCACATCCATGCCGTCGTTGACGATGGTGCGCCCGCGCTCGGTGACGTGATACTTGGAAATGGCCGAGATCACCGACGGCTTCTCGCCGGCATCCACCGCCAGCGCCGACAGGCGCCGGGTGGCATCGATCATGTAGAGGTTGCCGCCCATGCGCGCCAGCGCCTCCCGGACTCCCTCGAACTTGCCGATCTCGACCTTGAACTGGCGCCGCATGGCCGTGTAGGCGGTGGTGCCGCGCACCGCCAGCTTGGAAAAGCCCACATTCGACGACGGCAGCGAAATGGCACGCCCGGCGGCCAGGCATTCCATCAGCATGCGCCAGCCGCGCCCCACCTGCGCCAGACCGCCGATGACCCACTCCATCGGGATGAACACCTCATGGCCCGAGGTCGGACCGTTCTGGAACACCGCGTTGAGCGGCCAGTGACGGCGCCCGGTGACCACCCCCGGATGGCTGGTGGGAATCAATGCGCAGGTAATGCCCGGCTCCGGATCGTCACCCAGCAGGCGCTCCGGGTCGCGCACCCGGAACGCCAGGCCCAGCACGGTGGCCACCGGCGCCAGCGTGATGTAGCGCTTGTTCCAGGTTACCTTGAAGCCGATGGTTTCCTGGCCGTCGTGGATACCCCGGCACACCACGCCCACATCGGGAATGGCGGCCGCATCCGAGCCCGCATAAGGGCTGGTCAGCGCAAAGCACGGAATTTCCAGCCCCTGCGCCAGGCGCGGCAGGTAGTGGTCCTTCTGGGCCTGGGTGCCGTAGTGCAACAGCAGCTCGGCCGGTCCCAGCGAATTGGGCACCATCACCGAGATGGCCGCCGCCGAACAGCGCGAGGACAGCTTCATGATCACCTGCGAATGCATATACGCCGAAAACTGCTTGCCGCCGTACTGGCGCGGGATGATCATCCCCAGGAACCCGCGATCCTTGATGAATTGCCAGGCCTCGGGCGGCAGGTCCTGGTGCCGCACGCTGCTATCCCAGTCGCTGACCATGGCGCACAGCTGCTCGACCTCGTGGTCCAGGAAGGCCTGTTCCTCGGGCGTCAGGCGCGGCGGCGCCAGGTCGAGCAGGCGCTGCCAGTCGGGACGTCCCGAAAACAGCTCGCCGTCCCACCAGACCGTACCCGCCTCGATGGCGTCGCGCTCGGTGGCCGACATGCGCGGCATGATGCGGCGGAAGGTATCGAGCGCCGGACGCGTGATGAGCGACAGCCGCACCGAATCGATGGCCACCAACAGGGTCGGCGCAAACAGCAGGATCGCCAGCAGTACCATGATCGGCAGTTCAATGCCGGCCAGCGGGCCGCCCAACCAGATCCAGACCGCCTCGGCCAGCAACCACATCCAGGCGCTTGCGCGCGCCACCATCAGCGCCAGCGCGCCGGCCACCAGAACGACGATCCATAGGGTCATGTGCGTCTCCTTGCTCTGCTGCATCTCTGCATTTGTTATTCGGGACAGCCGCTGCTATTTATACACTGCAACATACCTGCCAGGCAAAAGCGCGACAATCGGACATTTCCGCCTAAGCGCCGTCGGACAAAGCCGACAAACGGCGTTGATCGGCGCCGCAACGAACCGCCCGCCTCGGCGCCGGTCCATTACAATCGCGGCATACAACAAGGAAGCATCATGAAATGGGAAGGTAATCGCGAAAGCGACAACGTCGAAGACCGGCGCGGCGATGACGGCGGCTATGGCGGCGGGGGTGGCGGATTTTCGTTCGGCGGGCGCTCGATCGGGCTCGGCACCGTCGCCGTGGCGCTGGTGGCGTCGTATTTCCTGGGCATCAATCCCCTGACGGTGCTCAACATGCTCAGCGGTGGCGGCGGCCCGGCGCCGGTGCAGCAACAGGCACCGGCGCACAAGCCCTCGCCGGACGACCAGATGGCGCGCTTTGTCTCCACGGTCCTGGCCGACACCGAGGACACCTGGGGCCAGCTGTTTGCCGCCAACGGCAGCCAGTACGTGCGCCCGCGCCTGGTGCTGTTCTCCGGACGCACCCAGACCGCCTGCGGCACCGGCCAGAGCGCCATGGGGCCGTTCTATTGCCCGGCCGACCAGAAGGTCTACATCGACCTCGCCTTCTACGACCTGATGAAGCAGCGCTTCAAGGTATCAGGCAACTTTGCCCAGGCCTATGTGATCGCCCACGAAGTCGGCCATCACGTACAGCACCTGCTGGGCATCTCCGAGAAGGTCGAGGCGGCACGCCGCAACAGCACCGAGAAGCAGGCCAACGCGATGTCGGTGCGCCTTGAACTGCAAGCCGACTGCTTCGCCGGCGTCTGGGCCTACCACGCCAACGAGGCTCGTCACATCATCGAAGAGGGCGACATCGACGCCGCCCTCAATGCCGCCTCGGCCATCGGCGACGATGCGCTGCAGCGCCAGGCCCGTGGCGAAGTGGTACCGGACTCGTTTACCCACGGCACGTCGGCCCAGCGGGTTGCGTGGTTCAAGCGTGGCATTACCGCCGGCAAGGTAAGCGCCTGCAATACCTTCGCCGCCAAACAACTCTAAGGAAGATTTATGACCATTGCCGCCTGGTGCATCCTGATCGCGGGCCTGCTGCCCGTCTTTACCGTAGCGGTGGCCAAATGGGGCCGCCGCGATTTCGACAACGCCGAGCCGCGCGCCTGGATGAACGACCTCACCGGCCTGCGTCGGCGCGCCGACTATGCCCATCGCAACCACTTCGAGGCCTTGCCCCTGTTTGCCGCCGGCGTGCTGGTGGCCCAGCAGTTCGACGCGCCGCAAGGGGTAGTCGACGCGGTCGCCCTGGCCTTCATCGCCTGCCGCCTGGTCTACACGGCGCTGTACCTGGGCAACCAGCCCAGCGCACGCTCGGCGGTGTGGAGCCTGGGCCTGTTGTGCAATATCGCCCTGTTCGCCCTCACCGCGTTCTACAGTTGATCCATCGTTACCCAGAAAGACCCAGATGCAGAAAATCTCCTTCCCGCTGCAAGGCCATCCGCATGTCGAACTCAACCAGCTGCTCAAGCTGGTCGGGCTGTGCGACAGCGGTGGCGCCGGCAAACAGATCGTGGCCGACGGCCAGGTGAAGGTCGACGGCAAGACCGAATTGCGCAAGACCTGCAAGATCGTTCCCGGACAGCGCGTCACGCTGGGCGACGTGCAGATCACGGTCACGGCGCAATGAGCGACCCGCGCGCCCAGGCCATCCTCGATTTCTGGTTCGGCCCCGACTATCCGGCCGCCGCCCCGGAAGACATCGCGGCCCGCCAATCCAGGCTGTGGTTCGGCAAGGATGCGGCCGTCGATGCCGACATCGCGGCCCGCTTCGAAGCGCTGCTGCAGGATGCGGCCGGCAATCGCCTCGACGACTGGACCGAGTCGGCGCCCACGCTGCTGGCGCTGGTGATCCTGCTGGACCAGTTCCCGCGCAACATCTACCGCGACACCCCGCGCGCCTTTGCCTTCGACGAATTGGCGCGCCAGTGCTGCCAGCTGTTGCTGGCCACCGGACTCGACCAGGAACTACCGGCCATCGCGCGCCTGTTTGCGTACCTGCCGCTGGAACACGCCGAAGACATCGATGACCAGCACTATGCGGTCGAACTGATCGGTACCCTGGCACGCACGCACCAGGCCAACGACGCACAGCGCCAGGCGTTCGGCGGTTTTGCCGAGTACGCCCGCCGCCATCGCGACGTGATCGCGCAGTTCGGCCGTTTTCCGCATCGCAACGCCATTCTCGGGCGCACCTCCAGCGCCGAAGAGCTTGCCTTTCTCAGGCAGCCGGGCTCGTCGTTCTGACAGCCTTCGTCGATGCCGTTCAAGGGCATCGACGAACATGTTCGACACCGCTCCGATATAAACGCTAGCACGCCCCTTTCTGCGCTGCTCCTTCTACACTGCCCGCCAGGCTGACTCAATGCGGGGGCAGGATGATACGTCGCAGTCCGGGCTTTACCATGATCGAAGTGCTGGTCTCCATGCTGGTGCTGGGCACCGGTGCGATGGCCATGATCATGCTGCAATTGCAGGCGCTGCGCAGCAGCCGCGACAACGCCTTGCAGAGCCGCGCCGTGATGATGGCCGTCGAGCTGGCCGAGCTGCGCTCCGAATACCGGGCCGCCGGCAGTCCCGGCGAGGATCCCTACCTGCTCGAGTTCGAGGCCGGCGGCAACGCCCCGGGCCAGGGCGACTGCAGCAACGTGCGCTGCGCGCCGCAAACGTTCGCCCGGGAGGCGATCGCCGGCTGGCTCACGCGCTTGTCCAACGACTTCCCGGACGCACGCGTCGCAGTCTGCCGTGACAGCCGCGCCCCCGCCACCGTCGCCGGCGACTGGGCCTGCACGGCAGGCGGCACGGGGCCGGTCTACATCAAGCTGGGCTGGCGCGGGGCGCCACGTTTCGACACTGGCGGCGCGCCGGTGGAGCGGCCACAGCTGGCCATGTTCATCGGCTATTGAATGGCGATGCGACACTCCACGGCGGGCGGCTTCACGCTGATCGAGATGATGATCGCCCTGGCGGCTGGGCTGTTGGTAGTGTTGTCGGCCAGCGCCTTGCTGCACACTGCGCGCACCGTCTACCTGGAACTGGATGACAGTGCCAGCATCCAGGAAACCGGGCGCATGAGCCTGGCGCACCTGCGCACCGTCCTGTCACAGGCCAATCACCTGCCGTGGGAAACGGCATTGCGGTTTTCCGACAACCGGGTCCTGCGCGGCGGCGGACTGCGAGGCCTGGACAACCGCCGCAACGGCACTGCGCTCGATCCCCTCGATAATCGCTTCAATGCCGGCGCCGAGCCGGGCATCAACCAGAGCGACATCCTGGTGATCGGCTTCTTCGGCACACCGGGCGCGGGCCAGGTCAACAGCTGCAACAGTGGCGCGCTGGGCAGCGAGAGAGACGATGGCATCGCCGGCAGCGCCGGCCGGCGCACCTGGGTCATCTACTACGTCAGGCAAGCGGGCTCCGCCGAGCCGACGCTGCATTGCCGGTTCCGCAATACCGGCGCCGATTGGCGCAGCGACGCCATCGCACCCGGCGTCGAATCGATGCAGGTGCTGTATGGCGTCGACAGCGATACCACCGCTGGCGCCGATCGCTGGCTCAACGCCAGCCAGATGGATGCCACGCTGTGGCCACGGGTGCGCCTGGTGCGCATTGCGCTGTTGGTGCGCGGCAGGCATTTCAGTGCCCGCGACGGTGCGACGCCGGCGTTCGAATTGCTCGGCCCCGGCGCCCAGGCCGTCAGGATCGCCACCGACCAGGCCCCGCGTCGCATGCGTGCGGTGTTCGAGACCACGGTGATGCTGCGCAATGCGGTGCTCGGTGCCCCGGCATGAAGTCGACTTCCCGCCAACGAGGCGCAACCCTCATCATCACGCTCACGCTGGTGATCGTCATCCTGCTGCTGGGTGCATCGTCGGCCAGGTTGCGCATGCTGGAAGAACACGCCGCCCGCAATCACCAGGGGCTGGACCAGGCGCGACTGGCGGCGCAGGCGGCGCTCGACGATGCGCTGGTCGACCTGGGCGGCGCGCGCTGGGAAAACGATCAACGCCTGCCCGAGCCCCGAACGGCCAACCTGGGTGATTCGAGCGGCATGACTGCCGCCTTCGATGCCGATCGACTGCCCATGCCGGGCTATACGATCGAATGGATCAGAACCCGCGAGTGGCGCCGCCGGGCGCTGTATCGGGTGACCGCCCGAGGCTTCGGTGCCGGCCAGGCGCGCGCCACGTTGCAGATGCTGGTCAGGCGGCTGGAACCGGAGCGTGGCGTGGTCACCCTCGAGGTTCTTGGCTGGCGAAGAGGGAGATGGCCAGATGGACGGTAACCATCGATGGGCACGACGGCGCGGCTTTACGCTGATCGAATTGACGGTGGTGCTGGCGATCGTGGGCTTGCTTGCCACGTTCAGCTGGAACGGCTACCAGCAATACCTGACCCGCAGCCGACGCGCCGAGGGCCGCGCCGCGGTGCTCCAGGTGCTGCTGCAGCAAGAGCGGCGTCATGCACGGGAACACAGCTATCGCAGCTTTACCGCCGTGGCCAGCGAAACCGAATTCCGCTGGTTTTCCGGTGACAGCGAGGCCAGCAGCGCCTACCTGCTGCAAGCCGACGCCTGCCCCGGCAGCAACTTGCGCACCTGCGTGCAGGTCACGGCGACGCCGCGCGCCGCCGTATTCGACGATGCGCTGTGCGGCGCGCTCAGTGCCGACACCCTCGGCCGGCGCAATCCCGTCGGCGACGGCTGCTGGTGAGCGCGGCCATGCCCATGCGCGCCGGCTTCACCCTGGTCGAGATGATGGTGGTGGTGCTGATCGCCGCCATCGTCCTCACGGCTGGCGTACCGGCGTTGCAGCAGATGGTGCGCCGCCAGCGCCTGACCGGCGCCGCCGACGACTTCTTCCATGCGGCCCACCTTACCCGCGCCACCGCCCTGCGCCGCGGCCGGACCGCCGAAATGGTTCCGCCACAGGGCGCTGACTGGCGCCAGGGATGGCGCATTGTCGTCAACGGCAACGAGGTGCTGATGACCAGGCCGGCACTGGCGCCGGGCATCGATGTCAGCAGCACGGCCGAGCAAGCCCGGGTGCGCTATCTCGCCGATGGCCGGCCTGCCGTGTCTGGCACCTGGCGCTTCACCGATGGCGCCACGCAACGCTGGGTGATCATCAACTTCCTGGGTCGAATCCGGATCTGCGACCCGGCGCCGACGGGGTCTTGCTGAGCGGTAAAGGCGTGTATATTGACGACAAACGGCACCGGTTGTCGCCCTGACAAACCCCACCAGACCCGCACCATGAACGACACCCAAGACACCATCTACCAACTGCGCATCGACACCGACCAGCAGGGCATGGCCCTGGCATTGATACAGGCCGGTTTCGGCATGCTCAGCACCAACCCCAACCCGCGCGTGGGCGCGGTGATCACCCGCCAGCAACGGGTGATCGGCGTCGGCTTCACCCAACCCCCGGGCGGCAACCACGCCGAGATCCAGGCGCTGGCCGATGCCGCGATGCGCGGCGAGGACGTGCGCGGCGCCACCATCTACGTCACGCTCGAGCCGTGCAGCCATTTCGGCCGCACCCCACCCTGCGCCGACGCCTTGATCCGCGCCGGCATCGGCCGCGTGGTCGCCGCCATCACCGATCCCAATCCGCTGGTCGCAGGCCAGGGGCTGGCCAAGCTGCAAGCCGCAGGCATCGAGACCGCCAGCGGCGTACTGCAGGACGAAGCGGCCGAGATCAACATCGGCTTTCTCAAGCGCATGCGCACCGGCCTGCCCTGGGTGCGCATGAAGACTGCCGCCAGCCTGGATGGCAAGACCGCGCTCAACAACGGCAGCAGCCAATGGATCACCAGCCAGGCCGCGCGCGACGACGGTCACATCTGGCGTGCGCGTGCCTGCGCCATCATGGCCGGCATCGGCACCATCGCCAAGGACGACGCCCAGCTCACCGTGCGCGCCATCGACACGCCGCGCCAGCCGCACCGCATCGTGGTCGACAGCAAGCTGGCCGTGTCGCCCCAGGCGCGCGTGATCGAAGGCGGCGGCACCTGGGTATTCACGGCCAGCGAAGACCGCGACAAGCGTGCCGCGCTGGAGGACAAGGGCGCCGAGGTCATCGTGCTGGCCAATGCCGAGGGCAAGGTCGACCTGCCGGCACTGCTGCGCGAACTCGGCCAGCGCCAGGTCAACGAACTGCATGTCGAGGCCGGCAGCAAGCTCAATGCATCGTTGATCCGCGAAGGCTGCGTGGACGAGTTGCTGGCCTACCTGGCTCCTTGCCTTCTGGGCGAGGGACGCAATATGTTCGACTTGCCGCCCTTGCAAGACCTGCAGGGCCGCATCGGCTTGCACTTCCACGAGGTCAAGCAGATCGGCCCGGATTTGCGTATCCTTGCCCGGTTCGACTAACACCCACCTCACACTTTCGTCATCGTCAGGAATTCGTCTCATGTTCACCGGTATCGTCGCCACCATCGGCAAAATCACTTCCGTTCATCCTCTGGCGGCCGGCCCCGACGCCGGCGTGCGCCTGACCATCGACGCCGGTGCGTTGCCGATGGGCGACGTGGGACTGGGCGATTCGATTGCCTTGAACGGCGCCTGCATGACGGTGGTGGAGAAGAGCGACCATGGTTTCACGGTGGATGTGTCGCGTGAAAGCCTGAACCTGACCGTAGGCCTGGACGCCCCCGGCGAAGTCAACCTCGAAAAGGCGCTGACCCTGGCCGAACGACTGGGCGGACACCTGGTATCGGGCCATGTGGACGGCCTGGGGCAGGTGCATTCGTTCGAGCCGGTCGGCGAGTCGCGCGAACTGATCGTCGATGCACCCAAGGCGCTGGGCAAGTACCTGGCCTACAAGGGATCGATCGTGGTCAATGGGGTGTCGCTGACGGTCAATCGCGTCGAGGACCTGGCTGATGCTTGCCGATTCTCCATCAACCTGATTCCACATACGGTGGAAGTGACCACCCTCAAGCATTTGAAGGCGGGCAGCCGGGTCAACCTGGAGATTGACTTGATTGCGCGGTATGTGGAAAGGATGTTGTCGGCCAAGCACTAGCTTCGCGTCGGTCGATTCATCCTCTGCGCCCTGAACGCAGTCAAAACCCCACGATAGCGCGGCCGGCTGCACGCCTCGCCGATCTTGTCATGGTGGGGCGCCGGCCGGCAGCCTCGGCACATGCCCTGCATGCCATGCATGCCTACGCATGCCGTACCCTGTCCAATCACCGCGGCTAGACCGCCTGCGCCCGAGCCAGGTTCGGTGTATAAATGCCGACGCAATCCAGATCCGACGATCAATAAATCCCCCATTCCGGAGACAAGACAATGACCTATCGTGCGTCCGATACGCGCTATGAAACCATGCAGTACCGCCAGTGCGGCCGCAGCGGCCTGAAGTTGCCGTTGCTCTCGCTGGGACTGTGGCACAACTTCGGTGACACCAGTTCGCTGGCCTCGCAGCGCGACATGCTGCGCACCGCCTTCGACCTCGGTATCACCCACTTCGACCTGGCCAACAACTACGGGCCGCCCTATGGCAGCGCCGAGACCAACTTCGGCCATCACTTCATGCAGGATTTTCGTCCCTACCGCGATGAGCTGGTCATCTCGACCAAGGCCGGCTACGACATGTGGCCCGGCCCCTACGGCCAGGGCGGCGGCTCGCGCAAATACGTGCTGGCCAGTCTCGACCAGAGCCTGCAGCGCATGGGCCTGGACTATGTGGATATCTTCTATTCGCATCGCTTCGACCCCGACACGCCGCTGGAAGAAACCATGGGCGCACTGGCCACCGCCGTACAGCAAGGAAAGGCCCTGTATGTGGGGGTGTCGTCCTATTCGCCGCAGAAGACGGCCGAGGCGGCCGAGCTGCTCAGGCAATGGCGGGTGCCGTGCCTGATTCACCAGCCCTCCTATAACATGCTCAACCGCTGGATCGAACACGGGCTGCTCGATACGCTGCAACAGCAGGGCATGGGCTGCATCACCTTCACGGCGCTGGCGCAAGGACTGCTGAGCGACAAGTACCTCGACGGCGTGCCGCAGGATGCGCGCATCAACCGCGCCGGGGGCGGTTCGCTCAAGAGCGAGCACCTGAGCCCGGAAAACCTGGCCCGCGTGCGCGCACTCAACGAGATCGCCAGGTCGCGCGGCCAGACCCTGGCCCAGATGGCGCTGGCCTGGGTACTGCGCGACGAACGCGTGAGCTCGACCTTGATCGGCGCCAGCAGCAGCCACCAGATCCGCGAGAACGTCGCCGCCCTCGACAAGCTGGTCTTTACCGCAGACGAACTGGCGGCCATCGATGCCCAGGCGCAGGAAGGGCAAGTCAACCTGTGGCAGCGCTCGTCGAGCCACTGAGCCACCGACGACGTCAGTCTGAAATGCCTGGCACGCTGACCCGGATGGCGCTGGCAAAATCGTCACCCGGCTTGGTGGCCAGCGCGCGGGCGGTAATGTGGCCGGCCTGCTTGAGTTCGGCAAAGCCATGTCCCGGCACCAGGCCGCCATGGTCGAAGGCATAGTTGGCGAAGTAGCCCGAGGCCAGCAGCCGGTAGTCCAGCGGCAGCGTCGGCGACAGGCTGCGCGCCAGCTCGAATACGATCGTGGTGCAATTGCTGGTGAGGGTGTTATAGAACCGCGGATGGCCGTGCAGTTCGGCGGCCCGGTCCAGGTAACCCAGGAACACTGCGCGCAACTGCTCGGGCTTGAGGTTCAGGCGATACAGGTAGACATCTTCGCCACGCGCATTGGTGCGGGTGCGGATGATGTCGCTCTCGTCGGCGGCGACGATGACGGTCTCGAACTGGCGAAAGAAGCCGCCGATGGCCGAGAAGGCCTCGCCCTTTTCCTTGCGGATCTCCAGCGAGAACACCAGGCGCCGGCCATCGGCAAAGCCGAACGACACCAGCGTGTGGGCAATCGCCGGCCCCATCCAGTACGACAGCACCAGGTCTGCCGAGCGCAACTGCGACAGGTCGTAGTGACGGGTCTCCCAGTTGATGTCGTAGTCATCTTCGCCGCGCCAGGTGAAGTTGCGCACATTGGTCAGCGTGACCTGGTCGCCTTCGACGCGCGACTCCAGCATCTGTGCCACGTCGTCGGCCCAGACGCGCTGGTGCGAAGGGACGATCGAGGTCCACCATGCCAATAGCGTCACCAGGCACAGCACGAATGCAGCGGGCGTCCACTCTCCCACGCCGCTGGGCAACCAGTCGCACAACGCGCCGAGGGCGGCCAGCCCCAGCACCGACCAGGCGCCGATGACCACTACCCTTAGCCAGGACGGTGAAGGCAGCTGGTACCACAGCGCCAGCCCGCCCCAGATTCCTAATACCAATAACAATAACAAGGCCACCAGCAACAGGGGCCAGCGCAGCCACGGAAGAGTATCAAGCGATGTCAATGCGGCCATGTGCAAGCTGTCGGAATAAGTGTGCGATACCGGCATTGTAGCTGCTGGACCGCATAAGAATATGCGTAATTATTCGTGGCCGCCCTCGTCCGGGTCGTCCCAGAATGACGACATCTTGATCGAAAGGACAGTCATGCGTGGCCACCTGTTGCGCTTACCTGAACAGCCATCCGACGCCGCGCCCCGCGCGGGACGGCGCCACGACCTTGCCCGGGCCGGCTGATGGCCTTGGCCGAACGCCCCCGCCAGTTGCACCTCAACGTCAACATCCTGCATTCCGGGTTCATCCCGTCGGCGTGGCGGCTGGAACAGGCAGACCCGCTGGCCTTCATCGATGCCGCCCATTACGTCAAGGTGGCCAGGATCGCCGAGGCCGCCTGTTTCGATGCCGTGTTCCTGGCCGACACCGCGAGCATCGCCGAGCAGATCGACTTCCGGCCGACCATGGCGCTGGAGCCGACCGTGCTGCTGGCCGCGATTGCCGCGGCCACCACGCATATCGGCGTGATCGGCACGGCATCGACCAGTTATAACGAGCCCTTCAATATCGCACGCCGTTTTGCGACACTGGACCATGTCAGCGGCGGGCGTGCCGGATGGAATATCGTCACCACCGCCGACCCCGGATCGGCACGCAATTTCGGCTTGCCCGCCACCCCCGACCACGCTAAGCGCTACGCCCGTGCCGATGAATTCACCACGGTGGTCAAGGCACTGTGGAACAGCTGGAGCGACGATGCCATCATCGGCGACAAGGCGAGTGGGCGCTTCATCGATACCTCGCAGGTGCAGCCGATTTCGCACCGCGGCACCTACTTCGATGTGCAAGGTCCGCTGAACCTGCCGCGTACGCCCCAGGGCCAGCCACTGCTGGTGCAGGCCGGGGGCTCCGACGACGGTCGCGAACTGGCGGCGCGCCATGCCGAGGCGGTGTTCTCGGCGGCGCATACGATAGAAGAGTCGCGCGCCTATTCGGAGGCCATCAACCAGCGCGCCCAGGCGCTGGGGCGCGGACCGCGCGCGGTCAGGATATTGCCGGGGCTGGCCACCATCATCGGCGCCACCGAAGCGCAGGCGCTGCAACGCCGCGACCAGCTGGTGGAGATGATCCCCTGGCGCTACAGCCTGAAACGGCTGGCCGGCACCCTGGGCATCGACGTCGAGCGGCTGCACCTGGACCGTCCCTTGCCCGACGACCTGGTGCTGCCGGGTGGCGGCAATGGTAACCATACTTTTTTCCATGCCACCCTGTCGCTGGTGAAGAACCGCAAGCACACGGTGCGCGATGTCATTCGCGCGCTATGCGGCGGCGGTGGTCATCGGGTGCTGGTGGGCACGCCGGAACAGGTCGCCGACGAGATCGAAGCCTGGTTCCGCCAGGGAGCGGCCGACGGCTTCAACCTGATGCCCGACGCCCTGCCCGACGGGCTGCAGGACTTCGTCGATGGCGTGGTGCCGGTGCTGCAGCAACGCGGCCTGTTCCGGCGCGCCTATGAAGGGCGCACCTTGCGCGAGCATTTCGGGCTGGCGCGGCCGCCGGGCCTGCACCGCCAGCCATAGGCGATGCGCCGCCCCGGGGACACGGGAAGGCGGCCGCGTGGGCGTCGCGCGAGTCGGGATCACGGCAGCGGCAGTTCGCTGCCGTGATCGAAACGACTCAGTCCTTGCGGGTCGAAAAATAATCCGGCAACGTGAAGCCGTCATAGAAGCGATCGGCGCGTATGGCCTTCTGGAAGTTTTCCGATCGATAGGCCTGCACCAGATCCCTGGCATAGGCGTCGTCCTGGCGCGTCTTCTTGACGGCCAGCACGTTGATGTAGGGCGACTTCATGTCTTCCAGGATGAATGCCTCTGACAGCTTGAGCTTGGCGAAGATGGCGAAGTTGCCCTGGATCGCCACATAGTCGGCATCATCCAGCGCACGCGGGCCCTGGGCATTTTCCAGCAACAGCAGCTTGAGCCCGACCTTGTTCTCGATCACGTCCAGTTCGGTCACGTCGACCGGCTTGTTCTCGCGGATGCGGATCCAGCCCAGGCGCTGCAAGATCCACAGCGCCCGCTGCAGGTTGACCGGGTCGTTGGGCACGGCCACGGTGAAGCCCTTCTTGAGGTTGTCAAGGTCCTTGTGCTTGCGCGAGTACAGGCCCATCGGCGGCGTGGGCACCTGGACGATGCCGACCAGGTCGGTCTTGTTGCGTTCGTTGTACGAATTCAGGAACACCGTGTGCTGCATCACATTGGCGTCGATGTCGCCCTTGAACACGGCGCTGTTGGCTTCGAGCCCGGTGCTGAATTCGTATAGCTTGATGCGATAGCCCTTCTTTTCCAGCTCGGGCTGCACGCCCAGCTTGAATTCGTCGATATAGGGGCCGGGCACGAAGCCAACCTTGAGTTCGCGGGTCTCGGGTGCGGCCTGGGCGGTCACGGCGAGGGACAACAACAGCAACGACAGGATGCGTTTGAAGGTGGGCATGGTCAATGTGCTCGCGTGGCTTGGAAGTGGATGGTGAGCGCAGTGTATTGACCATGCCGATGCATTAGAACGAAGCTTTTCGCATGTCGATATCCGACGACCGCCTAGGCATAGCCATGGCCGAAGCGTTCGTTGTGCGGCTCGCCGTTGAGATGGAAATTACCGATCACCGCTTCGCGCTGGATCGCCGGATTATGCGATGCCAGCGTGCGCGCATTGCGCCAATGACGATCCAGGCGTCGCTCCTGGCTGGTGGCCGACGCGCCCCCCACCTCGAACAACAGGGTGGTGGCCTCCAGCACCTGGCCGATGACGATCTGCTGCGCCTCGAAGGTGTGGATGTCGAGCGCGTTATAGTCTTCGGTGGTGGCGATGCCGGCGCCGCGGGCGTGGTTCAGTGCGTCCTGCTGGCGCGCCACGGCCAGCGTCAGTTGCTCGGCCGACCAGGCCAGGCTGCCCAGGCGGCCGACCACCCGATGCACCAGCGGGTTCTCGCGCGGGCTGGAGTTGCCCGGCACGCCGAAGGTGCGCGTGCGCGGCTGGGTAAAACCGACGGCGTCGCGCAATGCGGCGCGGGCTATCCCTGCCAGCGTCGCCAGGTGGAAGGTCTGGTAGAACGACGTGATGATGCTGTTGCGACGCGGCTGCGAGACATGGTAGCGGTCCAGTATCTGGTCGGGCTGCACTGCCACGTTGGTGAAGCGGGTGGTGCCGCTGCCGGTCAGGCGCTGTCCAAAGCCATCCCAGTCGTCGATACGCTCGACACCGGGCGCGTCCGAGGGCACCAGCACGGTCAGGTCGGATTGGTCGTCGTGGGCGCGGGCCTGGATCCAGTCGGCGTACAAGGTACCGGTCGAATAATACTTTTCGCCATCCAGGCGCAGTTGCCCGCTGCCGTCGGGCGCCACCACGGTGGTGTTGCCGGTGCTGCCGTTGCGCTCGGCCACGGCCGCGCCGAAGGTCTTGCCGCTGCCGATCACGGACAGCCAGCGGCGGGTGTCGGCGTCATCGCGGCGCTCCAGCAGCACTTCGGTAAAGCCGGCATTGACACGCAGGATCTGCGGCAGGTTGGGCTCGGCCTCGCCCAAGCGGATCAGCAAGGTGAAGTAGGTCTCCAGGCTGACCCCGGCGCCGCCCTGCGCCGGCGGCACGCGCAATGCGGTGAAGCCGCTTTCCTTGAGCTGCTTGACCTCTTCATGCGGCAGGCGGCGATGGATTTCGCGCTCGATGGCACCGGCGGCAATGCGCTCGAACAGGTCGGCGAAACGTTGATGTTGCGCCTCGGCGGCGGCATTGACGGTGATGCTCATGATGTTCCTGCAGTTGCGCCGGCAGGGCCGGCAATGCCATCGATTATCTGGCAGCCGCAGGCGAATGCTAAGGAAGGAAAATGGATATCGTTATGCAGCCGGTCATGCCGCGTGGCTGTCGAGCAAGTCGGCGGCGAGTCGGGGCAGCAGCAGTTCGGCACTGTCGGCCGACTTGACGGCAAGCAAGGCATCGGCGCGCGTGAGGCCGCGATTGATGGCCGCCACCGGCTTGCCGGATTCGGCGGCCATGCGCGCGAAGCGAAATCCCGACAGCACCATCAGCGAGGTACCCACCACCAGCACCGCGTCGGCCTGCCGCACGGCCTGCTCGGCAATGGCATTGCGCGCGGCCGGCACGCCGTCGCCGAAGAACACCACGTCGGGTTGCAGCATGCCACCGCAATGTTCACACACGGGAACCTCGAAGGCGGCATCGGCATCCGGTTCGAGCTGCACGTCGCCATCGGGCAGGCTGGCCGCATCGAGCCCGACGAAAGCGGGATTGGCCTGTTCCAGCCGTCGCTGGACATCGGCACGCGTGGTGGGCCGGGCGCACGCCAGGCACCGCACGGCATGGATGCTGCCGTGCAGTTCGATGACCGGATCGCTGCCGGCCTGCTGGTGCAGGCCGTCGACGTTCTGGGTGAGGATGGTGTCGATGCGACCGGCCCGCTGCAGGCGCGCCAATGCCTCGTGGGCGGCATTGGGGCGCGCCAGCGCCAGCCGTGGCCAGCCCACCATGCTGCGTGCCCAGTAGCGGCGGCGGGCGGCTTCGTGGGCGCGGAACTCGGTGCCCTGGATCGGCAACCGGCCGCGGCGCACGCCATCGTCATCGCGATAATCGGGAATGCCGGAGGCAGTGCTGATGCCGGCGCCGGTCAGCACCAGCAGGCGCCGGTGCGTGCGCAGCAATTGCAGCAACGCGGCTTCGGAGGTAGCGCAGGAAGTGACTTGGACGGAAGACATGATGTGTTTGGCGAGGGGTTCGCCTATCGTAGCAGACCCTGCGTTCAGGCGCGTCGCTCGACGAAATCGGGAAGGCCGATCACCTGCTGCTCGGCCAGGCTTTGCAGCGTGGCCGGGCGACCGAACAGGAAGCCCTGCCCTTCGTGGCAACCTTCCTGTTCCAGGATCGCGCGTTGCTGCTCGGTTTCGACGCCCTCGGCCAGCACCGCCACGTTGAGGCTGTGGCCCAGTGCCAGGATCGCCCGCACGAAGGCCTTGGCCTGCAAGCTGCTTTCGAGTTCGCTGATGAAGCTGCGGTCCAGCTTGATCTTGTCGAACGGGAACGAGCGCAGCGTCTCCAGCGACGAGTAGCCGCTGCCGAAGTCGTCCATGGCGATGGTCACGCCCATCGCCTTGAGCTGCTGCAGGATATGCAGGGCACGATCGCGGTCCGAGATGATGGCCGTCTCGGTCACCTCGAGTTCGAGCCGGGTGGCCGGCAAGCCGGACGATGCCAGCACCGCCCTGACCTTTTCCACCAGCGCCAGGCTGGACAGCTGCACGGCCGAGAGGTTGACGGCGATGCGTGGCTGCAGATCCCACTGGGCGGCCTCGCGACAGGCTCTTTCCAGCACCCAGTCGCCGATGGCGCCGATGGCGCCGCATTCCTCGGCGATCGGGATGAACACCGCCGGCGAGATCAGGCCATGCTGCGGGTGCTTCCAGCGCAGCAGCACTTCGTAGCCGGTGATTTCATCGTGGCTCACGGAGCGCTGGATCTGGTAATTGAGGAAGAACTGGCCTTGTTCCAGCGCCTGCCACAGGTCGCGCGCCATGGTGCGGCGCGCGCGCGAGGCTTCGTCCATGTTGGCTTCGTAGAAGCAGATCTTCTCGCCCATGCTCTTCTTGGCGCGATACATGGCGAGGTCGGCGTTGTTGAGCAATTGCGCACGATCCTCGGCGTCGCCCGGGAACATCGCCACCCCCAGGCTGGCACCGGGGGCCATGTCGGTATCGCTCAGGCGCAGCACCGACGTCAGCGCCCGGTACAGGCGGGTGATGAAGTCGGCCAAGGCGCGCTCCTGGCGAAACACCTTGAGCGCGACGAACTCGTCACCGCCGAAACGGGCCACCACTTCGTTCTCGTCGGCCAGGCCCTTCATGCGTTCGGACAGCTCGCACAGCACCTGGTCGCCGACGACATGCCCGAAGGTATCGTTGATTTCCTTGAAGCGGTCGAGGTCGATACTGATGACGGCGATTTCCTGCTGGCCGTGATCCAGGCCGGCGATGGCCGCATCGAGCCGCTCCAGGAATTGCGCCCGGTTGGGCAGGCCGGTCAGCGCATCGTGCCGTGCCAGGTAATTGATGCGCTCGCGACTTTCCATCTGTTCGGTGCGGTCGCGGGTGATCTTGGCAAACCCGAGCAGTTCGCCGTTTTCCTTGAAGATGCGATCGATCACCACGTGCGCCCAGAAGCGGCTGCCATCCTTGCGATAGCGCCAGCCCTCGGCCTCGAACTTGCCCTCGCGCAGCGCGATGGCCAGGTTCTTGCCCGGCAAGCCGGCAAGGCGATCGTCATCGCTGTAGAACATGGCGAAGTTGCGGCCGACGATCTCATGCTCGAGATAGCCCTTGGCGCGCTGGGCGCCAGCGTTCCAGTTGGCTACCGTGCCGTCGGGACGGAGCATGTAGATGGCGTAGTCGGTGATGCCCTCGACCAGCAATTTATAAGTGTGTTCAGATGAAAATTCGGTCAAATCAACTTCCTGCGCCATTGCGCTTCCCCCGGGTCGCCGCATGTCCGTCTCAGATAAACACCGTGAACAACCTCAACGTGATGCCCGATCCTTTTCAACGCCGCATGGACGCCTTGGATTTTTCCGGGCTTGCTGCCTGGTATTTTAACCGCCACAGGCCTCGCTGCGATGCTGGGAAAAGCATGAAATTTATCAAATTATCAACTAAACAACGGGGCTTTTCCTGAGTGCCAGGCACAGGTTATTGCGCCAGGTCAAAAAATTACTTAGACCACGGCAACATTCCCACTAGATGGTGCGAACCAGGTGCCGCGATACCAGAAAACTCGAAAACGGCGCATTGCCAGCACCATTCGGACATTCTTAATATAATTTCCTGGCAACTTTTAGAACAACATTCCTTCGCCAAAAGTTAGAGGAGAATTATGCGGCTACTACTCATCCTGCCGTTCATTGGTTTGCTCTGGGTTCCGTTCTATAACGAAGAACTGCCCACGCTGTTCGGTTTTCCCTTCTTCTACTGGTACCAGTTCGCCTGGGTGCCCCTGACCTCGCTGATCATCTGGCTGGTGTATCGCGACGGCTTGCGCAAGGGGGTAGAGTGATGGATACCAATAACATCCACTGGTCTGCGTTGTGGGTTTTCATTTTCTTTTTCGCGCTGGTCACCGTGATGGGGTTCTGGGCGTCGCGCTGGCAGGCCGGCCCCCGCAACAAGGGTGCCCATCTCGACGAGTGGGGCCTGGGCGGGCGCAACTTCGGCACCTGGATCACCTGGTTCCTGGTAGGGGGTGACTTCTATACCGCCTATACCGTCATTGCGGTGCCGGCGCTGGTCTACGCGGTCGGCGCCTATGGCTTCTTTGCGCTGCCCTACACCATCCTGGTGTATCCGATCGTGTTCGTGATCATGCCCAAGCTGTGGCACGCCGCGCACAAGGCCGGGCACGTCACCGCCGCCGACGTGGTGTGGGGGCGCTACCAGTCGCGCCCTCTCGAGTTCGCCATCGCCCTCACCGGCGTGGTCGCCACCATGCCCTACATCGCGCTGCAACTGATCGGCATGGAGGTGGTGATCAAGGCACTCGGCCTGACCGGCGAGCTGCCATTGCTGGCCGCGTTCGTGATCCTCGCTTTGTACACCTACTCGGCCGGCCTGCGGGCGCCGGCCTTGATCGCCTTCGTCAAGGACCTGATGATCTACATCGTGGTACTGGCGGCGGTGATCATCGTGCCGGCCAAGCTGGGCGGCTACGGTGCGGTGTTCGGTGCGGCGCGCGACGCCTTCGCGGCCAAGGGCGGTGCCACCGGCCTGACCCTCAAGCCGACCCAGATCCTGCCGTTCGCCACGCTCGCACTGGGCTCGGCCATGGCGGCCTTCATGTATCCGCACACCCTGACCGGCATCTTCGCGGCCAAGGACGCCGACACCATTCGCAAGAATGCGGTGTTCCTGCCCGCCTATACGGTCTTGCTGGGCCTGATCGCGCTGCTGGGGTTCATGGCCTATGCCGCCGGCATCACGGTGCAGTCCAACAACGACGTGGTGCCGGCCCTGTTCAATGGCCTGTTCCCCGGCTGGTTCGCAGGCTTCGCGTTTGCCGCCATTGCCATCGGCGCGCTGGTGCCGGCGGCAGTGATGTCGATCGGTGCCTCGAACCTGTTCACGCGCAACTTCTGGAAGCCCTACGTGAATCCCGGGATCAGCAACGAGGGGGAAGCCAAGGTAGCCAAGGTGGTGTCGCTGGTGGTCAAGTTCGGCGCACTGGTGTTCATCCTGTTCCTGCCCACCAAGTTCGCCCTCGACCTGCAGTTGCTGGGCGGCGTGTGGATCCTGCAGACCTTCCCGGCGCTGGTGTTCGGGCTGTTCGTCGGCTGGTTCGGCGCGCGCGCCTTGCTGTGCGGCTGGGCGGTAGGTATCGTGGGCGGCAGCTGGATGGCGTTTGCCGACGGCATCAAGCCGGTGCACACCTTCGTGGTGGGCGGTGACTCCTACACCATGTACACCGGCCTGATCGCACTGGCGCTCAATATCGTCGTCGCCGTGATCGTCAACCTGGTGCTGGGACGCGGTTCGCAGCCGGCACTCAAGCGTTGATGCAGCGGGCGACACGCTCGACGAGCGCGCGGCGCGTATCGAAAGTTGCCGTGGCCGTGTAGCTCAATAGCGTGCCGGTTGCCTGTAGAGATTGCCACCGTGGAGACATCCGCGGTGGCAATTTTTTTACGCGACGCTGTCGCGGGCGCCTGCCCTGCTTGCCAGGGTCCGGCACCCGGCCTGGCCCGGCATTGGCCGGCCCCGGGGCGCTTGGAAGCGGTGAATGATTCGGTACATCACGCAGCCACGGGCGCAATGAAAAATGCCCGATGCGTCACCGCATCGGGCATTTCACTTGCGCTCGGGCCAGTTGATACCGCTCAGGCGTAGCTGCGCAGGCGTACCGCGAAATCGCGCAGGGCCTGGACACCCGATGCTTCGGCACGCACGCACCAGTCTTGCAATTGTTGCAGCAGCTGCTCGCGGGTCGAATGCGAACGCTCCCAGATGGCGCCCAGTTCGATGCGCATCTCGTGCATCGTCCTGAGCGCATTGCTGTGCGTGAACAACTCGGAGAGCTGTTGCTTCTGGCCGTCTTCCAGCTTGGCCGGTTCGCGTTGCAGCAGTTTCTTGGACGACTTCAGGAAGCGCGATTCCAGCTTGGCCTTCTCGATCAGGTGATCCAGCTCGTCCTTCCAGGCGCGCTTGACCGAGTTGGCGTACTTGGCAGTGACGTCGTAACGGTTGGCGATCACCGATTGCAGCGTATCGAAGTCGACCGCCGACTTCTTGCTATCGAACTTGGGCACCGGCGCTACCTTCTTTACCTTGGCCAGGCCGAAGGTTTCCAGGATACGGATGTACATCCAGCCGATATCGAACTCGTACCACTTCGACGAGAACTTGGCCGAGGTACCGAAGGTGTGGTGGTTATTGTGCATTTCTTCGCCACCGATGATGATGCCGATCGGGAACAGGTTGGTCGCAGCGTCATTGCAGTCGTAGTTGCGATAACCCCAGAAGTGCCCGATGCCATTGACCACGCCGGCGGCCCAGAACGGGATCCATGCCATCTGCACGGCCCAGATCGCAAGGCCGATCGCGCCGAACAAGGCGATGTCGATGATCATCATGATGCCCACGCCCTGCCAGCCGTACTTGCTGTAGATGTTGCGCTCGACCCAGTCGTCGGGGGTGCCGTGACCAAATTTTTCCATGGTCTCGGCGTTCTTCGACTCCTGGCGATACAGCTCTGCGCCCTGCCACATGACCTTGGAAAGTCCACGGGTCTGCGGGCTGTGCGGATCTTCCTCGGTTTCGCACTTGGCATGGTGCTTGCGGTGGATCGCAGCCCATTCCTTGGTGACCATACCGGTCGTCATCCACAACCAGAGACGGAAGAAGTGGCTGGGGATCGCGTGCATTTCGAGCGCGCGATGCGCCTGGCAACGATGCAGGTAGAGCGTCACGCCCACGATCGTGATGTGCGTCATCACCAACGTGTAAATGACAATCTGCCAACCGCTTGCGTGCAGCAAGCCGTGGGCAACAAAGTCGAGGATCGCATCTAGCATTATCACTTACTCCAAATAGAAAACTGCCATCGGACAAAAACACCCATCACGTACCGGCCGATTCACACACATGTAAATCGGTCATTTTAACTTGTTCGGGGAAAATGTTTTTATGTTCTTCTAATTTTCGGGCATTGTACGCGAATTCTGTTCGCGTTGGGGTTCGGGATTTTCCTGAACCGTGGGTGCCACACTTTGCCGGAAACTGCGTTCATCCATGATACGGATGTCGCGCTTGGCGTGCGCCAGCTGGATCCCCTCCCGCTTGAACGCCTGCCATATTGCCCGGTTGACATCGGATATCACGTTCAACCGGCCGTTCTCGGGGTCTGTGATCCAGAATCCCAGTTCGAGTTCGAGCCCATCAGCACCTATTTTTACCAGCAGGCCCTGCGGTGCGGTCTGTGGCGAGATGCGCTTTACCCCAAGTGCGGCTTGCTCCATGATAGACAAGACCGTCTCCACATCGTCCTGGTACAGAATTGTAAGTTGTGTCGACAAACGTACAATGCGGTGCGTCAAGGAATAGTTCTGGACCGGGTTGGCCATGAACATCTCGTTGGGCAACACCGATTCGATGCCATCGAGCCCTTCGAGGATGGTGTAGCGGGTATTGATCTGGGTGACGCGGCCGAAATATTTATCCACGGCAACCATGTCGCCGATGACCATGCTGCGCTCGAACAGGATCACGAAGCCCGATACATAGCTGCTGGCGATCTTCTGCAAACCCAGGCCGATACCGACCCCGAGCGCACCGCCGAACACCGACAACACGGTCAGGTCGATGCCCACCAGCGACAGGCTGACCAGGAATGCCACCAGGATCAGCACCGCCCGCGCCATGCGCGCGACCACGGTACGCAACGACGAGTGCATGTTGCTGAATTTCATCAGCCGGTTCTCGAGCACGGCCCCGATCCACAGGGCGATGATCAGCGTCACCAGCACCGAGGCCACCGCCTGCAGGGTGGTCAGCAGCGAAGCCTTGTGCCGGCCCAGGGGCAGTTCGGTGGTATCGAGGTACTCGATGAATTCGGGCCACAGGCCCGAGATATAGAGCAGCACGCACAGCCAGACGAAGATGGCGATGACTTTCTCGGACAGGTGCAGCAGCGCGCCGACGGTGGCATCCTTGACGAAGATGCCGCGCAGGACATAGAACACGAAGCGCATCGAGACCTGGGCAATGGCCAGCGGAAACATGATCTCCCACAGCCCGACCGGGTGGCCGATACGCTTCAGGCCGAAGTAGCAGCCCGTCAGCAGGCCCAGCGCCAGCAACGGCGACAACACCCGCACGAAGCTCTTGACGCCGATCTGCACCAGCGATTGCTGGTCGTCGCCAGGTACGCGAAACAGCGTGCGCACCCAGCGCGACAGGCCAATGCCGCCCAGTACGCACAGCACGACCACGCCGACCTGGCGCAGCACGTCGATCAAGGGCGGGTAAGTGAATAACGACAGGAAATGCTGGGTCATGGCTTCACGGTGCGACTTCCGCGTCCTCGCGGTGGCGCTGCCAGTTGGCCGCATAACGCGCCACCAGCGCGTCGTCGCCTGCCAGCACCACGATGTTCTCGGCGTTGCGATGCTGGGCCGACCAGGTGAAATTGAAACTGCCCGTGATCACGGCTGCCGTGGGCTGGCCGGCGTCGATCACGATCACCTTGTTGTGGGCGCTGCGATAGAGGGTCTCGAACCAGACCGGGATGGCGGCCGCCCGCAACTGGCGCAGCCGCTCGGTCGAATTCTTGTCGAGCTGGCCCCGATCCATCATGACCTGTACATCGATCCCGCGTGCGTGCGCCGCGATCAGCGCGTCGACGATCCTGCGGTTGGTCAGCAGGTAGGCTTGCATCAATACCTGGCGACGGGCATCGGCCAGGCGGGCGATGATGATGCCTTCGATGTCGTCCCAGGGGGCAAAGGCCACCTGCACCGTGCCGCGGGCCTGCAACACCGGCGGCGCGGCCGGCGCCAGGCTGCGCGCCTGGGCACCGCCAACCGAGGCCAGCAGCAGCAACGCCGCCAGCGACCATGCGCGACAGGTTATCGTGCGCATCAGGCGCGGCGCTCCAGTACGGCGGCGAAGAAGCCATCGGTGTGATGCAGGTGCGGCAGCAGCTTGAGGTAGTCCTGCATCTCCAGCTCGACCTTCTGCTCGGCCAGTACTTCGTGCATCGGACGCAGCGAGAAATCGGGGTTGGCGGCCAGGAACTCGGTCACTACCGCTTCGTTCTCTTCGTCCAGGATGCTGCAGGTACCATACACCAGCCGACCGCCCGGGCGCACCAGGCGCGCGGCGCTGGTCAGGATGGCCATCTGCTTGGCGTGCATCTCGATGATGGTCTCGGGCGTCTGGCGCCACTTCATGTCGGGATTGCGTCGCAGCGTACCCAGGCCACTGCAGGGCGCGTCCACCAGCACGCGGTCGATCTTACCGGCCAGGCGCTTGACCTTGGCGTCGTTCTCGTGGGCGATCATCACCGGATGCACGTTGGACAGCCCGCTGCGCGCCAGGCGCGGCTTGAGCTTGGCCAGGCGCTTCTCGGAAATGTCGAACGCGTACAGGCGGCCGGTATTGCGCATCGACGCACCCAGCGCCAGGGTCTTGCCGCCGGCACCGGCGCAGAAGTCGACCACCATCTCGCCGCGCTTGGCGCCGACCACCAGGGCCAGCAACTGGCTGCCTTCGTCCTGCACCTCGATGGCGCCTTCCTTGAACAGCGGCATGTTCTGCAGCACCGGCTTCTTCAGTGCGCGCAGACCCAGCGGCGCATAGGGCGTGATCTCGCACGCCACCGGCACCTTGGCCAGCTCGGCCAGCACCGTTTCGCGATCGGTCTTGATGGCGTTGACGCGCAGGTCGAGCGGGGCCTGCTGGTTCATGGCGTGGGCCAGTTCCATCGCGCCCGCTTCACCCATGCGCTCGACCAGGCGGTCGTACAGCCATGGCGGCAGGTTGCTGCGCATCTGCGGCGGCAACTGGCCGCGGTCGATTTGCGCCACCCGCTGCAGCCATTCGGTTTCTTCCGGCTGCAGGCCGGCGATCGATTCGATGCTCACGGCGTCGACCAGGCCCAGCAGCGTCAGGCGGCGCATCATCGGGCCGGCGCCCGATTCGGCGAAATTGGTAAAGACGGTCTTGTTGCGTAGCATGCCGTAGATCGCCTCGGCGATCACGCCGCGCTCGCGGCTCCCCAACCGGGGGTGGTCGCGGAAATAGCGCGACAGGGTGACATCGGCCGGGCCGGTGAAGCGCAGGATCTCACGCAACAGTTCTTCGGTATGGGGAATGATCGCGGGTGGCAATCTCATGCTGGGTCCTTCGGATTCAAAAAGTAATGGGACTGCAATGACTCAGATTGCAATCACTGAGGGCGTATCGGTCTGGGCCAGGTCGGCCGCCGCCAGGCGCACGCGCCCGCCCTGCAGCGTCAGCCGGCCCTGGACGAACCAGCGCACGGCGCGTGGGTAGATCAGGTGCTCCTGCTCCAGCACGCGCGCGGCCAGGGTTTCTTCACTGTCATCGTCACGCACCGGCACGCCGGCCTGGGCGACGATGGGGCCGTGGTCGAGGTCGGGCGTGACGAAATGCACGGTGGCGCCGTGCAGCTTGACCCCGGCCGCCAGCGCCTGCCGATGCGTGGCCATGCCCGGGAAACTGGGCAGCAGCGACGGATGGATATTGAGCATGCGCCCGCGATAGTGGTCGACGAACGGTGTGGTCAGGATGCGCATGAAGCCGGCCAGCACCACCAGGTCGGGCCGATAGGCGTCGATCCGTTCACGCAATGCCGCGTCGAACAGGTCGCGACTGGCGTAATCGCGGTTGGCGATGACTTCGGTGGCGATGCCGTGGGCGCGGGCGAAGTCCAGGCCGCTGGCGTCGGCGCGATTGCTGATGACCGCGCAGATCCGGGCGGGCCACTGCTCGGCGGCAGCGGCACGGACGATGGCTTCCATATTGCTTCCGCGCCCGGAAATCAGGATGACAATGCTTCTCATGGTGTGCGCATTGTACCTGCTGACGAGCACCGCGCCCGCGATTTTAGCGCCGTTCGCACCGTAAAATCGGGGCAAGCACGGTATGAATGCGTTATTGGAAAGAGTAGAAGACCCTGAACGGGACTTTCTTGTCAGCCCAGAAGTCGGCCGCGTCCCGGAATACATCGAGCAGCGTCTCGCGCGCCTCCTTGTCGAATTTCTGGGTATTGGGCAATTGTTCGATCACCACCACGAAGCCGGTCTGGCGGCCGGCCTTGTGGGTCAGATCGGTCAGGCAATCGGCAAGGGCGTCGAAATTCTTGCCGAAATGCTTGGGAAAGTGGAAGGCGTGGGCAATCGTGCTCAACACCTGCTGCTTGGTGATTGCCTCGGCGCAATAAGCATAGAGAAAGTGCTGCTCCAGACGCGCAGCCTCTTCCTGCAATTCGGTCACGCGAAAGGCGCGGATCGACTGCACAATATTTGGCGGCACCGTTTTAAACAAACTCATTCTCCCTTCCAGTAACGATTGACGGGTGTTGCGGATCCTGGCGCACGGCGTTGCGGGCCGCGATGCGGCCACCCGCAACCAGGCAGGTCGATGACGAATCAGTCATGGACGCGGCGAAAGGTCTTGTAGTGGTCGCTCGTGTAATAGTATTCGCCGGAGCTGCGAGGATCGCCACCGCTGACGATCCGACGTGCCCCGCGATTGCGCGCGCGCGGCGTGGGCACCGTAAATTCGTGATAATACCCGCGCTTCTGCTTGGGTAAAACCCCTTCATAGTTCCCGAAAACCGCGCCATCCTTGGGATACGGAAAAGGCCCGCCCTGCCGGATCAAGGCCATGGTCTGCTGCGCCTCGCGCGGCAACTGGTCGATCTGGACCACGTCCAGGCCATCCATCGAGCCACGCGCCTGCGCAGGACCGGTCAGCACCAGCGCGGTCAGCAGGACCAGCCAGAAACGCAGGAATAAACTTGAAATGAGTCGTGCTCGCATTTTTACTATTGCAATTTTGTTAATTGTGGGCAATTCGACACAGTAGATTAGCCTGTTGCTTTCGGCTAGGCAACCACGGCGCGCTCGCCGGGCTGCGCTGGATCAACCGCAGCGAGCCTGGCCAGCGCCACTTGCGAGTTCAGTCTTGGAGCTGCTGGCGGGTTTCCGGTTCAAAAAACGACAACACCTCGTCGCGCTTGGCGTAGGTGTCGTGCTCCCCCAAGGCGATCAGTTCGCGCGTGAAGCTCTTCTCGAACAGCAGGTAGGACGCCAGCGCCGAGCCGCGCGCCTCGGTCGCGCCGATCCCGCCCAGCATGCTGCGGATGGGACGCGGCAGGCTGCCCACATGCCGACTGGCAATACTGTCGATGCGCTGGGACGGTGAAATCACCAGCGTACGCACCGGTTTGAGCGGGGTATGCAGGCGCTGCTGCGGCGTCAATACCGACAATGTCTGGTTGACGCGGTTGGTGCGCTCGATGTCGGCCGCCAGGCCATCGAGGAAGATGCTCGACATCGCATGCCCGGCCACCTGCGCCAGGCTCGGATATTGCGGCGCATGGACCGGTGCGGTCTCGCCCTTCTCGCCCATGCGTCCGGCGCCGATCACCAGCACCTTCGAGGCGCCCAGGTGGATGGCCGGCGAGATCGGCGCGATCTGGCGCATCGAACCGTCGCCGCAGTATTCGCAGCGACCGTCGATGTAGACCGGGATGGCCGGGAAGATGAACGGGATCGCCGACGACGCCAGCAGGTGATCGATGCCGATCTGGTCACGCAGGGCCAGGCGCTGGGTGCGGCGCCACGGTTCGATCTCGTCCAGGCACTGGTAGAACGTGATGTGATGACCGCTGGTATAGGAAGACGCCGTCACCGCCAGCGCATGCAGCTCGCCGCTGGCCAGCGCCGCGTCCAGCCGGGGCAGGTCGAGCAGCCGGTGCAGCATGGTCACCAGCGGCGTATTGTCGAGCAGCGAATTGGGCGGGTTGGCGCGCCATTTGCGCAGCAACCAACCGAACGAGAACAGCGACAGCCAGCGCGCGCCGGAGCGCAATACCCCCAGCGAGTCGGCACGGTAGACCTGCTCGACCTCGACATTGCTCCACACTGCCATCAATTCGCGCACCGCCTCGCCGAAATCGTCGGCGCGGCAGGCCAGCGCCGTGGCGTTGAGCGCCCCGGCGGACGTGCCGCATACGATAGGAAAGGGATTGCGATGGACTGGCCAGCCGGCCTCCAGCAAGATCATCGACAGTGCATTGAGCACCCCCACCTGATAGGCTGCCCGCGCACCGCCGCCGGTCAGGATCAAGCCGGTTTTTTGTTCTGTTGACTCCATCCGGTGAGCTTAGCAGCAGCGCGCCGCCGCTGTCGAAAGAAATTGAAGATGGTGGCCTGAATCTGACACCGCAACCACCTACTTCGGCGGCATGCGGATGGCGCCATCGAGGCGAATGGTTTCGCCATTGAGCATGACGTTCTCGATGATGCTGCCGGCCAGCCGGGCGTATTCGGTGGCACGTCCCAGGCGCGGCGGAAAAGGCACCGACTGGCCCAGCGAATCCAGCACTTCCTGCGGCATGGCCAGCATCATCGGGGTTTCGAAGATGCCCGGTGCGATGGTCATGACACGAATGCCGAAGCGTGCCAGGTCGCGCGCCATCGGCAGGGTCATGGCCACGATGGCGCCCTTGGAGGCAGCGTATGCCGCCTGTCCGACCTGCCCGTCGTAGGCCGCCACCGAGGCGGTATGGATGATCACGCCGCGCTCGCCGTCGGCCACCGGATCCTGGCGTGCCATTGCGTCGGCCGCCAGCCGGGCCATGTTGAAACTACCCACCAGGTTGATGGAGAGGGTCTTCTGGAACAGCGCCATGGAATGCGGGCCGTGCTTGCCGATCAGCTTCTCGGCCGGCGCGATGCCGGCACAATTGACCAGGCCCCGCAGCGAGCCCAATGCACAGGCGGCCTCGACCACGGCCGCCGCATCGGCCTCGGCGGTGACATCGCAGCGTACGAACACGCCGCCCAGCTCCTGCGCCAGCGCCGCCCCCGCATCCTGCTGCAGGTCGGCCAGCACCACGCGCCCGCCGCCGGCGGTGATCATCCGTGCGGTGGCCGCGCCCAGGCCGGATGCGGCGCCGGTGACGATGAATACATTGCCTGCGATGAGCATGGCGTCTCCTGTCTGTCGTTGGGGTTCTTGCCGCCATTATCGGCCATGCGGTCGCGCCCGACTATCTGCGGCGCGACATTGGATGCATCGGCGGCGCCCCGGCCGGTGGCACTTATTGGCCAGCGCCGACAGGATCGGGACGTAAAAAAAGCGGACCGCAGTCCGCTTTTTCCCGGTGCCGCTTACTCCGCCAGGGCGGCGAAGGCGCGATCCCTGATTTCCTCGACCGGACCGACGCCGGCAATCTTGCGGTACTTGGGCGCACCCGGCTGGCCGGACCTGGCCCAGTCGCCGTAATAGCTCAACAGCACTTCGGTCTGCTCGTGGTAGACATCGAGGCGCTTCTTGACCGTTTCTTCCTTGTCGTCGTCGCGTTGGACCAAGGCTTCGCCGGTGGCGTCGTCGCGACCTTCCGCCTTCGGTGGATTGAACTTGACGTGGTAGGTGCGGCCCGAACCCGGGTGTACGCGGCGACCGCTCATGCGTTCGATGATGGCGCTGTCGGGCACGTCGATCTCGAGCACGAAGTCGATGGCCACGCCGGCTTCCTTCATGGCATCGGCCTGGCGCGTGGTGCGCGGGAACCCATCGAACAGGTAACCGTTGGCGCAGTCCGGCTGCTGCAGGCGGTCCTTGACCAGGCCGATGATGATGTCGTCCGACACCAGGCCGCCCGCATCCATCACCTTCTTGGCGGCGACACCCAGCTCGGTGCCGGCTGCCACGGCGGCGCGCAGCATGTCACCGGTGGAAATCTGCGGGATGTTGAATTTTTCCTTGATAAAAGTGGCTTGCGTACCTTTACCGGCACCAGGCGCTCCTAGAAGGATGAGGCGCATATTATTTCCTAATTGAGGTTTCTGAAATCTGAATGCTGAATACTGTTGCGATGCGATGGCCGTAGTTACCCGTTCTTTCGGAGCGGTTAAGCCTTTTTTCGTTGCGCCTTTTGCATCTGCTCTGGACGAAACTTACCACAAAATCCCGCCCAACCATGCCAAACGCCTAATTTTTAAGCAGCATGCCGGCGCTTGGGCCGGGCACGATTGTGACGCGCCAGCATGACGGCAAACTTACACGCCGGGCTTCAGAGCGACGCGATGCTCTGCACCAGCGCGCTATCGGGCGGGACCTCGAAGTGCTTGCGCACGCGCAGCAGATCCTCGGGGGTATCGACGCCGGCTTCGGGTAACAGCGACGTGACGTGGACCGCGATCGAATGACCGTGCCACAGCACGCGCAACTGCTCCAGTGCCTCGATGCGCTCGACCGGCGACGGCGTCAGCGTCGGGTACAGCTGCAGGAAGTGGTTGCTGTAGGCATACAGGCCGATGTGGCGCAACGGCGCATAGTCGTTGGCGTGTTCCGGCCCATGCGCCTCGGGCAACACGTCGCGCGAGCGGGCAAAGGCGTCGCGGTGCCAGGGGATCGTGGCGCGCGAGAAATACATCGCGCAGCCGGCCTTGTCCAGCACCACCTTGACCACGTTGGGATTGAACGCATCCTGCGCGCTGTCGATGGCATGGGCGGCGGTGGCCATCGGCACCCCGGCCTTGATGTGGCCGGCGGTGGCGGCGATCAGGCCAGGATCGATCAGCGGTTCGTCACCCTGCACGTTGACCACTACCGCGTCGTCGGCCAGGCCGAGCGTGGCGGCGACCTCGGCAATGCGGTCGGTACCCGAGGGATGATCGGCGCGGGTCATCGCCACCTCGACCTGGTGCTGCTGGCAGGCGGCGAAGATGTCGTGATGGTCGGTGGCGACGATGACCCGCGCCGCGCCCGACAGCGCCGCCCGTTCGGCCACGCGCACGATCATCGGACGTCCGCCGAGGTCGGCCAGGGGCTTGTTGGGCAGGCGCGTGGAGGCCAGGCGCGCCGGGATGATGACGGTAAACGACATGGACGGTCGGGCTTGCCTACGCCACCGGCGCCGGGGTCGGCGCGGCGTTGATGTCACGCGCCTCGTCGGCCCACATGATGGGAATGCCGTCGCGAATCGGGTAGGCCAGCCGGTCGCCTTTGCAGATCAGTTCCTGCGCTTTCTTGTCGTAGTCCAGAGGACCTTTGCAGATCGGGCAAACCAGGATATCAAGCAGTCGGGCGTTCACGGAGTTTCTCCACTATATGTTCAGCCAGCGCGCCTTCGATGCGCGCCGTTACGGGCACGACCCAGATGCGCGGGTCGTTTTGGATAGCCTCGATAGCCGTGCATTTTACTGCATCCTTTTCGGTGATCAGGATGACATCGGCATCGAGCGCGGCAAACGGGTTGTCGGCAAAGTCGTGATGGTCCGGCAGCGCCTGCGTGCGGACCGCCAGCCCGGCACCACGCAACATCGCAAAGAAGCGCTCGGGGTTGCCGATACCGGCGGCGGCGGCCAGTCGCAATCGGCTGCCGACCCAGCTCGCCAGCGGCTGCGGCGGCGCGCCGCCTGCCAGCGGCCGTGCCATGCTGCCGTCCAGGCGCATGGCAAAGTGTCCGGCCGGGGCGGCCATGCCTGCGGGCAGGTTGCACACCGAGAAGTCGCGCCGGCGCGATGCCGGTTCGCGCAGCGGGCCGGCCGGCAACAGCCAGCCGTTGCCCACGCCCCGCGCATCCGACAGCACGATCTCGACGTCACGCTGCAACGCGTAGTGCTGCAGGCCATCATCGGAGACGATCACATCGACCTGCGGATGGGCCGCCAACAGCGCCCGGCCGGCCGCCGCGCGGCTGCGCCCGACCACCAGTGGCACGCCGGTGCGCTGCACCATCAGCAGCGGCTCGTCACCCACCTCGCGCGCGGCGCTGCCTGCATGCACCTGGCGCACGTCGTGCAGATCGGCGCCATGCCCGCGCGAGACCACGCCCGGGGTCATGCCGGCGGCCCGCAACGCTTCGATCAGCCAGATCGTCAGCGGCGTCTTGCCGGTGCCGCCGACGAATACGTTGCCGACCACGATGACCGGCACCGGCAGGCGCTGGCGGCGCTTGATGCCGAGCGAAAACAGCAGCCGCCGCAGGCGCGCCACGGCGCCGAACACCAGCGACAATGGCCACAACAGGCAGGCCAGCGGGCCGCGCCGTTGCCAGGCGCGGGTCAGCACCGCTTCGGCACGAGAGGTCGGATGTGCCAAGACTGCCTTACTTGCCGGCGCTCGATTGCGCGGCAAAGGTCACCTTGGGAAAGCCCGCGATGCGCGCCGCTTCCAGCACGTTGATCACGGTCTGGTGGGTGGCCAGGGCGTCGGCATTGATGATCACCACCGGGTCGCTCTTGCCGCTGGCCTTGAGCGTTGCCTGCATCTGCTCGGCCAGCCCCTGGGCGTCGCGCGCGGCGATGCGGCTGTTGTTGACCGCATAGCGGCCCTGGGCATCGACGGCGATATTGATCTCGAACGGCTGCTCCAGCGCCTTCTGGGCGTCGGCCGTGGGCAAGGTCACCTGCAGCGCCGTGAACTTGCTGTAGGTGGTGGTCACCATCAGGAAGATCACGATCACCAGCAACACGTCGATGAACGGGATCAGGTTGATCTCGAGCTCTTCGCGGCTGCGTCCTTTGCGGAAATTCATGGGGTCTCCCGCGTGCTCAATGGCGCACGTCGTGCACGATGTCGACGAACTTCACGGCCTGCTGCTCCATATCGACCACGAAACCATCCACCAGCGCCCGGAAATGACGATAGAACACCAGCGCCGGCATGGCGACGGCCAGCCCGAACCCGGTGTTGTAGAGCGCAATCGAGATGCCGTGCGCCAGCTGCGCCGGGTTGGTGCCGGCCGCATTCTGCGAGGCGAAGATCTCGATCATCCCCACTACGGTGCCGAACAGCCCCATCAGTGGCGCCAGCGAGGCGATCGTGCCCAGCGTGGTCAGGAAGCGTTCGAGACGGTGCGCGGCGGCCTGGCCGGCCTCTTCGATGGCTTCTTTCATGACCTCGCGCGGCGCGTCCACATTGCGCAGGCCGGCGGCCAGCACATGGCCCAGCGGCGAATTCTGCTCGAGCGTCTCGACGACCTCGTCGTTGACCCGTCCACTCTGGTAGACCCGTACCACCTCCGACAGCAGTTGCGGGGGCAGGATGCGGCTGCGGCGCAGATAGACCAGTCGTTCGATGACCAGTGCCAGGCCGATGATCGATGCGATCAGCAGTGGCCAGATCGGCCAGCCGGCGGCGAGGATGATGGCGAGCAAAACAGACTCCTGTAGACAAGATGAAGGGATGACCGGGCGCAGGCCGGGGCGCGCGCGAATCAGGGTGCAGAATGTAGCCGTTTGCAACGACGGGGGCAAGCGCCGCCACTGGCTTTACAATGTCGGCAATTGTAGCGCCTGGCGCACCGCCCCGCGCTTTTGTCCGCCGATCACCGAACCATCGCCCGATACGCCGCATGCCCATCGACAAGTTTCCGCCGCCCCGCCCTGCCCCCGCCTTCGCCACGCCCGCGGCCGACAGCGGGCCGCCGATCCTGACGGTGTCGGCCCTGAACCAGTCGGTGGCGCGCATGCTGGAGCGCAGCTTTCCACTGGTCTGGGTCAAGGGCGAGATCTCCAACTTCACGCGCGCGGCCTCCGGCCACTGGTATTTCAACCTCAAGGACGAAGGTGCGCAGGTGCGCGCGGTGATGTTCAAGGGCCGCGCCCAGTACGCCGGCTTCATGCCACGCGACGGTGACAAGGTCGAGGTACGCACGCTGGTGACGCTGTATGCACCCCGCGGCGACTACCAGCTCAACGTCGAGGCGATGCGCCGCTCGGGCGTAGGCGACCTGTATGCCGCGTTCGTGCAGTTGAAGGAAAGGCTGGCGCGCGAAGGCCTGTTCGACCCTGCCAGCAAGCGCCCGATGCCCGGATTTGCGCGCACGGTGGGTATCGTCACCAGCCCCCAGGCCGCGGCCCTGCGCGATGTGCTGACCACCCTGCGCCGCCGGGCGCCGCATGTGCAGGTGATCCTGTACCCGACCCCGGTGCAGGGCGAGGGCGCCGCCCAGCGTATCGCCACGGCCATTGCCACGGCCAGCGCACGCGCCGAGTGCGACCTGCTGCTGGTGTGCCGTGGCGGCGGCAGCATCGAAGATTTGTGGTCCTTCAATGAAGAGGTGGTGGCCCGTGCCATCGTGGCTTGCGCCGTGCCGGTGATCTCGGGGGTGGGCCACGAAACCGACTTCACCATCGCCGATTTCGCCGCCGACCTGCGCGCGCCCACTCCCACCGCCGCGGCCGAGCTGGCGGTGGTGGCCCGCCAGGACCGCCTCGACCAATTGCGCGCCCATGCCGGCGAACTGACCCGCTCGCTGCGCCGCAGGCTCACCGACCGGGCCCAGACGTTGGACTGGCTGTCGCGCCGCCTGGTCAATCCGGGCGCCACCATCCGCCACGAACGGGTCAAGTTGCTGGCGTTGCAGAACCGCCTGGCGCACGGCATCGGCCTGCCGGCCACGCAGATGCGACATCGCCTGGAGCGCGTCACGGCACGCCTGGCGCACCAGTTGCCCGACACCGCGGCGGGCCGGCGCGCCATTGCCGAGCTGGCACGGCGCCTGCAAGGCGCCGTGAAAGCCGAACAGCAGCAGCGTCGCCGCGCACTGGCCGGGCTTGCCGACCAGCTCGAGCTGCTCAATCCCCAGCGCACGCTGGAACGGGGCTACGCCATCGTCACCGATGCCAGCGGCCGGGTGCTGCAATCCCCCGCCGAGCTGGCTGCACGCAGCCAGGTTACGCTGCGCCTGGCGCAAGGCAGCGCCGAGGTCGGCATCGCCAGCGTACAGCCGCGCCTGGACTGAGCCCGGTCCCAGACATTTTCGTCATTAGCTTGTTCGACGCCGCGACCCGTTGCGGTGCGGCCCAGCCGCGGCCTTGCGCGCCGGTGCTGGCCAATAACTAAATCGACATTGAATGAGAACGATTCTGATTCAATCACATCCAGGCCCGGCGCGGCCTGGCGGGCAATTGACCGAGTGCAAAGAATCTTCATCCGCTTTAGAATCACAGGTTCGGAATAGACCTCGGTAATACCCGAACCATCAACAAGACTGAAAGGATTCACCATGGCACATACCCTTCCGGCACTGCCTTATGAACTGGACGCGCTGGCGCCCACCATCTCCAAAGAGACATTGGAATATCACTACGGCAAGCACCATCAGACCTATGTGACCAACCTGAACAACCTGATCCCCGGCACCGAGTTCGAAAACCTGTCCCTGGAAGAGATCATCAAGAAATCCTCCGGCGGCATCTTCAACAACGCAGCCCAGGTCTGGAACCACACTTTCTACTGGAACGGCCTGACCCCGAAGGGTGCTGGCGCGCCGAGCGGTGCCCTGGCCGATGCCATCAACGCCAAGTGGGGCTCGTTCGACGCCTTCAAGGCCGAGTTCACCAAGCAGGGCCTGGCCAACTTCGGTTCGGGCTGGACCTGGCTGGTCAAGAAGGCCGACGGCAGCGTCGACATCGTCAACACCACCGGCGCCGGTACCCCGTTGACCACCGCCGACAAGCCACTGCTGACGGTCGACGTATGGGAACACGCCTACTACATCGACTACCGCAACGCACGCGCCAAGTACGTCGAGAACTACTGGGGCATCATCAACTGGGACTTCGTGGCCAAGAACTTCGCCTGATGTGTCCAGCGGTCGCGGCTTGCGCCGACGACCGTGCATCGTAAGAAAACGGTCCCGCGGGACCGTTTTTCATTTCAGTCGGCATTCCACCACGAGTCGCCCGACGACAACTCTCCCGGCGTGACGTAACCCGAGACGATGGAATCCAGTTCTTCGTCGGGCAGGCGCCTGATGCGCTCCGGTCCCAGGGCCGCGTTGGACAGGTGCACCTCGTCGTAGCCCATGGCCCCGTTGCCCACATTGACAACGGCGGTGCCGTTCTCCTTCCAGTGGTCGACCGCGCCCTCGACCAGTCCCAGGTGGCGACTCAGTGCTGGCGCATTGAGGCGCACGTTCTCTTCCAGCGACACCGCGGGCAAGCCTTCGGCGTCGATCTGGTACACCGCGAAGCCTTCCGGCCAGCATCCCCTGCCGAACAGGACGGCCCCGGCCTTGGTCGACGATGTCACCACCACCGGCCCTTCCAGCATGGGCGGCACCTCGAACCATCCGGAATTGGCAAAGCCGAATGCGGCCGGATCCAGGCTCGACGCTGTGTGGGCCGAGACAGCCCGGTACAAAAACCGCATGTTCTGATGCTGCAACATATCCAGGCTGTTGCGCGAGGCGCTGGCCAAGGGGGCGACTTGCGTCGAACTGCCCGGCATCTCCGCGACCGCCGCGCTGTCGGCGAGCGCCTGCGTATCGGTCCCTGTCGCCCCGGTGTCGGCAGGCATGTCCTCGACGCCCACCGCTTCCGCCGCGCTTGCCGGTATCGGATCGGGCGCGTCCGCCAGTCCCGCGACCATCAGGCTCAGGGCCAGTCCGACCCCGGCCTTCCATGCACCGGCCACGGCGGTATCACGGTCTTGTACCAGGCTGGCGCGCTTTTGCTCCAGCAGGTTCAGGCCCAGTTCGGCCACCTGGGTCAACGGGTTGCCCAGCACGCTGTTGAAGGCGCCGAAGGCCTGCACCAGTTCCTGCCGGCTGATATCGGCGTTGGCACGAACCAGGTGCCGCACGTCATCCAGCGCAGCCTCGCGCATGCGAACCACCTGGTTGGCGAAGAGGCGCTCGCCCACCAGCGAAGGCGTCCAGGCGATACGTTCGTCGTAGCCGCCGGCGGCGATGTCGAGCAGCCATCTGTCGATCCCTTGGTAGGTCATGCCGTCGCGCCGGTTGGTGATCGAGAAGTGACGTGCCAGTTCGTCACGGCCGGCAGCGCTTCGGGTCATGCGGGCGACATCCGTACGCATGCCGGCCAGGTCGGCGTATTCGCGCACCGGCCTGGCGCTGCCCGGCATGATCAGCACCACATGCCCATCGGAGGCACACAACCAGCTCATGTCGCGCGATGGCCAGGAATCGATATCGAACACATACGCCCGGGTCCCCTGGGCGTCGACGGCAGGGTCGGGATAGCCGGCGGCCTCGGCCAGCATGGCCATGGCCTGCTCCGACAGGCCACCGGCAGCCTGGCGCGTGGCCTGCGCGTAGCCCAGCACATTGGCCTCGGCCACGGTCGCCAGGGCCTGGGCGTTGCGTGCGTAGTAACTGGCCAGCCTGGTGTGATAGCTGCCGTAGAAATCGTTGTCGCGTATCGACGCCTTGAGCGCACTCGACAGCAGCCGCACCTCGTTGCGCTGGTCGAAGCGACTGGCCTCGCGGCCCTGGGTATAGATACCGGTATTGGCGTCGAGGCTGGCCGGGTCCTCGCCGAAGTCGGCATCGAAATTGCGCAACTGCATATCGGTCAGCGTGTACGACGCCAGTGGCGCACGCGCATGCTGCCAGCCGTTGTACGTGAGCGCGCTGCCGCTGCCGCCCTGGAACACGTTGAACCACGTGCGATCGGGGTCGAGCTCGATGAAGTGCTCCTGGATGAGACGGTCGCGAATGGCCATGGCCGCTGCCCGCCGTACATCGGGATAGTCCGCCGCCAGGCTCAGCTTGAGCCGTTCCAGCTGCTGTGCGCGCAGCAATGCAGTGGAGTCGCCGGCCCCTCCGGCGCGCACCGTCGTCGAGGGGGCGTAGACCTCGGTCACAGGTGGCCCGGCGTGTGCGCCCAGGCTCACGTGAACGCCCTCGGGTTGGTCGATCTCCTGGTTGGCGGCGCTGCGACGCGGGCGCGACGACAGCGGCGCCCCGGCCGCGCCCAGCGCAGTGCCGGCGCACGGCCGGGCTTGGTCTTCGATCTGCATGCATGCCCCCTGAAAAAAAGCATGCATTGTGTTGGTCCTCATGACCCCGATCGATTCCGCCCCGGCAATTCGACGAAAGTATCGAAAACGACCGGCCCCGCGCTCAACTCGAGGGCCGGGTCGCCGTCAGTCCCGTTGGCGGACCATCGATGGCAGTCCAGCCGCCATCGACCGAGAGCGAACTGCCCGAGATATAACTGGCCGCATCGGAGGCCAGGAAGGCCACCGCCGCGCCCACCTCGGAAGGTTGTCCCCAGCGGTTCAATACCGTATGCCCGGCATAGGTCTTGAAGATATCGGCACGCTCCTTCAAGGGCGCCGTCAGCCGCGTCTCGATGATGCTGGGCATGACCGCGTTGACCCGCACGCCATACGGCCCCGCCTCTGCGGCGAAGGCCTTGACCAGTTGTTCGATGCCCGCCTTCGAGGCGGCGTACACACCCAGTCCGGGCTCGATGGTCACGGCGCGCATCGATGAACAGGCGATGATGCTGCCGCTGCCCTGCTCCATCATCGGCCGCCCGAAGCTGCGCAGGAAATTGAACCCGCCCTTCAGGTTCAGGTTCATCACCCGGTCGTATTCTTCTTCGGTAGTGTCGACGATCAACTTGCGGATGTTCAGCGCGGGCGTGCTCACGGCAATGTCGATGTGCCCCTGCTTCATCGCATATTGGGCCAGCGCTTCGATCTCGGCGCCGTCGGCGGCGTTGATCCGATAGGGTTCGGCCTGGCCGCCGGCGGCGACGATCCCGGCGGCGGTCGCCTCGGCGCCGGCCAGGTCGGCGTCGGCGCAGATCACCCGGCCGCCCAGGCTGGCGATGGCCTCGGCCGATGCGCGCCCGATGCCGGAGGCCGCGCCAATGACGACAGCGGCCTTGCCGCTCAGGTCGAACAGTTTGCGATAGTCTTGCATTACCACTCCATGGGATGCAGCGGGTGGCGTCCGCCCGCCCCTGCGATTGAGCAAATTGGATGACGGCAGCCATCATAAACGGCAATCGCGTCGGGCACGGCGCGCGGCCCCAACGGTATCGATTTGGCTGATATGATCGACGCCAGGCGCCACCATAAGGCGCCGCGACCGATCAAATCACCGAGACACCCGATGAAAGACGAACGCTTGCTCGAGATGCAGGTATTCAAGGCGGTGGCCGAGCATGGCGGCTTCACCGCCGCCGCCCAGGCGCTGGAAACCGGACAACCCTTCGTCAGCCGCACCATGACCAACCTGGAACGACGACTGGGCGTGGCCTTGCTGCGGCGTTCCACGCGCCAGGTCAGCCTGACCGAGGAAGGCAAGATCTTCCTGGCGTCGTGCAATCGCATCCTGGGCGAGATCGACCTGGCCGAGGGACAGGTGGCGCCGGGCGGCGCGGCCGCCTCGGGCGACCTGCGCATCACCGCCGCCACCTCGTTCGGCATGGACCAGGTGGTGCCGCTGCTGCCGCAGTTCATGGCGCAGTATCCCAATGTGAAGGTGCGGCTATCGTTGTCGGACACGCTGGTCGACATCATTGGCAGCGGCTTCGACGTGGCCATCCGCATGGGTCACCTGCAGGATTCGATGCTGCTCTCGCGCAAGCTGTGCCACCTGCAGCGCGTGATCGTGGCCTCGCCGGCCTACATCGCGCGCCATGGCAAGCCCGAGCTGCCGTCGGACCTGCTGCGGCATAACTGCCTGCAATGGGAAGCGCCGATGGACCACCTCAACCAGTGGCCCTTCATCATCGACGGCCAGCGCAGCAGCCTCGAGATCAAGGGCAATTTCCGCTTCACCAGTGGCATGTCGTCGGTCGAGATGGTACTGGCCGGCGTGGGCATCACGCGCATGGCCGAGCACTTCGCGCTGCCGGCCATCCGCAGCGGGAAACTGGTGCCCCTGCTGAGGCCATTCCAGGCACCGGACGACACCGCCATCTACGCCGTCTATGCCAAGGACCGCCATGTTCATCCGCGGGTACGCGGGTTCGTCAACTTCCTGGTGGACCGGTTCGCCAACCCGCCCTGGGCCAGCTGAGCGGCGACCAAAAGGCCGCCCCGAGGGGCGGCCGGCAACCGGCCATGCCAAGACGCTATTTGTCGAGATGGCGCGGCAGCAGCATGGTCACCATCGCGCCCAGCACCATCACCGCGCCGATGATATACATGCCGACGTCGCTGCGCCCGGTGCTGACATTGAGCCAGCCCACCAGGTAAGGCGAGACGAAGCCGGCGATGTTGCCGAACGAATTGACGAAGGCCAGCGCCGCGGCCACCGATGCCCCCACGAACATGCTGGTGGGCAGCGCCCAGAACAGGCTGATGCACGAATACACGCCGGCGGCGGCCAGCGACAGGCAGGCCACGGTGGTCAACGGACCGCCATCGATGAGCATCGCCAGTGCCAGGCCGACGGCGCCCAGCGTGAGCATGCCGGCGAAGTACAGGCGACGCCGGCCGGACAGGTCGGCGCCCCGGCCCGACAGGTACAGCGCGATGGCGGCCACGATATTGGGAATGGCGCAGTACAGGCCGATATGAAACGGATCGGCCACCCCGGCGCGCTTGATCAGCGATGGCATCCAGAACCCCACCGCGTACAGGCCCATGATCAGGCAGAAGTAGATCAGCACGAACACCCACAACTGGCGGCTGCCCAGGAACGCGCGCACGCTGCCGTGCTCGACCTTGTCGGCGTTCTCGGCCCGCAGGTCGCTGTCGATGCGGTCCTTCTCGGCTGCGGTCAGCCAGCTCACCTTGCGAAAGTCATCGGCCAGCCAGAAATACACCATCACGCCCAGCACCAGCGCCGGGATGGCTTCCACCAGAAACAGCCATTGCCAGGCCGCCAGCGGCTGCACGTCCTGGAACGCGTCCAGAATCCAGCCCGACAGCGGCCCGCCGATGATGAAGGCCAGCGGCGCCCCCATCACGTACAGCGCCATGGCACGACCGCGCCGTCGCGCCGGGAACCACAAGGTCAGCAGGTACATGATGCCGGGGGCGAAACCGGCTTCGGCCACGCCCAGCAGGAAGCGCGCGATGTAGAACTGCATGGGCGTGTGCACCATCAGCATGGCAGCCGAGACGATGCCCCAGGTGATCATGATGCGGCGATCCAACGCGCGCGCCGACCCGGCGCAGGATCATGTTGCTGGGCACTTCGAAGATCAGGTAGCCGATGAAGAAGATGCCCGACCCCAGGCCGTAGATGGCGTCGTCGAACTTGAGCGCATCGAGCATCTGCAGCTTGGCGAAGCCGACGTTGACGCGGTCCAGGTACGCCACCAGGTAGCAGGCCAGGATCAGCGGCAATAGCCGCCAGTACGCTTTCTTGTAGATATCGGCGGCATCGGCGTGCGCCAGGGCGCCGCTGTTGATGGCGGTGGTCATGATGTTTGTCTCCTTGTTGGCGGATGGCTATTTCTTGTTATCGGGGCGGGTCGGCAGCCTGTCGCCTGCCCCTTCGGGTCTGGCCTGGTGCAGGCGCGTTCAGTCGAACAGGTCCGGCTGCAGATGCGAAATCTCGGCGAACAGGGTCTGGAAATGCAGCCAGCCGATGAATTCGTTGCCCAGGTGCTCGCGCGAGTAGGCCGCGAACTTGGGATCGATCTCGATGGGCCGGATCTCCTTGGCCGCCTCCATCATCAGTTGCATGCGGCAGCAATGGTCGAGCACGATGAAGTGCCAGCAGGCATCGTCGATACTGTGGCGGCTGGCCACCAGCAGCCCGTGGTTCTGGTGGATGATGGCCTTGTTGCGGGCAAACGCCAGGGCCACCGGGTTGCCCGACTCGGCCGACACCGGGACCTTGCCGGCACCTTCGCCCAGCACCGCATGGTCGCCATAGAACATGCAGGCGTCCTGGGTCACCGGCGACAGCGGACGTCCGAAGGCGGCCCAGGCGCCACCGTGCACGGTGTGGGCGTGGCACGAGGCGATGATGTCGGGATTCTGTTCGTGGATGGCCGAATGCAGTACATAGCCGGCCTGGTTGATGGCGTACTTGCCTTCGACCACGCGCCCCTGGTGATCCACCAGCACCAGCATCGAGGTCTTGACCATCGAGAACGGCACCGCCATGGGGTTGGTCCAGAACAGCTCCGGATGTTCCGGGTCGCGCACCGTCAGGTGGCCGCCGAAGCCGAACGAAAAACCGTGCTTGGCAAACAGGCGGCAAGCCGCCGCCAGGCGTTGCTTGCGGTGCTGGCGCTCGGCGGCGACGGTCTCGAAGACCGGTTCCTGCGGAAAGATCAGTCCTTCCTGCGTCGGTTGATACACCGATTTGTTACGGGTGCCCGCAGCGGGCGTGGATTGCGTGGCATTCATCAGCATGGCGGTCTCCTGGGTTATCGAACACCGATTATAGGAAGCCATGCGCGTGCGATTAAGCGCTGCGGCGGCATAGCACCTATGCGCGCCGATGGCCTAATCGACCGGCACGGCGCCGATGTGCCACAATCGGCCATTGACCGACATGAACCCGTTTGGAGAACTTGCATGGCCCACGTCACACTGCACAATAGCGCCGGCTACGCCCAGCAGATCAAGGCACGCAGCCACCAACTCAACTCAGACGAGCCGGCCAGCAACGGCGGCCAGGATACCGGCCCGGCGCCCTACGAACTGCTGCTGGCGGCCTTGGCTTCCTGCACTTCGCTGACCTTGCGCATGTATGCCGACCGCAAGGGCTGGGACCTGGGCAGCATCGATGTCGATGCCCATTTCGGACGCGACGAGGCCGGGCTCGAGAACATCAGCCGCACGATCAGCTTCGGCAACCCCCTGAGCCCGGAGCAACTGACCCGGCTGGCCGAGATCTGCGAGAAGACCCCGGTCACTAAGACGGTTCGCCAGGGCACCGCGATTCAGACGTCGATCGCGTAGCCGGCCGCCACCCAGGCATCGATGCCGCCGGTCAGCGGCCGCACCTTGGTATAGCCGCGCCGCATCAACTGGCGCGCCACCATGGCCGCCGAGGCCTCGTTGGGACAGGCGCAATAGACCACCACCTCGCCCTCGACCGGACCATCGAAGGCGAAGGTCTGGATCTCCTGGTTGGAGATGGTGAGCGCGCCCGGTATGCGCCCGCCCTGCTGCGACAATGGCGAACGCACGTCGATGATGGTAGGGGCCATGCCCTGGTCGAGCAGGTTGCTCAATTCGTCGACGGTGATGCGTGCCATCTCCAGCGACCTGCGAAAGCGCCGCCGCTGCCACCACTTGTTGGCCACGAAGATCGCCAGCGCCACTGCCACCAGCATCATGCCGTAATGTCCCAGTTGCCCCAGCACGTCGAGCAGGTCATCGACTGCGCTGGAGAAGAGCGAACCGAGGAAGATGCCCAGGCCCGCCCACAAGGCGCTGCCGACGGCGTCATACAGCAGGAAACTGGAGCGGCGCGTACCCATGGTGCCCGCCAGCGCGCTGGCGATCGAGGCGAAACCCGGAATGAACTTGGCCACCAGCAGCGAGCGCGCGCCCCAGCGCAGGTAGATCGACTCGGTCTGGCGCACGCAGGAGTCGGGCGAGAGCGAAATACGGCACAGTTGCGCCATCACGCGCCGTCCATAGCGACGGCCGGCCAGGTACCAGGTGAAGTCGGCGATCAAGGCGGCCACCACGGCCACCACCAGCAGCAGGGCGGCGGGATACCGGCCCCCCTGCGCCATGGCACCGGTGATGATCAGGGTCGGATAGGCAGGCACTGGCGCGCCGAGCTGCTCGACCAGCACGTTGACGAAGACCAGCAGCAATCCGTATTGCTCGATGAGGTGATACAGGGTTTCCATGGCGCAATTGGCAAGTGGCGGCGCGATCATTATAGATTTGCGCTGCGCGCCCTGCTTGGCCAGATGGGGTGGTACGCCCAAAAAGAAAAGCGCCCCCGACAGGGAGCGCAAACGAGGAGCGGTCCCCGGGAGAAATCCATCTAGGCCGCCGGCGTCATGCCCCGGCGACCTGGCGTGCGTCAGACGGTGCGCTTGGCGCCCGCGCCCTGCCCGGGCGCCGCGCCGACCTCGGCCTGCGGCCTGGTGCGCGCCAGGAAGACCAGCATCGCCGCCACCAGCGATGCGCCCGACAGCGCATACAGGCCGCCCTGGATCGAACCGGTCTTCTGCTCCAGGTAGCCGAACGTGGCCGGGGCGAAGAAGCCGCCCAGGTTGCCCAGGGAGTTGATCAGCGCCAGCACCGCCGCGGCGATGCGGGCATCGAGATAGCCTTGCGGAATCGGCCAGAACAACGACGACGCGGCCTTGAAACCGATCCCCGCAAAGCACACCGCGACAAACCCCACCACCGGCCCGCTGAAGGCCGAGATGCACATGCCGATGGCCGAGATCACCAGCGTCAGCGCGACCCATGCCTGCTGGTTCCTGAAACGCCCGGCCAGCACCGCGAAACAGTACATGGCCAGGATCGACACGATCCAGGGAATCGAATTGAACAGGCCGACCTGGAAGTCGTTGAACTGGCCCATCTTCTTGATGATGGTCGGCAGCCAGAAGGTGGCGCCGTAGATGGTCAGCTGGATGGCGAAGTAGATGAAGCAGAACAGCACTATCTGCGGGTCGCGCAGCAGGCCCAGCACCGAAACCTGCGGCCCGCGACTGGCGGCGCGCTCCTGCTGCTCGGCGGCGATCACCGCCGCCACCGCGTCGCGTTCGTCCGGCTGCAGCCACCTGGCATCGCGCGGCGTCGAATCGAGCATCACCCACACCACCACGCACAGGGCCATCGAGACACCACCCTCGATGAGGAACATCCATTGCCAGCCATGCAGGCCGCTACCCTCCACCATCAGCAAGGCCCCGGTGACCGGCCCCGACAGGATGGAGGCAATCGCCGAGCCCGACAGGAACACCGCCATCGCACGTCCGCGCTCGTGGTTGGGCAACCATTGCGTAAAGTAATACACCACGCCCGGGAAGAACCCGGCCTCGGCCACGCCCAGCAGCAAGCGCATGAAGTAGAAGCTGGTCTCGCTATGCACGAAGGCCATCAGCGCCGCCACCAGGCCCCAGGTAAACATGATCCGGGTCAGCCATGCCTTGGCGCCGTAGCGCTGCAGCAACATGTTGGATGGCACCTCGAACAGCGCATAGCCGACAAAGAACAGGCCCGCGCCCAGGCCGAAGGCGGCCGCCCCGATACCCAAATCGGCTGCCAGGTGGGTGCGCACGAAGCCGATGTTGACGCGGTCGATATAGTTGACGATGAACATCACCACGAACAGCGGCAGGATGCGCCACTTGATCTTGGCCACCGCACCGGTAAGGACGAGATTGGCCGGTTCGGCAGCGCCGGCCGGCATGGATGGATGGCTCACGAGCGTGTCTCCTCTGAAGGACTCGATGCTTCTGTTGACTGGAAAGAGTGCGAACCGGCGCCTGTGGACGCTCTTGTGGGTGAGGGCCGCCTGGTGGCGCCGAACGCGAAGTCAGCGCACCAGGCAAGGCCTCTTGTGATCGAATGTCCAGCCCGGGATCAGGTATTGCATCGCCACCGCATCGTCGCGCGCGCCCAGTCCCATGTTGCGATACAGCTGGTGCGCCGCTTCCACCTGCGCCATGTCGAGCTGCACGCCCAGGCCCGGCGCGGTGGGTACCCTGACCCGCCCGCCCACGATCTGCAGCGGCGCCTGCGTCAGGCGCTGGCCGTCCTGCCAGATCCAGTGCGTGTCGATGGCGGTGATGCGTCCCGGCGCGGCGGCTGCCACATGGGTGAACATCGCCAGCGAGATATCGAAGTGATTATTGGAATGGGAACCCCAGGTCAGGCCCCATTCGTGGCACATCTGCGCCACCCGCACCGAACCCTGCATGGTCCAGAAGTGGGGGTCGGCCAACGGGATATCGACCGATTGCAGCGAGATCGCATGGCCCATCTGGCGCCAGTCGGTGGCCACCATGTTGGTGGCGGTCTGCAAGCCGGTGGCGCGGCGGAACTCAGCCATCACCTCGCGGCCGGAGTAGCCGTCCTCGGCGCCGCACGGGTCTTCGGCATAGGCCAGCACATGATGCTGGTCGCGGCACAGCCTGATGGCATCCTTGAGCAGCCAGCCGCCGTTGGGGTCCAGCGTGATGCGCGCCTGCGGAAACCGCTCGGCCAGGGCGGTGACGGCAGCGATCTCTTCCTCGCCCCGCATGACGCCCCCCTTGAGCTTGAAATCGTTGAAGCCGTAACGCTGGTAGGCCGCCTCGGCCAGGCGCACGATGGCCTGCGGCGTCAGGGCTGCCTCATGGCGCAGGCGCTGCCAGTCGTCCTCGGCGTCGGCGCCCGACTGGTACGGCAGGTCGGTCTGGCGACGATCGCCCACATAGAACAGGTAGCCCAGCATCTCGACCTCGTCGCGTTGCTGCCCCTGGCCCAGGAGCGCGGCCACCGGCACCGCCAGGAACTGGCCCAGCAGGTCCAGCAGCGCCGCCTCCAGCGCGGTCACGGCATGCACGGCGATGCGCAAGTCGAAGGTCTGCAGGCCACGTCCGCCGCTGTCGCGCTCGGCAAAGGCGCCGCGGGCGCGATTGAGGATCGCCTGCCAGTTGCCCGTCGACTGCCCTACCACCAGGCTGCGAGCGTCCTCCAGCGTCTGGCGGATGGCCTCGCCGCCCGGCACCTCGCCCACGCCGGTATGGCCGGCGCTGTCGGTGAGGATCACGATATTGCGGGTGAAGTAGGGGCCGTGGGCGCCGGACAGGTTCAACAGCATGCTGTCGTGGCCGGCCACCGGGATCACCCGCATGTCGACCACGATGGGGGCGCCGCGGCCTGCGACCGCCAATGGGCTGGTGCTCAATGCTGACTCCTTTGGCCGCGCACGGCGAGATCGACACGGTTGCTGGTATGTTGATTTGGTAGCGGTACCAAATCAGGTCGTTTGAATGGTAGCGGTACCAATTTTGAATGTCAACGCTTGCCGCAAGGCATGTCGAGCGGGGGCAATCAGCTCAGGGCGAGCCAGGCAGCCGCCACCGCCGCCAGGTCGATGCCCAGCATGGCCAAGGCGCCGAGGCGCCGCTGCAGGAACGCGCCCAGCGCCCAGAACGCCACCAGGCAGGCGGCGCTGGCAGCCAGCAGATGCAGGTAGGATGCGTCGTCGGCGACCCATAACAGCGCCGCGGCGGCCCCCAGCAACAGCGCAAACTGGCCGATGGCCAGTGCATTGGCCCAGCGCGGCAGGCCAATCTCGTAGCGCTGGCGCGCGGCATCGAGGTCGAACGCCGGCCCGCTGGCGGGCATGCCGGGCGGCAGCCAGCCGGGCGGCTTGAACCAGATCCTCAGGCGATCCTGCCAGCGTGGCATCGCCGCGGCACTGTGCGCCAGTTGCCAGTAGCCGCTGGAGATCGCCCACAACGGGTCCCAGCTGTTGAGCGGGGTGCGGGTGCCATACACGCAGGGCTCGCGCTCCTCGGCGAAGGTGCCGAACAGCCGGTCCCAGATGATCAGCATGCCGCCGTAGTTCTTGTCCAGGTACTGGTCGTTGACGGCGTGGTGGACCCGATGGTTGGAGGGAGACGAGAACACCCGGTCGAACCAGCCCAGCTTGCCGATGTGTTCGGTATGGATCCAGAACTGGTAGACCAGCACCACCAGGCCGGCGATGGCGAATTGCTCGGGTGGCACGCCCAGCACCGCCATGGGCAGGTAGAACAGCCAGCCGATCAGCACTACCGTGCTCTCCTGGCGCAAGGCGGTGCTCAGGTTGAAATCCTGGCTTTGATGGTGCACCGCGTGCGCCGCCCACATCAGCGAATTCTCGTGGCCCATGCGGTGCAGCCAGTAATCGAAGAAGTCGAACAGCACGATTGCCGCCAGCCAGCCCAGCGCCCCCTGCCAGAAGCGCGCCGCCGGGAAGATCGCCACGGCGCGATAGACCATGCTGTACAGGCCGATCTGGAACAGCTGCGTGACCAGGCCGACCAGTTGCCCGATGACGCCCTGGCTCAGGCTGCTGAGCGCATCGGCCAGGCGATAGGTGTTGCGACGGCGCAGATAGCCGTAGGCGAACTCCACGCCGATGAGCACGAGGAACACCGGGATGATGTAGACAATGATCTTTTCCATGGAGACACGCAGCGCAAGATGAGGCAATCCGCCATTATGCCGCGCCGCAGCAATGCTTGCTGCCGGAAGTGGCGGGCAACCTACGCGCTGTGGCGGCTAATGATGGAAAAGCCGACATCGAGCACCGGCTGGGCGATCTCGACGCCGTTGGCGCGGTCGATGATGAAACGCGCCGCGCGCTGGCCGATGGCGGTGCCGTCGATGCGCACGGTAGTCAGTTGCGGCTGCAGGTCGCGGGCGAAATCGAGGTCGCCGAAGCCGACCAGCGCCAGTTGTCGCGGAATGGCCATGCCGCGCGCCTGGGCCTCGATCATCACGCCCAGCGCCAGCAGGTCGGAACTGCAGAAGACGGCATCGATGGCCGGCTGGCGCTGCAACAGTTCGACCAGCCCGGCGCGGCCCTGGCCCAGCGTGGTCGGGGCGACCACGCCATGCATCGGCACGCCGTCGCCGGCCCCCATGCCCAGCGCCACGGCCTGCTCGGCGAAGGCATTCATGCGGCGTTGGCTGCGCTCGTCGCGCCCGCCCACCACCGCCACCCGCTTGCGGCCGAGGCGATGCAGGTAGCGCGCCACTTCGCGACCGATCTCTTCATGCGAGAACCCGACCAGCATGTCGATCGGGTTGGGTGTCAGGTCCCAGGTCTCGACCACCGGAATGCCGCTGGCCAGCAGGCGCTTGCGGGCCTCGGGCGAACGCATGATGCCGGTCAGCACCACGCCATCGGGCCGGCGCCCGATGATCGCCTCCAGCAAGGCGTCCTCGCGCGAATTCTCGTAGCCGCTCTGGCCCAGCATGACCTGGTAACCGGCCGCCGCCAGGGTTTCGGTGAGCGTATGCACGATGCCCTGGAATACCGGGCCGATCACCGTGGGCACCACCACCGCCACCAACCGGCTCTTGCTGGACGCCAAGCCGCCGGCCAGCAGGTTCGGCACGTAGCCGGTGCGCTCGACCGCTTCGCGCACCTTCTGCAACACCCTGGGCGACACCGCCTGCGGCGTATTGAGCGCGCGCGAGGCAGTGATCGGCGCCACGCCGGCCAATTGCGCCACATCGCGCAGCGTGATGCCGCCGGCGCTCTTGCGGCTACCCCGGCGGCGCGGCTCGGCATCGGCTGGAACGGAAGGAGGAAAAGCGGTGTCGACCATGCGCGCATTCTAGCATCGGGCTGTTAGCGTTACCAAAGCGACAACCTGCGTTTGCACTGTTGACCGCGCCTCAATAATGTTTTGTGACCAGACCGGTTTCTGACCAGCGCCCGCTGCGTGATACTGGCGTTCGTTACCCAAGAAAGGATATGCATGACTACCAACAAGATACCTCCATTCGGCCTGGGCACCTTCCGGCTCAAGGACCAGCAGGTGATCGACTCGGTCACCGCCGGCCTGGCGCTGGGCTACCGCCACATCGACACGGCCCAGATCTATGGCAACGAAGCCGAGGTCGGCCAGGCCGTGGCCGCCGCCGGCGTGGCACGCGAGCAGTTGTTCATCACCACCAAGATCTGGACCGAGAACCTGGCGCGCGAGCGCCTGGTCGACAGCCTCAAGGAAAGCCTGCACAAGCTGCGCGTGGACCAGGTCGACCTGACGCTGATCCACTGGCCGTCACCGGATGACGCCTTGCCCGTGGCCGACTACATGGCGGCGCTGGCCGAGGCCAAGCAGCAGGGCCTGACGCGCCTGATCGGGGTCTCCAACTTTACTATCGCCCACCTGCAGGCCGCCATCGCCACCGTGGGCGCGCACGAGATCGCCACCAACCAGGTCGAGATCCATCCTTTCCTGCAGAACCGCAAGGTGGTCGAGTTCGCCCGTGCGCACGACATCCACCTCACGGCCTACATGCCGCTGGCCTACGGCAAGGTGATGCAGGACGCCACGCTGGCCGAGATCGCCGCCAGGCATGGCGTGTCGGCGGCACAGGTGGCACTGGCCTGGTCGCTGCAGCAAGGCTTTGCGGTGATCCCCTCGTCGACCCGCCGGGCCAACCTGGAGAGCAACCTGCAGGCCACCGGGATCAAGCTGAGCGACGCCGAGATGAAAGCCATCGCTGCATTGGACCGTGGCGAGCGCCTGGCCAATCCGGACTTCGCGCCGACCTGGGATTGACCCAAGCCACGGTCCCGCATCGCCGGGGCCGTGCCCGGGTGCATCGACACTGCCCGGCCGTCAGCCCCGGCGCGGGCGCGTCATCACCATCAATGCCGCCACGCAGGCCAGCGCCCCACTGAAAAACGCGCTCGGATAGCCGGCCCACCCGATGACCATGCCCACCACCGGCCCGGTCAGTCCTGCGGCCACATCCACGCAGGCCATGAAACCGGCGATCGCCAGTCCACGCGAATGGGCCGGCACGCGGGCCATGGCCTGCAAGCCCATCGATGGAAACACCAGCGAGAATCCGATCCCGGTCACGACCGTGCCCACCAGCGCCAGCGTCGGATGCGGCGCCGACCAGAGCAACAATTGGCCGCACAGTTCGATGGCCACCGACGCCACCGCAACCCGGTGCGCGCCCAGGCGCTCGGGCAGATGGGCAAACAGCAGCCGCACCGCGATGAAGCCGGCCGAGAAGCCGAAGATGGCCTGCCCCGCCCCGCTCCAGTCGTGATGCCTGTAGAGCAGCACCAGGAAACTGGTAAGGATGGCGAAAGGCATCGTGCTCAAGGCCGCGGCCATGCCGAAGCGCCCGATCAGGCGCAGCACCGCTGCGAACGGCAATCCATCGCCGTGCCCCCGCACGACCGCCAGCGGCTCGAGCGCGGCGGCAACGGCCCAGCCCAGCAGCGGCAGCGCGATGGTGACGCCGGCCACGCCGGCAAACCCGAAGCGTTCCTGCAGGCCCACGCCCACCAGCCCGCCCAGGCCCAGCGCGGCGAACATCGCCATGCCCTGCCAGGCCATCACGCGCCCGGTACCGGCCACCCCCAGGCGTCCGATACCCCAGGTCATGGCGCCGGTGAGATACAGGCTCTCGGCTGGTCCCATCAGCAGGCGGCCGAGGATCAACACCGCCAGGCTCGCGCCCGGATCGGCGATCCAGGTCGAGGCCAGGTACAGCAGCCCGGCCGCGGCGGCCAGCGGCAAGCCGACGCATACCGCGCGCCGGGGGCCGTGGCGATCACAATAGGAACCGGAGAATTGACGTGAAAGAATCGTCGAGAACGACTGGATGCCGACCACCCAGCCCACCACCAGGGCGCTGTACCCGAGCCCGCCATTGACATGCAACGGCAGCGCCGGCAGCGGAATGCCGATCGACAGGAACTCGCAGAAGATGATCCCCACCAGCGGCAGCAACGGGCGCGCGCCGGGTGAGCTCATCGGAGGCGTATCGGTGCTGGTGCTCATGCGCGGCTCCCCGCTGTTGGGTCGCCGGGCAGTATAGCCAGCTTTGGCACGACGCTTCATGCGCCGTGCTTATGCCGGCCATCGACCCATGCGATGGGCTCAGGCCGTGGCGGGATGCGGCATGGCCTGCTGGCCCTTGATGCGCAACACCAGCACGGCGCCCACCAGGCAGGCCACGCCCATCAGGATCGACGACAAGGTGTAGTTGCCCAGCGTGGCCCGCAGATAGCCAGCCACGGTGGTGGCGGTGGCCGCGCCCAGCTGGTGACCGGCGACGATCCAGCCGAACACGATCGGAGCGGCTGCGCGACCGAAGACGTCGTTGGCCAGGCGTACCGTGGGCGGCACGGTCGCGATCCAGTCCAGGCCATAGAAGACGGCGAAGATGGCCAGGCCGTAGTACTGCAGGCCGAAGGCATACGGCAGGAAGATCAGGGCGATGCCGCGCAGGCCGTAATACCAGAACAGCAGCACGCGCGGATTGTAGCGATCCGACAGCCAGCCCGACAGCGTGGTGCCGACCAGGTCCAGCAGGCCCATCGCGGCCAGGATCGACGCGCCGCCGACTTCATTGATGCCATAGTCGTTGCACATGGCGATGAACTGGGTGCCGATGTAGCCGTTGGTGGACAGGCCGCAAACGAAGAAGCTCAAGAACAGCAGCCAGAAGTCTGGCATGCGGGCCGAGGTGCGCAGTGCGCCGAAGGCAATCGCCAACGGATTCTTGCGGGTCGGCGTCGGTTCCTGATGATCGTCGGCCTGGCCCAGCATGGTGGTGCCGATGGCCGAGGGACTTTCCGGCAGCAGCAGCCACACCAGCGGAATGGCCAGCAGCGCCACCACCGACACCAGGATCGCCACCGAGCGCCAGCCGTAGGCCCCCACCATCGCCGCCATCAGCGGCAGGAACACCATCTGGCCGGTGGCGGCGCTGGCGGTCAAGAGGCCCATGGCCAGGCCGCGCCGCTTCTCGAACCAGCGTCCCACGATGGTGGCGCCCAGCGTATTGGCGGCCACCCCGGTGCCCACGCCCACCAGCAGCCCCCACGACAGCAACATGTGCCACGGCATCTGCATCAACGTACTCAAGGCCGTGCCCAAGGCCAATAAGGCCAGCGCCGCCAGCACCACGCTCCGTATGCCGAAGCGTTGCATGGCGGCCGCCGAGAACGGGCCGATCAGGCCGTACAGCGCGATGTTGACCGAGATCACCATGGAAATGGTGGAGCGGCTCCAGCCGAATTCCTGCTCCAGCGGCAGGATCATGACCGAAGGCGTGGCACGGATGCCGGCCGAGCAAAGCAGGACCAGGAAGATCACGCCGACCACGATCCACGCGTAGTGGAACCGGGCCGCCACGGTATTGGCGAGCGATTGAGTGAGCTTGTTCATGGGAGCGAAAAGTGGAGGTTTGGCGGGAAAGGCGTTGTGATGGATGTAGCCAGGCGCGATCGCGGATAGCCGGTATTCATTCCGGTTGCAGCCGCTGGTAGGAGTCGCTCACCGCCTGGTCCAGGCGATCCGACAATTCCGGCCCCAGCAATCGATCGATCTCGTCTTGCGCGCGTTGCCAGTTCGGGCGCGCCTGGTCCAGCTTGGCCCGACCAGCGGCCGTCAGTTGCAGCACGAACGAACGCTTGTCGAGATGGGCCTCGGCAGGCGGGTCGAAGGTCTCGATCCAGCCGGCCGCGATCAGGGGCTTGAGCGCCCGCGACAAGGTGCTGCGGTCCATGCCCATGACCACCGCCAGCTCGGGATTGGCCACCGGCACACGGCCGATGCGACTGATCAGCGAGTACTGCGTGATGGTCAAGGCGTCGGCCGCCAGGTGATGGTCATAGATGATCGTGATGCGACGGGTCAGGCGACGCAGCGGCGAACAGGTGCAAAGGTCTTTGCTCATGGGTCGGCTTATATATGCATATGCAACGATGTGTATGCATAATATGCCCCGCTCCGGCGCCAGTCAAGTAGCTTGCCCGATGCCGGCCCGCACTGCGCGCCAGGCCCCTGGACTGCGCAGCGCGCCACCACGCTACTGGTGCCTGCGATCTGTTCACCTTCCCACGCCTGCTGCTGTCCGGGATGCCGCCATCGACAGCCGGTCGATGGCGCGACCGTTTGCGCCAGGCTGGCACCCGGGACGGCTAGCCATGCCCGGCCGTGCCGGGCGCGCGCAGCATCAGCAGCAGCGCCACCAGGAACGACAACGCCGCTGCGACCGCGCCGCCCAGGTAGACCGATGCCACGCCCTGGGAAGTGGCCAGCCAGCCGGCCAGCGGGCTGGCAACCCCCAGCGCGATATCGAGGAAGGCGACATACGCGCCCATGGCCAGCCCGCGCGCCTGCGCCGGCGCGCGTCGCATTGCCTCCACGCCGAAGCCCGGGAAGGCCAGCGAATAGCCGAAGCCGGTCAAGGCAGCCCCCCAGTAGGCGCTCGATGCGCTATGCGCATCCCAGATCAGCCACTGACCGATCGCCTCGATCACCACGCACACCAGCGCCACGCGCGCCCCGCCCAGGCGGTCGGGAAGATGGCCGAACAAGAGGCGCGCGACGATGAAGGCCGCGCCGAAGGCCGAGAACGCCAGCGATGCGCTGCCCCATTGGTGGGCGGCGAACAGCAGGGCGATGAAGCCGGTGATCACGCCAAAGCCGACGCTGGACAAGGCCAGGCCGACACCCGGCCGCCACACCGCACCCAGCACCTTGTAGAACGGGGTGCGCCGGGTTGCCGTCGGCGGCACCGCACGCACGCCCGCCACCACCGCCAGCGCGCCCAGCGGGATCAGCACCGATGCCGCGGCAATGCCGGCGAAGCCCCACTGGTGCTCGAGCGCGATTCCGGCCGGCGCCCCCAGGGCGTAGGCGGCGAACATGGCCATGCCGAGCCAGGCCATGACCTTGCCGCCATTGTGCGGTCCCACCAGGCCGATGCCCCAACCCATGGTGCCGGTGACGATCAGGCTCTCGCCCAGCGCCAGCAGCACGCGCCCGGCCAGCAACAGCGCCACGCTGGCCGCGGGCGTGTCGGTCAACGACAGTGACACCAGGTACAGCAATCCCGAGGCCGAGGCATTCAGGGCGCCGACTTGCAGCGCCCGCTTGGCGCCGCGCAGGTCGGCGAAGTTGCCGGCCCAGGCGCGCGACAGCAGCGCGGCCACGAACTGGGCGCCCACCACCAGCCCCACCACGGTGGTGCTCATGCCCAGCGCCGCATGCAGGTGCAGGGGCAGTACCGGCAGCTGGATGCCGATGGTCATGAAGGCGATGAACACCGCCAGCGTGATCGGTGCCAGCTTGAGGAACACGTTCACCGTGGGCGCCGCCGCGGGCGCATTATTGTCTTGTTGATGGTTCATGGTAGTCATGGAAATCCTTTGATCGAGCCTTCGTTGTCAGCCCAGGCGCAGCGACAGCTCGAGACCGTCGCCCAGCGGGATGGACCGATAGCCGTTGCCGGCCTGGCGCATGTACTGCTGATAGTCCGGGTTGGTGGCGGCGTCATCGGCGACCACCATGGCGCCCGGCCGCAGTCGCCCTTGCACCAGCTGCAACACTTCCGGATACAGGCCCTTGGCGCCATCCAGGAACAGCAGGTCGATCTCGTCCGGCAGGTCGCCGGCCAGGGTCTGCAAGGCATCGCCTTCACGCAGCTCGACGATGTCCAGCAATTTGGCCTCGTGCAGCGCCTCACGCGCTCGCCCGATCTTGGAAGCCTCGAATTCGGTGCTGATGAGGCGGCCGCCGCCGTTATCGCGCAAGGCCGATGCCAGGTACAGCGCCGACACCCCGAAGGAAGTGCCGAATTCGATGATCGAACGGGCACCGCCGGCGCGTGCCAGCATGTACAGCAGTTCGCCGGTCTGCCTGGAGACGGCCAGCGGCAAATGCCGCAGTTGGTGATAGAAGCTGGCATAGTCGGTCTTGCTGCGCATGAGCCGTGCCCGCTCGGCATCGTCGAGTCGGGACAGGAAGAGACTGCTCTCGGGCGATATCACGGCGGCCTCGGAAAACAGGCGTTGCAGCGTGGCGGCGACTTCGGGTGTGGCGAGTGTGTTCATGTCGATCCAATAGAAAAGGGGCGCTTCGCAGCGCCGGGGTAAAATACGATCAATTCGTCACATTCAGTATCTGACGAATCCGTCACATTGACTATTCGCATTCATCGCCGCCCATGACCAATCGTCGCCGCCCCCAGATTTCACTGCGCAAAGCGCCCCAGCAAGCACGTTCGACCGACCTCGTCGCCGCCATCCTGCAAGCGGCTGTTCAGGTTTTGGTCAAGGAAGGCGCACCGCGCTTCACGACCGCCAGGGTGGCCGAAAAGGCCGGGGTCAGCGTGGGCTCGGTGTACCAGTACTTTCCCAACAAGGCCGCCATCCTGTTCCGGCTGCAAGCCGACGAATGGCAACAGACCACGCAGATGCTGTGCGACATCCTGCAAGACACCGGCAGCGCACCACTGGACCGGTTGCGTAAGCTGGTACATGCGTTCATCCAGACCGAATTCGACGAAGCCCAGGTGCGCATGGCCCTGGACGACGCCGCGCCGTTATACCGGGATGCGCTGGAAGCCCGGCAGGTCGACCAGGGTTGGGAGGCAGTGATGCGCAACTTCATGGCCGAGCTTCTGCCCTCTGTCGACGCTGCCACCCGCGACCTGGCGGGCGAACTGGTCATGACCACCCTGGGCACGGTCGGCGAACACCTGTCGCGCAGCCAGCGCAGCGCCGAGGACATCCGCCGCTATGGCGACGCCATGGCCGACATGTTCGGCGCCTACCTCAAGTTGCAGAAGAAAAAACCGACGCGCTGACGGCCGCCGCGCGTGCCGGCGTCGCAAGCGCCCCGCGGCGGCGCCGACCGCCGACGGCATCGGCGCATCGACAGCATCGGTGGCGATTGACAGCGTGAAGCTTGCTGGGTATGCTGCCCACTTAGGTCATAAGTATGACCTTTTGATCTTATTGGTTGCATGCACTGTCCTGCCAGGCCGGCGGCGCATGCCTTGCGCAGCATCGTTCAGACAACAACAACGAACGTGGAGACCCGATGAGCAACGCCGATTCCCTTTCCCCCGACCGCGCCCGCAGCGCCGGCCAATCGGGTGTGCCACACCAGGCTGCGTTGGCCGAGGCCACCTATGGCAAGATCCTGTGGCGCATCATGCCGTTGCTGATGCTGGTGTACGTGGTGTCGTTCATCGATCGCTCCAACGTCGGTTTCGCCAAGCTGCATTTCCTGGCGGACCTGGGCTTTGACGATGCCATCTACGGTATCGGCGCCGGTATCTTCTATGTGGGCTACATCCTGTTCGAGGTACCGAGCAACCTGTGGCTGCAGAAGATCGGCGCCCGCAAGACCCTGTTGCGCATCATGGTGTTGTGGGGCCTGTTCTGCACGGCGCTGGCGTTCATGCAGAGCCAGACCTATTTCTATGCCATGCGCTTTTTGCTGGGCGCGGCCGAGGCCGGCCTGTTCCCCGGCATGCTGCTGTACCTGACCTACTGGGTGCCGCTGTCGCGCCGGGCCCGTTTCACCGCCCTGTTTACCGCATCCATCCCGCTGGCCGGGCTGATCGGCGGCCCCTTGTCCGGCTGGCTGATGCATGTCTTCGACGGCGTGGCCGGCATGCGCGGCTGGCAATGGCTGTTCATCGTCGAGGGCTTGCCGGCCTGTGCGCTGGGCGTGGCAGCCTACCTCTACCTGGATGACAAACCCGGCCAAAGCCGGTGGCTCTCGCCCGAGCAACGCGCGCTGGTGCAGGCGGACATGGATGCCGACCAGGCCGGCAAGCCGCGCAGCGGCGGCCACTCGTTGCGCGACGCGCTGGTCAACCCGCAGCTCTACTGGCTGGCGGGCATGGGCGTGGCCGTGCTGGTGGGTACCGGCGGCATCTTCTTCTGGCTGCCGACCATCATCAGGAAGGCCGGCGTCGAGAGCATCTCGATGATCGGCATGCTGTCGGCGATCCCCTTTGCCGCCGCCATCGTGCTCCAGTATCTCAATGCGCGCCACTCCGACCGTACCGGCGAACGTCGCTGGCACGTGGCGATCCCGTCCGTCATCGCCGGCATCGGCTGGATCGCGCTGCCCTCGGTGCAGGGCAGTATTCCGCTGTCGCTGCTGATGCTGACCCTGGTCACCGCCGGCACCTTCAGCCTGACCGGCCCGTTCTGGATCATCCCGGCGCAGTTCCTGTCGGGCACGGCGCTGGCCGCCGGCATCGCCCTGCTCAGCACCCTGGCCGGCATCGGCAGCGTGTTCAGCCCGATGCTGGTGGGCTGGCTGTCCAGCACCACCGGCAGCCTCTCCACCGGCCAGTACTACTTCGGCGCCTGGATGCTGCTGGGGGCAGTGACCCTGCTCATCGGCGTCAAGCCGCCCAAACGCGCAGCCTGAGTCGGCCCGATGCCTTCGTCCAACCCGCTTATCCCCTGCAAGGCTTTTTCATGAGCGCACTGCATCCGCAACAAACGATCGGCGTCATCGGCGCCGGCGCCATGGGCAGCGGCATCGCCCAGGTCGCCCTCAATGCCGGCCATCCGGTGGTGCTGCATGATGCCGCACCGGCGGCACTGGCGCACGCACTGGCGTCGATCAGGGCCAGCTATGGCAGGCTGCTCGAGAAGGGCAGGATCAGCCGGCAACAGCATGACGAGCGCCTCGCGCGCCTGCATGGCGGCACACTGCAGGACCTGGCGCCGGCGGCGTTGGTGATCGAAGCCATCGTCGAGCGCCTGGACGTCAAGATCGAGGTGCTGTCGCAAGTCGAGTCGCTGTTGCAGCCGGGCGCGATCATCGCCTCCAATACATCGTCGCTCTCGATCACGGCCATCGCCGCCGGCCTGCAACGACCGCAGCAGGTGGTCGGCATGCATTTCTTCAATCCCGCGCCGGTCCTGCCCCTGGTCGAGGTGGTGCGCGGCAAGGCCAGCGACCGGCAGGCGCTCGAGACGGTCTTCGACACCGCCCGCGCCTGGAACAAGATCCCCGTGCATTGCAGCTCCACGCCCGGCTTCATCGTCAATCGCATCGCTCGCCCCTTCTACGGCGAGGCGTTGCGCCTGCTGGCCGAGGGCGCGGCCGACGTCGCCACGCTCGACAAAGTGCTGCGCCAGGCCGGCGGGTTTCGCATGGGCGCCTTCGAATTGATGGACCTGATCGGCCACGACATCAACTATGCCGTCACCAGATCGGTCTACGACGCGCTCTACCAGGACCCGCGCTACAAGCCTTCCCTGCTGCAGAAGGAGCTGGTCGACGCCGGCTGGCTGGGCCGCAAGAGCGGGCGTGGCTTCTACCATCATGACGCCGTCGCGCCCACGACGCCGGCCGTTGCCACGCCCGCCGACCACCTGCCACCACCGCCACAGGTGCGCGACGTGGCGGCCGAAGGCGAACTCGGCGTGGCCGCCGCGTTGATCGACCTGGCCCACCACGCCGGACTGGCAGTGCGTGTCACCGATGGCGCCGGCGTGCTGCATGTGGATGGCGTCACGCTGGCCTTGACCGATGGCCGCAGCGCCACCGAGCGACATGCCGCCGACGGCGTACAGGTGCTGTTCGACCTGGCACTCGATTACCGCAGCGCCGGCGCCATCGCCGTCGCCCGCGCCGACCAGGCGCCACCGGCCAGCCTGCAGACGGCGATCGCCTTTTTCCGTCGCCTCGGCAAGCAGGTGGTGGTGCTGGACGACTGTCCCGGCCTGGTCGTCATGCGTACCGTGGCCATGCTGGCCAATGAAGGGGCCGATGCCGTGCAGCAGGGCATTGCCGTGGCCGCCGATGTCGACCTGGCGATGGTCAACGGCGTCAATTACCCGCTTGGACCGCTGGCCTGGGCCGACCGGGTCGGCATCGCCCATATCGGCCGCGTGATCCGCCATCTGGGCCAGGGCTACGGTGAAGACCGCTATCGGGTTTCGCCGCTGCTGGCGCGCATGGCGCTGTCGAACCGCACATTCTTTACTGGAGAGCGCCACCCATGACCATCGATGCCTTCATCTGCGATGCCGTACGCACCCCCATCGGCCGCTACGGCGGCGCGCTGTCCGGCACCCGCGCCGACGACCTGGCGGCGGCGCCGATCCTGGCGCTGATGCAACGCAATCCGGGGCTGGACTGGGGCCAGCTGGACGACGTCATCCTCGGTTGCGCCAACCAGGCCGGCGAGGACAACCGCAATGTGGCGCGCATGGCGGCACTGTTGGCGCAACTGCCGCTGCAGGTCGGTGGCTCCACCGTCAACCGGCTGTGCGGCTCCGGCATGGATGCGGTCGGCACCGCGGTACGCGCCATCCGCGCCGGCGACGGCGAGTTTTACCTGGCCGGTGGCGTCGAGAGCATGAGCCGCGCGCCGTTCGTGGTGGCCAAGGCCGAAAAGGCCTTCAGCCGCGAAGCGCTGATGGCCGACACCACCATCGGCTGGCGCATGATCAATGCCCGCATGAGCGAGCTGTACGGCACCGAATCGCTGGGCGAGACCGCCGAGAACGTCGCCACCGACCATGGCATCTCGCGCGCCGACCAGGACGCCTTTGCCTGGCGCAGCCAGCAACGGGCCGCGCGGGCACAGGCCAGCGGCCGGCTGGCGCAGGAAATCGCCGGGATACAGGTGCGCCAGGGGCGCCAGGCGGTGCTGTTCGACACCGACGAACATCCGCGCGGCGACACCAGCCTGGACCAATTGGCCAGGCTCAAACCGGCTTTCCGGGCCGGTGGCAGCGTCACCGCCGGCAATGCATCGGGCATCAACGATGGCGCCGCGGCGATGCTGGTGGCGTCGGCGGCCAAGGCGCAGCGCCTGGGCCTGACGCCGCGCGCACGCGTGCTGGGGATGGCCAGCGCCGGGGTGGCGCCGCGCGTCATGGGCATGGGACCGGTGCCGGCCACGCAGAAGCTGCTGGCCCGGCACAAGCTGGGCGTGGCCGACCTCGACGTCATCGAACTGAACGAAGCCTTCGCCTCGCAGGGCATCGCCGTGCTGCGCCAGCTGGGCCTGCCGGACGACGCCGAACACGTCAATCCAAACGGCGGCGCGATCGCCCTGGGACATCCGCTGGGCATGAGCGGCGCACGACTGGTGATGTCGGCGCTGCGCGAACTGGAACTGCGCCAGGGCCGCTATGCGCTATGCACCATGTGCATCGGCGTGGGCCAGGGCATTGCACTGCTGATGGAGCGGGTATGAGCGACATCGACAACGCCGGCGACGGCGGCCGGGCGCCGGTGAGGTGCGAGCGGCCGCAACCGGCCATCGCCATCATTACCATCGACCGTCCCGAGCGCCGCAATGCGCTCAACCTGCGGGTCAAGAACCTGTTGGCCGACATGCTGCAGTCGCTCGCCGGCGAGGCCGACCTGCGGGTCATCATCCTGACCGGCGCCGGGTCGTATTTTGTCGCCGGCACCGATATCGGCGAGATGCTGGACATGACGCCCACCTCGCACACGCTGCAGGCCACCGACCGTGTCTTCCATGCATTGCGCGCCTCGGACAAGGTGCTGGTGGCCGCCGTCGAAGGCTATGCGCTGGGCGGCGGTTGCGAACTGGCGCTGTGCTGCGACCTGATCGTGGCCGGTGCCAGCGCCCGGTTTGGCCAGCCCGAGATCCGGGTCGGCATCATGCCCGGAGCCGGCGGTACCCAGCGCCTGGTGCGCACCATCGGCAAGTACCAGGCCATGAAGCTGATCCTGACCGGGGAGCCGGTCAGCGCGCAGCAGGCCTTGGCCATGGGCATGGTGTCGGACGTGGTCGAGGACGGCCGCGCACTGGACGCCGCCCGCGCCCTGGCCGCGACCATCGCCGGCATGCCGCCGCTGGCGGTGCGCGCCATCCGCGAGGTCATGCAGCAGGGGCAGGACGTACCGCTGGAGACGGCGCTGGCATTGGAGCGCCGCGCCTTCCAGATGCTGTTCGATACGCAGGACCAGAAGGAAGGCATGCAGGCCTTCCTGCAAAAAAGGAAGCCGGTGTTTGGCGGATGTTGACGGCCCGGGTCGCTTAAGTCAAAAGCTTGAACTATCAGTTGATTCGGCGATAATGAGCCGACTGCCATGGCGGGATCGATCCGCAAGGCGCGCCACCTGAAAGCCTTTGATGAAAAACCAAACCGTCCGCCCGTCCGCCCCCGAGCTGTCCGATCCGCGCAAGGCCGTGATCGACTTCAGCCGCAGCGCGGTGCCGCGCTACGTGCAACTGGCGAGCCTGTTTCGCAACCGCGTCGAGTCGGGCCAATGGGCCGTGGGCGAGCAGATCCCGACGGTCGACGAGCTGGCCGAGGATTGCCAGGTGGCACGCGCCACGGTGCGCCAGGCGCTGGACCTGCTGGAGCACGAGAAGCTGATCGCGCGCTATCGCGCCAAGGGCACCTTCGTCATCGGCAAGCCCCAGGAGCAATTCTGGTGCGAAGTGGCCACCGACTGGTCGGGCCAACTGCTGGCGCCGGAAGGCGCCAGCATCGAGGTGCTCACGGCGCGGCAACGCCTCACGCCAGCGCCGGTCGATGCTGCCATCGGCGTGATGGCGCCGGCCTATGAACACTGGCGCCGCCGTCACTGGCGCCACGGCAAGCCGTACTACCTGGGCGACGTCTACATCGACGCCGAGGTATGCAAGAGGATCCCGAAGAAGTCGTTCGAGACCAAGACCTCGATGCGCATCCTGCGCGATCTGCCCGGGCTGGAGATCGTCGAAGCGCACCAGACGTTGACGCTGGGCTCGGCCGATCCGCAGATCGCCGAGCTGCTGCAGATTGCGCTCAATGCGCCCATCGCGTACGTCACGCGCTCGGCGGTGGACCAGGCCGGCCGCGTGGTGTTCGTGGGCCGGGGTATTTACCGGGGCGATGTGATTCGCCTCGACATCAGACTGAAGTAACGGCATGCCTGCCGTTACCGGTCATCGACAGATGAGGAAACGGCATGAAGCTACATTGGTCGCCACGTTCGCCATTCGTGCGCAAGGTGGTCATCCTGCTCAAGGAAACCGGACTCGAGTCGTGCGTGCAGTACGTGCGCTCGGTGGCCGCCATCGCCACGCCCAACCCGGCGATCATGGCCGACAACCCGCTGTCGCAGATCCCGGCGCTGGTGCTGGACTCGGGCGAGCCGCTGTATGACTCGCCGGTGATCTGCGAGTATCTCGATACGCTGCATGACGGGCCGCGCCTGTTCCCGGTCGCGGGGCCGGCTCGCTGGACCGCGTTGCGACGCCAGGCGCTGGGCGACGGCATGCTGTCGGTGCTGTTGATCTGGCGCCAGGAGCGCATGAAGACGGCGGCCCGGCAACTTCCCGACTGGCTGGCCTCGTTCCAGCTCAAGATCGACACCGCGCTGGACCGGCTCGAAACCGAGGCACCGGCGCTGGCCGGCAGCGGCTTCGACATCGGCCACCTCACCATCGGCTGCATGCTGTCGTATCTCGATTACCGTTTCGCCGACCTCGACTGGCGCCACGGCCGCACGCAACTGGCGCACTGGCACGACGGTTTCTGCCGCCGGCCGTCCGCCATCGCCACGGTACCGGACGACGCCGCCACCTGAGGCGGCGGCGCACCCCACCCTTTTTCATTCGAATCGCTTATCCGGAGTCTTTATGGCAGGCCCGCTCTCTCATATCAAAGTGCTCGATCTTTCGCGTATCCTGGCCGGCCCCTGGTCGGGACAGGTCCTGGCCGACCTCGGCGCCGACGTCATCAAGGTCGAGCGTCCCGGGGTGGGCGACGACACCCGCAGCTGGGGTCCGCCCTTCCTGAAGGACCGGGACGGCAACGAAACCCGCGAGGCCGGCTACTACCTGGCCTGCAATCGCGGCAAGCGATCCATCACGGTCGACCTCAACAGCAGCGACGGCCAGCGCATCATCCGCGAACTGGCGGCGCAGTCCGATATCCTGCTGGAGAACTACAAGGTCGGCACGCTGGCCAAGTTCGGGCTGGCCTATGACGACCTCAAGAAGATCAATCCCGGGCTGATCTACTGCTCGGTGACCGGCTTCGGCCAGACCGGCCCCAAGGCCGACAACGCGGCCTACGACTTCATGATCCAGGCCATGGGCGGGCTCATGAGCGTGACCGGCGAGCGCGACGACCTGCCCGGCGGCGGTCCGCAGAAGGTGGGCGTGCCCATTGTCGACCTGATGACCGGCATGTACACCTCGGTGGCGGTGCTGGCGGCGTTGGCGCGGCGTTCCCAGAGCGGCCTGGGCGATTACATCGACATCGGCATGCTGGACGTGATGGTCGGCTCGATCGCCAACCAGGGCATGAACTACCTGATCTCGGGCAAGACCCCCAGGCGCGCCGGCAACAAGCATCCCAACATCCAGCCGCAGGACGTGTTCGCCTGCGCCGATGGCTACATCGTGCTGGTGGTCGGCAACGACGGCCAGTTCGCCAAGTTCTGCCAGGTCATCGGCCATCCCGAGTGGACCAGCGACGAACGCTTTGCCAGCAACGGCAACCGGGTGCGCCACCAGGCCGAACTGCTGCCGATGATCACCGAGGTGTTGAAGACGCGCGGCATGCAGCAATGGGCCAACCTGCTGGACGCCGCCGGCGTTCCCTGCAGCCCGATCAATACCATCCCGCAGGTGTTCGAGGACGAGCAGGTCAAGCATCGCGGCATGCTGCTCGACATCGCCCATCCGAGCGCCGGTTCGGTGCCACAGATCCGCAGCCCGATGCGCTTTGCCCAGGCCGCGCTCAGCTTCGACAAGGCGCCGCCCTTGCTGGGCCAGCATACCGACGAAGTGCTGGCCGAACTGGGCTTCGACGCCCAACAGATCTCGGCCTGGAACAGCGCCGGCGTGATCTGACGCCACCAACCCCGGAGCCACCATGCCAAGAATTTCCTTTCCTACCCCCGACACCATGAGCGCCGAACAGCGCCTGGTCTACGACGATATCGTCAGCGGGCCGCGCGCGCGCCTGGTCGGCCCGCTCAAGGCCGCCTTGCACAATCCGGCGCTGGCCGACCGCTGGCAGAAGATGGGCGCGCTGCTGCGCTTCGGCACCAGCATTCCGCCACGCCATAGCGAGCTGGTGATCCTGGTGGCCGCGCGGCGCTGGAACAGCCAGCTGGAATGGGCCATCCACGCGCTGGCGGCACAGGCCGGCGGCCTGCCCGACGACGTCATCGCAGCCATCCGCGTCTGTGACGCACCGCGCTTCGCCGACGCCGGCGATGCCGCGGTCTACGAATATGCACGCCAGTTGCAGCAGACCGGCAATGTCGACGAGGACACCTACCAGCGCGTCCTGGCCATCTACGGCGAGGCCGGCATCGTCGAGCTCGGCGCCATCCTCGGCTACTACACGATGGTGGCAATGACGCTCAACGTGCATCAGATTCCACTGCCCGAAGAACACCCCGAACCGCAGCTGGAGATCGACATGCACGATGCCCGGCCGGTGCTGGCCGAACTGCCGGCCGCAAGCCTGGTGGCGTCCTCGGTGGAGATGCCCTCATGACCGCGCCAGGCTTCATCCCCGAGCAGACCGAAACGCCGCGCATGCCTGCCGCGCCGAGGCACAGGCTGCCGGCGCAGGCCTGCGATGCGCATGCCCACGTGTTCGGTCCCTACCAGCGGTTTCCGCTGGCCGAGGCGTCCAGCTACCCACCGCCGCTGGCGCCGGCGGCCCTCTATGCGCAGATGCGTGGCACCGTCGGCACCGCACGCGGCGTGCTGGTGCAGCCGGCGCCCTACGGCACCGACGCCGGGCCGATCCTGGACGCCATCGCCAATGGCCGCGGCCAGGTGCGCGGCATCGCCGCCGCCCGCGCCGGCACCAGCGAGCAGCAGTTGCAGCAGCTGTTCGATGGCGGCATTCGCGGCCTGCGCTTCGTCGAGATGCGCACCCCTGCCGGTGACAGGTTCCCGGGCAGCGTCGGCGTCGACGACTTGCTGGCGCTGGTGCCGGCCATGAAGAAGACCGGCCTGCATGCCCAGCTATGGGCGCCCTGCGACGCCTACCCGGCCCTGCTGGCGCAACTGCGCCCCACCGGCTTGGCCGTGGTGCTGGATCACATGGCCTGCCTCAAGGTGGAACGCGGCCTGGACGATCCGGGTTTCCAGGCGGTGCTGCAAGCGCTCAGGCAATCGCAGGTGTGGGTCAAGCTGTCGCTGTGCCGCGTCTCCAATGCGGCGCCCGACTACGCCGACCTGCGCCCGTTCCACGATGCCCTGGTGGCGGCCAACCCGGCGCGCCTGCTGTGGGGGTCGGACTGGCCCTACGTGCGCATGGGCGAGCGCGCGCCCGATGTGGGCGCATTGCTCGACCGCTTTCACCAATGGGTGCCCGATGCGGCCGTGCGCCAGCAGATACTGGTGGACAACCCGCAGGCGCTGTACGGCTTCGACAACTGAACTTCACCCAGGACCATCATGCTCGATCAACTGCAGCGTTACACCCAGCTCGACGTGGCCATCGCCAACCATGTCGCCACGCTGACCCTGAACAGTCCGCCGGTCAATGCGCTCACCCGCACCCTCAACGATGAATTGACCATGGCGCTGGACGCCATCTCGGAGATCGACGATATCCGCGCGGTGGTGCTGACCGGCGCCGGCAAGGTGTTCTGTGCCGGCGCCGACCTCAAGGGCCGCGCCGACAATATCAGGCAGGCGGGCGATTTCATGGCGCATTCCCGCCGCACCCGCGAATGCTTCCACGCTATCCGAGAATGCGCCAAGCCGGTGGTGGTCGCCATCAACGGCGCTGCGCTCGGCTCGGGCCTGGCCATGGTGGCGTCGGCCGATATCCTGGTGGCATCCGAGAAGGCGTCGCTGGGGCTGCCGGAGGTCGATGTCGGCCTGCTCGGCGGCTGCCGCCACGCCATGCGCCTGTTCTCGCATTCGCGCCTGCGCCGCATGGCACTGACCGGCTACCGGGTCGGCGGCGAGGAGCTGTATCGCTTGGGGATCGTGGAAGCCTGCGTGGCCGCCGACGAACTGTTGGCCGCCGCGCTGGAAATCGCCACCACCATCGCCGCCAAGAGCCCGGTGTCGACCCGCATGGGCAAGCACACCATGAACGTCATCGAAGACATGAGCCTGCGCGACGGCTATCGCTACGAACAGGACATGACCGCCGCCATCGGCAAGACCAGCGACGCGCGCGAGGCGCAACTGGCCTTCAAGGAAAAACGCGCACCGGTATTTACCGGCCGCTGACATCGCGCGCCTGCCGCCGGCAGGCCGGCAGCAAAGCCGGCGCGCCCGTTGCTAGTCGTGCGCCGCCTCGTCATGCCTGCGCAATACGCGCGATAGCGCCTCGATCGCCTCGGCTTCGGTGGCCGTCACGAACTGCTGCACGCCGAAGGCACGCGTGGCGCCCTGGGCCATCTGCCGCAGCGCCGCCAGCTTCACGGCGTCCGGCTCCACGCTGGCCAGGCCTAGGCACAGCTGTGACAGCGCCTGGCGGTGGTGCTTGAGCCAGATGCCGCGCGACTTGCGGTCGTCCTGGGTCTCCTCGCCATGCGGCGCCACGGTCAGGATGACAAACGGTGCGCCGTGCGCCAGCAGCGCCTCCATTTCGTGCTGCCATTGCAGCGCATAGCCGGCGCTGGCCCGTTCGTTGTGAAAGCGCACCAGCGGAAAGCCGCTGGTGTCGTGCAATGTGAAGCGGTCGTTTTTCAATGTCATCCTGGTGTCCTTTCAATAACGGGTTGCACCGCCACCGGCGGCAGCGCCTGCTGCCAGCCGCCGCCCAGTGCGCGGTAGAGGTCGACCAACGCCAGCGACGATGCCGCCTGGCTGTCCGAGAAAGCGCGCCGGTGGCGCAACAAGCCTTGTTCGACAGTGAGCACATGCAGGTAATCGACGGTGCCCTGCGCGTATTGCTGCTGCGCGTCGTCCCAGGCGGCACGGCTGTGGGCCAGTGCCTCGCCGAGGCGGTCGCGCACGACGGCGCCGGCCTGCCAGGCATTCATCGCATCGTCCACTTCATGCCAGGCGCCCAGCACGGTCTTGCGGTATTGCAGCGCCGCCTCGACCTGTTGCGCATTGCGCAGGCGCAGCATCGCCCGCAAGCGAGCGCCGTCGAACAAGGGCAGGCTTACCCCGGGGCCGATGGCAACGCTGCGCGAACTCCAGCTCCCCAGGTCGGACAGTTGCATGGCCTGCGCGCCTACGCTGCCACTGAGGGTGATACGCGGATAGAAATCGCCCTCGGCGACGCCGATCTCGGCCGTTGCCGCATGCAGCGCCGCCTGTGCACGGCGGATATCCGGCCGTCGTTGCGCCAATTGGCTGGGCAGGCCTACCGCCACCGGCTGTTGCATGTCGGGAATGCGTACTGCCGCCGGCGCCGGTACTGCTTCCAGCATCTGCGACAGCGCCTGCGGTGGCGTCGCCAGCAGCAGGCCGATGGCGTTGGCCAGTTCGCACGCGCGCTGCTGCAGCGCCGGCAGGCTGGCCTCCACCTCGGCCACCTGCGCCCGCGCCTGCTCCACCTCGAACCGGGTCGCTACGCCTTCGGCCTGGCGCACGCGCGTCAGGCGCAAGACCTGCCGCGCCAGCGCCAGGTCGTCTTGTCCCAGGCGCAGCTGGTGCTGGGCGCCGCGCAAGCGGATGTAGTCTTGCGCCAGCGTGGCCGATAGCGACACCAGCGCCGCGTGCCGCGACTCGCCGGCCATCTCCACCCGGGCGCCCGCGGCTTCGCGCTCGCGAGCCAGGCGGCCCCACAAGTCCAGTTCCCAGCTGGCCTGCACGGCACCCTGCCAGACGTTGTAGGGCGCCTGGCCGGCATGCCCGGACGGATCGAGCAAGCCATTGGCGCTGTTGCGCGCACGCAGGGCACTGCCCTCGGCCCGCAACTGCGGCCAGCCCGCCGCCGCCGTGGCGCCGCTGGCGGCCAGGCTCTGCTGCAGCCGGCTCGACGCCATCTGCAGGTCGAGATTGTCGCGGATCATGCGCTCAATCAGCGCGCTCAGCACCGGGTCGCCGAAGCGCTGCCACCAGGCATCGTCCACCGCATCGGCAGAAAAGACGGCGCCGGCAGTCGCCTCGTGCGCCGCCCATCGGGACGCCAGGGCGGGCGTCGGCGCAACGTAGTCGGGACCGACCGCGCATCCGCCGATGACCAGGCTGGCCAGCCACGGGCAAAGCCTGAGCGCCGCTCGCCGCACATCAATGAACCCGATCATGGCTTATCCCTTGCTGGCGGTATCGACCGACACTTCCACCGACATGCCCACGCGTAGCAAGTCCACCGACGGCGCGGCCTGCTCCAACGCAATGCGCACCGGGATGCGCTGCACCACCTTGGTAAAGTTGCCGGTCGCGTTGTCCGGCGCGACGGCGGCAAAGGTCACGCCCGTGGCGGGCGCGATGCTGTCGACCGTGCCATGCCAGCGCCGCCCCGGGTAGGTATCGACACGGATGTCGGCCGGCTGCCCGGGTCGCAGCCGGGTGAGCTGGTTCTCCTGGAAATTGGCGATCACATAGGTGCGCTGCAGCGGCACCACCGCCAACAGCGCGGCACCGGGACTGACCAGGTTGCCGACCCTTGCCGCACGGCGCCCGACGACGCCGTCGAACGGCGCCACCAGGCGTGTATGCGACAGGTCCAGCTCGGCCCGGCGCAGCGTGGCGCGCGCGCGCAGCAGCGCAGCCCGCGCGGCCTCGACTTGCGCCTGCAGCACCGCCAGTTGCAAGCGAGTCGACTCCAGCATGGCATGGTCCTGCGCCTGGCGGGCGACGGCAGCGTCGAGCCGGCTCCTGGCCTGCTGCGCATGCTGCACCGTGCCGGCGCCCTGCTCGGCCAGGTGCCCATAACGGGCGACGTCGCCGCGTGCGAAGTCGAGTTCGGCCAGATGCACCTCGCCCTGCGCCTGCACTTCGCGGATCGCGGCCTGCTGGCGCACCAGCGCCGCCTGGCCGCCCACCGCCTGTGCTTGCGCCTGGGCCACGTCGGCCTGGGCCGCCTCCAGCGCGGCGCGATATTCGCGGTCGTCGATAGTGGCCAGCAACTGGCCGGCCTTGACGTTCTGGTTGTCCTGCACCAGCACGGTCGCGATGAAACCGGACACCTTGGGCGAGACGATGGAATAGTCGGCGCTGACGAAGGCATCGTTGGTGCTTTGCGCCTGGCCCGACGAGAGGTAGCGCGTGGCGCCATAGGCGCAGCCGCAAATGGCCAGGGCGGCCACGGCGAACAGCACGGGCGTGCGCCGCGAAAAGGAAATGGCTGTCATGAAATGATCCGGAAAAAAATCAGATGGAAGTACGGGACGAGACAATCAGGTCGCCCGTGGTGGATGAATACGGGTGGCCGCCAGCGGGATCAGCACGATCAGCGCCAGTGCCAGCCAGGCCATCGCGCGGTACAAATCGACCGCGCTCAATACTGCCACTTCGCGGTGCAGCCGGCCGGCCAGGGCCAGCGGCGCATCGCCGCCCCACAGGTTGCCGAGCCGGTCGACCAGCATGGTCGAATGGAAGTGGCGGCGCCTGGTGAGCAATGCCTCCAGCACGCCACCGGCCAGCACCGCAGCGAAGCCCTTGACGGTATTGAACCAGGCCGAGGCGAACGGGCCATCCTGTGGCGCCAGGCCATTGGTCGCCAGCATCAGCAGCGGCAGCACCGCCATCGGCTGGGCAAATATCTGCAACATCTGCAGCAGATAGAAATTGTCACCGATCCAGGCCGACGTCATCTGCGTTCCCAACCAGCACGCCAGCGCCAGCAGGCCCAGTCCGGCGGCCAGCACCCAGCGGCAATCGACACGCCGCAGGTTGCACAGTGCCGCCACCAGGGGCAGCGCCAGCAGCTGCGGCAAGGCCACCACCAGCATCATGGGTGCCGTCTGCAAGGGCCGATAGCCGTGCACCTGGGCCAGGTAGCCGGCCGGGATGAATGACACCGCCAGCAGCACGAACAGCACGCCGCCCAGCATCACCAGCGAAAACGCCAGGTTACGGTTGGCCAGCAGCTGCAGGCGGAAGAACGGCAAGGGATGGCACCATTCATTGACCAGCAGCAGCAACGCCAGCAGCACTGCCGCGAGGGTCATGGCGACGATCGATGACGAGCCGAACCAGCCACAGCGCTCGCCCTGGGTCAGCACGATCACGCTCAGGGCAATGGCCGGCAGGCCCAGCAACAAGCCGCGCCAGTTGAATTGCCGCAAGCGTTCCAGGCGCAACGGGTCTTGCGGCAAGCCCCAGGCCACCGCGGCCATGGCCAGCAGCGAAGGCGGCAGCACTTGCCAGAACACCCAGCGCCAGCTGGCGTATTCGGTCCACAGCGCCGCCAACGGCATGCCCAGGCTGGGGCCGAAGGTGGCCGTCAGCGCGTAGCTGGCCAAGCCATACAGCTTGATGCCGGGCGGCAGGAAACGCAGCGCCACCGTCATCAGCATCGGTGGCAGGGCGCCGCCAGCGACCCCTTGCAAGGTGCGCAACACCAGCAGCACCGGCAGGTCGGGTGCCAGCGGACACGCCACGCCAAGCAAGGTGAAGGCGGCCAGCATGGCCAGCGTGAAACGGCGTAGCGAGAAGGTGGCCGCGCACCAGGGCGCCACGGCCATGGCACTGACCGAGCCGGCCGCATACAGGCTGACCAGCCAGCTGCCTTCGTCGCGGCCCAGGCCCATGCCGCCTCGGATATCGGCCAGCGCCATCTTGGTGACATTCTCGTTGAGGCCGGCTACCAGTACCGCCAGCAGCACCCCGGCCAGCCCCACCGCAATGCGCACGCCGAAGGCGGCCGGCCGGGGTGGCGCGGCAGACGCCGCAGGTGGCGCCGGCACGATGCCCGACGCGGCGGCGATCATGACGAGCACCGCGGGTAATGGAAACAGGGACGAGCACGAACGAGGCGGCGCATGGAACACGATCCGGTAATGACGATGGTCCCAGTATAGGAAGACGCCATCATTGCGAAAACTGACGATTGGCTAATCGTCGGTTCCGCAAAATGGAAGCCAGGACCGGATGACGTCGCCCAGCTGGCGCGTGCCGTTGCCCTGGCCGGCGTGCACCTCAGGTACCGGTGACCTCGGAACAGGCTTGCTTGAGCATGCGCCGCAGCCAGCGATGGGCATTGTCGTGGTCCAGCCGGGGATGCCAGGCCTGGACGATGTCGACCGGTTGCAGCACCAGCGGCAAGTCGAACACCCGCAGCTTCATGCCCAGCTCGCGCACGTTGTGCATCATGCTGGTGGGCATCGACGGCAGCACCAGGTCGGAACCGCCCAGGGCGAAGATCGCCGAATGAAAATTCGGGGTCACCAGCGACACCCGTCGCGCCAGTCCGATCGCGGCCAGGGCGTCGTCGATGGGGCCGCTGGTGCGGCCGCGTCGCGACACGCTGATGTGATCGTAGGCAATGAAGCGCGCCGCGTCGATGGGCGCATCGAAGATCGGGTGGTCGTCGCGCGCCATGCCCTTGAGTTCGGTGTAGAACAGGTGCTGGACCTTGGTATCGGGTGCAAAGTCCCGGCGGGCGCTGATGTAGAGATCGATGCGCCCTTCTTCCAGTGCCCGGTCGTCGACATCGCTTTCCGGCACGAAGCGCAATACCGTGCGCGGCGCATGGCGATGCAGCAGCTCGCGCAGCCTGCTGCTGAATGCGCCGATGAAGACATCGTTGGCACGCAGGTTGAAGGTGCGTTCGAGGCGCAGCAAATCGACTTGCCGTCCGGTGGTAAACACCGCATGCGCCTGTTCCACCACCGCCCTGACCTGCTCGTGCAATTCCAGCGCACGCGGCGTCGGCGCCAGGCCACGGCCCGAACGCACCAGGATGGGGTCGCCGAAGGCCTGCCGTATGCGCGACAGGGTCCGGCTCATCGCCGGCGCACTGATGTTCAGGCGGCGTGCCGCGGCGGCGGCACTGCCTTCCTCGAGCAGGATATCGAAGGCGATCAGCAGGTTAAGGTCGGGCAGTCTCATGGCAGCCAGTATAGCCAGCCCCGGCCATTCCCGTGGGCGCACGAGGATGACGCTGGGCGCAAGTCACGATTGCGAAAAACGCAACTATCCGGCACGTCCCGGGCGCAGCCGTCGCTCAGGCGGGCAGGCGCTCGACCAATTCCAACGGCAGGCCATCGGGGTCGGCAAAGAAGGTGAATCGCTGGTGCGTGAAGGGATCGATGCGTACCGGTTCGACGGCGACCCCTTGTGCTTGCAGCCATGCCTTGGCGGCATTGACGTCGTCGACCACGAATGCCAGGTGCCGCAGGCCGGCGGCTTCGGGCCGCGAGGGCCGCGGCGGTGGCGCAGGGAAGGAAAACAGCTCGAGCTGCCCGCCATCGGGCAAGGCCAGGTCGAGCTTGTAGGAGTCGCGCTCGGGACGGTGGTTTTCTGCCACCACCCGCAATCCCAGCAGGTCGACATAGAAGGCCTTCGAGACCCGGTAGTCGGTACAGATGACGGCGACGTGGTGTATGCGTTGCAGCGACAGGCTCATGGCGGCGGTTGGTTGGGGTCGACGCATCATTATGCGCCATGCCACCGCCCCACCTGCGTCAAGTGCGTGCGACGTTGTGCCCGGCCAGCTGGTGCAGCTTGAATACGCTCACCACCTCGGACAGGTTGCGCGCCTGCTCCTGCATCGATTGCGCCGCCGCAGCGGCCTCCTCGACCAGGGCCGCATTCTGCTGGGTCACTTCGTCCATCTGCGCCACGGCGCGATTGATCTCGTCGATACCGACGCTCTGTTCCTGGCTGGCGGCCGAGATCTCGGCCACGATATCGGTCACCCGCCGCACGCTCGACACTACCTCGGTCATGGTTTCACCGGCGGTCTCGACCAGGGTCGTGCCCGCGCCCACCTTGGTCACCGAATCATCGATGAGCACCTTGATTTCCTTGGCGGCCGACGCCGAGCGTTGCGCCAGGCTGCGCACTTCCGAGGCCACCACCGCGAACCCCCGTCCTTGCTCACCGGCACGCGCGGCTTCGACGGCAGCATTCAGGGCCAGGATATTGGTCTGGAAAGCGATGCCATCGATGACGCTGATGATCTCGACGATGCGGGTTGACGCCTCCTTGATGGAGGACATGGTGGCCACTACCTGGCCAACCACCTTGCCGCCCTCCTCGGCCACCTGCGATGCATTGACCGCCAGCTGGTTGGCCTGGCGTGCGTTGTCGGAGTTCTGCTTCACGGTGGAGGTCAGCTCTTCCAGCGCCGAGGCGGTCTGTTCCAGCGAGCTGGCCTGCTCTTCGGTGCGGCTGGACAGGTCGAGGTTGCCGCTGGCGATCTGGGTCGAGGCGGTGGCGATGGTGTCGGTGCCGCCGCGCACCTGGCCGACCACGCCCAGGAGGCTGTCGTTCATGGCCTTGAGCGACAGCATGAGCTGGCCGGTCTCGTCGCTGCTTTCAGGCTTGATATCTGCCGTCAGGTCGCCCTGCGCCACGCGCTGGGCGACCGCCACGGCGGCGCTCAGGGGCGCGGCGATGATACGCGCCACATATAGCGCCAGCGCCATGCCGATCAGCAATGCCGCCGCCAGCATCGCGACGATCCACACGCGACCGCTCTTGAACGTGTCGTCGGCGCCTTTGGTCGCCGCTTCGCTGCCTTCGCCGTTGATCTTGACCAGTTTGTCCAGGTTGGCCAGCAGTTCCGGATAGATCTTGTTGGAACGGCCCAGGAACAGCGTGCGCCCCTCGGCGTTGTTGTTGGCCAGGAACGCGGCCATGATCTTCTCGTGTTCGACCAGGAACTCCGCCACGCTGTTCTTGACGGCCGGATAGACTTCTTTTTCGGCCGGGGCGGAAATTTCTGCCTCGTAGGCCTTCAGGGTTGTCCCGAGCAATCCCAGCACGACCTGCGAACGCTTGACCAGGGCCGTCATCGCCTCGGCATCGCCGTCGTAGATCGCCATCTGCGACTCGAAACTGCGCACCCGTGCCAGCAGCAACTTCAGCTCGGCCAGCGTGCGGATGCTGGGCATCCAGTCGGTGGTGATCTCGGTCGATGCGCGGTTCACCTGGTCGAGTTGCTTGATCGAGAAGATGCCGAGGATGGCCATGAGCGCCAGCACGCAGACAAAGGAAACCAGCAGCTTCTTGGCGATTTTAAGATTGCGAAACCATTTCATGACATTTCCCCAGGACAAGGTACGAGCGCTAAACGGCGCTACCGTGCGCATTGTCGCTGGTGCCTGCCATGATCAAAGAGCCAAACAGATCGTTGTTTCGGGCTCATTGGCGTTGAAGGAAATGATGTCATTGCAAAAGGAATTTATTAAAAAAACCATTTTCTTGAATGACGGGATTATGTGACAAATAGTTACCGCCACAACGAACCTAGCGCGGTGTGCGATGTCATTGCGAGGCTGGCAGATTCATAAAAAATTACATTTCCCACTTCACCGCTCCTCTGGGACGGGATGAATTCTATTATTCCGTTCTCACGATTCCAACCCGGCGCCCGCTGCAACGCGGATGCCGGGTGCAGCATGACCGGCCGGACCGGCGCTACGACAGCGGCGGGCGCGCCTGGCCGATACGCCGGTAGCTCACCGCCGCAGCCATCAGGATCGCCGCCACCGCCACCCACAGCGCCAGCCGGATGGCCTGGGCGTCCTCGGCCGCATTCATCTGCACCTGGCCATGGGCCGCCGCCCGCGCGGTACAGATGGCCAGCACCACGCCCAGCAACGCCGCTCCCAGGCACTGCCCGAAGGTGCGCATGATGGCCAGCACGCCCGAGGCATGGCCGTTGTACTGGCGCGCCACGTTGGACAGCATTTCGCGATTGTTGGGGCTTTGGAAGAAACCGAAACCCATGCCGCAGACCAGCGTGCGCCAGGCGATATCCCATGGCCGGCCCTGGTCGGGCAGGCAGGCCAGCAACGCCAGGCCGACGGCAAACAGCGCCAGGCCCAGCGTCGACAACACGGCCGGCGAATGACGGTCGGCCAGCCGTCCGGCACTCGATGCCACCAATACGATGCCGATCGGCCAGGGCGTAAACAGCGCCGCCGACTGGAAGGCGCTGTAGCCATAGGCATTCTGGAACAGGAACGGCAAGGCGACGAAGGCAATGCCCTGGCCGACGAAGGACGCCAGCGAGGTCAGCGCGGCCAGCGAGAAGCGCCCCGACGCAAACATCGCCAGCGGCAACAGCGGCTCGGCGGCGCGGCGCTGGTCCCAGACGAAGACCACCGCGGCGGCCAGCGCCACCACGCCGAAGGCACCGGCCGTCGCCGCCGCCTTGCCCGCCTGTCCGCTGTCGGCCAGCCCGGCGCAGGCGTCGGCGGCCATGATCAGGGCCCCCATCGCAATGGCCGACAGGACTGCCCCGAGGGTGTCGAAGCGCCCCATCGCGGGCTTGCGCGCATCGGGCACGGTGGTCATCGACAAGTACACCGCACCGATACCCAGCGGCACGTTGATGGCAAAGATCCACTGCCATCCCAGCACCGCCAGCAAGGTGCCGCCCAGGGCCGGGCCGACGGCGGTACTGGCCGCCACCAGCACCGCGTTCAGGCCGAGGATGCGGCCCAGCAGGCGATTGGGAAACACGGTGCGATGGATCGCCGGCGCGATGCTGAGCATTGCCGCCCCGCCCAGGCCCTGCAGCACCCGCATGGCCACCAGCATCGAGATCGACGACGATAGCGCACAGCCCAGCGAGGCCAGGGTAAATACCGCCAGGCCGGCGCTGAACTGAACCCGGAAACCGACCCGGCTCGACAGCGAAGCGAAGGTCGCCAGGGTCATCGCCACGGCCAGCAGATAGGCGTTGGCCACCCAGATGATCTGCCCCGGGGACGCCGCCAGCGCCTGGCCGATCTGCGGCAGGGCGACATTGACGATGGTGCCGTCGAACACCGCCATGGTGGTCGCCAGCATCACCGCGATCATGACCCGGCGTCGTTCGACGCCCGGCAAGCCCTCGTCGCCGGGCTGGTCTGAAAACAATTCCATTGAGGTGTCCCGTGGTTATTTGCCGTCACTATAACCAGACCCCGGACAAGGCGGAAGACGCATGACTTGCAGTTGATAAGTGCAGCAAACGCCTTATCTGGGCGATCGACATGTTAGGATCGGCCCATGTCCGATCCCGACTTGAACCTGCTCATTGCGCTCGACGCCCTGATCGCCGAAGCCAGCGTGGCCGGCGCGGCGCGCCGGCTGGGACTCAGTGCCTCGGCCATGAGCCGTACCCTGACCCGGCTGCGCACCCTCACCGGCGACCCGCTGCTGGTGCGCGCCGGACGGCGCATGGTGCTCACCCCTGGCGCCGAGGCCTTGCGCGAGCGTGCCACCAATGTCGTGCATGAAGCAAGATCGATGCTGCGTCCGTCCTCGCCCGCATCCGATATCTCCAGCCTCGAGCGCACCTTCACCATTCGCGCCAACGATGGCTTCGTGGAAGCCTTCGGCGCGGCGCTGATCGAGGCCATCACGGCAGCCGCCCCCGGGCTGCGCCTGTGCTTTGCGCCAAAGGTCGAGAAAAGCCCGCTGCCCCTGCGCGACGGCAGCGCCGACCTGGAAATCGGGGTGGTGAGCGGGATGGGGCCGGAAGTGCGGGTGCAGGCCCTGTTCCGGGATCGCTTCGTGGCCGTGGTCCGGCGCGGGCATCCGATCGAGGCCTGGCGCAGCGTGAGCGCGGCGCGCTATGCCGCCTGCGGTCATGTGGTCACCTCGCGTCGCGGGCGCAGCCATGGCCCGGTGGATGTCGCGCTGCAAGCGCTGGGCTTGACGCGCAGGATCGTCGCCATCGTGCCCAGCTTTCCGGCAGCGTTGGCCGTGGCGCGTTGCTCGGACCTGGTGGCGCTGGTGCCGGCGTCCTACCTGCGCCCGCTGCCGGGCAAGCAACCGTTGGGGCCGGACACCACCTACGCCTTCGAGCTGCCGGTCAAGACCGAGCCGATCACCATCTCGCAGATGTGGCACCCACGCCTGGAACTCGACCCGGCCCATCGCTGGCTGCGCGAGCAGGTGCGATTGGCCTGCACCCGGCTGGTGGCCGACGACGGCGCCGCGGCGGGGAGCGACTGAAGCATGCCCAAGCCACCATCGGGCAATGCGGTCCACGGGTCGCTGCCACCCCGACCGCTGGCGGCCCCGCTGTCGCCCGAGCAGGCGCAGATGAAGGAGCAGGCGCGGCAACAGCGCGACGCGCAGGCACGGGGGGTGAGTTCCATCGACGCCATGCGCGAGGCGATCAAGCGTAGCGCCCGCGCGCTGGCGCCCATGAACGCCGTGGCGCGCCTGCCGGCGCTCGATGCCAGGGGCTTTACGGCGCGCGCCAGCCAGGGCCTGCCCTTCATCATGACCGGGCTGGTCGGCAAGTGGCCCCTGTCGACGCTGACGCCGCATGCGTTGCGGCAGCGCTTTGGCGACGTGCCGGTACGCGCCCGGGTGGGCGACTATATCAATACCGCCTTCGCGCCCGACCGGGCGATGCAGGACATGTCGCTCGAGACTTATCTTGCGCTGGTGGACGATCACCGCGAGGGGTTGCCGCCGTATGTGGGCAACCTCGAATTGCGCGCCCTCAATGCGCTTTGCCATTGGCCCAATTATTTCAGGAAGATGGGCCCGCCGCGATTCTGGCTTGGCCCGGCGGGCACGGTGACGCCGCTGCATTGCGACTATGACGACAACATCTTCGCGCAAGTATGGGGATGCAAGCGCATCATGCTGGCGCCGCCCCATCACCACGACCTGCTGTATCCCACGCAAGCCAATGGCCTGCTGTACGGTTCGCCCTTCGACCCCGAGGCCCCCGACTTCGAGCGCTTTCCGCTGGCGCGCCAGGCGTGGTGGGTGCAATGCGTGGTGCAGCCGGGAGAAATGCTGTATGTGCCGGCCGGCTGGTATCACCAGGTCCGTTCGCTGGCATTTTCGTTATCGGCCAATCGCTGGGCCAGGGGCCTGCCGCTGGCGCTCGCCGGCGACCAGGGCAATATCAGAGCACCGGGGTGCTGACGAAAGGCCGGGCGTCGGCCGGCATGTCGATGGCAAAGCTGGTGCCCTTTTCGGCACTGCTTTCGGCCGAGATGCTGCCGCCATGGCTCTCGGCGACATTGCGCACGTAGGGCAGGCCCAGGCCCCAGCCGATGGCTGCTTGTTCCTTGCCCTGGCCGGCCCGCTGGAACACCTTGAAGATGGATTCGATGTCGCCCACCGGGATCACCAGGCCTTCGTTATGCACCGTCAAGCGGGCGCGCCCGCGGCCGTCGGCCAGGGTAATGGTGATGGGGCGCTCGGGGTCGCCGTACTTGACGGCGTTGCCGATCAGGTTCTCCAGCGCGCGCCGGACCGGCTCGAAGCCCCAGCAGCCCTTGATCGATTCGCCGCGATAGACAAAGCGGTGGTCGTGGATCTGGCGCGATTGCTCGATCACATCCTGCACCAGGTCCTGCATGTCGAACTCCTCGAGCTCCAGGTGCAGTCGCTCGCCGGCCTCGAACACGACGTTGTCGAGCAGGTCCTCGATCATCCGGTTCATGCGCAGGCTGTTCGATTCGATGCGTGCGGCCAGCGCGCGGATATGTTCCGGGTCGGTCGAGCGCCCGATCATCTGGGAGGCGATCAGGCAGGCGCTCAGCGGATTGCGCAAGTCGTGGGCCACGGTGGCCACGAAGCGCTCGCGAAACACCGCCTGCACCATCGCAAAGCCGTTGGCCGCTTCCGAGATCGACAGGTCGATCATGCCGTTGAAGATACGCCCTTCGGCGGTGTTCAATACCACCTCATGGGTCTCGAGCACATCGATGATGGCCGTACGCAAGAGTTGATACTCCTTGATCAGTGCCGCGACATTGTAGGCCGTGATGCGGGCGCGCTCGTTGCCGTGCTCGGCCCCCACCGAGCGCGTCAGCCCGATGTAGGCCGACAGCGAATTGGCCTCGATGGCGTCCGAGATGCCCTTGTAGAGCGTGGGCAGGGAGTCGGTCAGGATCGGTTCGCTCAGGCGCGCGGCCTGGCTGACCTGGCTGCGCACACGCGTCTGCCATTCGGAAAAAACCTGGCCGGAGAGGGCGCGCATCTTTTCTGCGGTGGATGGCGACGGGAATGAGGGCATTGGCGATTCGCTGTTGAAGACGCGGTTGGACCGGTCCGGCTGTGCCGGCAGTGGGCTTGATCGAGCACGATGTTACCGCACTATCGCCAGGCACCGCCGGCAAGCTTGCCGGCGCCCGGCGCAAAGCTCGACATTGGCGTCATGGCGCGGGCGCGGACATTACGCCATCGGCTGCACTCACCCCTGGTAGCGCAGCAACAGCGGCAACAGGGCCGGCACCAGCACCACCGTGCAGATACCGTTGAGACCCATGCCGAACCCGGCGAAGGCGCCCATCTCGGCGCTGACCTGCAGCGCACGCGCGGTGCCGATCCCGTGCGAGGCCACGCCCAGGGCAAACCCGCGCACCGCGTGGTGGTCGATGCGCAGGACGTTGAGGATGAACTTGGCCGATACCGCACCCAGTATGCCGGTGCAGATCACCATCACTGCCGTGAGCGATGGCAGGCCGCCAAACCGCTCGGCGATGGCCGTGGCAATCGGCGTGGTGGCCGACTTGGGCGCCATCGAGACGATGATCTCCCTGGAGGCGCCGAGCCACCAGGCCACGCCGACCGCACTGGCGATGGCCGTCAGCGAGCCGGCGGCCAGGCCGAGCAGCAAGGGCAGCGCGGCACGCGACCCGACACCTCGCTGATACGATCCAGCCTGTGCATCATCGGTCCTGCGGCGGGTCGCTGCTTCGGCAGCGCTACAGCGGCAGCGCCGTCTCGTATTTCACTTCGCGCAACGCCACGCTGGTGTTGACCTGCGACACGCCATTGAGCTTGACCAGCACGTTGTGCAGGAAGTCATGGTAGGCCTCCATGTCGGGCACGATCACCTTGACCAGGTAGTCGGCATTGCCGGTGGTTTCGTAGCACTCCACCACTTCCGGGCGCAGCCGCATGGCTTGCTCGAAATTCTCCACCACCCCTTCGGCATGGCGCGCCAACGAGATATGCGCCAGGCAGCATACCGCCAGACCCAGCTTGCGTCGGTCCACCAGCGCCGTATAGCGCACGATGTAGCCGTTGTCTTCCAGCTCCTTCTGCCGCCGCCAGCACGGGCTGGCCGACATGCCGACCTTCTCGGCCAATTCATTGGACGAGATGCGGCCGTTTATTTGCAGCTCGGCAAGGATTTTGTGCGACGCGGAATCGAGCGGTGTGTTTTTCATTTTGTCTCCATGTTTTAGAAATGTTTTTTCTATTCTAGTAAAAGAAGGAGAACAAATAGAAATAATTTTCGGGCTTGCCGGCCATATCCTTTCTCACCATCAAGTGTTCCCAGGCACCCTCCCGGCCCCTTTTGGTGAAACGAAAATAATGAACTCGGTGACGATCCCCCCTTTCCGCTCGACCCTGGCGTCGAGCCCCGCAGCGACTGCAGCGACCGAACCGGCGCGGCCGGAACAAGCGCCCCTGGCAGACCCCGACTACGCGCTTTCGGACAACCTGACCCGCGACAGTGGGCGGGTGTTCCTGACCGGCACCCAGGCGCTGGTACGGTTGCTGTGCATGCAAAAACGCGTCGACGAAGCGGCCGGCCTGGCCACCGGCGGCTTTATCAGCGGCTATCGCGGCTCGCCCCTGGGGGCGGTCGACCAGGAACTGTGGCGGGCGCAATCGCTGCTGCAGCGGCACGGGGTGGAGTTCCTGCCGGCGATCAACGAAGAACTCGGGGCCACCGCCGTGCTGGGCTCGCAGCAGGTAGAGGCCGACCCGACCCGCAAGGTGCAGGGAGTGTTTGCCATGTGGTACGGCAAGGGCCCGGGCGTGGATCGTGCCGGCGACGCCCTCAAGCACGGCAATGCGTATGGCTCGTCACCGCACGGCGGCGTGCTGGCGATCCTGGGCGACGATCACGGCTGCGTGTCGTCGTCGATGCCGCACCAGAGCGAACAGGCGGTGATGGCCTGGGGCATGCCGGTGGTCAATCCCGCCAATATCCAGGAATACCTGGAATTCGGCCTGTATGGCTGGGCGCTGTCGCGCTTTTCCGGTGCCTGGACCGGCTTCAAGGCGATCTCGGAGACGGTCGAGGGCGGCGCCGTGGTCGAATTGCCGCCCCTGCCGCAATTCGCCATCCCCACCGACTACCAGCCGCCCGCCGATGGCTTGCACAACCGTTGGCCCGACCTGCCCGGCCTGGCGCTGGAACAGCGGGTCCACGACAAGCTCGACGCAGTGCAGGCCTTTGCCCGCGCCAATTCGATCGACAAGCTGGTGGTGCCGGCACCGGCGGCGCGGCTGGGCATCATCAGCGCCGGCAAGGCCTATCTCGACCTGCTCGAGGCGCTAGAACGCCTGGGCCTGCCGCTGGCCAGGCTGGAGCAGCTGGGCGTGCGCCTGTACAAGCCGGGCCTGACGTTTCCGCTGGAACGCACGCGCCTGGCCGACTTTGCGGCGGGCCTGGACGAACTGCTGGTGGTCGAGGAAAAAGGCGCCGTGATCGAACAACAACTCAAGAACCTGTTCTACAACCTGCCGCCGCAACAACGGCCGGCCATCATCGGCAAGACCGATGTGAATGGAAACGGCCTGCTCTCGGCGCTGGGCGAGCTGCGGCCCTCGCGCATCGCACCGGCGCTGGTGCAGTGGCTGGGCGCCAGGTATCCGGCGCTCCAATTGCATCGCCTGCTGCCCGCTTTCTGCGCCGCCGAACTGTTGTCCAACAGCGCCGACGGGGTCAAGCGCACGCCCTACTTCTGTTCCGGCTGCCCGCACAACACCTCCACCCGGGTGCCCGACGGCAGCCGCGCCATGGCCGGCATCGGTTGCCACTTCATGGCGACCTGGATGCAACGCGACACCGGCTACCTGGCGCAGATGGGCGGCGAAGGCTTGAACTGGGTAGCCAGCTCACGTTTCGTGGGCGAAAAGCATGTGTTCCAGAACCTCGGCGATGGCACCTACTATCATTCGGGTTCATTGGCGATCCGCCAGGCCATTGCTGCCCGCGCCAACATCACCTACAAGATCCTCTACAACGATGCCGTGGCGATGACCGGCGGGCAACCAGTCGACGGCAGCCTGTCGGTGCCGCAGATCGTGCAACAGGTCACCAGCGAAGGTGCCGCGCACGTGGTGGTGGTCACCGATGCGCCCGAGAACTACGCCGCCGTCGCCCTGCCGCCCGGGGTCAAGGTGCATCATCGCAGCGAACTCGACGTGATCCAGCGCAGGCTGCGCGACATCCCCGGCGTGACGGTGCTGGTGTACGACCAGACCTGCGCGGCCGAGAAGCGCCGGCGCCGCAAGAAGAACAAGCCTGACCAGGTGGTGTTTCCCGATCCGCCGCGCCGCATGATGATCAACGCGGCCGTGTGCGAAGGATGCGGCGACTGCGGCGTGCAATCCAATTGCCTGTCGATCCTGCCGCTGGAAACCGAGCTGGGGCGCAAGCGGCAGATCGAGCAATCATCCTGCAACAAGGATTATTCGTGCGCCGAGGGCTTTTGCCCGAGCTTCGTGTCGGTACTGGGTGGCACCCTGAAGAAACCGGCCAGCGCCAGCCTGGGCCTGGCCGAGCTCGAACGCGCGCTGGCGCCCTACCCGACACCGGCGCCCTATGGCTTTGCCAAGCCGTTCGAGATGCTGGTCGCCGGCGTCGGTGGCACCGGCGTGGTGACCGTCGGCGCGCTCATCAGCATGGCCGCGCACCTGGAAGGCCGTGGCGCCTCGACGCTGGACTTCATGGGCTTCGCGCAAAAGGGCGGCGCGGTGCTGTCGCATGTGCGCATTGCCTCTTCGCCTGCGGCCCTGAACCAGGTGCGGATCGACCTGCAGCAGGCCGACGCCGTATTCGCCTGCGACCTGGTGGTGGCCGCCATGCCCGACAGCCTGGCGGTGATGCGGCGGGCGCACACCCGCATCATCGCCAACGAGCGCGAGATCCAGACCGCGGAATTCACCCGCAATCCGGATGCCTCGATCGACAAGGCCGGCCTGATCGAAAAGCTGGCAGCGTCCGCTGGCCGCGAGCAGCTTTCGCTGATCGACGCCAACGATACCGCCGCCCGCTTCCTGGGCGACCCGATCGGCGCCAACATCCTGCTGATGGGTTATGCATGGCAATGCGGCCTGGTGCCGGTGGGCTTGCCGGCGCTGATGCGCGCCATCGAGCTCAACGCGGTGGCGGTCGACATGAACAAGCGCGCCTTCACGCTGGGCCGCCTGGCCGCGGCCGATGCCTCGGCGCTGGAGCGGCTGGGCAAGCCACGGCACCAGGTGATCCAGTTCGCCGCGCCCAAGACCCTGGCCGATACGGTGGCGTTGCGGGTCGAATGGCTGACCCGTTACCAGAACGCGGCCTATGCGCGCCGCTATGCCCAGGCCGTGGCTGCCATCGAGCAACGCGAGGTGATGCTCGAAGGCGACGCCTCGCCACGCCAGCTGAGCAAGACAGTGGCCCGCAACCTGTTCAAGCTGATGGCCTACAAGGACGAATACGAAGTGGCACGCCTGCATGCGGACCCTGGCTTCCGGGCCCAGATCGCGGCGCAGTTCGACGGCGACTACAAGCTGCAGTTTCATCTGGCGCCGCCACTGCTGGCGCGCAAGAAACCGGGCTCGGAGGTGCCGGCCAAGATCGCCTTCGGCGGCTGGATGATGACCGGCTTTTCATGGTTGGCGAAATTGAAACCGCTGCGCGGCACGCCCCTGGATATCTTCGGCCATACCGACGAACGCCGCCGCGAACGCGCCTGGCGCGACCGCTACCTGCAGTGGCTAGGTACGCTGGCACGGCAGCTCGAGGCGCATAACAAGCCCGCCGCGCTGAAGCTGGCCCAGGTGCCGGAGCGCATCCGTGGCTACGGCCACGTCAAGCTGGCGGCGATGGACGGGGCCGAGGCGCAATGGCAATCGGCACTGGCCGACTTTGCCCAGGCCCCGGGCGATGCCGCGCAGCCGCGGCGCCGGTCGGCATGATCCTCACCAATAATGGCGATGTATTGCATGCAAGAAAGCTAAGCGGATATAGTCCGGCGTGTTGTTTCCATGAAGAAATAATCATCAGGAAAATCACGACCGGCCAGGCCATGGCTGGAGTCGCCACGCATCGAGGAGCCCGCCATGCCCGCCAACAAGTTGCTCTGTGCCGTCGCCGAGCGCCACCACCGTTCACTCGCGGCATCCCGGGAGCCGGCGCCGCTCTCGCTGCGCCAGCGCCTTGCGGGTACCGGGCCGCTATTCGGCTTGACCTGCTCCACGGCCTCGCCGGCCACGGTCGAGTTGATCGGCGCGGCCGGCTATGACTACCTGGTCGTCGACATCGAACAAATATGTCGCACCAGCGTGCTGGCCGACATCGTGATCGCCGCGCGGCATGCCCGCATTGCACTGCTGGTCAGGGTCGTCACCACCGCACAGGCGCGACAGGCGCTGGGTCACGCCATCAGCGGCGTGGTGCTGTCGGGCATGCGCGACCCGGCCCAGGCCGCCGCTGCGGTACGTGACTGCCGCCAGGCCGCACAGGTGCAGCGGGTGCAGGAGCACGCCTGCCACGCCTGGCTGTCGTTCCTGGGACGTAGCGCCGGCGCCGATGAGTTGCCGTTGCTGGTGGCCGCCATCGAGGACGCCGAGGGCGTGGCGTGCGCCGCCGGCATCGCCGCCGTGGAAGGTATCGATATCTTGATGGAAGGCACCACCGCCCTGTCGCACGCACTGCGATTGCCATGGCAGACCAGGCACCCGGCGGTGCGGGCCGCAGGCGATGCGGTACGCGCGGCCGCGCGCGAGGCCGGCAAGCAGTTCTGTGCCCAGCCGCAGGCACCGGCCGAACTCGACGCCGCCCTGGAGGACGATGTGCGCCTGTTCGTGCTGGGGGACGACCGGGTGATCAGCCGACGCGCCATGAGCGGCCAGCTGGACCGCTATCGCTGGCGCACTTGCTGAGCGACAGCGTCAGGCGCGCCGCGAGCGCCCGGTGGCGGGGGCCTTCTTGGCCGGGCCGTCGGCGGCCGGCGCCTTGCCGGACCGGGTGCGCCGGGCCGGTGCCGGGATTGCCTGTTCTTCGTTGGCCGCCGCGCGCTGCAGAGCCATTGCATCGAGGCGCTCCCGCAAGCCGTCGTCGGCCTGGGGGCCAGCGACGATCCGGAAGTCGTCGCCATTGATTTCGCGGCCGCTGTTGCGATCCACCAGCGCCAGGTCGACCTGGCGCCCGGTGCTCGAATCGACCAGCATCACGCTCGGTCCTTCGGGGGCGAAATGCTTGTTGCCCCAGGCGTTGAGGGCAATGATGATGGTGCGGAAATCGCGGCCCAGGTCGGTCAGCACGTATTCGAACCGGGGCGGCCGGTCACTGTACTGGCGACGTTCGAGCAAGCCCGCATCGACCAGGGTATGCAAGCGCCGGGTCAACATGTTGGGCGCGATATCGAGGCTCTTCTGGAACTGGTCGAAGCGGGTCAGCCCTTGCAGCGCGTCGCGCAGGATCAGGATGCTCCACCACTCTCCCACCCGTTCCAGGGTACGCGCCACCGGACATTGCATGTTGCCGAAACTCTTGCGTTCCATATCGATTCCTTGCCAGCGATTTTCCGCTATCATTTTCAACCACTACTGACTATCATTTTGCAACGATGTTTGCAGTATAGCTCAATCATTCCGGGAGACGCCATGCCAGAGCCATTGTTCCTCGAAGACTTCGAACCAGGGCAAGTTTTCCGCCACCCGGGCGGGGTGCCGGTGTCGAGCGAGGCGATCAAGCAATTTGCCGGGCAATTCGACCCGCAGCCCTTCCACCTGGATGAGCTTGCCGCGCAGCAGTCGTTCTTCGGCGGCCTGGCCGCCAGCGGCTGGCATACGGCGGGGCTGACCATGCGCATGCTGGTCGAGACGCTGCCCATTTCGGGCGGCCTGATCGGCGCCGGCTTTGATGAGTTCCGCTGGCCGCGTCCCACGCGGCCAGGCGATCGCTTGCATATGGAAGTGCAGGTGCTGGGGGTGAAGTTCTCGCAGTCCAAGCCGCACCAGGGCTTCCTGCATCACCGCGTCACCACCTTCAACCAGCACGACGAACCGGTATTGGTGATGACGGGCAACCTGCTGGCGCCGCGGCGGCCGGTGCCCTGATCAGGCCGCGTCCGGCTGCTGCGCCGGGTGCGCCAGCTGGAACGCAGGCAATGCGTTACAGGCGCTTTCGATGGCCACCAGGGTCGGGTAAGGTGCCATGTCGACCTCGAAGCGGCGCGCGTTGAACAGCTGCGGCACCAGGCAGCAATCGGCCATGGTCGGGGTATCGCCCACGCAGAAATGGCCGCGCGTGGCATCCGCGGCCAGCTGTAGCTCCAGTGCACTGAAGCCGAGCTTGATCCAATGCTGTATCCAGGCATTCTTCTGGTCTTCGTCCACTCCCAGCTGATGCTTCAGATAGCGCAGCACGCGCAGGTTGTTGAGCGGGTGGATCTCGCAGGCGATGTCCAGCGCCAGGGCGCGGATGCGCGAACGGGCCAGCGCATTACCCGGTAGCAGCGATGGCATCGGGAAGCGCTCTTCCAGGTATTCGAGTATCGCCAGCGACTGCGTCAGGTGCCGGCCCTCGTGCGCCAGCACCGGCACCAGCGAATGCGGGTTGAGTTCGGCGAACTGGGGCAGGAACTGTTCGCCGCCCTGGTTGAGCAGGTGCACCGGGATGGTATCGAAACCCAGGCCTTTGAGGTTGAGCGCAATACGCACGCGGTACGACGCCGAACTGCGGAAATAGCTGTACAGGGTTGTCATCGTCGTCCTTGCTGGGAGGCGGTATCGTGCCAGTGTAAGGGATCTCAGCGCCACTGGCGCGCCGGCAGCACGCTGCCGGCCACCTCGCCCAGGCCGATGCGCGGCAGGCCCGGGCGCTGCGCCACGGCGCGCATGATGATGGTGTCGCCATCCTCGACGAAGATGCGCTGCTCGCCATTGGACAGCTGCACCGCCTGCTTGCCGCCGCGACTCAATTCCAGCAGCGACCCGGCCTGTTCCGGTTGCGGCCCGGACAACGTGCCCGAACCGAACAGGTCACCCGCTCGCAGGTTGCAGCCATTGACGGTATGGTGCGCCACCAGTTGCGCCACGCTCCAGTAGGCATCGCGGAAATTGGACAGCGAAAGACGCTGCGCCGGCAGCCCCGCCTGGCGCATGGCGGCGGTCTGGATCAGCACTTCCAGCTGCAGGTCGATGGCGCCGTGCTCGCGCAGGCCGGGACTGTCCAGGTAGGCCAGCGGCTGGGGGTCCTCGACGGCGCGGGTCCAGCCGCAGCGATAAGGCGCCAGTGCTTCGAGCGTGACCACCCAGGGCGAAATGGTCGAGGCGAAGCTCTTGGACAGGAACGGTCCCAGCGGCTGGTATTCCCAGGCCTGCACATCGCGCGCGGACCAATCGTTCAACAGGCACAGGCCGAACACGCGCTGCTCGGCCTGCGCCATCGGCACCGCTTCGCCCAACGCATTCTCGCCGCCGATGAAGATGCCCACCTCCAGTTCGTAGTCGAGCCGCTTGCAGGGACCGAACGATGGGGTGTCGGCGTCGGCCGCCTTGGTCTGGCCCAGCGGACGGCGCAACTGCTGGCCCGACACGCCGATCGAGGACGCCCGCCCGTGATAGCCGATCGGTACCCACTTGTAGTTGGGCAGCAATGGATTGTCCGGACGGAACAACTTGCCGATGGTGGTGGCGTGATGGATCGAGGTATAGAAATCGGTATAGTCGCCAATCACCGCCGGCAAGCCATGCTCGGCCTGCGCCTGCGGCAACAGGCAAGCTTGCAGTTCATGCCGGTGCGACGAGTCACTGCGCAGCAGGCGCGACAACGCCAGGCGCAAGGCCGACCAGGCAGCGGGCGCTGCCGCCATCAGCGGGTTGAGCGAGCTGCCCTGGGCAGCCAGCTGCGCAGCCTGGCGCGTCGACTCGTCGAAGCCCGAGAAGACACCCGCGGCCTGTGCCGCGCGCAGGTCGAGGATGGCATCGCCGATGGCCACGCCCACCCGCCAGGGCTGGTCGCTGCCGGCATGTCGAAACACGCCGTAGGGCAGGTTCTGGATCGGGAAAGGATGGTCCTGGCCATTGGCGCTGTCGACCCAGCTGCGCAGGTCGATGTCATGGGTTTCGTTCAGTGCGATGCTCATGGTGACTCCGGGGTGAAGTTCTTCTGGATGCCGGCCCAGCACTGCTGGTAGTTGCGCTGCAGCGTGGGCGATTCCAGTGCGTGGCGCGTGGGACGGAGGATATGACGGGTCTCGAACATGAAGGCCATGGTGTGATCGACCTTGGTCGGCTTGCTGGTGTCGGCGCCGCTGGCCTTGTCGAAGGTCGCCGCATCGGGGCCGTGGCCGCTCATGCAATTATGCAGGCTGCCGCCGCCCGGCACGAAGCCCCCCGCCTTGGCATCGTATTGGCCGGTGATCAGGCCCATGTATTCGCTGGCCACGTTGCGGTGGAACCAGGGCGGCCGGAAGGTATGCTCGGCGGCCAGCCAGCGCGGCGGGAAGATCACGAAATCGAGCGTGTCCACTCCCGGGGTATCGCTGGGCGACTGCAACACCAGGAAGATCGATGGATCGGGATGGTCATAGCTGATCGAGCCGATGGTATTGAAATGCCGCAGGTCGTACTTGTAGGGGGCATAGTTGCCATGCCAGGCCACCACGTCCAGCGGCGAATGGCCGATGCTGGCTTGCCACAGCTGGCCGCAGAACTTGGCCACCAGCTGCAGGTCTGCCTCGCGATCCTCGTACCAGGCCCGCGGCGTGAGGAAGTCGCGCGGATTGGCCAATCCGTTGGACCCCAGTGGGCCCAGGTCGGGCAGCCGCAACAGGGCGCCGAAGTTCTCGCAGACATAGCCGCTGGCCTGGCCGTCCGGCAGCCGCACCTGGAACCGGATACCGCGCGGAATGACCGCGATCTCCTGCGGTTCGATCTCGATCACGCCCAGTTCGGTCAACAACTGCAGGCGCCCCGCCTGCGGCACGATCAGCAGCTCGCCGTCGGCACTGTAGAAGAAGCGATCGGTCATCGAGCGATTGGCCGCGTACAGGTGGATGGCGCAACCGCTGTGCGACTCGGGCGATCCGTTGCCGGCCATGGTCACCAGCGAGTCGACGAAATCGGTGGGCGCCTCGGGCACGGGCAGCGGGTCCCAGCGCAGCTGGCTGGGGGGTGTCGGCACCTGGTCGAAGCGACCCACCAGCCGGCCGCTGTCGATCTGCACGAACTCGCCATGCATGGCCGCCGGACGGATGCGGTACAGCCATGAGCGACGGTTGTGGCTGCGCGGCGCGGTGAAGGCGGTGCCGGAGATCTGCTCCGCGTACAGGCCATAGGGGGCGCGCTGCGGCGAGTTCTGGTGCGCCGGCAGTGCACCGGGCAACGCCTCGGTGGCGAATTCGTTGCCGAAGCCGGACAGGTAGGCGGTCGATACATTCATGGTGCTCTCCAAGTCAACGCACGCGATGCAAGCGCGCCACGGTCAGGGCCGAGATCAGGGCCGGCACCGCGGCGGCGATGAACAACGACGAGTTACTCCATTGCATGGCGATCAGTTGGCCACCGATCACCGGTCCCACTACCGAACCGATACGGCCGATACCGAGCGCCCAGCCGATGCCGGTCGAGCGCAAGGTGGTCGGATAGTAGGTGCCGGCCAGCGCGTTGACCGCCGGCTGGCCGCCCACCACGCAAAAGCCGGCCACCACGACCGCCACGAACAGCAGCGCCGGTACCGCCGCCACCTTGCCGATCAGGGCGATGGCCACGCAGGCGGTCACGAAACAGGTGCCCAGCACCAGCGTGAAACCATGGCGATTGATGAACCAGCCCAGGGTCAAGGTGCCGATCACGCCACCCACCTGCAACGAGGTTCCGATCAGCACCGCCATGCTGGTGGAATAGCCGGCGTCGTGGATCAGCGTGGGCAGCCAGTTCGACAGGAAGTACAGGTTGATCAGGTTCATGAAACTGATCAGCCACAACAACAGCGTGATGCCGGCGCGGCCACCACGAAACAGTTCGGCCACCGGCATGCCGTCGGCACGGGCGTCCTTGACCTCGATGCGGGTGTCGGGACCGATCACGATGGCGGGATCGAGCTTTCCCAGCCAATGCGCCACCCGCGACCGGGCGCGCTGGCGCAGCACCAGGAACTGGATCGACTCGGGCAGCCAGGCCAGCATTGCCAGGCCCAGCAGCAAGGGCACCGCACCGCCGACCCAGAACACCGCATGCCAGCCATAGGCCGGGATCAGGGCGGCGCTGACGAAGCCGCCGGCGGCAGCGCCCACGGTAAAGCCGCATGACACCAGCATCATGCGTGTCACGCGTGAAGACGACGGACTGAATTCGCCCACCAGCGCCATCGCATTGGGCATGATGCTGCCCAGGCCGAAGCCGGTGATGAAGCGCAGCGCCAGCAACTGGTCGATGCTGGTGACCAGTGGCGTAAGCAGCATGCACAGCGCAAAGAACAGGGTCGATACGATCAGCACCGGACGCCGTCCGACGCGGTCGCCCACCGGCGTGAGCACCAGCGAACCCAGCAGCATGCCGAACAGGCCGGCGCCGAACACCGGCCCCAGGCTGGCGCGACTGACACCCCAGTCGCTGATGATGGCCGGTGCCACGTAGCCCATGGCCTGGACGTCGAAGCCATCGATGATCAGGCACAGGCCGCACAGCAGCAGCAAGCCGAATTGAAACGCGCCGAAGCGCCCCTGCTCCACTACCTGGTCGACATTGACCACCGGCATGGCACCGCTTGCCTGTTGGCGCATCTTGTTGCTCCTCTTGTCTCGATCTTGTTGTGTCGTGGCAGGCGCACGCCCGTGGGGGGCGCCATGTCTCCATTGGCTGGCCTGGCCGCACCAATCGGCACCGCCAACGCCAGGTTTCTTGTCATTGTTGTGTCTGCGTTGACAACTGTAGTGCAATCGGTTTTCTTTTACGATATAAATACAAGAATGTGACTCATTGATTTCATGAATAATGATCGAACCGCGCGATATCGACCTCAACCTGCTGGTGGTATTCCAGGAGGTGTTCCAGGAACGCCAGATCTCTTCGGTGGCGCGCCGCCTCGGGCTGTCGCAGCCGGCGGTGAGCAATGCGCTGGCACGGCTGCGGCGCAGCTTTGGCGATGAACTGTTCGTGCGTACGGCCCAGGGCATGCAGCCCACCCCGCTGGCCGAGCAACTGGCCGAACCGGTGGCCACTGCGCTGCAGCATGTCTCGCGCGCCCTGAACCAGCAGGACCGCTTTGCGCCGCAGCACAGCGAGCGCCACTTCACCATCGCCATGACCGATGTCGGCGAGGTCTACTTCATGCCGGCGCTGATCGAGGCCTGCGGACGCACCGCGCCGGGCATACGCATCAGCACCGTGCGCGCCAGCAGCATCGACCTCAAGAACGAGATGGAGGCGGGCCGGGTCGACCTGGCCATCGGCGCCTTCGACAATGTCTCGGGTGCGCTGTACCAGCGGCGACTGTTTCGCCAGGGCTATGTGAGCATATTTCGCCTCGGCCACCCGCTGGATGGCCGCGACGAGATCAGCCTCAAGGATTTCCTGGCGGCCGGGCACCTGATGGTGTCGTCGCTGGAAAGCCCCTACGACCGCATCAACCAGAACCTGGAAAAGGCCGGCGTGCTGCCGCATGTGCGTTTTCGCGTGCCGCATTTCACGGCAGTGCCGTATATTGTCAGCAGCACCGACCTGGTGGTCACGGTGCCGCGCAAGCTGGCCGAGAGCGCGGCAGGACCCTTCGGCCTGCGCTATGTCAAGCCACCGTTGCGATTGCCTTCGCTGCAGACCAATGTATTCTGGCATCGCCGCTACAATCAGGACGAAGGAAACCAGTGGTTGCGCGGATTCATCGCCAGTCATTTCGCCGAATGAACCAGCGCGGCCGCACAGGGAGAGAAGACGTGAATAACTACCGTGACTACACCCAGGAAGAACTCGACCGCCAGTACAACGTGCGGCTGGGCATCCCCGACTTCCAGGCCTTCTTCGACCGCTTTGCCGCCGCCGGCCAGGCCGCACGCGCACGGCATCCGCACCTGGCCGATGTGGCCTACGGCGAGCACGCGCTGCAGACCTGGGACTTCTTTCCGGCCGCCAACAATGGCCGGCCACTGCTGGTGTTCATCCACGGCGGCTACTGGCGCTCGCTGGACAAGCACCAGTTCAGCCACCTGGCCTTGCCCTACCTGGCCGCCGATATCAACGTGGCGCTGCTGAACTACCGGCTGGCGCCCGAGGTCAGGATGGGGTCGATCGCCGCCGATTGCGGCTTTGCCCTGCGCCAGCTCTGCAGCAAGGCCGGCGCCCTGGGCTTCGATGCCCAGGCCGTGTGGCTGATGGGGCATTCGGCCGGCGCCCACCTGGCCACGCTGATCGCCGCGCTGGGCGCGGCCCCGGTACGCGGCGTGTGCGGCATCAGCGGCCTGTACGACCTGGAACCGGTACGCCTGAGCTACCTCAACGAGATATTGCACCTGTCGCCGGGCGACGCCGCCCAGGCCAGCCCCATCCTGCGCCCGTTGCCGCCGGGCATGGATGCGCTGCTGTGCGTGGGCGGGCTTGAATCCGACGAATTCCATCGCCAGCAGGACAGCTACGCGGCCTGCCTGCGCCAGTCCGAACACGCGGTGCGGGTGGTGGCCGCGCCGCAGGCCCATCACCTGAGCATCATCGACGTCGCCGCCGACCCCGCCAGCCCGCTGACGCGCGCCATGCTGGACCTGATCGATAAAAGCTCAGGCGCCAGCGCCCGAACGCGCTAGTCGGCCAGGCCTGCAGGTACCGGGCCATCGGGCCGGCAAGCCGAAGACAAATACCAATCATTATCATTTGAGCTCACTTATAATGGCGCCAGCCCTGTGCTGCGGCGCCCCGCCTGGCGCGCCTTTCATTACCCCACGCCAACAGCATGCTCAAGAATATCTGGTTCCAAATCCACTGGTTCATCGGTATCACCGCCGGCACCATCCTGATGACCATCGGCGTGTCCGGCGCCATGATTTCGTTTCGCGAAGAAATCGTCGACCTGCTCAACCCCGGGGTGATGCATGTGGCGGTGCGCCAGCAACCGGCGCTCACGCCGCAGCAACTGCTGGATGCGATCGGCCGCGTCGAGCCGCAACGGCGGGTCGCCTCGCTGTCCATTACGTCGGCGCCGGGCACTGCCGCCCGCGTGGTCTTCGCCCCGCCCCCGGGCCAGCGGCGCGGCGAGGCGCGCTATGCCGATCCCTACACCGGCGCGCTGTCCGGGCCGCTGAGCGGGCAGGAATTCTTCGAACTCACCGAACGCTTCCACCGCTGGCTGCTGTTGCCCACCGAGGTCGGCAAGGTCGTGCTGGGCACGTTGGCGCTGTCGTTGCTGACGCTGGCGCTGTCGGGCCTGTACCTGCGCTGGCCGCGTCGCCCGCTGTCGCTGCAGGCCTGGCTCAGGCTGGACTTTCGCCTGAGCGGGCGCTCGCTGCTGTGGAACCTGCATTCGGTGATCGGCACCTGGGCGCTGGCGATGTACGTGATCTTCTCGGTCACCGGCGCCTACTGGGCCCTGGACTGGTTCAAGCAGGGGCTCAATACCCTGGCCGGCGAGGGCCAGGCCCAGGCCAAACCCCGCGCCAATGCACGCGGCACTCCGGGCGGCAAAGGCGCACAGGCCGATGATGCCCACCAGGCGCGGCTGGACCTCACGCTGGCCTGGGACACCTTCATCGCCGCCGAGCCCGACTTCGCCAACGCCCAGTTGCGCCTGCCCGAGAAATCCACCCAGCCGGTGCAGTTCATCTACCTCGACCCGCAAGCGCCGCATGAACGCGCCCGCAGTCGCATGACGGTCCTGCCCCAGAGCGGCGAGGTACGCCTGCTGGAGCGCTATGCGGACAAGAGCCGGGGCGGCCAGGCACTGGCGGCCATCTATCCGCTGCACATGGGGACCTACTTCGGCCTGCCAGGCCGCATCATCATGACCATTGCCAGCTTGATGATGCCGCTGTTCGGCATCACCGGCTGGATGCTGTACCTGGACCGCCGGCGCAAGAAGAAGGCCCTGCGCGCCGAACGTGAAAGCCTGCAACCGGACCCGCCCGCCTCGCCGGTCGGCGTCGCTACCGACGTCGTCGCCGCCGTCCCGGCTGCTCCCGCGGCCACTTGCCTGGTCGCCTATGCCTCCCAGACCGGCCAGGCCGAACGCGTGGCGCTGCAGACGGCGGCGCTGTTGCGCCAGTCCGGGGTGGCGGTCACGCTGCAATCGCTGGCGCGACTGACCCCGGAAAAATTGCGCCATCACCAGCGCATCCTGTTCATCGTCAGCACCTTCGGCCAGGGCGATGCGCCCGACTCCGCGCGCGGCTTCGAGCGCCGCCTGCGCATGGCCGCCGGCCAGTCGCTGGCCGAGGTCGACTATGCGCTGCTGGCGCTGGGCGACAGCCACTACGACAAATTCTGCGGCTTCGGCCACACCCTCGATCACTGGCTGCAAAGCACCGGCGCCACCGCCCTGTTCCCGATGATCGAAGTCGACCGCATGCAACCGCATGCGTTGCAGCAATGGCAGCAACTGCTGGCCGACCACCAGTTGATCAGCGCCACCGCGGCACCGCAGGCGGCCGACGTCGCGCATCGCCAGTGGCGGCATTGGACGCTGACGCAGCGGCGCCAGCTCAATGTCGGCAGCCAGGGCGGCGGCCTGTTCCACCTGGAGTTGCGCAGCGCGCTGGCGCAGCACTGGGCACCGGGGGCGCTGGCCGAGATCCTGCCACGCCAGGCGCCGGACCGCATCGCGCTGTTGTTGCAGCGCCTGCAGCTCGATGGCGACAGCCTGGTCAGCGTGGGCCAACGGCGCCAAAGCCTGCGCGAGACGCTGGCCACCAGCGCGTTGCCGGCCGTGGCTGCGCCCGGCAGCGCCCAGGCACTGGCCGACACCCTGCAGGCGCTGGCGCCGCGCACCTATTCGGCCGCGTCCATCGCCGAGGATGGTGCGCTGCACCTGCTGGTGCGCCAGGCACGCCACGACGACGGGCTGGGCCTGGCGTCGGGCTGGCTCACGCACCATGCCAACATCGGCGACACGGTGCAGGTACGCCTGGCCGACAATGCCAACTTCGCCCCCGCATCACCGGACACGCCGGCCATCTTCATCGGCAACGGTTCCGGACTGGCCGGCCTGCGGGGTCACCTGCGGGCCCGGGTCGCCGCCGGTGCCGGGCGCAACTGGTTGCTGTGGGGCGAGCGCAATCGGGCCCATGACTTCCTGTACCGCGACGAACTCGAGGGCTGGCTGGCCGCTGGCCACCTGGCACGACTGGACCTGGCCTTCTCGCGCGACCAGCAACAGCGACTGTATGTGCAGGACCGGCTGCGCGAGGCGGCCGATGCGGTGCGTCAATGGATCGCCGACGGCGCCGTGATCTTCGTGTGCGGCAGCCTGCACGGCATGGCCGCCGGGGTCGACGAGGCGCTGGTCGCGATCCTCGGCCAGGACACCGTCGATGACCTGGTCGCGCAGCACCGCTATCGTCGCGACGTGTACTGAGGTGGAGCTGCCATCCTGGCAACACCGGCTGTAGGCAGGGATCGCTTTCCCCTGTAGGACGGTGCCGATTCCGGCGCAAACCGCGCCCTGCCCTCTGGAGCGCGACAGCACGGCGGCCTATACTCGTCGAACCCGCTTCGGGCTATTCGAGACCGCCATGAACAAGTTCGCATCAATAAAAATCACACGCCGAATTGGCATGCGCACCGCACTGTCGCTACTGATGGCTGGCACCCTGGTGGCCGGCTGTACGTCGCTGCCCACCATCGTGCCGGACATGGACACGCAATCGGCGCGCACGATCCAGATGAAAGGTGGACGCGGTGTGCTGTCGGAGCAGCAATCCAAGGCGGTGCTCGATCGCCTCAAGCAGCAGCACGGCGACAGCACCATCCTGGACCGCCACGTAGCGGTCGAAGGCGCCGTCACTGGAGCTCCGCTGGTGACCGGCAACAAGGTCACGTTGCTGATCGACGGCCCGGCCACCTATGCCTCGATGATCCAGGCGATCCAGTCGGCGCGCCAGCACATCAACATGGAAACCTACATCATGGAAGATGACGAGGTCGGCCGCCAGTTTGCCGACCTGCTCATCGCCATGCAGAAGAAAGGCGTACAGGTCAACCTGATCTACGACAGCGTGGGCGCCATCAACACCCCGCGGCCGTTCTTCCAGCCGATGATCGATGCCGGCGTGCGGGTACTCGAATTCAACCCGCTCAATCCGGCGCAGGCGCGCAAGGATTGGGAAGTCAACCAGCGCGACCATCGCAAGTTGCTGGTGGTCGACGGCAAGACCGCGTTCGTCGGCGGCATCAACATCAGCAGCGTCTATTCGAGCGGTTCGTTCAGCACCCGCAGGAAGAAACCGCAAGTCAACAAGCAAGGCCAGGATGTGCCCTGGCGCGATACCCAGGTGCGCATGGACGGCCCGATCGCGCTCGAGTTCCAGAAGCTGTTCATCGATACCTGGAACAAGCAGCATGGCCCCGACCTGGGCGACACCAACTACTTCCCGCCGGCGGCCGCGGCGGGTGGTGAAATCGTGCGCGCCATCGGCAGTTCGCCCGACGATCCGTACAGCGTCATCTATGCCACCTTCATTTCGGCGCTCAATCATGCCGAGAGCTCGGTGTACCTGACCAATGCCTATTTCGTGCCCGACCCGCAACTGCGCGATGCGCTCAAGAACGCAGTCAAGCGTGGTGTCGACGTGCGCCTGGTGCTGCCGGCCAAGAGCGACTCGGCGCTGGTGCAGTATGCGTCGCGCTCGTTCTACGATGAGCTGCTGCGCGCGGGGGTACGTATCTTCGAGCGCCAGGATGCGCTGCTGCACGCCAAGACCGCCGTCATCGATGGCGTCTGGTCGACCATCGGCTCGACCAACCTCGACTGGCGCAGCTTCGTCTACAACCAGGAAATCAATGCCGTGATCCTCAGTCCGCAATTCGGCGGCCAGATGAATACGTTGTTCAACCGGGATCTCGACGCCTCCCACGAGATCACACTGAAGCAATGGGAAGACCGCCCCATCGGTGAACGCATCAAGGAATTCGGCGCCAGCCTGTGGTCGCGGCTGCTATAACGCCTAACCAGATAAAGGAGCTTGCTTGGATTTTTCACGACAACCTGTTTCGCGCACGGTGTGGCACACCGTACTCCTGTGCCTGGCCCTGGCCGTGTCGATGGCGGCTGCGGCCGCCGA
>NZ_AKJA01000009.1 GCF_000282575.1 Herbaspirillum sp. YR522 | reverse complement strand
CAGCCGAAGCGGCTCGTGTGGCCGCTGGCCATGCATCGCTACATACAACTGGGACGTATCTTGATCAATTTCTGGTTCGTCTGATCAGTAAGAGTATAAATCTCGAATTCCAGCGGCGATTCGAGTCAGTGATCGTTGCCATCCACGAAGATCTGAATGGCTCTTCTGCTAGCCTGTTAAAGGCGGTAGGCGATGGCACAAGTTGTGTAAATCCGAGTGCGCCACCTGAGCATGACTGGCTACTTAACGGCCAATGTTCTGCTCGAAACTGTCATTCTGATGGTGGATGTTCAAACAACAAGATCGTTGTAACTCGCGCGCGGCTAGAAGAGATTGTCCGTTTTAATCAATATCACCGGCAACGTTGGCGGAAGCTTTATGCTCGTAATCCCGAGAACTTCGAGAAAGTTTTAGGGCCCGCGATACTCTTAAATTCGGCACTTCTTCTATTTCTTCGAGAAGGGTTGTTGAAGGACACGATTGCCCCCCTCATAGAGGAGATAACTAAAAAGATCGGGGGGGCTCGCCATGAAAAATAATCCAAAAGAAACACAAAAAAATGAATTCGCCACAACTGCCGAATACATCCGAAAGGATTTGTGGCACTCGGATATTTCTATAGATGATCAACTTCGGTTGCGAATTCGCCGGTTAGAGGCTGCAGAGGAAGAGAGTCAGTTCTGGACATTTAATCTATCCGACGTATTTTTGCCGGCAAACTCAATTTACCCATCAATTCGTCCGATATCAGATTTTCCTGAGTTATCCAAAGTATTGGTGTTATGTGCGCAGCGATATTTGGAAACGGCGGGACAGTCCAAATCAAGGACTACGCGAGTCAGAGGAATCATCTACCTGCTGTCGATGGCTCTCGAATATTTATGGATTCAGGATGTCACAAAGTTCGCCGATGCGCGCCCTTATCATTTTGAGAATCTGGTGAAGTCTCTGGCTAGCGGGGGATGGCTTGTTGCGCTAAATATTCAGGAACGGATACATGCGTTAGCTTCCCACGAGCGGTCGATGCTCTTTGAAACTCAGGAATCAGTTATCGGGAAGCATGTGTTCACATACAGACAAACTGAGATTCGTAAAATCTTAGGTACCAACATCCGAAACTTTCGATCCGTCACTGCAGAGCCGGTAACTGCGCTGGAGGAGCGTGATGGTTCTCTTCAAAACGTATGGGGGGCAAGCAGATTAAATGCTGTGCTGAGTTATATCAATATTTTCTACGACATTGGGGCGGACTGGGGCCTGTCGTTTCCACCATATATTGACTCAAACAAGCTGGCTAAAAAGTTAGCCAGACCACCTTCGAGGACAAAAAATATCAATGTAGGTGCGGCGTCCATTATGCTGAAAAGCAGTGCGTCTTGGATCTATGAGTACGGCCCGTTAATTGCGGACTTGATTGAAGAAGTATCCAAAGAGGTGGTCGAATGCCGGATGCTTACCAGAAAATATATGGGGAAACGACTAAGGAGTTTCTTTGAGACGTTGCCGACCAGGTTGCGCGTCGTCGGCGCTCTTCCGTTTCCGATCGAGTATCTGGACTTTGGCCGTCGAACGAAAGAACGATCACATTCACTGAGAACGGCGGTCTTATGTTTGATCACAGCCTGCTACGTAACTATCGCGACTATGAACGGTCGACGAAAGGATGAAATCGGCCATAGGAAGTTTGGTTTAAGACGAGGAGATTTAAAGGTAATTAGCGAGGAACTAGAGCTATATCAAATTGATTTTTATATTGAGAAGACTTACCAAGAAAGGATTCCGTTCTACGTCAATAAGATTACTGCAGATGCAGTGAGACTTCTAGAGCGATTGGAAGATGCCTTTTATCAAATTGATGTTGCGCTCTTTAAGAAAGACCTGTCGAAGAATCGGCCACTTTTTTGCTATCGGCGCTTTAGTTTAAGTAAAGGCGTAGGAGAACGAAAACAGTGGTATGCATTTTCGACTTCTGGAAAAGGGAATGAAGAAGATGCCATGCCATATTTGAGATTGGCATTTGGCGATGGAGATATCCCTGCTGTCTCCTCCCACATGTTTCGGCGAATTTACGCACTCATTTTTTACTACCAGTATGAGAATGCTGACCTTCAAGCGTTAATGTATCAGTTGGGCCACTTCGATCTTGCGTCGACTATGATCTACATCACTGATCCTTCTTCCCGGCCCGAGTCAGAGCAAATCAGTGAGTGCTTAGATATCTCTTCGACCGAGATTCAAAAGGTTCGTCAAGCGCATGTTGACGATCTCAATGAAGAGCTAGCTATTGTTCGCGACGAGAAATTCGAACATGAGGTTTTTGCGATCTTGAATGGAGAGACAAGATTAGGCGGATACGAGAGATTTGTACGACGCGTACATTTAAAGCTGGCGACCGCTGTTGAGATAAATTCAGAACGGGAAACAGGTACTCCGATAGTTGGGATCTTGAAGCAACGTGGTCACTTTCCACGTCCGATGCGACATGGCCAGTGCATGGCCGGTTCTACGTTGTCTATTAAATCTGCCCGTTGCCTATCTAGCGATAAGCTAGATCTAGATCGAAGTAGAGCAAATGCTCACACATGCGGGACGTGTATGTTTCATCTTACATCGGAGCCGTACCTATCAAATATCGATGCAGACCTCCGTGAAATAGAACATGAAATGGAAAATCTCGATATTGGCAGCTTAATGTTTGAGCAGAAAAGAAATGAGCGTGACAATGTCAGAGAAGCCCTAAGCTTATTGCGAGGTCGGATCCATGAAAAAAAGAATATATAAGCCATCTATTGCTTACCGCAATCAAGACAATGCCGAGCAGAATTTGCTGTCTAAGATTTCAATTTTAGAAGAACTGCGTTCGGCAATCGAAGCGTCCCTAGCCGTAGGTGATAAGGAAAATGCGATACATGCGGATTTTCCAAAATCAATTCGACAATTCAATCTCTGGGATTCAGTTAAAGGACCTTCATACGGTATATCTGAGGTCCGGAGAAATTCAAATGAGACGCTAAGACGTTATCCATCCATTCGCACGCGGATTGAGATGACCATTTTGTCTCTGAATCAAATTAAGCAAGCTATTAAGCGAAGGGGATCTAATCCTGAGAGGGATCTCAGAATGAAGTTAGCGGAGTCAGAGAAGCTGAGAAAAATACTCGAGCTTGAATTAGTAAAAATTATTAAGGAAAGAAACGAAATTGCGCAGGACCGTGAAATCCAGTTAGATAGATTGGCCATACTGCAGCGTAGTTTGAAAGAGCTTTCGGGCGCGCCACATTTGGTTGCAACTCCATCCCGCAAAAAGACTCCTAAAGCGTAGAGGACGAGATGAAACAAGAAGATTTAGTTTTATCCACATTGAAGTATTCGTGGCATGAGATCAACGGAAAGCCACATCTGATCGCCTATCACCTCCCTGATGGGGAAATATGCCACTGCATTATGGAATATATCTACTATCTCTCCATGCAATGCGATTTAAATGCCAGGACTATCAAGAATGAAGCACTTTATCTGAAGAAGTTTATCGAGTTTCTTCCCGAGAGCGATTTGTTGTTAGTGAATGACGTGCTACTGAAACAATTTCGCGATCACGAGTTGGCGCTAACGAGAAACAGAAAAAATTCCAGTGGTGATTTGTTGCGTGCGCAACGCTCAGTGAATATTGGATTACGACGAATCTACAAGTTTTTAACTTGGTCGAGCCAAAATGGCTGGCTTCCAGCGCATTATATTGGCGAGTACGATTCGAAGATAACGGTTTTGGAACGCGATCGAAATCGCAGAAGAAGTCAGTCGCAGCAGACATTTCCTCTTTTATTTAAGCGTAGCGGTTCCGCAGGCACGACGAATGGAAGATACTTTGCTACGGACGAGGATAAATCTCAAATGGAGAAGTACTTTCGAGAAAATTGTACTGAATTTACTTACGCTAGAAATATTCTCTTCATGGAAATCGCCAATGCCGTTGGATGGCGTCGTGGTGCGATCAATTCCCTGCTATGTGCGCAGTTCGAGTCCATCAGTATCAACGATAAAGTGTTGAAAATACGGCCAGCGTCTCAGAAGTTTGGCTATCAATATACATTTGACGTAGGAGTCAACCTTGCAGCGAAGATCCGGTTCTTCATCCACAATTTCAGGAAGGCGTATTTCCTCGAAATGGGCTGGGATGACGCCTGTGCGAATGATCGTATCTTTACATCAGCGAGGGATGGTTTACCGCTGACAGACCAGGCAATTTCACAAATTTTTGGAGCCGCGTTCAAAGCAATTGGGGCTCCGCGCGGTGCTGGCTTGCATTCGTTTCGTAGAAAATTCACTGATGAAAGAGTCGAGAGTGAGATACGTGGACGACTTCGTTTGGGCTTAGATACTAGCGTAGCATCTGTAGCCGCGTCCGTTGCAATTCTGCTTGGCCACTCTAATCCAGAGTCTGTGAATGCTTACGTTGAAAGGGCTCATGCACGACTATTGGAGCGGGGTGTCGATTCAAGTGACTTGTAACTTGGCAAGTGAAGTTGCCCTCTCGGCTGACCACAAAGTTGTATGAGAAAAAGAGTCGCTTTCTGAGTGCGTATTCTCCGCGAGTGCACCAGGCCGTCACGCGCATTACCATAATTCATGGAGAAGTCTATCTGTGCGAAAAAATTCTTAAGGCATCGTCTCCGCCGTGAAAGGTATATCTATGTAGAGCTGACCGCCCTCACGCCTCATAATAATCCCACCTTCAGCCACCATGTCATCTGCTATATCCGCGACGACCTCAAACAAACTGAGGTCTTGCCACATCCCATACTGAGCCATGATCGCTTTACAAGCGTTATCGAGCCGGTGAAAATATTCCTCGAACCAATGGCCAGCAAGCGTCGCTTCAAAATTCGGCCTAACCGACAACTCCGTATCACGTCCTGCTAAATTTCCTAAGTAATAAGAAGCGTATTTCAACAAGTTAGCGTACGTTCGATAAACCTCTCGGTAAACTTGGTCTAAGTCGCTATGTAGGCGATAAGCTTTGATTGCTTCATTAGCTTCCTGCCGGACAATGCCCATGTTTGTGATTAGCGTCTCCTCATAACTTTCTGTAGGATCTGCACCTATGCCCGCGCAGAGTAACGTGACTGCGTACTCATCCCAGCACGCAAAGATCACATCGCTACGAGCTCGTTCCCAAAGATTCGTGAAGCGGCTGCGCAAAAGTAGGCCTGGGATAGCCGCCTCAAACTTTCCGGTAACTTCGACGTGCGCACATTCGTGGGCCACGATGTGCAGCGGTAACTGCAAAGCAGTCGGGTCACTAGTATCCTTAAGCGGCCAAAGGTATCGGGCATTAAATACGATATGACATTTCAGCACGTCATCTCGAAGCACAGAAGGCGTCATCGCCACCCCGACAACTGCTCCTTCTGAAGGAGTAAGAGTATGGCTGCTCTCATATCCGCGATCTAACTCGGCCAGCGCTTGGGCATAATCCTCAGCAACCGTTACACCATCCAGCCTAGATAAATCAAACTTACGGCTTAACACGCGAACTAACTCACCGACAACTGTTGCTAGACGGTGCGCATCCTCCTCGCTAGGAAATGCCCCCCGAGCGGTGACGCTAAATTGTGCCGGTGCTGTAGTTGAAACGCTGCTGAAATCGACGTCGTCGTTGGCCGACTCTACCGTCATGAAGTCCCCTTTATCTTAGAATTCACAAATCGTCCACGCGTAATGTAAGGAACAATGCGCAAAACCGAAAATTCGCACTCTAACCCTTGGATTGAAGATTTGTAGCTTCCTTGCCAGTCGGTTGCATCCTATTCGCCGAGAAAATCCTCAAGGTGGGGTTACCTTTGAGGATTTTTGGCTCTCAGTACGAGGGGGATTATGAACGGGATATGTTGAATTTAAAACGGATATCCTGCTTTCAGAGTTGAAAAATTAGCAACGACCCAGTCATGTATTTTTTTTCTGCCTTGGATGGTGCCTGGAAGTTCTGCATGAAGCATCCATTCCACGATCAAGCGAGTCTTCTTTTCAAGATCTACACCCCCTTTACCTTTAAGGTGGTTTAGAAAATAAAGTACCTCATACCCTTCAGCTCGACTAAGACGATCCGCATCGATCAAGGTCTTGTTGGGATCATCACCGGTAACTGCTTTCCAGCTGTATTCGTAATGCAGATCAGACTTCGTTAATGCAGGCATATCATCGTCCTTTTCTTGTTGGCTAACCTGTTGAATTGTAGAGAGTGCGGGCCCACGTCCCCCGTGGAATTTCATTCCAAGTCACTAGGATGTGCACGACAATCCCGGTTGGAGCAGCGAGAGGTACTACGTTTTCGTCAGTCATATTGACGGACAGTAATTGGCAGAAATTGATTTAATTCATGAAAGCTGTTATTGCAAAGCAATAGAACTCAAGTTTTTGATACACTTTACACTCAAACAAAAATCATGGGGGGTAACCGATGGTTGAACAAATTTCCTTTGAGACAAACGACTTTGCAAGCAATCCTGAGCCGCGTTGCCCGTGCGTTCTGCTGCTGGATGTTTCTGGTTCGATGAATGGTCGTGCAATTGACGAATTAAACGCAGGACTGGAGACCTTCCGCGAGGATTTAGCTGCCGATTCCTTGGCAATGAAACGTGTTGAGGTTGGTATTGTGACGTTTGGTCCTGCCAAAGTAGAGATGCCTTTCACCAGCGCTTCAATGTTTTATCCTCCGACGCTGGAAGCGCAAGGCGACACCCCTATGGGTGAAGCCATCCGTCAAGCACTCAATATGCTGGAAGACCGCAAGCGAGAGTATCGTGCCAACGGCATTGCGTACTTTCGCCCTTGGATTTTCCTGATTACCGATGGCGCCCCCACCGACCAATGGCAGACCGCTGCCGCTTCAGTGCGTGAGGGGGAGGAGTCCAAGAAGTTTGCGTTCTTCGCGATTGGTGTCAAAGGAGCCAATATGGATATATTGGCTCAGATCAGTTCCCGTGCGCCTCTCTCCCTCGATGGAATGAAGTTCCGCGAACTGTTTAGTTGGCTCTCTACATCATTGCGCTCAGTCTCTCGCTCTACGCCTGGGCAGGCTGTGGCTCTAGAACCGCCGTCCGGCTGGACTGTAGTGTGAACTGGCGGGTAGTTACTGCATCGGAGGTTGGCACCTCTCATGTGCAGACGAATGCCCCATGCCAAGATAGCTGCTGGGCGCAAGTTTATGAGCTAGCGCCTGGCATACCTTTGCTTTCCATTTTTGTCGCTGATGGAGCCGGCAGTGCTGCTCGTGGCGGCGATGGAGCGGAGCTGGCAATTCAGGCAGCAGTTGACTTCCTAACGGAGAAAATCGCCGAACGTGAGTTCGGTCTCAATGACCTGTTAGCCACTGACATGGTCGTGGCTATCAGAACGCAGATATTCCGCGCTGCCGATGCTGCAGGTCTCACCGGACGAGACTTCTCGTGCACTTTTCTAGGCCTGCTTTCCTCACCTTTGGGTACATTGGCCTTTCAAATCGGGGACGGCGGCATCGTGATAGATGCTGGCGACGGACTTGAGCTCGCGATCGTACCGATGTCGGGGGAGTACGCCAATATGACATCTTTCATTACTGACGAGAACGCAGTCGAGGTACTGCTGACCAAGGCTTACGTGAACCAAGCTACCCTGGCCGCCGTCTTCAGCGACGGTATTCAGCGGATAGCACTCAATATGGCGACGAATACTCCGCACGAACCATTTTTCGCTCCCTTCTTCAAAACATTGAAAAGTACCACCGATGAGCAGGAGGACCAGCTTCAAGGCCTGCTGGCTAAATTTCTAGCGAGCCCTCAAGTCAATGAGCGTACGGATGATGACAAGACCTTGGCACTCGCGGTGAGGCTGTAATAGAGAGCTATGGTTAAAACGCTCTACACGTCGAGAGGAGCTCCGGTTCCGGTTGGGCGGGAACTTGGTAAGGGCGGAGAGGCTAGCGTCTATGAGCTGCCATCTTTGCCAGACCAGGTAGCGAAGGTTTATCACGAAGCGCCTGACAATCAGAAGCAGGAAAAGCTTCGTTTCATGTCTTCTGCAGCAGATGATGAGCTGACCAGTTATGTCGCTTGGCCTCAAGGGACGCTGCATTCAAGTCAGAATGGCCCGGTAGTTGGCTTCTTGATGCCTAAAGTGGTCAACAAAGAGCCAATACATATGTTCTATAGTCCGGCGCACAGACGCCAGGCTCATCCCAAAGCTGCGTGGGACTTCCTTATCTATGTGGCTCGAAACATAGCGGCCTCCTTCGACGTCGTTCACGCGCATGGATTTGCCATCGGTGATGTCAATCAAGATAGCTTCTTTGTCGGTCGAGATAGTAAGGTCTCGCTCATCGATAGCGATTCATTTCAGATTAAAACGGCGCGTGAACTCTTCAAATGCGAGGTTGGGGTCGCGCTCTTCACCCCTCCTGAATTGCAGGCCATAGCATCGTTTGACCAGGTCGTACGAACCGCGAACCACGATAATTTCGGTTTGGCGCTTCTGATTTTCCACGTGCTATTTGGTGGGAGACATCCTTTTGCAGGAGTGCCACAGCGGAACGGCGTTGGTGATGCTCTCGAAACGGATATTCAGCACTTCCGCTATGCCTATGCGCGAGACAACAAAACTCGAGGTTTTCTCCCGCCCCCACGATCGATACCAATTGGCATCGTTCCTACGAACATGGAAGGTATGTTTGCTCGAGCATTTACCGAAGTTGGAGTTCGTTCAGGAAGGCCGACTGCAAAGCAGTGGGTCACAGAGCTGGATAGCCTGCGATCCAATCTTAAAAAGTGCAGCGCTTCTGCAATGCACTTGTATCCCAAACAGATTTCGTCCTGCCCATGGTGTGAGCTTGAACGCCAGGGAGTGGTTTACTTCGTTGATTTGGGAGCGACCTTTGTCAACACACCTAGCGGATTTGTACTCGCTCAAGTATGGGGAGTTATTCAAACTATTCCGGCCCCATCGACTATCAGTGCTCCTCACCCTGGCCGATTCAAATGCATTCCACAACCTTTGCCAGATAGCGTAAGCGGTAATAGTTCGCTGGTCGGCTACAGAATCCTGCTGCTAATTCTGACTGGAGTTTTTATAGCATTGATACCCAAGTGGTGGGGCGTTGCGGTACTAACTGCTGGCGTGCTCTGGTGGGCAGTAGGATCATCGGGTAAGAAAGCACAAGCGGTAGAGAAGAGGCTGCGCGCGGAAGCGCGCCGGCAGGCGAAAGAGGAATATGAAAGGTTACTTCAGGACCTAAAGGCTGAAACGGGCGCCGAAAAGTTTAATGCAAAGAAATCGGAATTATCAAAGCTGCGAGACGAACTGCAGGAACTCCCTTCATTGGAGAAGAAAGCCGTTGATGATTTGAGCAAGACAGCATATGAGCGCCAAAAGCATCGTTTTTTGGACGGATGTTTCATCGATAGTGCTGTTATTAATAATGTTGGAAAGGCACGTAAAGCTGCATTGCGATCATTTGGTATTGAGACTGCTGCTGATGTGACAAAGGCAAGAGTTATGCAGGTAAAAGGATTCGGCGCCAACCGTACTCGCGACGTTTTGGATTGGAAGGCTAGTTGCGAGCGTAGATTTGTTTATAACCCAGCAAATGCTGTTTCTGGCGCAGACCGCGACGCAGTTCTGCATAAGTTTAGGCTGAGAAGGGTAATCCTGGAAAAGAGTCTTGGCGCGGGACCGAATGAATTGCGGCAACTTACGCAACATGCTCAATCGCGAAGGGCAACCCTAATGCCTCAGATTGAACAGGCAGCGAAAAATTATGCACAAACCGAGGCCGATCTCTCAATCTTAAATTAATGAGCGACCTGCTTGAACATGGGGAGCATGTGTCCACTGAAGTCCGACGCGATAACTAAAATATGAAAACAAAAGACTTGCAGGAATCTATTAATGAACTGATGGCCGATCCGCAGCTCGTCGAACTTTGTGAGTTACAGCGAACGGGTGATGAGGTTTTGGACGTCATATCGCTGACCGAAAATCAGCACTCGGACATTCTTGCTTGGATGTTCGACACGAGAGAGGGACATGGCCAGGGTGACGAAATTCTTCGAGACTTACTTATCCACGCATCGATCCAAGCTGCAAGCGAATCCAGCCAATTGGATGGGCGCTATTCCACTGCAAAATTCTTTGCTTACTGGACACCGTCGCGTATTAGAACTGCTTCATTTGGCGGAGCATTTACAGCACGTGAGCTAGGTATTGCCGCTAGCGAGCGGGTCGATTTATTTGTTATTGATGCCCAAAACAAATTTGTCTTACTCATCGAAAACAAGGCTGGCGCCGTTCACAGCGAAAAGCAACTCAATCTCTATCGAGATAATTTTTCAAAGGTCGTCTCTGGGAACCCGATACTGCGAGATTACGCCCAGGTTTATCTAGCCTTGGATAGGAAGTACGAAAACGATGAAGCAACTTCCCGTCCATGTTCCAGCACGTGGTTGCACCTTGGCTATGAGTGGCTTCAAACATCAGCTAAGCGAGCGCTGATGCATGTTCAAAGAGGGAATTCAGCAGCCAGGTTAGTCGTAAGCTATTGCAATCGACAGACAGAGTGGGAGAGCCCAGCTAATGTCGCCTCTTTGAAAATTGCGGCAAGCCTGCACCGTACGTATCCGGAGGCAATGCGTTTCTTATCGGATTTGACGCCTAAGAGAACAGAGCGAGTGTGGTTAGAAAATCGGAAGGAGAACCTCAATCTGCTGTTTCTCCTGCAGAACAAGAGCGCAATAGCTCTGCTAAGGGAGACAAAAGGAATGGCATCTGTAAAGGCTGCAATTTTAGAGGCTATCCCGGCTCTTCCAAATGAGAGCGTTTTTCTTAAGCGGAAGCGGCTCGATGTATGTCCGTCGGGATGGGAGCGTTTTGAAACTGATGGCTGGTGGCCGGTATTTATGAATGTGCGTTACTCGGACTCAGAGCGCACTAAGTTCACTTTGAGCTTATGCTGGAATGGAAAGCATGCAAGCACTCTTGAGGAAGCTGAAGTTCTTCGAAAGCAGTTGGCGATCCTTGAGCCGAGATTTTCCACACACATTGACAGTTCTCGGCGCCGAGTTTATCTCCAGCACGGAATGACTCTATCGCAGCTGCTGAAATTAGTCAGCGAAATGAATAGCAAGCTCAAAAATGTGCCGTCGCATATGTGAGCAGGTGCAGTACCCTAAAATATTAACGCTTCAATGAATGACTAATGCGAGGAAAAATGGTTGCACTTGTCCCTTGTCCATATGGCGAGCAATTCCAGCGTATCCACTTCAGATCTGCTGCGCAGCGCTCTAGTGGTGGTGGCTCATCGTCTTGCTGAACACCTAAAATGGAAATGTGAGAGGGTGCAAGCAAGACCCTACTGCTCGGGCTCTGCGGCAATACGACCAATGCGCTGTGAAATCTCTACTAGTTGAGGAACGCTTAATGCTGGTGTCGATTGCAGCATATCGATATTCCGTCCGAGGTGTGCCTGCAGCTTAGAAGCGACAATACCTCGGACTCTTTTTCCATAACGATTTCTCTGTGGGTCCCGATTATACGAGGCATTAGCATCCGCGGAAATTCGTCCCACATTCACCTCTGGACCGCCCCTGTTCCGATTCCGTTGGGCCTCATTGTTCCAGTGGTTAATACAGCGTTCTACCGAAGTAGGTCGGGTCTCTTCTGTAGCTTCGTTTATAAATCGCTCTACAACGGCCGCCTCAATTTCTGGCGCCAATGAAACGATATGGTTGACATTCAAAAAATGGCTTTCGATATCAGTGCCAGTAGTGAGGAAAACGTCCAGTCCAGCATGGGTAAGATCTCGCACATATTCCTGGGCCTTTTCATCTGTCATGTAGTCCCTATCACGGTGAAGCACTACCAAGGTGCCGGGTGCATGATCGCGAATAAAACTCGCAAGCACTTTAGCTGATTGAATGTTGCTACAACCTGAATATGACCATAGCTGGCACACGTCATCACCCAGCCCTGACGCCTGCAAAATCGCACGCAGCCCATCTGTTCTCGCGTCCTCAGTCAGAACGATGACCGGCGTACCTCCATTGCGAAGTCGATCTCCTGCGTCAAGCGCACCTAACCCCAACAACACAGAAACTCTGTCGGTGTTATCTGGATGTATTGAGCCATCTGAGAACCAGTGTACTGTTGCACCGAGACTCGCGAATTCATCAAGAAAGTGTCGAGAGTGTGTAGAAATGAGAATTTGAAGATCAGTCGTTCTGGCAATAGAATCCAATAGCCGTGCCATCCGTCTCTGATTATCAGGATGCAGATGCGAGTCGGGTTCATCGAGAATTAGCAGCGATGGCTTATAGACCCCGATGTAGGCTAGCGTTTGGATCGCTTGTAGAACCCCTGTCCCGCAAGAGTCGATAGGTAGCATACTCTCGGCCTTCACAGCCTTAGCAGAAATGAACTCATCGACCGACGGATCAAACAGAACGTCAATGTTCAAGCCGCCAAAAATCGATTCCAGTCGATTATTGAACATTTGCCATGCTTCGACATCTTGTTTAAGCAGCCAAAGAACATTTCTGAAAACACTATTGGCGTCGCCCTTAGCGGCCGCGCGCTGAACTATTCCGGGTGATCGAAATTCCTCAAATGCCGGAATTCCTGCCAAGCCTGGAGCTACGACGCTAAACGGATGCTCCATTGATTCTAGGCGCTTGCCTAGTTCGCTCCCGAAAATACTAACGGCTATATTCTTGTTTCGACCCCGCCTGACTTGAATAGATGCGGAACCAAGATTCTCGGTGGTGAGAGTCACTGCAATCGCTTGATTTGCGTCTTGTCGCAGATTGCCTCCCGCTGCGAGAGCATGAACATCCCTCAATGGCGTATAGACCAATTGCTGTGCTGCCAAACTTCCCGGCAACTCTTCCCCATTCCAAAGAGCGACGTTATCCAAACGCAAACTCTGGGCAACAGAAACGCCAAATTGGATCGCATGAAGAAAACTACTTTTTCCGGCATTGTTTGGGCCAACCAGCAATGTCACCCGCCCCAAAGGCACCGTTGCATCCGAAATGGATTTGAACCGCTGGACTCGAACACTTTGTAGCATTTTTCCCCGCTTTCTCTAATAGCCGCTGATCTGATGTCAATCGATTACACGATTGCTGCGCCGTTCACTAAATTTCATACTGCCTCCCCAACTAGGCACGCAGATAAGCGGGTGAATTATCAGCGGAGGCTCACTTGTTCTTTTTTTCATTGTATTAGTGCGAGATGATTCTTAATTAAGAGACGCCGCCTTAACACCTTTAAAGGCTTCTGATTGTTCCAACGCAACGCTTCTTCGATCACCAAGGTCCACTAATGCATCAAGAATCCACAATAGGCCCTGCGCCTGATCAGCTCGCAACGGGAAGTTTGCGTCTGCTAGCCTCTGCACTGCAGCAGCAATTTTAGACGCAAGACTAGTTCCCGCCCAGTTTCCGCGCGCATTGTCTATATCTCGCAGTGGAGCAGAAATCTGTTCGATAAAGCTATCTAGTGGGTAGCTTTCGCCAGCTCGCTGGCACAGAAGCAAGAATTTAGTCATGACGAAAGTGGACCATCCGGTCGCAGTCATTAGCCGTGTTACTACTGGCATAATCAAACTGATGTCCGACCAATTCCCGTTTGCGAATCTTGCTGCGCCACTAGCGTTCTTAGCATTCACGGCCAGAAGTGCGTCAATGATTCTAGGCAGGTCTTGCCCTGATACCTCACCCCCTCGATATCCGCCAGGCTGAAATGTTTGATTGGCAATAACATAGTCAGCGCATACATTTAGCAACTCGAAAGTTCCGGAGGGAACGGTGCCGGCATCCATTACCTGAAGCGTCACGAGCCTGTTAGTGAACGCGGCCATAACATCAAGTTCGTTGTCATCTTGGCTTTGCAAGAACGGGGCAAGCACCTCCGTCTTCATCAATTCGACCCCAAAGAATGGTGCAGTATGCGCTAACATCTCACCAAATGCATCATTCCAACCAACCAAATCGGCCCTATGCCTGCGCTTTTTCTTTGCATCAGCCAAAGGCTGTATACGTTGTGCCGTCCAGCTAACAAGCCCTTTGACCATCTCAAATACTAGAGATTTGGTTTCATTCGAGGCGCACCAGGTCGCGACGGGAAATTTCCTTAGCCACCTCGCCGCTCGCTTTGCGTCAAACGAAGGATCGGGATCAATCCAGCCGTCATTGTCTATCTCATCTTCATTTTCTGACTCCGATGTTGAACGAATCCATGCCGGCGGAAGTGACGTGAAAGATTCGAACACACTTGAATCGAGCCTTGTAAGAGCTCGATCTAACGCTAATTTCTTTCGCACCTCATCGACCGAAGTGTCCAACACTCCTCTATTCTTAACAGTGGGCCGGTAGTGCCAAGATGTCTCCAGTGCGAGCTGGGCTGCAACCCATGAGACGTGAGTAATAGGATCAACAAATAACGCAGCAAAAGCTAATTCTTCTACACCTTCATTCCAATGCGACGTTAGCCGAACTAGTCTTTGCGCGGTTTCGAGACTAGAGGGATTCACACGGCGCAGGTGGAGCAATGCAAAAATCAAATGTAATGCTGGATGCCAGGTTATCTTTTCTCCACCATAAGTGCCGGCTGGCTCTTTCATGTCGTCGATTCGTTCAAGTACCGTCATCGCCCATTTGTAGTCGTTGGACTCTACGTCGCCAAAACAGATGACACACGCAGCAACCGCAGCCACTACGCTTTGCGGCATGTGATCCTGAACATCTAGACGTTCAATGAAGAGCGACTGTTCGTCTAGTGGTCGAGCAAGCGCAACTGCATCTGCCAAAGACTTTTCTTCAGATGGCTTCGCGGCACGCAAAGACTTCATTGCCCACGCCAAGACAGAGTTTTGCTGCAGGTACACTCCTGCAGCCTCGCTACGATCTATCGCCTCCGCCGAAAGCGGAGGCTGATAGGCAACAACAATTTTTTCCTCAGTGGTCCGGTAAAGTTGGTAATTCTCAACAGTAGCCAGTGCACTGTACTCCGTTGCTTGTTCGGCCAGCTCTGATTTCACAGCTGAATTAGTACGTTCTTCCTCTATCTGATAGGGAAGATCGATCACGAAGTTGGCCAGTGCTTGTCTGAAAGGTGCGGTGAAGTCCCGCCCATTCACCATAAAGTGCTTGGCGAGTTCCCTGACGTCGCGGAATCGGCTCAGGCGTTTGTCTAAGTACTCTTCAGCGGCCTTCTTATCGCCCGTCAGCTGATGAAAATTTCCCATTCCAAGTAAGTCGACATGACGAGTCGGCTCATTGCGTACACGAGCAATATCAAAAGGCCAGAGTCGTTGGCATGACACCAAGGACAAGGTGACTTCGGAAATATGAAGAGTTTCTAGAGCTAAACGAAGGGCAAGCCCTGCCGAGGCTATCGACTCGTTTCCTTGCACGACTGACTTAATTACGTCATCCACCGGCCGACCGTTTTCGATCTGATGAAATGCCCAGTAGCTCAATGCTAGATAAGCGCACTCGAGTGGCTGAGGTCCGAGTTGGCCTAGTTGCCAATTGTAGGCGGGCCAATCTCCCCAGAATTTCTGCTCACCCCAAGGGAATTCTATGGTTACTGGAATCGGTGTGCCATACTCGTAACGGGTGATCTGTGCGATCTGTCTCCAACCTGTCGTGCCGTGATTTGAGAGATCTCGAACCAATTCAAGGGCGACTTCCGGGGTCTTGGAAAAAAGGTGCGCAAAGGGCTCGTGCTTGGCCGAAGTCGGAAAGTAGTAATTATGATAGCGATCAATACCAATATCATCACGCCCCATGCCAACATAGCTGCGTGGAATATGAAAATGGGAATGTTCTAGCGCGCGCCTTTCGCTTTCAGTCCGTTCTTTTTCCGGTTTATCACGAATCTGTTTAATTCTGTCAGTTCTCTCACGCTGCTGACGTGCTTCACGGTCCAAATAATCTTGCGGCAACTCTTCCTGCAGTTCCGCCTTTGTGACCGCCGCCACCAAATTTGGCGATATTTCTGCAATGATCCAGGTGAGTGCCATAAGATCAGAGTACGCATCTTCGCGCATTCGCTTGTTCGATATAGCTCTTTCGTAAAGTGCATTGGCGTATTCGGGATGCACTCTCGCGGCTTTCACGATAATGATCCTTAACGCAGTAGCCAGCTGCTTTTGCGCGTCACTACCAAGTACTTCCCAACGACCACGGTCAGATATCCATGTGGCCGAATATGCTATTTTTTCAATTTCAACGAGCCATTCGTCGCATACAGAAACAATGGTTTTCGAACATTGGTTGGGAATGTCTGAGAGCGCGTTTTGCCACACCGAGAATACTTCGACCACTGTCGGCACTAGTCGAATAGGCAACTTTGAAGCTATTGGCAGGAGCCAATCCAGAAAGCGTCGCCAGCCAGAAAAATCCGATGGCCAACTCAACATCTCAGCAAGACCCAGTCTGTCAATTCCTGTTTTTCCTTGCGATGTCTGTAAGAGAACCGTCGGATTTGGAATTGTGTGTTGTGCTTGAAACCAGACCAGAACCTTCTCCAGCAGAAGGTAGTCATTGGACGTCACAAGATCAGTGAATTCCTTCTGATCGTTACTGAATGCACTGGTGAACGGTACCGCCGTCAGCCACTCCCGTCGCCACTGAGGACGCAGCGGCGATCTATCGAGTGCCATATAACCGGCCGTCCACTTGCCCTGCTTATCGATTGAATGTTGAGCCAAAAGACCGACTACGCGCCCGAGTAAAGGAGGCTCTCCGGCCTGCGTCAGTCCGTCAATCCATGACTCACCGAGATCGATCAGGAGACGAAAGAATGCCCACTCAAAGAAAATGTCGTGTGTGAATGAAAAGGACGAATCACCGTCGTTACCCCGCACTACCAGGTCACTCTTCAATGCTGCGATGTGCCCAAATGTCGGAGCTGCAAGTGAGCGAGCTGCGATATCTTTCCCGAGATTTGCCACCCCCTTTTCTGCAATATCCAGGAGGGCACGTTGCCTCTGAGGTGCGACTTCCGCTGGCGCATCGTGTCCTGCTTTGGTCCACCAGGCATTGATTAGATCAACTTCCGTCTGCGGCTCAAGATTACTATCGCTAAGGCTGCGGGCAAGGACCGCCGCGAAGAATGGTCGCCTGGCAATCGCCTGCACAGACTTCGGTCCCATTAAAACATGCCTTAATCCAGGCTTTTCTTTCGCCAATGTTTCAGCCTCGCGGTCATCGAACGGCGCGACTTGAACATCGCCGATCTGAGTACCGCTGTAGAACGCCACAGGGAACCATGCACGATAAGTCTCAAGACCTTGGTCTCGCGATGTCGCTAGAACTTTCCAATGGCCAAGATCAGGGTTTCGTTCGACGGTAGCTAACACATCGAGAATGATCCGCTTTTGATCGGGATTGATGCGATCAATCCCGTCGATATATAGCGTGGCTGTACCGGTTGCCCCTATCTCTGCGAGCAAATCATCTACTTTCCGGCTATCTAGTCGCAATGCAGCGGAAAATTCAACCCAGCTTTTGCCAGTCAGGCGATCTGACTTAAAAAACAAAATAGGACCGTGCTCACTTGCTCTTTTGGCAATTCGCTTGAGTACAACAGATTTTCCGCATCCCGGAAGACCGCTGATATTGACTACGCGGCTACGTTCCAGACGATCTAAAACCTTCTGCTGCAGATCGGATCGATCAACTTCAAAACCATCAATACTTTCGCCGATTTCGTTGAGTCCAGCGATAGAGAACTGCGACAGGATGTCGACATCATTACGAAAATTTGGGGCAACTTTTAGCCGTACGACCCCGCGTAGTTGAGCAAGCAACGTCGCCCGAGTCCACTTTCGTCCGGTGCCAGCGCCATCACGGACGATACGGCAAAGCCGGTCCCAAAGGAGAATTGCTTGACCATCCTCGTCACTTTCCACGAGTTCTTGAAGTCGGTTTGTGATTTCTGCCCAAAGAACACCTGTCTCCTCGAGGCCATTTAACCGGGTTGCAACGAACTGGCGGTAAAAATTCCACTCATCGTCCAAGTCCTGAGCTTCTATCAGAGGGGCCAACGTATCTCGGAGAGTTTTTTCCGCGGATCCAACTGCGCCGCCAGCAGTAAAGCGCTGATCGAAATCAGATGCAGTTGGACTGCTCTTTGCCCAGCTAATAAGGCGATTGAGCGATCTATGAGGGTCTTCCGCTATATGCTCAACTACATAGCCATGAACGTCTCGATCAGGCTGAAAACCGACGATCTGCTGAGTCTGTCGGGCTTTTTTGATAATGTCGCGAAAATCCTTGTTAGTGGCAGCGCCAGTAATTCTTAACGAAGACTTCACCTGGAGAGCGAGAATTCGTGAGCCATCCGTGTCCACAAATTCGACAATGAGATCATCCATCGGCTGGCCACGCCCCTCCCACTGGACAGCCACGCTAGATACCGTGCCCTGCTGGCCCATCGCCGTTTCAGCACGAAGAAGCGCTGCTAAATAGTACGCAACCACCTTATCTTCGTAGGTAAATCCTTTTCCTCCGGTTAATTCGGTGGGTGCCGACTTGGTCGCCCGAGGTGCTTTTTCTGATAGCGTCGATTTGTTGTTATTCGATTTTTCCAAAATCGCCTCTGTTGTATCGATTGAGTTGCGAATAAACTAACCACTCCTCTAAGTTCGGCTAGGTAGCGAATTTCTTGTCAGAGAAGCCTATTCTCCACTATAGCGAGAAAACTTTGATTGTTGGTTCATCTGGAAATCTGGTTTATAAAGCCTCTCTTTGACATATAGCTGGACTCCGTCTTAAGAATGCATGGAAACATGGCACGCGTCCATTCGAGATACCTCAGAATCGCTACCCCTAAGAGATCTCTGTCCATTTAAAGCGTACTTGGCAGTACGAGAGCTGGAACGTAAGTCTGCGCCTGGCGCCACGGCTGGGAAAAGGTGCGTTTCTCACCAACGGTCTCGATACTGGTGTTCGTCGTGATGCCCGCCGGCAGCACCTCGGCCCTATCCTTTTCACCAGCGCGAATGGTCGCCTTGTTAGACACGCAGGCGAAGGTGGGCGCAATAAGGGGGGCGAATCTGTGTGAAATTAATAGCGGTGAGTTAGGTCGCAGACGGAGCGCGCACATTCCTGTCGCCAACTTTCGCTGAAGGTGACGCTCAGGGCGACGAAGGGGGCTTACTCTCGATGAGATGCTGGAGATCGACACATTGGCTACTTGTCAATGTCGTTGCCCAAGCTGCGAACTTTTCTATAGGATCGAAATTTCTTCTTTTTGCCCACGCTTTGGGAAGGCGTAGGTTCGGCTGGCGCCAATCAACATAAAGTTTCCCGTCCTTCCCCATCACGATCAATCTCACTTCTCTCGTTTGGCCATTGTCGCCTGTATAAGTTGAGTAGGGCCGGATGTGACATATTTCCATGGGGAGTTGCTTTGATTAAGTAAGTAATTTGACGCCTTGAAAATAAATGTGCAATGGTTTCTTTTGCATGATCTGCTAATCATAGTATGTAGAACTATAGTATGCAATGGGCAGAAACTTGTGCGATGCCTGTCCCGCCCAAGAGTAGCCAGTTGGTACATACGTTCGCGCTTAATGTGCGTGAGCGTCGTCGAGCTTTGGGGGTGTCACAAGAGGCGCTTGCCGAAGCAGCAGGTGTGCACCGAACTTATATTGGAATGATTGAGCGAGGTGAGAAAAACGTGACTATTTATAATATCGAGCGGATCGCAATTGCATTGGATGTGACCGCATCCTCTCTCCTAGTGCACCGGCCATAAGCCATGCTTCGCGGCTTCGTCATCTGCTTTGTGCTCCACCTTTGCCATTCTGTACGCTGCTGTAATGTGAGAATGAATATTCGTGAATCTGAGCACGAAGAGCGGCTCTAGTCGCCATCTTTGGTTTAGAAGGACACGGAGGCGCGTTCTCGAAAAGCGAAGCGGGTCGCACGTGCATCGTAAAGTGCGTGATGTTCAGGCAATTTACTGTCTTTGAGAAATTTGTAACGCAGTAATTTGTTGATGTTGCGGCTGCTGATTAGGCGGGGCTTACACCAGGAGGGAATAGCACTATTCAGCGCAAATTCGAAGAGGTCCCAGTCGGAAGGGTAGTCGAAGCATATTTCAAGATCACTTGATTCCGGTCTTACAGACTTCAACCAAGCTAGGATTTTCGTATTTAGTTCGTCCTTGGTGCAGAGCGCATTTGGCAGTTGTCCCAGCAACGGAACTACCGTTTCACGTACGAAGTCGCTGCAGCTTTCTAGCGGATACGGGATCTCTGCATAAAATTCTTCTCCTGTTACGGCCACCATTCCGATACTTATAAGATGAATATCGATAAAGTCGGTGAATTCGGTATCGATGAAGATCTTGAACGGCATATTTACTGTTCAGATTAATTGTTGAAACAACTCCGATGATAGCCGCTCTTTAGGCAACCTTCTATGTGGCAATGCTTCACTTCATTGACATTTGCCACGATTTCTTAGTTCGTGATGTTATTTCGGCGAATTGCAAACTCAAGTGCAAGCACTTGCGAAAATCGCCTACTTGGCAGTTCCTTTATGTGCGACAGATTACTGCTGTTATCGGTTGACTACACTTGATGCGCCGCGCCGGAAACTCGAAGCGGGCATTCTGCAACGCGGCCCGCACCCGGTCCCGCGCTTCCTTCACCTCGGCTTCGGGCAGGCCGACGATGGTGAAGCTGGGCAGGCCATTGGCCAGGTGGACTTCGACGGTCACCGGGGGCGCATGCATGCCCGCCAGCGCGCGACTGCGGAGGATGGCCAGGCTCATGGCAGCGCTATGAACAGGTGTGGCGGCGGGCTTGCAGGAATCCGGATGGGCGGCGTCATGATATCGGCGGGTTGCTAAGGGGAGCGCCAATATCGCATCTTGAAAAGGAGGATGCGCTTTAATGCCGGAGGTTGTGAAGCCGGCTTGAGAAATTACGACCCTATCCCGTTTGCTGCCTGCATCTTCATGCCGAGCGGCGACAGGCGATGCCCATGCCGATATCAATGTCACAACAACGCTGTCGGTACGTTGCCGTTCATGTTATCCACAGGAGCTCCGCCGATCCGAACGATGTGACGCCATCGTCGTCGCCGTCGATTCGCCAATGCCAATGCGAGCCCGATGCACCTGGGATGCAGCGCGACGTATCTCTTGCCGAAACAGAAAAATGTTATAAAGTTGCTATAAAAGTTAGTAAAATTAGCCATATGGTCCGTTTCTTGCATGCATATCGACACCTAATTTTTAAAGAGATGTCATGACCACGACATTCCGGACAGCGGAATTTCTGCCCTATATGCCGACTGTCGCATTATGCGAGCGCTCGTTGCGCGAATTGAACTTCGCCTGGCGGCTTATCGAGTCCACCGCCAAGATGGTGTGTCCGGCCGAAGCCAAGACCATCCTGCCCACCATGAAGGTCACGCGCGAGGGTTTCAATACGCTGGAACAGCGCCTCATCGCCAACCTGGTCGAGCAGAACGTCGCCAAGACGGTGCGTGAAATCGATTTCAAGGCCAAGGTCATCATCGACATCGTGGTGCGCAATCTCTTCGAGCGCACCGCCGATGTCGGCTTCCTGGCGATGGACGACGCCATCCGCAGCTTCATCCTGGCGCACCGGCATGGCGAGCCGGACGACGACCGACTCGACGATATGGTCGCCCGCCTGCGCGCCTACCGCGAAAAATATACCGTCTACGACGAGATTCTTATCCTCGATACCCAGGGCCGGGTGCTGGCCAATCTCGACCGTCACAACGATGTGTCGCAGTCTTTCGATCCGCTGGTGGCGCAGACGCTCAAGGCCAACGGCTACATCGAGACCTTTGCCCTGTCCGACCTGCGCCAGGGCACCGAGCGCGCGCTGATCTATTCGCACAAGATCGTCGATCCGGCCACCGGTGAGGCCATCGGCGTGCTGTGCCTGTGCTTTCCGATCGCAGTGGAAATGAAGGACGTATTCAGCGGCTTGCAAAAGCCCGGCGACCTGTCCGTGATGCTGATGCTAGACCGGGACGGTCGCGTCATCGCCAGCAGCGATCCGGAGCACATCGCGGCGGGCCGCACCGTGCCGCTGGCACTGGACGGGCAGTACCAGGTGGTCGCCCATGGCGGGCGCCAGTACCTGGCCCGCAGCTGCGCAGCGCACGATTACCAAGGCTATGGCGGGCCCGGCTGGTATGGCCACGTGATGGTCCCCTGCGAGATGGCGTTCCGCCAGCAGGGGCCTGACCTGCTGGCGCAGCACGACAGCGCCACGCAGCTTGGCGTCATGGCGCACGCCAAGTCGTTCTGCCCGCCGCTGCATGACGTCACCCTGATGGCCGATGCGATCAACCATTCGCTGCGCCGGGTGGTGTGGAACGGCAAGATCATGTCGTCCGGCGAAGACCGCGACCTGCTGCGCCTGAAGTCGATCCTGCACGAGATCAGCCAGACCGGCGACGAGACCAATGCGATCTTCCGCGATTCGATCCAGGACCTGTACGGCACGGTGCTGTCGGCCACGCTGCAGGACATGCAGTTCATCTCGCGACTGATGATCGACATCATGGATCGCAGCCTGTACGAGCGCGCCAACGATTGCCGCTGGTGGGCCTTGACGCCCGATATCCGGCGCATCACCGCCAATGGCGCGCGCAGCGAATCGGAACGACAGCATATGGCGTCGATCCTGGACGCGATCAATGCGCTCTACACGGTCTATGCCAGGCTGGTGGTGTTCGACACCCATGGTGTCATCCTGGCCGCGTCCGACCCGCGCGGCGAGGCACTCGACCTGTCCGGCGTGCGCATGGACGAACAACTGCTGCGCAAGACCTTGCAGTTGTCCGAGGCGCAGCAGTATTGCGTCTCGCCGTTCGAACCAAGCCCGCTGTACGACGGGCGCGCCACGTATGTCTATTGCGCGGCGATCTTCGATCCGCAACGACCGGGCCAGGTGGTGGGCGGCATCGGCGTGGTATTCGATGCCCAGACCGAGTTCGGCAACATGCTGTCGGCCTCGCTACCCGAACACGACCAGGCCTTTGCGGCCTACGTCGACCGCGCCGGCAGCGTGATATCGAGTACCCATCCGGACTATCCGGTGGGCAGCGTGCTGCGGCTGGGCCCGCAGGCGATGCAGGCACCCAACGGCAGCGGCTCGGCGACCATTCATGTGCATGATCGCCAATACATGGTGGCGGGCAGCACGGCATCGTTCGGTTACCGTGAATACAAGAACAGTGATGGTTATGCCAATGACGTCATCGCGATGGTGCTGGTGCCGATCGGCGCCCAGGCCGGACCGGGGGCGGTGCCGGGTGGCCAGCCGGTGCCGGTGGTCAGCGCCGCGCATGCTGGCAATGCGCGGGAGTTCGCCACCGTCACGGTCGACGGCAACGTGTTCGCGCTGCCGGCCGGCAACGTGGTGGAGTCGATCGAGACCGGGCGCATGTTGACGGCCTCTACCCTCAAGCCGGTGATCGCCGGTGCGCTCGACTACCAGGACAGCAGCGGCAGCAAGTCGGCCTTCGTGCCGGTGATCGATATGCGTACGCTGCTGCATCCCGACGCACGCCGGCCGCGCAGCGCCAATGAAATCGTGGTGGTGCGTCATGGCCGGCACACGCTGGGCCTGCTGGTCGACGACCTGCATGATGTGCTGGAGTTCGGCGCGGCCCAGATCGACCCGCCGCTGAAGCTGTTCCACAACCGCGCCAACTACATCTGCAACATGATTCGCACCGCCGATCCGGGACAAACCATCCAGGTGGTCGATATCGAAAGCATCATTGCCAATGTCTTCGGCGAGGATGTGCAGGAACTGATGCATGGCTCGCCATACGGCGAGCCCGACATCATCGTACTGGCGCCGGCCACCACCCCGTGATCAGGAGCCGTTGCGGGTCTTCAGCGCCGGAACGAACAGGTCGCTCCAGACCGCCGGCTTGGTCTTGATGGTGCCGGCGCGGCTCATGAAGAGCACGTACTGCATCACTTCGTTGGGGGTGCTGGAGAATTGCGTGTCGGGGTCGGCCAGCATCTTCTCGACCTCTTCCTGGCTCAGCTTCATCTTCGATACCCGCAGGAAGGTCTCGGCTGCGCCCTTGCGGTTCTTGGCGATATAGGCGTTGGCTTCCTCCTGTGCGGCCATGAAGGCCTGCGTCAGCTTGGGGTTCTTTTCGGTGAACGCCTTGAGCGCAAACACCACATCGATGGTGATATTGCCCAGGACCTCGGAAGAATTGATCACGCGCGTGATCCTGGGGTCGCGCGCTTCCTGGTAGGAGAACGGCGGCGACGTGAAGTGCGCGGTGATCTCGGTCTTGCCCGACAGCAGCGAGCCCATCGCTTCCGGGTGCGACAGGCTGACCGTCAGCGGGTCCAGCTTGGCGTAGTTCTCGATACCAAAGGCCTTGGCCGCAGCCATCTGCAGCAACACCGCCGACAACGAGGTCTTGATGCCGGGGATGGCGATCTTGTCCTTGGAGGTGAAGTCCTTGAGCGCCTTCACATTGGGATTGTTGGTATTGAGGTACAGCGGCGAGGTCGACAACGCGCCCAGCCCGACCACCTCCGAACGCGGGATGCCATGCGCCTTGGACCACAGCGTGACGAAGCCGGGCGCACCGGTGCCGGCAATATCGAGGTTGCCGGCCAGCATGGCGTCATTGATGACGTTGCCGCCATCGAGCAGCACCCAGTTGGTCTTCACATCGGGCAGGCCCAGCGCCTTGGCGTGCTTCTCGACCAGCCCCTGGTCGCGGATGACCATCAGCGGCAGGTACAGCAGGCCGTAGCCGTGCGAGATGCGCACCACGGATGCCTCGGCATGTGCGTTGCCGGCGGCGCCCGAGAGGGCCATCGCAAAAGCCATCAGCATGGCGGAAAAATGGCGGCGTTTCATGGTTGTCTCCTGTTATTGGTAGTAGGTTTGTTGTCGTGTGGTGGTGTTGTCAGTGCTGCATGCCCCAACGGCGGATGGTACGTTTCTCGACCTGGGCGAAGACCAGGTTTTCCACCACCAGCCCGATCAGGATCACGAAGAACAGCCCCGAGAACACGTTGGCCGTTTCGAGCTGGTTGCGGTTTTCGAAGATGTACCAGCCCAGCCCGCCAGTGCCGGACGACACGCCGAATACCAGTTCGGCGGCAATCAGGGTGCGCCATGCAAACGCCCAGCCTACCTTCAGTCCGGTGAGGATGCTGGGGAACGCCGCCGGTATCAGGATCGACCTGACCAGCGAAAAGCGGCGCAGGCCATAGTTCTGGCCCACCATGCGCAGGGTGTTGGAAACCGCCCGGAAACCGCCATGGGTATTGAGCGCCACCGCCCACAGTACCGAATGCACCAGCACGAAGATGATGCTGCCGGTGCCCAGTCCGAACCAGATCAGCGCCAGCGGCAGCAGCGCAATCGCAGGCAGGGGATTGAACATCGAGGTCAGGGTTTCGAGCAGGTCGTTGCCGATGCGCGAGCTGATGGCCAGGGTGGTCAGCAGTCCGGCCAGCAGGATCCCGAGGCCATAGCCGACCAGCAGCGTCTGCAGCGATACCGCTGCGCGTTCCAGCAGCACGCCGCTGGCCAGGCCCGACAGGAAGGCCTGCACCGTTTCGCTGAAGCTGGGAAACAGCAGGTGGTTATCCAGCAGCCGGCCATAGACTTCCCAGATGGCGGCCAGCACCAGCAGGATCACGGTCTTGCGCAACCAGCCCAGGCGATACAGCGATTCGAAGGCCGATAGCGGGCGCTGCACTTCGGTGACGGCGTTGCGGTCGGGTTCGACCACGATCTCGGGGCGGACGAAGGGCAAACTGTTGTTCATGATGGTCTCCAGGGCTGTTCAGTGATGCGCAAACAGCATGTCGTTGATGCGGGTCTCGAGCTCGGCCTGTGCGGCCGTGCCCAATTGCTCGGGGGCGATGCTGTTGAGTTCGGCGCGGACCTGGCCCGGATGCGGGGTCAGCAACAGGATGCGTGAGCCGATGCGGATGGCTTCCTCGATCGAATGGGTCACGAACAGCACCGTGAAGCGGGTGTCTTCCCACAGTCGCAGCAATTCGTCCTGCATCTTGCGGCGGGTCAGGGCGTCGAGCGCGGCAAAGGGCTCGTCCATCAGCAGTACATCCGGCTCCATGGCCATGCCGCGCGCAATCGAGACGCGTTGCTTCATGCCGCCCGAGAGCATGTGCGGGTAGCTGTCGATGAATTTGGCCAGGCCGACCTTTTCGATGTAGTACTCGGCGCGTTCGGCGGCGGCCCGGCCTTGCAGGCGGCCGCTGGCGTGCAGCGCAAACTCGACGTTCTGGCGCACGGTCTTCCAGGGCAGCAGCTGGTCGAATTCCTGGAACACCATCATGCGGTCGGGCCCGGGTTCGTGGACTTCGCGCCCCTTGAGGCGGATCGCGCCCGAGCTCGGTTGCAGGTAGCCGCCGATCGCCTTGAGCAGGGTCGACTTGCCGCAGCCGGACGGCCCCAGCAGGATGTAGCGGTCCGACGGGTGGACATTGAAGCTGACCTGCTGGGTTGCCGTGACCAGCGAGTCGCTGGTCTTGTATTGCAGCGTGACGTTGTCGATTTCCAGCAGCGGAACGGCCGGATCGGGCGCGCCTGGGGCATGGGCGGTGTCATTCATGCAAGTCTCCATGGTTTTTTATTGATCATTGCCATCGATGCTATGCGACCAAGCTGTAGCCAATCTGACTGAATCCGGCGCCTGCCTGTTTTTTCTCGCATTTCCCGGCGAGCCGGGAATACAATCTGCGCCAGCCCAAGCAGCGTCGACAGCTGTGGCTTTGCAACATAAATGGAGATCGAACATGCGCATTCTTCTCGTCGAGGACACCGCCGATGTCGCCGAGGCCATCGTCAGCCACCTGGGTCGCATCGGCCACACGGTGGAATGGGAACGCGATGGCGCCACCGCCTCCAGGCGCATCGCCGACGATTTCGACCTGGTGATCCTGGATGTCATGTTGCCCCAGCAGGACGGCTTTTCGTTGCTGGAGCAGCTACGGCGGCGTGGCCGCGGCACGCCGGTGATGATGTTGACGGCCTGCGCCGAGATCGAGGAGCGGGTGCGCGCGCTCGACCTGGGCGCGGATGACTACATGATCAAGCCATTCGATTTTCGCGAGCTCGACGCCCGGGTCCGGGTGCTGCTGCGGCGCAGCGGCGGCGAGGCCACCAACCTGATCCATTGCGCCAATGTCTGCATCGACCGCAAGACGCGCAGCACCACGCTCGATGGTGCCGTGATCGAACTGACCCGGCGCGAGGTCACCTTGCTCGAGATCATTGCGGCCCGACCCGGGCGCATCTTCAACAAGGACGAACTGATGGAGCGGCTCTTCAGCGTCGACGACACGCCCAATGTCAACACGGTCGAGCAATACGTGGCGCGATTGCGCAAGAAACTCGCCGGCGCCGCCTTCGACATCCGCACCCTGCGTGGACTGGGTTACCAGCTGATCCTGCATGCCCCGAGCGTGATCGTGCCAGTGCACTGATGCCAGGCAACGTCGCACAGGTCGTCGCCGGACGCTCCCTCTATACGCGCCTGGTCACGCGGGTCGGTTCGGTGCTTGCCCTCAGTGCGGCGGTGCTGCTGATCGGCATCTGGATCTCGACCCAGTTGGCCGCGCGCGAAGCCTACGACCGCATCCTCTCGGGCAGCGCACTGCAGATCGCCGAGAACACCTGGTACGACAATGGCGCGGTCAATGTCGACGTACCGTTGGCGGCGTTGTCGATGCTGGGCACGGGCGACCATGCGATCTACGTGGTATTCGATCCACAAGGGCGGCTGATTGCCGGCGACGGCGAATTTCGCCCCGTCATCCCGTGGGACGAATTGGCCGATGGACCGTTGCTGCGCGATGGCGACTATCTGGGCACCGCGGTGCGCATGGCGATCATCGGGCGCCGCATGCCGGTAGCGGGGCCGCACCCGTGGGCCGTGATCGTGCTGGCGCAGACCAACAACGCCCGCATGTCGTTCGCTCAGAGCCTGGGTTGGCGCGCACTGGTGGTGATCGTGGTCATGAGCGTGCTGACGCTGGTGGCCTCGATGTTCACGCTGTACCAGGCGCTGGCGCCGTTGAAGCGCATCGAGGAAGCGATCCGCGAACGGGACCTCAACGATCTCTCGCCGCTGACCCTGGCAGTACCCGCGGAGACCCATGCCCTGGTGTCGGCCATCAATGCGTTCATGCAGCGCCTGGCGGTCCACCGCGCCACCATGCGCCGGGTCATCGGCGACGCCGCCCACCAGTTGCGCACCCCGGTCACGGCGCTGATCTCGCAGATGGAGTTGCTCCAATCGCAGCCCAGCGATACGTTGCGCCAGCGTCACCTGGAGCAGTTGCGTGAACGCTCGCGCCAGCTGGGGGCGCTGGTCAACCAGTTGATCAACCATGCGATGGTGCAGCATCGCAGCGACAGCCGCCTGCTGCAGCAGGTCAACCTGGGCGAGCTGGTGCGCAGCCAGATGACCGAGGTGCTGTCCAATCGCGACCGCACTCCTGACCTGGCCCTGGACCTTCCCCCCGAACCCTGCCTGGTCCAGGCCGATCCCGTCAGCCTGGCCGAGGCGATCAAGAACATCCTCAATAATGCGCTGGAATATGGCGCGCCGAATTTGCTGCATGTGGCGTTGGAACGGGGAGATGGACGATATGTCCTGCGTTTCATCGATGACGGGCCGGGCATCGCGGCCAGTCAATGGGATCGGCTGCGCAAGCCGTTTTCGCCGCGCGATGGGGCGCGCATGGGCGCCAGCCTGGGGCTGGCGATAGTGGAGGAGGTGATGCGTGCGCACGGCGGGAGTTTGAGCTTTGCGCAAACACCGGATGCCTGCTTTGCCGTGTGCCTTGAGTTTCCGGCCGGGGCCTCGATGACGGCTTGAGGCCCGGGCCGCAGGCGCGGTGTTATTGCGGTTGCTTCTGCTGGGCTTCCAGTGCCGCCACCCGGGTCTCGAGCGCTTCCAGGCGCGCCCGCGTCTTGGCCAGCACCTGGGCCTGGATGTCGAATTCTTCGCGGGTCACCAGGTCGAGCTTGGAAAAGCCCTGGCTCAGCATGGCCTTGACGTTCTTTTCGATGTCCTTGGCCGGAGAGTTTTCGATGGCTTTGTTGATTTTTGATTGCAGGTCTTCAAAAAATTGCGGCTTTTCCATGCTGTTTCTCCTAGATTTTGCTATGACGGCAAGTTTAGCCGTTTCCTGACGCTCCATAAACCACCAATAACCGGTCATTAGGACAGCACGGGGTCCGAGTCGTGCCCCTGCATATGAAATCTCCCATTTCCTCATTTCGTGATCCGACTTGGTGAACGGGGGCGCAACTGCGGTGTTCGCACCAAAAAGTCGTTGCCAGGTTTGCCAGAAATTGCCTGGAAACAATGCGTGCCGCACTATTAAAGTGCTTTTTACGGGTCGATGCACTATTTTGGTAAAAGGCCTCGTAAAAACTGGTTACAAAACTCACATTCTTCCCAAAACCTCGGTTGCCCATGTGATGGCGACATGGCACGGCTCCTGCTACATGACTTGGGCAAAACACAAAAACGACTTAATTGTTCAATAAACAAACCAGAGGGATGTCATGAAGAAACTGATTCTTGCAGCAGCCATCGCCGCATCGTTCGTCTCTACAATGGCGTACGCCGAAGACGCCAAGCCAGACAATGAATTCAGCTTCAATGCCGCCGTGGTCAGCGATTACCGCTATCGCGGCCTGACCCAGACCCGTTTCGATCCGGCACTGCAGGTTGGCGCGGACTACACGCACAACCCGACCGGACTGTACGCAGGTACCTGGCTGACCAACATCAAGTGGATCAAGGACGCGGGCACCAACACCGGCACCAGCACCAAGGGCGATATCGAATGGGATATCTATGGCGGCAAGCGCGGTGACATCGGTGGCGGCTTCACCTATGACGTGGGCGGCCTGTATTACTACTATCCAGGCAACACCCTGGCCAACAGCGGCGCCAAGAACGCCAATACCTTCGAACTGTACGGCCAGATCGGCTACGGCCCGGTCTACTTCAAGTATTCGCATGCGCTGACCAACCTGTTCGGTACCGTCGACAGCAAGAACAGCCAGTACTACGACCTGGGCGCCAACATCGAGACCTGGTACGGCGTCATGCTGGGCCTGCACGTGGGTCACCAGACCGTCAAGGGCAGCACCGCGGGCGTGGGCAACAGCCAATACAGCTACACCGACTGGAAGGTCGGCGTCTCCAAGTCCTTCGATGAGCTCGCGGGCCTGACCCTGGGCGTGGCCTATCTGGGTACCGACCTGAAGAACGGTGCAAACGTGACTCCGGCATCGGACGGCGCGAAAAACGTCGGCAAGAAGGGCTTTGTCGTTTCCCTCAGCAAAACTTTCTAACAAGAGGTTCGTATGAAACTGATCACAGCGATCATCAAACCGTTCAAATTGGACGAGGTGCGTGAAGCCCTCTCGGCGATCGGTGTGCAGGGTATCACCGTGACCGAGGTCAAGGGCTTCGGTCGCCAGAAAGGCCATACCGAGCTGTACCGCGGCGCCGAGTATGTGGTCGATTTCCTGCCCAAGACCAAGATCGAGGCGGCCGTCGACGACACCATCGTCGAACGCGCGCTGGAAGCCATCGAAACGGCAGCCCGCACCGGCAAGATCGGTGACGGCAAGATCTTCGTCCAGGATCTGCTGGACGTGATTCGGATCCGCACCGGCGAAACCGGCAAAGACGCTCTGTAAAAAAGGGGAATTCTAATGAGCATGAAGAAACTGTTTTCCAGCGCGCTGACCATCGGCGCACTGTTGTTGGCGGTAGGTTTTACCGCGCCTGCACAGGCGCAGGACGCGCCCAAGGCAGAAACCGCTGCAGCCGCACCGGCCGCGGCGCCTGCCGTCGAAGCACCCAAGGCCACCGCTGCCGCTCCTGCGGCTGGCGCGCC
>NZ_AKJA01000008.1 GCF_000282575.1 Herbaspirillum sp. YR522 | reverse complement strand
CTGGCGGGGCAACCCGCCAGTGCCGTTTTCATTGGGCCGGGTGTGGCGGGCAACGGCGGGCCGCTGTTGCGCCACGTCTGAGTCGAGAATCGTTCTCATCCTCTATAATCTGCGCCATCCAATACAGATAACGGGGAGAGGGCGGCCCACCGCCCAGCCGAAGACCGACATGAAAAGCAAAACCTTGCGCGGCTGGTACGCCGTGCACCGCTGGACCAGCCTGGTCTGCACCGCCAACCTGTTGCTGCTGTGCCTGACCGGCCTGGTCCTGATCTTCCATCACGAGATCGACCACCTGCTCGCGCAGGAGCCGGCGACCACCAAGGCGGCCTCCGGCGCGCCGCGTCCCAGCCTGCAACGACTGGCCGACGTCGCCGTGGCGGCCCACCCCGGTACCGCCCCCAAGTCGATCACCATGTTCGAGGACGAAGGGGTACCGATGGTCGGTGTGCGCGTCGGCGCGCCGGGCGTGGCCAGCCTGCGCGAAGGCACTTCGGTCTTCATGGACGCCACCGACGGCAGCACCCGCGCGCTATTCACCGGCGACACCTTTACCGGCTTCATCCTGAAGCTGCATGTCAACCTCTTCCTCGGGTTTGCCGGCCAGCTGTTCATCGGGGCGGTGGGCCTGGTGTTCGTCCTGAGCATGCTCAGCGGCATCGTGCTGTATGGACCGTTCATGCGCAAGCTGGCCTTTGGCCTGGTGCGCTTCGGCCGCCAGCCGCGCATCGTGCTGGCCGACCTGCACAACCTGACCGGCATCGTGGTGATGGTGTGGGCGCTGGTGGTGGGCCTGACCGGCAGCTTCCTGTCGTTTTCGCCACTCATCATCGGACTGTGGCAGAAGACCGAGCTCACCGAGCTGATCCGGACCTTGCCGGCCGCCGCGCCCCGGCGCATGGCGCCGCTGGACCAGGTCCGCCGCGTGGCCGACCTGGCGGTACCGGGCAAGGACCTGGCCTATATCTTCTATCCGGGCTCGGAATACGCCACGCAGCGGCATTACATGGCGGTGCTGCGGGGCCATACCGAGATCGAGAAGCGGGTCTTCGACATCGTGGTGGTCGACGCCGAGACGGGCGAGCTGGCCGCGCAACGCAGCATGCCCTGGTACATGCAGGTACTGCTGCTGTCGGGACCATTCCACTTCGGCGACTACGGCGGATTGCCGCTGAAGATACTGTGGGCGCTGCTTACGCTGTTGACCACCGCGGCCACCGTGACCGGACTGGTGATCTGGAGCCGGCGCAGCAAGAGCGCCATCGCCCAGATCGATGGCACCAACCTGAGCCTGAAGGAACAGCCATGAATGGAACCTGGAGCTGGCCATTGGTGCTGGCCTTGTCGAGCGCCCTCGGACTGGCCGCCGGCATCTTCGGCGATGGCCCGTGGGACTGGCTGTGCTGGGCCGGGCTGGGCCTGCCGGTCGGGCTGGCCTTGTACAAGCTGGTAGCCCAGCGGCGTCCGCCCGCATAGGCCGATACCCCTTCCGACAGCGCCACTAAATCGCAACAATTCTCATTTATAATCGTCGTCCGCCTCGTCTTGCAGCAACGTCGCCATGAGGCCCTGCCAGGAGATTCGTGATGACCGACCAACCGCTTGTCTTGGAACATGCCGTGCTGCTACGCCAACTGGCCGCCGCCCAGCGCCGCTGTGACGATTTATTGCAGGCGCACGCTGCAGCGATGGCCGGCATGCAAGCCGAACTGATGAAGGCGCGCGCGGCCGTCATCGCCCGCGACACGGCCCTGGCCTGGGCCGAGGAAGACCACGCCGCGCTGCTGGCGGCGACACCCGGCCTGGCGCCACGCGCGGCACTGGCGCGCAAGGTCAGCGAATTGAGCGCCCGGGTGCAGGACTTGATGCGCGAGAAACTACGCCCGTCCATGGACGCCGCCGGTGTGCCCACGGCCGCCGTGGAAGACGCGGCGCCCGGGCTGTCGGCCCTGGAAGCCAGTATCGCCGGTGCCGACCTGGTGATCTGCCAGACCGGTTGCCTCAGCCACGGCGCCTACTGGCGGGTCCACGATCATTGCAGGCGCACCGGCAAGACCTGCGTGATGGCGGCGCAACCTGCCACCTTCCGGGTGGTGCGAATCAATCGCGACTGGCTCGGCGTCAATGAAAACAAATTAACAGAAATTTAACAAATGTCTCGTTTCAACGACATCCGCGCGGCGTCAATTCGTTAATAAAAATCACTATCATTTATAATCCGCCTTTTACAGCCGCGTGCGTTCTTGCCGTTGCGGCGCGTTGCCGAGGTGTTGATCTTGCCGACTTCCTGTGCTTCGACCGACGTCGAATCCCTCTACAGCACCCATCATTCGTGGCTGCGTAGGTGGCTCGCGCGCCGGGTCGGCAATGCGGAACAAGCCGCCGACCTGGCGCAGGATACCTTCATGCGACTGCTCAGCAGCGAGCGCGTGCCGTCGTCGCTCGATGAGCCGCGCGCCTACCTGACCACCGTGGCGCAGAACCTGGTGTCGAACCTGTGGCGCCGCGAGAAACTGGAAAAAGCCTACCTCGAAGCGCTGGCACAACTTCCGGTCAGCCTGGCGCCATCCCCCGAAGAACAGGCGATAGTGCTGGAGACGCTGGCCGAACTCGACATGCTGCTCGATGGATTGCCGGCAATCCAGCGCAGCGCGTTCCTGCTGTCGCAACTCGATGGACAAAGCCATGCCGAGGTCGCCGCGGCACTGGGTATCTCGATTCCCACCGTCAAGCGCTACCTGGTCAAGGCATTGCAAAGCTGCTACTTCGCCGATATCTCGTTCTTGGCATGAGGGCGCCGGCCTCTACCTGGTACCAGCCTACCGCTGACGCCGCCAACGTGCCGCCGCAGGTCGCCGAACGCGCGCTGGAGTGGCTGGTGGAATTGCAGAGCGAGCCGCTGCCCCCCGAAACGATCATCGAATGGAACCGCTGGCGTGCCGCGCACGACGACCATGAGCGTGCCTGGCAACGCATCGAATCGGTGCGCGGACGCTTGCAGCCGCTGGCGGCCTCGGTCAGTTCGGCCGCCGCCCAGGCGGCACTGGCGCCATCGGGCTCGTCGCACCGGCGCCGGCTGGTCAAGACCCTGGCCGTGATGATCTTTGCCGGTGGCGGCGCCTGGGGCGTGGCCAGCAATACCCCGTGGCGCCAATGGAATGCCGACTACCGTACCGCCATCGGCGAACGGCGTTCGCTGGCGCTGACCGACGGCAGCCAGATCATGCTCAATACCACCAGCTCCCTCGACGTACGCTATGACGCCAACCAACGGCGCCTGTGCCTGGTCGCCGGCGAGCTGTTCGTGGCCACCGCCCGGGATGCAATGATGCGCCCGTTCCTGGTCGAGACCGCCCATGGCACCGCACAGGCGCTGGGCACCCGCTACACCGTGCGCCAACTGGCGCAGTGCACCGAGGTCAAGGTGTTCGAAGGAGCGGTGCGCATCGTGCCACGCGAGGCCAGCCAGCAGGAGCTGGTGGTGCAGGCCGGACATCAGGCGCGCTTCAGCGCCAGCGACATCGGGCCGGCAGACCGGCTCGAGACGACCGCGCCGGCCTGGACCGATGGCTTCCTGATTGCCCGCAGCATGCGGCTGCACGACTTCATCGCCGAGCTGTCGCGCTACAGCCGCGACAGCCTGGCCTGCGATCCGGCAGTGGCACAACTGCGGGTATCGGGTTCGTTTCCGCTCGACAACCCGGACCAGATCCTCGAGACGCTGGCCGCCACGCTCGATGTCCAGATCGAGATCCGCGACGGTTTGCTGGGCGGACGGCGCATGCGGGTGGGCCCAAGGACAGCGCGGCGCAGCTGAGGTCGACAGACAACAAGAATAATGCCGCCAGGTTGAGCCGTTCTGGTTTCTCGCGGGTCATGGTGTTGTTAGCCCTCATTTTCACTCATGCCAGGAGAGGTCGCATCGCGATGGCGCAGACAACCACGTTCAGGGGTACCGCATGGTCGGTCCGGCAACGTGCTGCCTCTGCCTGCACCGTCGTGCATCTGCTGCTGGGGGCGAGCTTGCTGTGGCCTTGCCTGGCGGCCCCGGCGCAGGCGCAAACCCCGCTCGCGCGGGCCTACGACATCGCACCGGGCTCGCTCGAGGAAGTGCTGGGCCGCTTCGGTCACGACGCCGGCATCCTGCTGTCGTTCCGTCCCGAGATCACCGCCGGGCTGGACAGCCCCGGCCTGCGCGGCCATTACAGCGTCGAACAGGGGCTCACGGCGTTGCTGGCCGATACCCCGATCGTGGCCAGCCGCCAGGCCAATGGCGGCTATTTGCTGGCGCGGGTGGGCAGCCATGCCGAACAGGCAGCGCCGCTCCCCCTGGTGGTGATCAACGCCAGCCCCGACCGCGACGCCACCGTACCGTATGCCGGCGGCCAGCTGGCGCGCAGCGGCAGCCTGGGCGTGCTGGGCGCGGCCAATGTCATGGATGTGCCATTTTCCACGCTCAACTACACCGCCACGGTGCTGCGCGACCAGCAGGCACGTACCCTGGCCGATGTGGTGGTCAACGATGCCTCGGTGCGCATGCTGACCTCCACCGGCGGCTTTGGCGATACCTTCCAGATTCGCGGCTACAGCCTGGCCAACGACGATGTCGGCCTCAATGGCCTGTTCGGGCTTTCCTCGGCCGGCCACATGCCGGCGGCCATCGTGGAACGGGTCGACGTACTGAAAGGCCCGGGCACCGTGCTCAATGGCATCAGCCCGGGCGGCAGCATCGGCGGCAGTATCAACATCGTCACCAAGCGCGCCGGCGAGACGCCGTTGGCGCGCCTGACCGGCAGCCTCCAGAGCCGGGCCCAGGGTGGACTCGAGGCGGACGTGGGCCAGCGCTTCGGCCCGGACAACGCCTGGGGGCTGCGGGTCAACGGCGTGGTCAAGGATGGCGAGGGCGGTATCTCGGGTGGCCGGCAACAGCTGGGGGTGGGCGCGTTGGCGCTGGACTACCGGCAGCGCGGCCTGCGCTGGTCGCTGGATGCGTTCAGCCAGCGCGAGGATGTGGACGGTTTCCGCCCGCAGGTGGGGTTCCTCGACGGTGTCACGTCGATCCCGGCGGCGCCGGCGGGCAACAGCAACTTCTATGCGGGCAGCCGGTTACGCCTGCAGGATGATGTGCTGGCGTCACGGCTGGAAGTCGACCTCGACCCCGATCTCACGCTGCACGGCGCGATCGGCTACCGCAACGGGGCGTCATGGCAAAACCTGCCGACCGGTTCGGCCGACGCCGCCGGCCTCGGCACGCTGCGCAACGCCTACTACGACGCCACCACCCGCACCGCCACCGCCGATGTCGGCCTGCACCTGCGCCTGTCCGGCGCTGGCGTGCGTCACGCCATCGATGCCGGGCTCACCCAGTTGCGCCAGGAAGGCGGCAACGCCTACGTGACATCCAGCGGCACGGCCAGCTACAGCATCTACCAGGCAACGCCGCTGCCGCCCATTACCGATGCGCGCACGGCGCCCAGGAAAGCCTACGGGATGGTGCTCACCAGCCTCACGCTGACCGACACCCTGTCGATGCTGGACGATCGCCTGCGCCTGTTCGTGGGCGCCCGCCGGCAGCAGGTGCGCTACGACAGCTACGATACGCAGTCGGGCCTGCAGGAATCGGCCTACCAGGCCAGCGCCCTGTCGCCGCTGCTGGGCGTGGTGCTCAAGCCGGCCGACGACCTCGCGCTCTACGCCAACTACACCGCCGGCCTTACCCGCGGAACGATCGTGCCTTCCGGTATGGTCAACGCCGGCGAGATCCTGCCGCCGTATCGCTCGCACCAGGTCGAGACCGGGGTCAAGCTCGACTGGGGCCGCGTCATGACCAGCGCAGCCGTGTTCCAGATCGACAATCCCAGCGCCGTCATCACCCAGGTCGCGGGTACACCCTCGGCCAGCACCTACGGCTACGATGGCCAGCAGCGCAATCGGGGGCTGGAATTGGCCGCCTATGGCGAAGCGCTGCCCGATGTGCGGCTCATGGCCAGCGCCACGTTCTACGACGCCCGGCTGCGGCGCACCACCGACCACGCCAACGATGGTCACGTCGCCCCCGGGGTGCCGCGGCGCGCCTTCAACCTGGGGCTGGACTGGGATACCCCATGGCTGGCAGGCCTGGCCTTGAGCACCCGGGTGCTGCATACCTCGTCGGTGTATTTCAATGCCGAGAACAAGCTGCGCCTGCCTGGCTGGACCCGGGTCGATATCGGCGCCCGCTACAGCACGCGGCTCGGGGCACGCCCGCTGCTGCTGCGCGCCACGGTCGAGAACCTGTTCAACCGCGACTACTGGCTCATCGACAAGCCGTATGTGACCATCGCCGCGGCGCGCACGGTGCTGCTGTCGGCATCCATCGATTTCTGACGCTAGCGCTGCGGCCGGCTCAACTCGTCCACCAGCGGCGGCGGCAGGTAATGCGGCCCGTCGAAGATGGTGACGTGATAGTCGCGGTACAGGTTGACCTGCGGTCGGATCTCGGCTGCCGTGGCACTGCGGAAACCACCCCCGACCTGGGGCCGGAAGGCCTCGGCGATGATGCGCAGGCGGCCGCTGCCCAGGCGCCGGCTCAGGACCTCGGCATAATGCAGCGCCACCTGGGGCTGGCGGGCATAGACCCCCACGCCGTCCTGGAAATAGACGCCGACATCGGGCGGCAGCCATTTCATCAGGCCGTCGGCAAGGGCCTCGGGGCCGACATTGGCGCTGTCATAGACGGTAATCCAGAGCGGCCGCGGCAACTTCGCCAGCAGCGCGCCCAGACGCGGCGCCTCGGACCAGGTCGGATCGATCTCGACCGGAAAATACCAGCCGCTCACCTTGACCGGGGTCGGCAGCTTGGCCAGCTCGACCGAATCGGCCACCAGCTGCTCGATGTCGGCACGCGCCACCTTCTCGTCGAAACGTCCGGCCAACCCCATGATCACCTTGCGTGCCCAGGGTTCGCCCGCAATCCGGTGCCAGTCCGGCAAGCGGGGCGCCGATGGCATGGCGCTGCCCGCAACGAAGGCGGTGCCGTCGACCGCGCTCCATTGCACCAGCAACTCACGCGCCCCCAGCCGGTCCCAGTTGCCCTGCGGCATGACGGTGGCATTGTCGGGTTGCCACACCACGCCATCGACCTGCAGCGGCTCGGCCAGGCGGGCCTGGGTGGGATCGCAGCCGGCGCAGGCGCCCAGCAGCAGGGCCGCCCCCAGCGACAAGGCGGTCAGTAGGACGCGGCGCGCGGGACGGCCGGCGGGTTGCATGCTGGACAAGAAAGCCTCACCGAAAATTGATTTGGTCAGTAAGACAGCGTGGTGGTCACGAAGAATCCCTTGGCGCGTTCATCACCCTGGATCCTGAAACGGTATTGCAATGACAGGTCCAACGAGGAACGGGGCGCGTGATAGGTGTCGCCCCGGAACCAATAGCGCAGGTTGACGCCGGGTCCGAAGCCGGTGGCGGTGCGGTTGCCGTTGAGCGAGTTGAAATCGGTATTGACGGTGAGGTGCGGAAACACCACCAGGCCCGGCAGCACATTGTCCAGCCGCACGCTGCGGCCGCTCTGCAGCGATGCCACGCCATAGGTCTGGGGATGTTGCAGGTAACGGCCGGCCTCGGCGTACCACTGGGTGGTCCACCAGGCGGTGCGGTCTGCGCGCAGGTCGGTGCCGATGCCGTCGGAATATGCCACCTGCGCCAGCCAGTCGGCCGAGGACTGCGCCCCCAGTGGCACCAGGCGCCCCATCGACAGCACGAGGTTCTGGCTCGAGAAAGGCTTCCAGCGGGCGCCCACGGTGCCCTGGGCGGTCTGCGCCCCGGTGCTGCCGCCGGACTGGTCCTGCAGCGTCTGGAAGACGCGGCCGAACACTTCCACCGTGCGTCCATCCATGTAGCCGAAGGGACGCCACCAGAGCTCGGCGCCAGCCTGCAGCGTACTGTCGCGGCTGGATGCGCCGGGACGCCCGCCGTTGCCGGCGCTGGGGCCGCCGCCGCTGCGGGTGATCGATGCCGTCGCGCCTGCCTCGCGGTCGACCGTCGCGATGGCGCGACGGGTATCGAAACGTTGCTGCGCAGTGCGCTCGATGCGACCGCCGTCGGCGGCGTCGACGCTGCGTTCGAACCAGGCCAGCGCAGCGGCGTCGTCGCTTTCGTGCAGCGCCGAGAAAGCCGCATCCTGCAATGCCTCCTCAGGTAGCTTGCCGGCGTCGTCGGCGCGACCGAAGGCGGCCTGGGCACTGCCGTTGTCGCCGGCGCGTTGCGCCAGGTACGCCAGTTGCAGATCGTCGAGGTCGTCCAGTGCACCAGCGTCGCGCCCGGCGATGAATTTTTCACGCGCCTGGCGACCATGGCCGGTATCGGCCAGCAAGCCGATCTCGGTGGCGAGCGGCAGGCCGCCCGC
>NZ_AKJA01000007.1 GCF_000282575.1 Herbaspirillum sp. YR522 | reverse complement strand
GCGAGCCGCCACGGCTGGCGCGGTCCTTGAGCACTCCCACCACGTAGCGGTGGCGCTCGGCCGGCGAATTCGACAGCGAGTAGCTGCGCACGATGCCATTGCCCAGGTGCAGGTCGATATGCGCGCCCGCCTCGAAGGCAGGCAACTGGCCCAGGTCGGGCGCGCACAACTCGACCGACAGTACGCCCTGCGCCTCGAAACGCATGGCCTGGACCCGCACGGAAATAAGAGGACTGCTCATGAATGCCACTTCCTTTGACTGAATCAGGACACCGTCGCCTGCCGCACATCCACCCCGAGCCGCGCGAAGGCGTCGACTTCCACCTTCAACTCGGGAAACACCAGGGCGTTTGCGCCCACCAGCGTCGAGCACGGATAGGTGCTGCCGAAGAAGTCACGGCGGGCTCGCCCGACCTGTTCCTTGTCGGCGATGTCCTTCACATAGATCACCAGCTTGTAGATACAGCCGATGTCGCCACCGGCGGCGCGCACCAGCTCGCCGATCTTGCCCAGCACCACCAGCGTCTGGCTGTAGGTGTCGAGCACCTGCTCGCGCGAGGCCGGGTGCGCGGTCATGCCGGACAGGACGATCTCGTCGCCGATGACCAGGCAGTTGGACCAGGTCGCGCTGTCGGGCTCGACCACCTTGTCGCTGATGACGCGGCGCACCGGCGGCGTCTTTGCCGGCTCGCTCATGCCGCCCTGACCGCCACCTTGGCGGCGGCGAGTTCTTCCTCGCGGGCCAGTTGCTCCTTGGCCAGGCCGCGCAGGTGGCGGCGCAGGCGCACGATGCCCATGTCGTGCTGGTACAGCATCTCGCGCTGGTTGGCGTCTGCTTCCATCAGCTCCAGCACCACCCGATCCTGCTCCAGTACGTTCCAGTGGCGCGCCTCGAGGCGGTTGCGATAGAGGAAGCGCCAGGTGTCGCGTTGCCAACCGGTCAATTTGCGGCAGCGCCAGTGGAATACCGCGGCGATGTTGTCGACGATGGGCGTGTAGCTGCCGACGATCACGAAACTGCCGCCGGGGCCGCCGGTCTTTGGGTATGGAATCGCCAGGCGCATCCAGTGCAGGTCGGTGTCGGCCCATTCGGTCCAGTCGAAGTTGACGTCGCGCTGGCCTTCCTTCTCGAAGACGAAGCCGATGTCGGTCTCGCGGATGCCGAAGGTGGCGTGGTTGTCGCCCTCGGCCATCGAGTGCGACTGCTTGTGCAGGAAGGTGCCGTGCATCGGGTCCATCACGTTGTCCAGCACATAGCGGTAGTCGCCCTTCCACTCGGTGTAGCACAGGAAGTTGGAATACTCGGGGCTGGTCAGTTCTTCCGGCAGCCGCAGCGGTGGCGCTTCATCGACGTCGACCATGCTGTTGTAGAGGAAGATGGCGCCAGCGGCCTCGGTGACATGGAAGCGACGCGTGGCCTTGGCCCCCTCCAGCTTGCAGCCGGGGCTGCCCGGCACGCTGGTGACGACGCCGTCGAAGCGCACCTGCACGCCGTGATAGCCGCAGGCGATGCGGTCGCCCATGGGAATACCCATGGACAAGGGCGCACCGCGATGGGGGCAGTGGTCTTCCAGCGCGTGGATGGTGCCGGACGGTTCGCGCCACAGCACGAACTTCTTGCCCAGGCGGCGCAGCGACACCGGCTTTTCGGCAACGAATCCGGACGGGCAGATCGGGTACCACAAGTCCTTCAGGCCGACGGCAAGCACGGCATCGACGGGATCATTGGCTGTCGTTCTCATTTCTGGCTTCTCCTTGGCTTGTGCCTGGCGCATGGCTCACGCGGCCAGGCGGGCGATCTCTTCTTGAAAGTTCTGCTCGGTCCAGACGCCCTGGTTGTAGGGACAACTGGGACCGGTGCGATTCAGGTGCGCCACCATGCCGGCCAGGTCATGGGTGCCGGCACCGTAGGCGCGCTCGATCGAGTCGCCCAGCAGGTCTTCGTACTGGGTCGGCGGCCGGCGGCGTGCCTGGTGCGGATTGAGATAGACGTCTGTCACTGTTGCAACCATCATTGGCCTCCATTTCTGATGCGCTCGCGGATACGCTCGCGCACGGGAACAAAATCGTAAGTCGGGTAACACTCGGTGCGAAACACGCCCCAGGCCGATCGCTCCAGCTCGACGTTGACCTGGCCCAGCAGGGCCGGCGGCAACTCCAGCGTGACGATCTGGCCCAGGCCCATGGCCACGGTCCAGGACACCACCCGGGTGCCCTCGACCGGGAAGCGTTCCCACCAGTTCTGCTTCTTCATGTGCGCCTGGATCTGTTCCAGGTTGTGCGACTGATCGTGCTTGAGCAGGATCGTCAGCAACATCGTGTCGGGCTTGTTCACCTGTTGTTGCATGGCGGTCAGGCGGTCGCCAACTCGGGCTCCAGCGGCACCTTCCAGGCGTCGTAGCCATATACCCAGTCGGCGTTGCCGCCTTCGCGCAGCCAGTTGTTGCCGCGCGAGCCGACCTGTATCTTCGCGGCGCGCTCCATACGCAGGCCGGCATAGGTCTGCAGCGCCCCGGCGACGTCTTCCAACCTGGACACGGTGGCCAGGCAGCGCGCCAGCACCACTGCATCCTCGATGGCCATGCCGGCGCCCTGGGCCATGAACGGCATCATCGGATGGCAGGCGTCGCCCAGCAGGGCCAGGTTGCCGCGCGCCCATGCCGGCAGCGGATCGCGTTCATACAAGGCGGTCTTGAGCACTTCGTCGCAGGCGTCCAGCAAGGCGGTGGCATCGGCGTGGAAGCCGGCGTAGCTGTCGCGCAGCTCCTGCACGTTGCCCGGCGTGGTCCACGATTCGAGGTGCCAGCTTTCCTGGGCGGTGGTGGCGAAGATGAAGATGTCGCGGCCCCGGTTCAACGGAAAGGTGACGATCTGGCTTTCAGGATTCGGCCCCCACCACTTGGTGAAGGCCTGCAGGTTAGGCACGCCGGCGACCTTCTCGGCCGGCACCACGGCGCGAAACGCCACCACGCCGGTGAAGCGCGGACTTTCGGCGCCGAACATGGCGCTGCGCACCGCCGAATGGATGCCGTCGCCGCCCAGCAGCACATCGACCCGGTCGCTGCTGCCGTCGCTGAAATCGAGGGTGATGCCGGCAGCGGTCTGTTCTACCGTCTCGGCGCGCTTGCCGAAGCGCACCTGCTCCAGCGGGAACACCCCGGCCAGCGCTGCCAGCAGGTCGGCACGGTGGATCGTCAATTGCGGTGCGCCGTATTTCTGCTCGGCGGTATCGCCCATGGCCAGGCGCGAGGTTTCCTCGCCGGTGTTCCAGGTGCGGCTGATGCGATGCGTCGGGCGCGCTGCGGTCTGGCGCACCGCTTCGCCGATACCCAGCCCATCGAGCGCGCGCACGGCGTTGGGGGTGAGGTTGATGTCGGCGCCCACGCGCAGGAACTGCTTCGACTGTTCGTACACCACCACATCGTGGCCGGCTCGCTGCAGGGCGATGGCGGCGGTCAGGCCGCCGATGCCTGCGCCCAGGATTGCGATCTTGAAGGACATGCGATTTCCTTGTCTGGTGAGTCTGCTGTTTATTTGGCGACCGGCGCGCGGTCGGTCAGGAACTTGCCGGTCGGACCCTGGGCGTTCTTCTGGCGACGGGTGTTGCCGTCGATTCCACCATCGATGGCCCATTCGGCAAACACGGTCGGGCCCGGTTCGAACTCGCGCGGCTGCCAGTGCTGGTCGAGCTGGTCTTCGTCGGCGTAGTACTCGATCAGGCCACCGGCGGGGTTCTTGAAGTACCAGAAATAGGCCGACGAGATCGGGTGCCGGCCGGGGCCGAGCTGGGTGTCCCAGCCACTGCGCGACATGTGCATGCCGCCGCCGAAGACTTCATGGATATCGCGCACGGTGAAGGCCACATGGTTCAGGCCGGCACGCGCCTCGGGCGGTTGCAACAGGAAGATGTCGTGGTGGCCGCCGTCGGCGGCGCAACGCAGGAAAGCGCCGCGCTCGGGATAGCGGTCCGATGGCACGAAACCGAAGTGTTCGCAGTAGAACTGCTCGCAGGCCTTTACATCCTTGACGAAGAACACCACGTGGCCGACCTCGATCGGGGCGGCGCGCTCATAGACCGGGCTGCGCTGGTTGACGCGGTTCTTTTCGTTCCAGGTGTTCATGCGGGCGCACTCGAGCTGCACCTCATGCTTCTGGCTGACCTGGAAGCGCACCGCCAGGCCGTTGGGATCGGTGCACCCCACGCGCCGCACGCCGTCGAGTTCGGTATCGACGTAGCCGGGCAGGCCTTGCAGGCGGCCGGCAAACTTGTCCACCACGGCCGTCGAGGACACGCCCCACACCACTTCGCGCAGGGTCGGTCCCACTTCGATGGCCGGTGGCAGGCTGGGGTCGGCGCTGCTGCGCACCACCACGCGGCAGCCGTTCTGGGTGGCGAAAACCAGGGCCTCGGCGCTGTCCTGCGCCAGCACCATGCCCCAGTCGAGGAAGAACTGGCGGCACAGCGGCAGGTCGTCCGCGCCATAGGTGATTTCATCAATGCCCAATACATCCATTTGCTTCTCCTGTGTCCGGCGTTGCCGGCAGATATATGCAAGAACAGCGCCAGTGATTTGCGTTGCTGGTCGTCGCGTCGGCTTCAACCGGCCCAAGGCAGCGGGTGCTCGTTGAGCCCCCAGTACATGCTCTTCTGCTCCATGTACTGCAGGATGCCCAGTCGCCCCTTCTCGCGGCCCAGGCCGCTGTCGCGCCAGCCGCCGAATGGCGTCGAGATCGAAAACTGCTTGTAGGTGTTGATCCAGACATTGCCGGCCTGTACCGCACGACCGAAGCGCCACGCTTTCTTGAAGTCGCGCGTCCAGATACCGGCGGCCAGCGCGTAGACGCTGTCGTTGGCCTGCCGCACGAGGTCCTGCTCGTCGTCGAACGGCATCGCCACCAGCACCGGGCCGAAGATCTCTTCCTGGCAGATGCGCTGGTCGTTGGCGAGGCCTTCGATGATGGTTGGCGTAAAGAAATAGCCGCGCTCGAAGGCACTGCCTTGCGGCCGCATGCCACCGGTGCGGATGCGGCCGCCGTCGGTGACGCCCATGTCGACGTAGCGTTCGATGCCCTCGCGATGGCGCGCGGTGATCAGCGGCCCCATCTGGGTGCGTTCGTCGGCCGGATCGCCCACCCGCAGGGCGGCCGCGCCGGCAGCCAGGCGTTCCATGAAGCTGTCGTAGATGGCGCGCGCCACGAACAGGCGCGAACCGGCGATACAGGACTCGCCCGAACTGCTGAAGATGCCGTACAGGACCCCGGCCACGGCGTGGTCGATGTCGGCATCCTCGAACACCATGGTGGGCGACTTGCCGCCCAGCTCCAGCGACACCGGCATCATCTTGTCGGCGGCGATGTGGGCAATATGCTTGCCGGTGATGGTGCCACCGGTAAACGACACCCGCTTGACCAGCGGATGCAGCGTGATGGCGTCGCCGATGACCGAACCCTTGCCCGGCAACACGCTGATCAGGCCCGCCGGTACGCCGGCCCCGATGCAGATCCGTGCCAGCTCGAGCGCGGCCAGCGGCGTGACCTCGGCCGGCTTGACCACCACCGCGTTGCCGGCGGCCAGTGCCGGTGCCATCTTCTGCGCTTCGCTGGCGATCGGCGAATTCCACGGCGTGATGGCGGCCACCACGCCCATGGGCTCGTAGACGCTCATGGTGAGGTTGTCGCCACGCATCGGCGTGATGGTCTCTTCCAGTGTCTCGCAGGCGGCGGCGAAGAACTGGAAGGTCGCCGCGGCGCTGGCCACCAGGTTGCGGGTTTCGTTGATGGGCTTGCCGTTGTCCAGGCGTTGCAGTTGCGCCAGCGCTTCGCTGCGCTCGCGGATCAACTGCGCTACGCGATACATCACGGCGGCGCGCTCGTGCGGCTTTCGCTGCGCCCAGCCGCTGGTGCGGAAGGCCAGGTCGGCGCCGACGATGGCTTGTTCGACGTCATCCACGCTGGCCGCGTTCAGGTGCGCCACGGCTTCGCCGGTAGCCGGATACAGCGTGGCATAGCGGTCGCCGCCACCGAGGCGCCACTGTCCGGCGACACAGATAGGCAGGGTCTGGTTGGGATTGATCATGTTGGGCGTCATCAGATAGACAAGGCGTGCGCGCGGTTGCCCAGCGCACGCACCACGCTGTAGACCGTCAGCGCGGAGGTTTTGGGGTTGGCGGCCAGCGGCTTGCCGCGCATGGTCAGCTCGAAGCCGCCGAAGGCGCCACGGGCCTCGACATGGTGGACGTTCTCGCTCACGCCCGGGTCGGCATACAGCCGCACGCGGGTGTGGTCCAGCCCCAGGCCGGCCAGCGACAAGGTGGCGGCGACGTTGGCGTTCTTCGGGAACAGCCGCGCCGCTTCGCGGGCGCTGCCCTCGAAGATCACGGTGGCCTCGGTCAGGCGGTCCAGCTCGAAGGGGCCGTCGGCCGGGGTGTCCTTCCAGGCCAGCGGCGGCTTGCGCCCGGTATAGACCACCGACTCCAGGCCGCCCACCTTGGCCGCGGACAAGGCGTCGATGGCGCCGATGGCGCCCGAGAGCAATTGCACCTGGGTCTTGCCGCGACGGGCCGCGGCTTCCAGCTTTTCCACCAGGCCCGGTTCGGACAGGGCGCCGATCGACACCACCATGCAGGCAATGCCGCGCTCCAGCGCCGGGATCACATGCTCTTCAATGGCGCGATGGCCGGCGCATTCGATCAGCAGGTCGGGACGCGTCTCGCCCAGGCGCGCCACCACGCGCGCCGCCGGCGCCAACGACGACACCACCGGGGTGGCATTGGCGACGTTGGCCTCGGGCACGACGATGAGATCGAAGGCGACCTCGGGATCGCTCTTGAGCAGCTCCATGACGCCGATGCCGATGGCACCGCAACCGATCATCGATACATGCAACATCGCCTTCTCCTTATGCCGCGGTGACTGCGGCGGTAGCAGCCTCGACCACGGCGGCGGCGGCAGCGGCGGCCTTCTCGGTCTCGTTGACCGGTGGGCCGGCGAAGGCGGTCTTGAAGCTGCCGATGGACAGCATGTCGATTTCCAGCAGGAACGGGCCGGCCTGCGACAGCGCCTCGTCCAGGCCGGCGGCGACATCGGCCAGGTTGCTGATGCGCTTGTGGCGCAACTTCAGCGCCGACGACAGTTGCGCGTAATCGGGCGTATGCAGATCGACGTAGTGGCGACGCCCGCCGTACTGGGCATCCTGGATGTTCTTGATGACGCCGTAGCCCTTGTCGTTCATCAACACGATGACCATGTCGGCCTGCTCCTGTACCGCGGTCGCCAGCTCACCCAGGTTGAGGATGAAGCCGCCGTCGCCGGCCAGCGTGAAGGTCTTCTTGCCCGAACCCGATACCGCCGCGCCGATGGCCGCGCCGATACCCATCGCCAGGCCCTGGCCGATGCCGCCGCCCAGGGCGTGCACGCCGGCGCGCGGGTCGAAGATGCGCAGGAAGCGATTGCCCCAGGTGCTGTTGGACACCGTCACGTCGCGCACCCAGTTGAATTCTCGGCCGGCGGCCTGCTGCAGTTGCTCCACAAGCGCACTATAGGGACCGAGGCCGTCGACCAGGCCGTTGACGGCGCTGTCGCGGGCCTTCTGCAGGTCGCCCATGAAGGTCGGGTCGACCTGCATGGCAGCCAGGCGGTCGGCCAGGCCATCGAGCACCAGCGCCGAATCGCCGCAGACGAAGTAGTCGCTGGTGTAGCAGCGGCCTTCGGCGGCCGGGTCGGCGTCGACGCGGTACAGCGGCCGCGGCAGCTTGAGTTCGTACTTCAGGGTTTCGTTGCCGCGCAGGCGCGAGCCGACTACCAGCATGGCGTCGCAGGTCTGGTAGAAGTTCTCGACCGGCTTGTGCAGGTTGAAGGCGCCCAGCGAGCGCGCATCGTCCTCGGCCACGATGCCGCGGCCCTGGGTACTGGTCACCACGCCGAAGCCCAAGGCCATCAGGCGCTCGACCTGGGCCCGGGCGTGGCGGGCGCCACCACCCAGCCACAGCAGCGGACGCCGGGCCTTCAGCAGGCGCTCGGCCAGTTCGTCCAGGGCGTGTTCGGATGGCACGTTCTGCGGGATCGCCAGCGGCTGCAGGTCGTTGGGCATCGGAATCAGGGCGGACTGGATGTCGATCGGGATCTCCACCGAGACCGGGCCCATCGGCGGCGTCAGCGCGGTCTGCACGGCCAGCTTGATGGTGCTGATGGCGGTCTCGACGCTGCGGATGCGGAAGGCGGCCTTGGAGATCGCCTTCAACATGGTCAACTGGTCCGGCGCCTCGTGGATGTAGGCCAGGCTCTGGTCCAGGTAAGGGGTCTCGATCTGGCCGGTCAGGTGCAGCAGCGGCGTGCCGGCGGTCAGGGCCTCGACCATGGCGCCGGCGGCATTGCCGGCGGCGGTGCCGGTGGAGGTCAGGCACACGCCCAGGCTGGCGGTGCTGCGAGCGCAGGCGTCGGCCATGTTGGCGCCGCCGGCTTCGCCGCGGGCCGGGATGAAGCGGATCCTGCCGCGTTCGCCGAAGGCATCCAGGATCGGCATGTTGTGGATCGAGATCACGCCGAACGCCGCCTTGACGCCGCACTGCTCGAGGAAAGCCGCGATGGCGCAGCCTACGGTTACTTGGTTGGTGGTATTAGGCATGGCGGGAAAGTCCTCCTGAAACATCGATATGGCACCCTGTGGTGTACGAGGAAAGCGGCGTGGCGAGAAAGACGATCGCGCGCGCGGCTTCCTGGGGAAGGCCGAGACGGCCGAGTTGGATATTTTTCCTTGCGGCCAGGTCGGCAGTCCATTGCCGCCAGTCCTGGCCCTGCAATTCGGGGCCGCGCGCATCGAAGCGGCGACGCCACTGGCCTGATTCGACCAGTCCGATCAGGATGCCGTTGACGCGCACGCGCGGTGCGGCGCCGGTGGCAAATTCGGTGGCCAGCGAGCGCACCAGGTTGTGCACGCCGGCGCGGGCGGCCGAAGTGGCCACCATGTGCGGTTCGGGCTGCTCGGCCAGCAGCGAATTGACGCAGACGATGGCGGCGTCGCCATGCGTGGCGCTCATGCGCTGCAGCTGCGGCAGGAAGGCCCGGGTCGGGTAGATGACCGAAAAGAACTTCAGGCGCAGCTCTTCGCTCCAGGCCTCGTCGCTGGTGTCGGCGAAGGTCGACACGCGGCCCTGGCCGGCGTTGTTGACCAGGATCGACACCGGGCCCAGCTCGGCCTGGACGGCGTCGGCGAAGGCCTGCACCTGTGCCGGCGCCAGCACGTCGCAGGTCGCGGTAAGCAGGCGCGCCTGCGGAAAGCGTTGGCGCAAGCCGGCCTCGGCCTGTTGCAGGCGCTCGGCACTGCGACCGCACAGCGCCACGGCGGCGCCGGCCTCGAGCAGCAATTCGACGGTGGCCAGGCCGATACCGGACGAGCCGCCGGTGACGACGGCGACCTTGCCGTGAAGTTCAGTCATGCCCATGATCGATCAGCCTTGCCACATGTTGATGACCTTGCCCTCGCCGCGCTGGGGCGAATGGTCGAGCAGGCGCGACAGTTCGGCGGCGGTATCGCGCACGCGGGCGACGATGCTGTCGAGCTGGCCGGTATCGATATGCGGCGACGGGATGGTGGCGCCCATGGCTGCGACCACATGACCCGAGTGGTCGCGAATCGGCGCGGCGACGGTGGAGATGCTGGTCTCGAAGAAGCCTTCCTGCAGCACGAAGCCGCGCTCCTTGTCCTTCTGCACCATGTCGAACAGCTCGACCACGGTCTTGGGGGTATTGCTGGAGAAGACTTCCAGGTGTTCTTCCGGATACAGGTCGCGCAACTGCGCCAGGCTCAGGTCTTCCAGCAGCACCCGGCCCAGCACGGTGGCGTGTGCCGGCAGGCGGGTGCCGACCGTGACGTGGCTGGCGAAGGCGGTCTGGGTCACCGATTTGGCGACGTAGACGATCGAGCGGCCATCGCGCACCACCAGGTTGCAGGAATAGCCGATCTCGTCGCGCAGGCGTTCCAGCAACGGACGGCCGATCTCGGTCAGTTCCAGCGAGGCGAGGTATTCGAAACCCAGGCGCAGCACCGCCATGCCCAGGCGATAGTCGCGCCCGCCGTCGGTACGCTCGACGAAGCCCATGCGTTCCAGCGTCGCCAGCAGGCGGAATACGGTGGAACGCGGCACATCCAGGCGGCGTGCCAATTCCGGCGCCGACAGGGTCTTGTCCTGGCGATTGAATTCGCACAACAGGCGCAGGCCGCGCTCGAGGCCCGGTACGGAGTACTTGTCTTGCGACTCTTCTTCTGGCAGCACTGGTTTGTTCATGATCGTGGTGGTGGTTGAATTGGTTAAACGAGTTGTTCGCGGATCGTGGCCGCGAAGGCGGTCGGCTGTTCGATGTAACAGGCGTGGCCGGCAGCATCCACCAAGTGGAAGGGCAACGCAAATTGCGCCGCCATGGCACGGCTGGCCGCCGGCGTGGTGACCACGTCGAGCGCACCGCAGGTCACCGCAACGCCGTCCTTGGGCGCTGCCGCCAGGTAGCCGTGGATATCATCGCCGCACAGCAGGTGCACTGCCTGCGTGTAGCCGGCCGGGTCCAGCCACTGCATGTTCCAGCGCACCCAGGCGCGATCGGCCTCGCTGGCATGTTCCGACAGCAGCCGCGAGGGGCGCCTGGCCATTGCATCGATGCCCAGCGTGTGCAAGGCGCCCAGGCGCTCCTGCTCGATCTCGCGGGCGCGGGCCTGCTTGTCCGGCGTGCCATAACCCAGCGCCGGGCTGGCCAGCAGCGTGCGACGGGCGTGCGGCCGGGGGCCGGCGAGGTAGGCTGCGGCCATCAGCGCGCCCAGCGAGTGGCCGACCAGCAGGCACTCATGCACCTGCAGCGCGTCCAGCATCTGCTGCAGCCGCAACGCATAGTCGGCGGCCTTCGGACGCGCCATCGGCAATGGGGTCGAACGGCCGTAGCCGGGCGCGTTCCAGGCGATCACGCGGGCATGCGGCTCCAGCTTGAGGGCGCATTGCAGCCACGACGCGGCGCCCGAACTGATCCCGTGCAACAGCACCACCACCGGGCCGCTGCCGCAGCTGCGATACGACACCACCGCGCCGCCGACATCGACGGCGCGCTCGGCGAAGCGGGCTTCGAGCAGCGCCAGCCGGTCTTCCGGGACGTCGGCGCAGGCCACGGTGGCAGGGTTGGTCATGGTCGGGATCCTGGCCGGTCTCAGCGCTTGATCGACGCCAGCGGGTGCTCGGGCGGATAGGTCGGTGTGATGGGCTTCTTGGCGCCCAGCATCACGCACATCAGCGCGTCTTCGTCGCCGATGTTGATCTCTTCGCGATACACGCCTGGCGGCACCGACACCACGTCGCGGTCGGTCAGGATGGTCTCGAAGCGCTCGCCATCCTTTTCCAGCACCAGCTTCAACTTGCCGCGCAACACGAAGAACACTTCCTCGACGTCGATGTGCAGGTGCGGCGGACCTTCGTGGCCGGCCGGGATGATCATGGTGGAGAAGGTGAAATGCTCCGACGGGATCACATTGGTGTCATGCGACACGCCGGTGCCGCCAGTGCCGATGTAGCGCATCTGGGCGCGACGGAACTTGGGGTCGTAGTCGGCCTGGAACTTGAGGGCGTTCCAGTCGTACTTGCGGGTGGACAGGCGCGCCACGCGCGACTCCATCCAGTCGGCGAAGCTGCTGCCATCGGGACGGTCCCAGCTGCGGGCGATGTTTTCCTGTTCGGACATGTCGGTCATGCTGTTCTCCTTGCGTTGGTCTGTTCAATTCAGTTGAAGACGAAACCGCCGTTGACCGCCATCACCTGCCCGGTGAAGAAGCGCGCCATGTCCGACAGGGCGAACAGGACGGCGCCGCAGACATCCTCGGGCAACTGGTCGCGCTGGATGGCGCGGCGATCGAAATAGGTCTGGTGACGTGCCTGCGGCACGTATTGGGTAGCCTCCACCAGCGTCAGCCCCGGCGCCACGGCATTGACCGTGATGTTGTCGCCGCCCAGCTCGCGCGCCAGCGAACGGGTCATGCCGATCACCGCGCTCTTGCTGGCGACGTAGGCCAGCAGGTTGGGCGCGCCCCACAGCGGGGTGTCCGACGACAGGTTCACCACCGCGCCCCGGCCGCTGGCGCGCAACGCCGGCAGGCAGGCATTGGTCATGAGCCAGGTACCGCGCACGTTGACATCCATGACGCGGTCCCACATCGCGATCTCGAGTTGCTCGCTGGTCTTGCCGCCGGAATTGGTGATGGCGGCGTTGTTGACCAGGCCATCCAGGCCGCCCATCCAGGCCAGCGCACCGTCGGCGCAGGCCTGCACCGATTGCGGGTCGCCCAGGTCGAGGGCGAAGCCTTCGACCTTCAAGCCACGCGCCTTCAATGCGGCCACCGCCTGGCCCAGCTGCTCTTGCAGGATGTCGGCCATGGCCACCATCGCGCCGGCCTCGGCGATCGCCGTGACGAACGCCAGGCCCAGGCCGCGGGCGCTGCCCGTGACCAGGATGCGCCGCCCCGCCAGAAGGTTGGCCGTGCTTGTTGCTGACATGTGCTGCTCCCGTATCGGTGAAGTGATGTGCGTGGTGGGCGATCAGACGGTGCTGGTATTGGCCTTGGGCAGGTAGTGCAGGACCTTGCGTTCGGCCCACACCACGAACCCATAGGTGATCACGCCGATCAAGGTCAGCGCCACGATGGCCACGAACACCGCAGCGGTGTTGCCCTGCCCTTCGCCGTCCACCAGCAGGTAGCCCAGCCCCTGGTTGCCACCTACCAGCTCACCCACGGTCACGCCGATGACCGACAGCGTCGAGGCGATACGCAGGCCCGAGAACAGCGCCGGCAGTGCCGAGCGGAACTCGACCAGGTGGAAGATCTGCCAGCGGCCGGCGTTGAGGGTGCGTACCAGGTTGACCATGTCGGGATCGACCGTACGCACCGCCGACAGCACGTTGATCATGATCGGGAAGAACACGATCAGGACCGCCACGATGATCTTGGGATAGATGGTGTAGCCGAGCCACATCACGAACAGCGGAGCGAAGGCGACCTTGGGCGCGATCTGCAACGCCAGGATGTAAGGCGACAGCATCGCCTCGGCCCGTGGCGACAGGCCCAGCGCCACGCCCACGGCCAGCCCCAGCAAGGCACCGAAGAGGAAGCCGAACACCACTTCCATGGCGGTGATGCCGAAGTGCTGCAGCAGTTGGGCGTTGTTCCACATCACTACCGATTCACGCACCACCTGCATGAAGTTGGGCAGGATGTATTCGGGCATGCCCATCAGGCCCGGGCCCCATTGCCAGGCGGCGATGAACACCACCAGCAGCACCAGGCTGCCGCAGACGGTGCTGGCTTTTTCGCTCAGCCGGGGACGGCGGGGCTTGGCGGCGGGCTCGACGGATGGCATGGTCAGTTCTTTGGCTGTGGTGGTATTCATGTTTACTTGGCGATTCCGGTGAACTGGTTGGTGAACAGGTCATTGACGGGCGTGGCCTTGGTGACGATGCCTTCGCTGACGTAGAACTTCTGCACCGCGTCCATGCGCGCGCTGTCGATCTGGCCCAGGGTCTTCTGGTTGGCGTAGACATATTTGTTGTACATCTCGAAGGTGGCCTGGATGCTGGCCTGCTTGCCCTTGTAGCTGGGCAGCGCGGCGACATAGTCATCGGCGGCCGCCTTGGGGTCCTTCATGATGTCGGCCATGCCGCGCAGCGTGGCGCGCACCAGGCGCTTGAGCAGCTCGGGGTTCTTCTTGATGGTGTCGTCCGAGGCCAGGATCGCCTGCGCCATGCTCTTGAAGCCGCCGTTGTCGAGCAACTCCACCTTCGCGCCGGCATCGGTGGCATTGACCACCCAGTCGGGTACGCCGGCAAACGCCTGGGACTTGCCGGTGGTGTACAACTGCCACACGCCGGCCGGCCCGGCGGCCTGGATCTGGACGTCGGTCTTGGACAGGCCGGCGGTCTTGAGGCTGCCCAGGAACGCGTAGTAGGTGGTGTCGGTATAGGACATGACGGTGACGGTCTTGCCCTTGAGGTCCTTCATTGCCTTGATACCCTCGCCGGGGTTGGCCGCGACCATGGTCACCGAGCCGGCACCCAGCACCGCGATGGCCTTGACCGGGATGCCATTGGCGCGCACCACGATCGGGGTATCGCCGATGGCGCCGCCGATGACCGCATTGCCGGCGCCGATCTGCTTGGCGACGTCGACCCCGCCCTTGGCGACGATGAAGTTGACCTTCAGGTTTTCGTCGGCGTAGTAACCCTTGTGCTGGGCCAGGACCCAGGGCGCGAAGGCCGGCGCATTGGGCGGCGCCGGCAACAGGTAGGTGACTTCTTCCGGCGCGGCATGGGCCACGACGGGAACGATGGCCGCGCCGATGGCTGCGACCATGGCCAATGCGCTACAGGCGGATGCGATCAGTTGCTTCATGCTGGTGGCTCTCCCTTGGGGATTTCGTTGACGTTGGTATGACCAGGTTCAGTGCAGCTCGGCGGTTTCCTTGCCGACCTTGAGCAATTCCATCAGCCGCCCTTGCAGCGGACCGATCTCGGGCAGCTTGCGGCGCTCCAGCGGGTTGTCGCGGAACGGCAGGTCGACTTCGATTTCCTCGACGATGGTGCCGGGGCGCTCGCTCATGACCAGCAGCCGATCGGACAGGGCGATGGCCTCGACCAGGTCGTGAGTGATGAACAGCGCAGTCTTCTTCTTTTCGTAGAGCATCTTGGCCAGGTCTTGCTGCAGCACCATCTTGGTCTGCGCATCGAGGGCCGAGAATGGCTCGTCCAGCAGCAGCACCTGCGGGTCGACCGCCAGGGTGCGCGCCAGCGCCGCGCGTTGGCGCATGCCACCGGAGAGTTGGTACGGATAGTGCTCTTCGAATCCCTTGAGGTGGCACTTGGCCAGCAACTCGTCGGCGATGCGGCAGCGCTCGGCCTGCGACATGCCGTCGATCTCCAACCCCAGGGTCACATTGGCGCGAATGTTGCGCCACGGCATCAGGAGGTCCTTCTGCAGCATGAAGGCGACCTTGCGCACCGGCTTGGTCACCTTCTGGCCGCTGACGAATACCTCGCCGTCGGTGGGCAGGTAGAGCCCGGCGCCCATGTTGAGCAGCGTGCTCTTGCCGCAACCGGAGGGACCGATGATGGATACCACCTCGCCGCTCTTGATGGACAGGTTGACGTTGGTGACGGCCGCGCGCGGTTGCGCGGTCTGGCGGTCGACGAAGCTCTTGCCGACATTGCGGAATTCGATTTCGATCATGTTGCCTCTGCTGTGATGACGCGGTGCCTGCGCACCTCAACGATTTCCCGGACCGCCGCTATTGATTGCGGGTGTCTCCGACCAGGGACCGAACGTTCCATATATGAAACAACGATTTATATATGGGAGATATTTCCGAGAAATATAGCAGATATTTCCGGACAAAATAGGCTATTTTGTTCCATATATAAACTGACGATTCATATAAAAACCGTTTTACTTGTTTTATGCAGAAAGCGTGCCAGGCCTGAAAGGCCCATTTCGTCTTATGGATGGACTATTGGCTCACCAAAGGAACGCAAGATGAAACCTGATGGTGCGTGGGGTGCACCGGGAATGGATCGTGTCGCACCGTGCGACAGCCGCTGGCGCCTGGTTGCTTCTGGCCAAGGCTGGCGAGTCCCGGACAAGCGCCAAGCCGGAAACGTCTGTTGCCGGATCCGGTCGTTGCAATCGTGAAGAGTGGGTCGACCGCGTGGTCGTGATAGAGGCGCCTGTGGCAGGCAAGGTAGCGGGCGGGATCGATGCCGTGCGCAGATCGACCGCCGGGATGGAGGGCTTCATTGACCTGGCAGTGCGGCGCACATCGGATGTCGCGCTGCCTGTCAGCAATCGCAGGGTGACGAGGCCGATGCAATAAGGGCCGCTCCATCACCGGATGAAGCGGCCCGCTCTGGTCGCGCCTGCCGATCAGGCCCCATTGTAAAGAGAAGGATCGCTCACCTTCTCCTGCATCGCGCCAGCGGCCGGCGCAGGCCTGGCCTTGCCCACCTGCATCGGCGCCGCCGCGTGCGCCGACTTCAGTTCGGCCATCACCTCGGCGCGCGACTTGGTACTCTCGAACTTGATCACCGGATAGTTGCCACGCGCGGTCAGGTTGGCGCGCTCGCGCTCGGCTTCGGTCTTGACCGTCATTTGTGCGAATGCCGACAGCGAGAAGACAGCGGCCAGGGTACCAACGAATATTTGCGAGACTTTCATGCCAATTCTCCTAGAGGGAAGTTGAAAACAGGTCGCCTGTGGCAGGCGATTTCGACCGCCGGCTTCTTGCGTGGCGCATCGTTGGAATGAATTCTAGAGAGGTAGGTCGCACAGAAAGATTGCCCATTGATGACGAGCTTGTAATGAATGGGCCACGCCAGCCAAAGTCGCGATGCCGTTATTGCAAGGAGCCCGTTCATGTATGTGCTGTTGGTGGAAGACGAGCCGAAGGCCGGCGACTATCTGCGTCGTGGCCTGACCGAGTCGGGCTTCGTGGTCGACTGGGTCCGGAGCGGTGTGGATGGCCTGCATCAGGCCCGCACGCTGCAATACAGCCTGATCATCCTGGATGTCATGCTGCCCGGCATGAACGGGTGGGACCTGCTGCGCGAACTGCGCCGCACGCACGACACCCCGGTGCTGTTCCTGACCGCCCGCGACGACGTCGAGGACCGGGTCAAGGGTCTCGAGCTGGGTGCCGACGACTACCTGGTCAAGCCGTTCGCGTTCACCGAACTGCTGGCGCGGGTCAGGACGCTGCTGCGGCGCGGCCCGAGCCGCGAAGCCGATGTCATCCAATACGCCGATGTGGCCGTGGACGTACTACGCCGCAAGGTCACCCGCGGCGGCCAGCGGCTCGACCTGACGGCCAAGCAGTTCTCGCTGCTGCACATGCTGATCCGACGTCCGGGCGAGGTGCTCTCGCGCACCCAGATCGCGTCCCAGGTCTGGGACATGAACTTCGATAGCGATACCAACGTGGTCGACGTGGCCGTTCGCCGGCTGCGCGCCAAGCTGGACGACGGCTTCGAAAAGAAACTGCTGCATACGGTGTGGGGCATCGGTTATGTGTTCGAGGCCAGGAACTGAAGCCGCGTGCGCCCGCATCGATGACGGTGCGACATGGCAGCGCCGGTGTCGCCGGCAATTGCCGTTGACAGCACGGTGTCCGGTGCGTCTTCCTGCCTATCCACCGCGCCGGGCAAGTCGCCAGGCCACCGGGTCCGGCCGGCTCAGGCGTGGGCGGTAGCAGCCAGCCAGCCCGGCACGTCCTGCGCGGCCAGCGGGCGCGAGTAGAAATAACCCTGGCCGAGGGTCGCCCCGAGCTGCACCAGGATGTCGCGTGCGGCTTCGGACTCCACCCCCTCCACCACGCAGCCCAGGCTCATGTCGCGACTCAGCGTAAGCAGCGACTTGACGATCTTGCGGCTGACCGGATTGCTTTCGATATCGAGCACGAAGCTCTTGTCGATCTTGATTCGGGTCAGCGGCAATGCGTGCAGTTGCGTCAGGCTCGAATAGCCCGTCCCGAAGTCGTCCAGCGTGACACCGCATCCGAAGTCGCGCAACGCACTGATCACCCGCTTGGTCTTGTCCAGGTCGTACAGGGTGGCCGTTTCGGTGATCTCCAGGTCCAGCCTGCCAGGATCGAAATCCATCTGGCGGATTACCTTGGCGAACTTGTCGATGCCTTCGACGCCATTGAGGTCATCGGCCGACAGGTTGAACGAGATGTGAATGTGCGAGGGCCATGTACTGGCGATGCGCAACGCCTTGCGCATCAGGTTCTCGCTGATCTGGCCGATGATCCCCATGCGCTCGGCAGCCGGGATGAAGACATCGGGCGACACCATGCCGACCCTGGGGCTGGTCCAGCGCGCCAGCGCTTCGAACGCGATGGTGGCATTGCTCTGCAAATCGACGATGGGCTGGAAATGAACCGACAATTCGTGGTCGAAATCGGCCAGCCGAAGCGCTTGCTCGATGATCGCATTGCGCTGAATATCGGCCTTGTCGGCGTTCGAGAACAGCGTGACGGTTCCCTTGCGGTTGCGTTTTCCGTGATAGAGCGCGTAGTCCGCATGCTCGTACAGCGTCTTGGCGTCACCCGCCATGTCCGGGAAGGTCGCCACGCCAAGCGAGGCCGCCACCTGCACCATGGAATTGGACAGCAGGAAGGAAGCGCGAAGCATGTCGCAGATATGCTGGCAGAAATCATGCAAGCTGGCGTCATCGAGACCGGAATCGATGATGACCGCGAATTCATCGCCTCCCAGGCGAGCGACATGGACCCGCTCGTCGGCCACCCGGCGCAATCGGTTGGCTACTTCGATCAACAGCTGGTCGCCGTGCGAATGGCCGTACAGGTCGTTGATCGACTTGAACCCGTCCAGGTCGAGAATGGCGATGGCAAACCGTGTCTCGGCCGCAACCGCCCGCTCGCATGCGCCTTCGAGCGTGGCAAAGAACTTGCGCCGATTGGCGATGCGGGTAAGCGGGTCGAGGTTGGCCAGTTCGTAGTTCTCTTCGCTCAGCGCGGCCGCCTTCTCGCGCGAGTCGACCAGCAGCGTGAATTCGTTGTAATGGCTGGACACGATGACCAGCATCACCAGTGTCACCAGCGCGACGTTGATGGCAGCCGCGATGAAGGTGGGGATGTTGGTCGAGATGAAGAACACCGCAAAGATGCCATTGACGATCAGCGCGCCCGTGAGCGCGGCCGAGCGCAGGTACATGAGGCAGAAGATGCAGCTGACGATGGTGATGCCCATGTAGAACGCAACGTGCGCGCGCGCGTAGTCGTCGCCGTAGGGAAACATCGTCACCGCCCACAGCGAGAACGCCATGGCGATCGGCCCGACCAGGCGGCTGGTTCGCCTCAAGGCTCTCCAGGCCAGCTCTGCATCGGGTTCGGTGCTGCGCACGCGCCACCAGGATACGAAGCGCACCGCGCATATCAGCGTCAGCGCGGTCGGAAAATAAATGGTCAACCATCGGGGGGTCGAATCCAGGTGCGTGAATGCCAAGGCCCAGGTATTGACCAGCAGGATCACGTACATCATCGGGACCTTGCGGGAGAAGGCCTTGTATTGCGCCCTCAGCAACTCCGGCTTGCCCCGTTCGAGGGAAAGATTCTGCCGCAGGGTTGCCCATATCGCAGACAAGTTCATTTCTACTTTCGCCATTTACAAACTGACAAACAATTTGCCTATTTCTTTTATCTAGCGGCGTAAGCAAGGAGCATATATCACGCGATGAGGCGTTTTGCCTTTAGTTGATCGAACCCCAACTCTTTCTTTCCATCTGTCGCGGCCGTTACACGTTTTGGTCGGGCCCCTCGTACTGCTTGGCAATAACGAAACATGGATGTCCAGGTGGTCCATATCGAGACCACGCCGGGATTCGCGCAGGGCATGCGGCCCGGCCAATGAAAAAGCGCGGCGATTGCCCGATGGCAATCGCCGCGCGGTCCAGGCAACAGACTCGATCAACTGTTCTTGTGACTTTGCTGCCCGGCTTGCACATGCTGTTCGTGCGAACCGCCGCGCGTGCCACCATGCTGCTGGTTGGAGCCGCTATTGCCCTGCTGTTGCTGCGCATTGTTCTTGTGGCTCTGTTGGCCAGCCTGCACGTGTTGCTCATGCGTGCCGCCGCGGGTGCCGCCACCTTGCTGCTGGTTCGATGCGCTATTGGATTGCTGCTGTTGCTGCGCGCTGTTCTTATGGCTTTGCTGGCCGGCCTGAACGTGCTGTTCGTGGCTGCCGCCTCGGTTACTGCCTTGATTCTGGTTTGCCATTTCAATGCTCCTATAAGAATGCTCGGATTACCTGCGCCGATGTTGCGCAGGAAGGCCATGATGCGCCAGGCACCATGACGATGGAATAAGAAAAGCGGAGAAATGGCTGTGAGGATTCGCTGTCAGTGCGGCCCGGGATGCATTGCAGCCGAGCTTGCCGCCGCGTCGACGCTGCCCGGTCCGGGACGCCGACGCAGGCGATTGCGATCATTTCACCGTGATGTTGATACCGTTGACCATCATGTAGCCATAGGCCCGGTGTTCGCCATCGGCAAACTGGGCAGTCAGCTTGTATTTGCCCGGCGGCAGCGACAGCTCGGTCTCGGTCTGGCCCTGGTCGAGATGGATGTGCGTCTTGTCGTTGGGAATGACCTTGCCCTTGCCGATGGGAATTTCATTGATCAGCAGGTGATGATGGCCGGTATTGGGTACCAGCTTGCCGGCCGGTCCGGTGGTCATGGAGTGGGCCGCCAGGCGCACCTTGAACGGGCTGGTCACGGTCGCGCCGCCCTTGGGTTCGAGGATGGACAAGCTTGGCTCGTCCGCCCACGCGCCACCGGCGGCCCCCGCCAGCAACAGGCCGGCACCGGCCAGTACCACCGACCGCGACAAGCTGATTATCTTTGTTTGCATGACTACTCCCGACATGGTAAAGAAAAGCGATTGCGAAAGCGATTGCATAGCTCGCTCGATTGGCTGGAGTGTAGCGGTGGCTTGCGCAAAACAGAATCGGACTAACACCGAATCACGCCTACCTGCATTCCCACTTATCCCGATACCGACACCTTGTCACGGCCTGATAGGAACCCCTGCCGTTCGGGTTCCATGTCCCCTGGGGTAAGCCACCCACCCCAACTTGGGTAAATCGCCGACAGACCTCGACATGTCGATTTTTCTAATATGAGGCTTAAATCGACTGGACAGTCGTTCCAGCGTACGCCAACCCATCGCTGCATCCCATCCATCTGAAAAAAGGGAGTTGAAATTGAAGACATCGTTCAAAGTGCTGTGCCTCACCACCATCGGCGCGGTAGCGGCATCGTCGTTATGTGCTGCGGCCTTCGCCGCCGACGATACATCGGCCAAGCCCAACCCGGTCAAGACGGCGGTGGCCAAGGCGGCCGGAAAGGTTCGCGCCGACAAGGAGATGCTGGCCGTGCTCGACGCCCATGCCAGCCTCGATCCCAAGGCCATCGAGAAGGCCGACGTGGCAACCGCACGCAAGAATCCGACCATCGCCGATGCAGTCAATGTGGTGCTCAAGCAGCAAGGAAAGAGTACCGATCCGCAGGCACTGGTGCCTGGCGTGACCAGCAAGGACATCACCGTGACCGGCGCGGCCGGCTCGCTGCCGGCGACCGTCTATACCCCGGAGGGAACAGGCCCGTTCCCGGTGGTGGTGTACTTCCACGGCGGCGGCTGGGTCATTGCCGACCGTCATGTGTATGACGGCGGCGCGCGCGGCCTGGCCAAGTCGGCCAACGCGGTGGTGGTGTCGGTCGACTACCGCCAGGCCCCCGAAAACAAGTTCCCGGCTGCATGGGACGACGCCCTGGCGTCGTATCGCTGGGCGCTGGCCAATGCGGCCTCCATCAAGGGCGATGGCAAGCGCGTGGCACTGGCCGGCGAAAGCGCCGGCGGCAACCTGGCGCTGGCTACCGCGATTGCCGCCCGCGATGCCAAGCTGCAGGCCCCGTCGCATGTGCTGGCGATCTACCCTGTGACGCAAACCAGCCTGAACACCGAATCCTATATCGAGAACTCGGTGGCGCAGCCGCTCAACCGGGCCATGGTGAAGTGGTTCGTCGATCACCTGGTACGATCCAAGGATGACTTGAAGGATCCCCGCCTGCAATTGATCGAGGCCAAGCTCGACGGGCTGCCATCGGTGACCCTGATCAACGCCCGCATCGACCCGCTGCGCAGCGATGGCGCGAAGATGGAAGACGCATTGAAGAAGGCCGGGGTGCCGGTGGAACGCAGGGACTACGAAGGCGTGACCCACGAGTTCTTCGGTACCGCGGCGGTGGTGGACAAGGCCCGGCAAGCGCAGGCGTATGCGGGCGAACGCCTGAAGCAGGCATTTGCCAGTGGCGCACGTTAAGCGGCCCTGAGCCGTTGAGGTGATGCCTGCGGCCCTGCCCCAGGGTGCATTCGACGGCGGCGCCGCGCAATTCGCGCCGCCGTTCTCGTGCCACCTGGCGCCGCAGGCTAGCCCACGCCTGCCAGCCGCTTATTGCCTCAGCGGCTGCTGCACAGGTGATGCCGCGCAATGGCTGCCACGCTGGCCACGCCCAGCAGGCCCATGTCACGCTTGATCTCCTGCTTGATCAATTCCAGCGCATGGCTCACGCCGGCCTCGCCGCCCACGGTGGCGGCGTAGTTGAAGGGGCGACCGATCCAGGCCGCCCTGGCGCCCAGCGCCATGGCCTTGAGCACGTCCGTGCCGCGCCGTATCCCGCTATCGATCATCACCGGAAAATCCCCGGCGGCCTCGATCATCTCGGGCAACACCAGCAGCGGCGCGACGCTGCCGTCGAGCTGGCGGCCGCCGTGGTTGGAAACGATGATGGCGTCGGCACCGATGTTTTTGGCCCGGGCCAGGTCGGCGACGTTGAGAATGCCCTTGATCACCAGCGGCCCCTTCCACATCTTCCTTACCCGGGCCACATGCTCCCAGTCCAGGTGCCCACGGTCGGAGAAATCGCGCAATACGTTGGACGACACGATCGGCGCGCCACGGGTGGCATAGTTGTTCTCGAAGTGCGGCATGCCGTGCCGCAGCAGGGTCTTGGCGAAGGTACCCCATAGCCATCGGGGATGAGTGACGCCTTGCCAGGCCAGCGCCACACTTGGACGCAACGGGGTCGAGAAACCGGCGCGCAGGTTGTTTTCGCGATTGGCGGCCACGGGCGTGTCGACCGTCAGCACCAGGACCTCGACCCCGGCATGCTGCACGCGCTGGATCAGTGCATCGATCTGCTGCTGCTGGCCCGGCAGGTAGGCCTGGAACCAGGTGCCCGGCGCGGCCGCCATCACTTCTTCCAGCCCGATCAGCGATGATCCGCTCATGATGCACATGGCGCCGGCGCGCCTGGCGGCCAACGCCAGGGCGATATCGCCGCGATAGCTGGTCATCGCGGCGATCCCCATCGGCGCCACACCCACCGGCGTCGAATACTTGACGCCGAACAGGGTCATCGAGGTATCGACCTGGGAGACGTCGACCAGCACATTGGGCCTGAAGGCGTAGTTCCTGAACGCCGAGCGGTTCGCGCCGATCGATTCCTCGTCCTCCACCGCACCCGACACATAGGCATAGAGCGGCGCCGGCAGCAGCGCCTTGGCGGCCTTCTCGAAATCGTGGAGCGACAAAAAACGCTGCAATGCCTTGTTCGTCATACGGGGCCAGGAAAGGTAACGCCTTGCGGCAGGCAATGATCATCCACGGCGCCACCCGGGGGCGGCACGTGATGTGGGAAGGGAAATAACGCTGACTCGGGCAGCTACAGGTCGAACGGCCCCAGCACCTTGGCCAGCCAGGCCTGTTCGACCCGGCCGTTGGCGATCTCGGCCTTGATGCCGTCTTCGACCGCGGCGGTCTTGCGCGCCGCCTCGATGAGCGCTTGTGCCCGGTCCTGGGCAAAGCAGACCACGCCGTCCTCGTCGCCGACGACGATGTCGCCCGGATGGATCACCTGGCCGTCGACGCTGACCGGCACGTTCAACTGGCCCGGTCCGCTCTTGTAGGGTCCACGATGGCTCACGCCGCGTGCGTAGCAGGGAAAATCCGCCTGCGCGAAGGCGGCCGTGTCGCGCACCGCCGCATCCACCACGAAGCCGGCGCAGCCGCGCTGCTGGGCATACAGCATGATCAGCTCGCCCACCAGCGCATTGCTGGTCTCGCCGCCGCCGTCGACCACCAGCACATGACCGGGCTGCATCATCATGAGCGCCTTGTAGATCAGCAGGTTGTCACCGGGACGGGTCTTGACCGTGAATGCGGTACCGACCAGCTTGCGCGAACCGTGGATGCGCTGCAGCCCGGTGATGCCGGACAGGCGCTGCAGGTTGTCGCTCAGGTGCGAGACCACGATCGATTGCAGGGCCTCGATGACGCCAGCTTCGGCTACTTGGGGCGCGGGGTTGATGGTGAATGCCGGGTTGCTCATGATCTTCTCGTCTCGGTGATGTTGGAAAGGCTCAGGCGTCGACCGGTTCGGCGATGGTCAGCAGCACCACGAAACTGAGCAGCGAGCCGATGGCCATGAAGGCGAATACGTAGTCCCAGCCATAGCTGTCGAGCAGCATGCCGGTGGCCAGGGGCGCGATGGCGCCGCCCAGCTGGCCGCCCATGTTGACCACCGAGCTGGCAATGGGGAAGGTCTTCTTGTCGGCCACGCCCATCGGATAGGCCATGTAGGCGGAGTAACCGAAACTGAGCAGGATGCCGGTGGCGAACAGCAGCAAGCCATAGCTCAGCGGATCGGCCGGCGAATTGATCAGCGCGTACATCATGCCGGCAGTGGCCAGGGCCGACAGCATCATGCCGGGCTTGCGACGCTTGTAGAGCAGGCGATCGGACACCATGCCGCCCAGCAGGTTGCCGATCACGGCGCCCACCCACGGCGCGGCGGCGACGAAGCCCATGTTCATGACAGAAAACTTCTTGACCGACAGCAGGTAGGTCGGGATCCAGGCCAGCAACACATTGGAGATGCCCAGCTGGAAGCAGTAACCCAGGGCGCAACCCAGGATGTTCCACGAGCGGAACACGCTCCTGCTGTCGGTCAGCGGTGCCAGCCGGCGCGCGCGAACGAAGCTGTCGAGCCAGGCCGGCGCCGGCCTGGCCACCCTTGCCGGGGTACCCGCCACGACCGTGGCGGGGACGGCCTCACCGGTGATGTAATCCAGCTCGGCCTGCGACACGCGGCTGCTCTGGGACGGATGGTTGGTCACGAAGAAATACCAGATGACCGAGAACAGCAAGCCGGGAACGGCGAAGAAGATAAAGATCTCGCGCCATCCCCACACGGCGATGATGGCCGCGCAGACCGGCGGCACGATCACCGGACCGAACTTCACCGCCGACAGGAAGATACCGCTGGCGGTACCCTTTTCGTGCGGCGGAAACCAGTTGTTGATGGTGGCGGCGATGCCGACCGGCAGCGGGCCTTCGGCCAGGCCGAGCGCGAAGCGGTAGATCTTCAGGCCGATGATGGACGTGGTGGTGCCGATGAGGCCGGTAAAGACCGAGGTCAGGATCATCGCCCCGGTGAAGATGCGCCGCACCCCGAAGCGGCTGGTGGCAAACCCTGACGGCAGCTGGGCCAAGGCATATGCAAACAGGAACAGGCTCAGCAGCGCACCGGCTTCGGTGTTGCTCATCGCGAATTCCTTGCGGATGAACGGCAAGGCCACGCCGATGTTGGCGCGATCGGCCGCGGCGATGGTGTAGATCAGGAAGATCAGGATCGCCACGACCCAGCGGAACCGGGTGGGCTTGACGGCCGGGGCAGTGGAAGCAGCCACTGGGGCTGGCGATTGCGACATGGTGTATCTCCGTAATTTGGTTTTGCTTCGCACGATGCTTCTGCGGCATCTGGTGAAGGACTGTGTGCTGTCGGAGATTCTAAATAGGATAATCAAAACCGTAAAATGAGTTGTTTGACGATAAAATAGTCGTCAAGCGATTATTAAATCTTTATGGATGCCCTATGTTCCCCCACGCCATCGGCACCTTCCTGGAGATCGTGCGCACCGGCAGCCTCAGCGCCGCCGCGGACGGCCTGAATCTGACGCAGACATCCATCAGCAAGCGCATCAAGGCGCTCGAGGAAGAGCTGGGCATGCAATTGCTGGAACGCGGCAAAGGTATTCGCCAGGTCAGGCTTACCCCCAGCGGCGAGGAGTTCCTGCGCATTGCCGAGCAGTGGCAACTGCTGTCGCGCGAGGTGGAGATATTGAGCGCGCAGGGCCCCCGCCTGAGCCTGACCGTGGCTGCCGTCGACAGCCTGAACGTGTTCGTGCTGCCGCGCCTTTACCGGCAGCTGCACGCAGATCATCCCGCCATGAAGATCGAGATCCTGACGCTGCATTCGGATGAAATGTATGAAAAGATCGAGCAACGCAAGCTGGACCTGGCCTTCACGCTGCGCGAACGCAGTTCGCCCAACGTGAAGGTGGAGGTGTTCCTGAGTTCGCCGATGGTGGTACTGGGCCTGCACGACGGCAAGTCCAGGCCGGGCAAAAAGGTGCGGCCCCAAGACCTGGCCGCCGAGCATGAACTGTTCGTGCCCTGGGGGCGCCAGTTCGACGCCTGGCACGATCACTGGTGGGACCCGCTGACACCGTCCCGTATCAAGCTCGACAGCGGCTACCTGATCCTGTCGATGCTCAATCACACCGACCAATGGGCAATCGTGCCGCGCTGGCTGGCCGAGGCCACGCTCGCGCGCGGTCCCTACATGATCCGCGAACTGACCGATCCGCCACCGCCCTATACCTGCTATCGGCTGTCGCACAAGCAGCCGACGGCGGGCGCCGCGCGCAGCATTGCCATCGTCGACGGCCATTGCGAACGGATCTTCGACAAGAACGCCCGCACTCTCTATCTGGGCTAGGTGGCCAGCCGCGCCGGCCCGGCTGACACCGCACGGCCGGCGGCGCCTACTTCACTTCGACAAACAGGTCCGCCTTGGCGCGGCGCACCTTGACCAGGTCGACCAGCCAGTCGCCCTCGCCTGCCCGGTAACCCAGCGGCAGCATCACCACGCTGCGCAGGCCGCGGCTCTTCAGGCCCAGGATATCGTCGACGGCATCGGGATCGAAGCCTTCCATCGGGGTCGAGTCGACCCGCTCGGCGGCCGCCGCCAGCAGCGCAAAGCCCAGCGCGATATAGGCCTGGCGCGCCGCGCTTTGGGCATTGACCTGCGTTCCGCGCGCGGCCACGATACCGAGCAACTGCTGGCGGTAGGCTTCCCAGCCTTCATTGACGGTGCCGCGTTGCCGGTTCACCAGGTCGAACATCTGGTTGACCCGCTCGGCGGTGATGTCGTCCCATGCTGCAAACACCAGCAGGTGCGAGCTGTCGGTGACCTGCGCCTGGTTCCATGCGACTGCCTTGATCCTCTCGCGCACCCCGGGGTTGGTGACCACCAGCACTTCGAACGGCTGCAGGCCGCTCGAGGTCGGCGCCAGGCGGATCGCTTCCAGGATCCGCTCCAGCTTCTCGGCCGGCACCACCTTGGCGGCATCGTATTTCTTGGTGGCATAGCGCCAGTTCATGTCTTGCAATAGATCGCTCATCAAATGTCCTCGTGTCAGCGGTTGGCAAGCGATGCCTGGCATGCATCGTCGTTGCAATGAAAAATCGGCCGGCCGTCAGCGCGTTGTCGGCGGCGCTGGCGATGGGCTTGCACACGTATAATAAGTTTCAAGTCAACTTGAAGGTCAAGTACCATGAAGATAGGTGAACTGGCCCGCAAGACCGGGCTGGCGACGTCGGCCATACGATTCTATGAAGAACAGGGGCTGATCAGCTCGCCGGCGCGCGGCGCGAATGGATACCGGCACTACGACGAGCGCGCCCTGCAGCAGCTGCGCATCGTGGTGGCGGTGCAGAACCTGGGGTTTTCGCTGGACAATATCCGCCGCATGTTCTCGGACGACGGCGCCTGCTCCAAGTCCCGCACCATCGAACAGATCGAGTTGCGACTGGCTGAACTGCGCGCACTCGAGTTGGCGCTTGCCGGCCAGCGCCGCGACATCGAGGCGCTCAAGCGCGTGCTGGAAGAGAGCATCGAGAGCGGACGCGACCCGATGTGCCCGACCCTGCTGAAGGCGCCCCGCCGGCGTTCCCGCAAACCCGTTTCCTGAGGCAGCGGCCGCGCGGTGCCGCATGCCCGGTGGCCGCGTTTGCTCGAGGTCATGGAAACGCCTGGCCGGCAGGATATCCTTGCCGGTAGCCGACCGACATCCACGCGTAGTGCATCCCCGGGGAAAACCACCATGAAAACCGCCGTCTTCAGCACCCGCCGTTACGACCAGACCCTGCTGTCCCGCGCCAACCGGGATGGCGCACATGAACTGCTGTTCCTGCAGGACGGGCTCGACGCCGGCACCGCGGCCCTGGCCGCAGGCTGCGAAGCGGTATGCGTATTCGTCAACGACGACGTCAGCGCCGAGGTGCTGGTGCAGCTGGCACGGCAGGGGACGCGCCTGGTGCTGACGCGCTCGACCGGCTACAACCATATCGATGTGGCCGCCGCCGGCCGGGTCGGCATCACGGTGATGCGGGTGGCCGATTATTCGCCCTATTCGGTGGCCGAATTCGCCGTCGGCCTGCTGCTGGCGGTCAATCGCAAGATCGCGCGTGCCAGCGTCCGCACCCGCGAGGGCAACTTCGAGCTCGACGGCCTGATGGGCGTCGACCTGCACGGCAAGACGGTCGGCGTGATCGGCACCGGCAAGATCGGCACCATCTTCGCCCGCATCATGGCCGGCTTCGGCTGCCGCTTGCTGGGTTACGACACCCATCCCAACCCACAATTCGAGCAGCTGGGCGCGCGTTATGTCGGCACCGACGAGCTGCTGGCCAGCAGCGACGTCGTCTCGCTGCACTGCCCACTGACCGAACAGACCCGGCATATCGTCAATGCGCGCACACTGGCAATGGTCAAGCCGGGTTGCATCCTGGTCAACACCAGCCGCGGCGGGCTGGTCGACACCGAAGCTGCCATCGGCGCGCTCAAGAGCGCCCGCCTGCGCGGCCTGGCCATCGACGTCTACGAGCAGGAGGCCAGCCTGTTCTTCCAGGACTTGTCTTCCACCATCATCACCGACGATGTGATCCAGCGCCTGGTCTCGTTCCCCAATGTCATCGTCACCGGCCACCAGGCCTTCTTCACCGAGGAAGCCATCGGCCAGATCATGGACACCACGGTGCGCAACCTGACTGATTTCTCGCAAGGGTTGCTGCCGGTGGACAGGGTAGTGACCGCCTGAAGCAAAAGTTGCATGTAGGAGATATTCCGATATCCGAGCGCTGGCGCGAATGCGACAATTCGACTTTCGCGCTCCAATTGAACCGGGCGCCACGCCATTAACCGACCATTCTCAGCCTGTAGGGCCAGCGCGCATGATCCCGATCCACCAAGATATTCTCCCTGCCGGAAAAGCCGGCTGCGGCGGCTGCCAGGCTCCGGCCCAGGACGACATCGCCTTCGAATTCGCCTATCAGCCCATCGTCGATCTCGACACCCGGTCGGTCTATGCCTTCGAGGCACTGGTGCGGGGGCCGGCGGGGGAGTCGGCCGCCAGCGTGCTGGCGCAGGTCAATGAGGGCAACCAGTATCGCTTCGACCAGGCGTGCCGGATGAAGGCCGTCGAAGGGGCCGCCCGGCTGGGGATGACCTCGCTGCTGTCGATCAACTTCCTGCCCAATGCCGTGTACCGCCCCGAGGTCTGTATTCGCAGCACCTTCGAAGCGGCGCGCACGCATGGTTTCCCGATCGAGAACATCATCTTCGAAGTGACCGAGGGCGAACATATCCAGGACCGGCCGCACCTGGTCGACATCTTCCGCCAATACCGCCGCTTCGGTTTCCAGACCGCCATCGACGACTTCGGCGCCGGCTATGCCGGACTGAACCTGCTGGCCGAATACCAGCCCGACATCGTCAAGATCGATATGGACCTGGTGCGCGACATCCACCTCCACAAGCCACGGCAAGCCATCGTCAGGGGCATTACCGGCATCTGCCGCGAACTCGGTATCCGGGTGCTGGCCGAGGGCATAGAAACCCGCGAGGAACGCGACTTCCTGTGCAGTGCCGGCATTTCGCTGATGCAGGGCTACTGGTTCGCCAAACCGGGCTTCATGGCCCTGCCCGGGATCGCGCCGGCCGCCTGGGCCTGATCGGGCTGGCGCCAGGCCCCGTTCAATAGGCCGATTCCACCTTCAGGCTGGCCCACAGATGGGCTGCCGCCATGGTCCGGTGCGGACTGTAGCGCTTGAGGAATCGCTCGGCCGCCGGGATGTCGGGCCGCACCGCATGCCCGCATAGCTTGCCGATCGCCGAACGCACCGCCACATCGCCATGCAGCGAGCAATCGGCATGGCCGAATCCCCTCAACAGCGCGTAATTGACGGTCCACGGACCGATGCCCTTGACCGCCAGCAGCGCCGCGCAGATGGACTCGATCGGGTTGGCGTCACGCTCGACCAGGTCGAGCTCGCCATTGGCCATCATGGTGGCCAATCGCAATATCGTCTCGGCCTTGGAGCGCGAATACTGGCGCGTGGTCAACTCCTGCAGCGGCAGCCGGGCCGCGTCGGCGGGCGCGGGATAACACCACAGGCCGCTGCTGTGGCGCCGGCCTGCCAGTTCGATGAACGTGCGCCTGAGCGAGACGGCGAACGAGACATTGATCTGCTGCCCCATCACCGCCCAGGTCAGGGCCTCGAAGATGCTGGACGCCTGTACGATGCGCAGGCCCTTCTGCTTCCTGGTCAACGGACCGAACAGCGGGTCGGCGGCCACGAAGGCGGCGAACGGGCGCGGGTCCAGGCGCAGGCCGAGCAGGCTGGACAACACCTGCCTGGCCTGCGCGTCCATGGTGTCGGTCCAGGCGCCATCGGCACGGATGACGCACTCCGCGCGCTTGTCGGTCAATGCGATATCGACCACCGCTGGCGTGTCGTCCAGCAGTACGCCCTTGCGCAATCCGGACTGGGTCACGGCTTCGGCCAGCTGCTGCTGGTCGCGGCCGTGAAAGCTCAATACGTCGCCCGGATGGTAGCCCGCCGGCAGCTTCAACGAGAAACTGGTTTCGGAAGTGGTCTGCTTGCTTGCGGTCTTGCGCTTTGCGGTGGCCATGATGAGCGGGTAGCGGGCGGGAACGGCACACAGTGTACCCGCCCTGGCGACCGACACGCGCAGAGCGCGAACGGTGCGATCAGAAGGTTTGCCAATCGGCATCCGTGGTTGCCCTTGCCAGTCGCGGCGTCACATTGGCCGGCAACGGCTTGCGCGGCGCGGCCGTCCCCGCTCAGTCGAGCAGGGGCGTGAAGCCGGGATCGCCCTTGGCCATCGCACGGCGGTAGGCCGGGCGTTCGCCGAGCCGCTTCATGTAGGCCAGGATGTGCGGGTAGGCAGACAGGTCGAGCGGCTGGAAATGGCGCATGGTGCTCAACGAGAACAGGCTCATCACATCCGCGGCCGTGAACTCGCTGCCGGCCAGGTACGGGACCTGGCCCAGACGGTGTTGCAGCAACGACAGCACCCGCTCTACCCGGTCGCGGGTGGCAGCGAGCAACGGATGATCGGGCGCCAGGCCGGCACGCTGCACCGTCATGTTGCGCATCATCACGGATTGCAGGTTGCCATTGGCAAAATGGAACCAGTACAGGTAGGCGGCGTAATCCGGATGCGGTGGCGCCAGCTTGAGACGGCCATCGCCATGCACCGTGATGAGGTACTCGACGATGGCCGCCGACTCGGCCAGCAACAACTCGCCGTCTTCGATCACCGGCGCCGCGCCCAGCGGATGAAGCCGGCGCAACTCGGGCGGCGACAGGCGGGTGAGCTGGTCCCGCGTGTGGTGGATCAGTTCATAGGGCAAGCCCAGCTCTTCACAAAGCCAGAGGATGCGTTCGGATTGGGAAATGCCCAGGTGGTGGACCTTGATCATGGGTGTGGATGCAGGATGGTGGATGAGTCGGGCGTGTCCATCGGTGTTGTTCCGGTCGACACGATGCAGGTCGGACCGTGGTCGGACTTCGCCATTCTATCGCCGCCCTCGAGACCGCACCGTGGCCACCGCTGGTTCGTCGCGTCGGCGCTGGCCGGCTGGCAAGCCAACGAGGTGACCGGCCAGCCGATGCCCGCCCGAAATCAGGTCTTGCAGTCAAGCCTCACGGTGCGTCCGCCTGGGCAGTCTCGATACCGACCCCCATCGCCTGGAACAGCGTCGCCGTGGCGGCCAGGCGGGCGGCGGTGGCCCGGATCTCGCCGAGACGGGCATCCAGGTACTGCCGTTCGCCGGCGCGCACCGCGCCCGGTGCCACCGCGCCCAATGCCGAACGTCGTTGCGCATTGCGCCAGCTCTGCTCGCCATGGCCGCGGGCAGCCGATGCCGCCTGCAGCGCATCGGCGTCATGCGTCAACGCCACCAGGCTGTCGGCCACGTTCTGGAATGCGTTGAGCACGGTCTGGCGATAATTGTCCTCGGAGGCCAGGTAGGCTTGCTGTGCGGCGCGGCGGCGCGCACTCAAGGCGCCGCCGTGGAAGATCGGCTGGGTCAGCGAGGCGCCGATCCCCCACACCGCGCCGGCGGCGCCGGTGGCGCGCGCCCAGGTAAAGCCCGACTGGCCGAACGACGCATTGATGGACAGGCTGGGGAACATCTCGGCGGTGGCCAGCGCTTCCTCGGCCGCCGCCACCTTCAACGCCGCATCGGCGGCCAGGATATCGGGACGCTGGCGCAGCAGGTCCGACGGGATCGACAATGGCACCCGTTCGGGCAGGCGCAGCAGGGCGATATCGAGATCGGGCGGAGCGGCGTCGGGCGTGCGCCCCATCAATACCGCCAGCGCATGGCGCATGGCCTGCCATTGCGACTTCAGTCCCGGCAAGCTGGCGCGCAGCGATTGCGCGCTGGCTTGGGCGGCCAGCACTTCGTCGATCGGCACCGCGCCCATGGCCGCGCGGCGCTGCAGCTCGGCCGCATCGGTATCGGCCAGCGCCACCAGGCGTTCGGTATGCCGCACCTGCGCCGCCAGCGATGCCGCGTTGATGGCGCTGACGACCACATTGGCCGCCAGCGTGCGACGGGCCGCATCGAACTGGTACGACTGCGCATCGACCTGGGCCGCCATGGCCGAGTTGGCAAAGCGCTCCACGCCGAACAGGTCGAAGGTGTAGCTGGCCCGCAATTGCCCCGCGAAGACGTTGTACAGGTTGGTCGGTTGCCCGATATTGGGCAGGCCCAGCGCCCGCTGGCGGGTGGCTTGTCCGACCGCATCGATGGTCGGCCAGAGCGACTCGCCCAGTTGCGCCCGCAGTTGTTCCTTGGCCCCCGCCAGGCTGTGCTCGGCCTGCGCCAGCGAGTGATTGTGCCTGAGCGCCTCGTCGACCCAGGCCGACAGTTCCGGCGCACCATAGGCTTGCCACCACTGCGGCACGGCACGCTGGCCCAGCACGAAATGCTGGCGCGCGCCCTCGGCGCCGAACGATGCCGGCGTCGCTTCCACCGCGTAGTTCGCCGGCTGCGGCATGGCCGGCGCGTCGCCGCTCGGCCCCAGCGCGCAGCCCGACAGCAGCAGCACGCCCAGCAGTGCCGCCAGCTGCGGCTTGATCGGTTGGCGTGATCGCATCAGTGGCTCCCCTGCGCTGGCGCGTCGTGGTGATGGGTTTCATCCGGCTTGACCTTGTAGCACAGTGCGTACAGGGCCGGCAGATAGAACAGCGTCAGGACCGTGGCGATGGTGATGCCGCCCATCAGGGCGGTGGCCATCGGTCCGAAGAAATTGCTGCGCAACAGCGGGATCAGCGCCAGCACGGCAGCCGCCGCGGTCAGCGTGATCGGGCGGAAGCGTCGCACGGTGGCGCCGACGATGGCGTCGAAGCGGGCCCGGCCGGCGCCGATATCCTGCTCGATCTGGTCCACCAGGATCACCGAGTTGCGCATGATGATGCCCAGCATGGCGATGGTGCCCAGCATGGCGACAAAGCCGAACGGCTGGTGAAACAGCAGCAATGCCCCCACCACGCCGATCAATCCCAGCGGCGCGGTTAGCACCACCATCATGGTGCGCCCGAAGCTTTGCAGCTGGACCATCAGCAACAGCAGCACGGCGATGATCATCAACGGCATCTGGGCCGAGATCGACGATTGCGCCTTTGCGTTTTCCTCGACCGGGCCGCCGACGTCGATGCGATATCCCACCGGCAGCTCGCGCCGCAATGCGTCGAGCTTCTGGTTGACGCTGTTGGTCACGTCGATGCCTTGCACCCCCGCCCGCACGTCGGCCAGCACGGTGATGGTCGGTTGCCGGTCGCGTTCCCAGATCACGCCATACTCGAGCGTGTTGTGGAACTGTCCCAGCGTGGCCAGCGGCACCGGGCCATTGGCCGTCGGCATGGCCAGCGTACCCAGGCGCGAAGGATCGACCCGCTCGCTGCGCGGCGCGCGCAAGTCGACGCTGATCAGCTTGTCGCGTTCGCGGTACTGGGTGACGGTAAAGCCCGACAACTGCATGGCCAGGAAGTTGGAGATCTGCTGCGAGCTCAAGCCCAGCTCGGCAGCGCGCTTCTGGTCCACCTCGAACGATACCGAACGCTGTGCCGGCTCGTCCCAGTCCAGCTGCACGTTGATGGCGCGGCTTTCCTTGCGGATCTCGGCGGCGACCTGCTCGGCGATCGCCCGCACCTTGGGGATCTGCTCGCCGCTGACGCGGAACTGCACCGGGAAACCCACCGGCGGCCCGTTTTCCAGGCGCGTGATGCGGGTACGCAGGCCACCGAACTGCTCGCGTAACGGCGCCTCCAGCGCACGCGCCAATGCCTCGCGATCTGCCACCGACCTGGCCGTGACCACGAACTGGGCGAAGTTGGCGCTGGCCAGTTGCTGGTCCAGCGGCAGGTAGAACCGCGGTGCGCCGGTGCCCACGAAACTGACCACATGATCGACCTCGGCACGCCCCTTGAGCACCGCCTCCATGCGATCGGCCTCGCGCTGGGTGGCCTCGAACGAGGCGCGCTCCGGCAGGTGCAGGTCGATCAGCAGTTCGGGCCGGTCCGAGCTCGGGAAGAACTGTTGCGGCACCAGGCCGAAGGCAGCCAGCGACGCGATGAACAGCACCGTCGTGGCCAGCACCACCCGGCCCCGGTACACCACGCACCAGGCCACGGCGCGCCGCAGCCGCACGTAGATGCGGGTCTGGTAGATCGGGTGGTCGTGGTCTTCCTCGTCATGCCCGGCATGCGGGTTGGCGGCGATCTGTTCGTCGCTCAGCGCACCCGGCTTTTCCTTGAGGATGTGATAGCCCAGCAATGGGATCAGGATCACCGCCGCCAGCCAGGACAGCAGCAACGCGATGGCCGAGACTTCGAAGATCGAGCGCGTATATTCGCCGGTGCCCGACTTGGCCAGCGCGATCGGCAGGAAGCCCGATACCGTCACCAGGGTCCCGGTCAGCATCGGGAAGGCGGTGCTGGTATAGGCGAAGGCGGCGGCACGGCGCTTGTTCCAGCCCTGCTCGAGCTTCACCGCCATCATCTCGACGGCGATGATGGCGTCGTCCACCAGCAAGCCCAGGGCCAGCACCAGGGTGCCCAGCGACACCTTGTGCAGCCCGATGTCGAGCATATCCATGAACAGGGCGGTGACCGCCAGCACGATGGGAATCGAGATCACCACCACCATGCCGGTGCGCAGGCCCAGCGACACCAGGCTCACCACCAGCACGATGGCCACTGCCTCGGCCACCGCCTCGAGGAAGTCGTCGACCGACTTGGCCACCGCATGCGGCATGCTCGACACCGGCGTCAGGGTCAGCCCGGCCGGCAGTCGCTTGCGCAATTGCTCGGTGCGCGAGTCGAGTGCCTGGCCCAGGCGGATGACGTCGCCACCGGGCTGCATGGTCACGCCGATGCCCAGCACCGGCTTGCCGTTGGAGCGCATTTCCTGCTCCTGCGGCTGGTCGTAGCCGCGCGTGATGGTGGCGATGTCGCCCAGCCTGAAGTTGCGATTGTTGATATGGATGATCTTGTTGGCCAGCGACTCCATGTCGGTGAACTGGCCGGTGGGCCGCACGTAGACGCGATCGTCGCTGGCGGTGATGAGCCCGCCCGGCACCACCGCGTTCTGGCCGCCGATGGCATCGGCCAGTTGCTGCGGGCTGATGCCCAGGCGGGTCATCTGCGCGTTCGAGATATCGATATAGATGCGCTGGTTGCGTTCGCCGAAGTAATCGATCTTGCCCACGCCGTGTACCCGCAGCAATTCGCCGCGCAACTGGTCGGCGTAGTCGCGCAATTGCGCCGGCGAGAAGCCATCGCCTTCGAGCGCATAGATGTTGGTATAGACGTCGCCGAATTCATCGTTGAAGTACGGACCCTGCACGCCCTGGGGCAAGGTGGCGGCAATGTCACCCACTTTCTTGCGCACCTCGTACCAGGTCTTGGGCACCTGCGCCGCCGGCGCGGTGTCCTTGATGGTGAAGAACAGCTGCGACTGGCCGGCGCGCGAATAGCTGCGCAGGAAGTCGACGTCCGGGGTCTCCTGCAGCTTGCGGGCGATGCGGTCGGTGATCTGCTCTTGCACCTGGCGCGCGGTGGCGCCCGGCCAATCGGTCTGGATCACCATCACCTTGAAGGTGAACGGCGGGTCTTCCGACTGCGACAGCTTGCTGTAGGAACCGATGCCCAGCAGGGTCACCAGCGCCAGGATGAAGGTCACCAGCGCCTGGTGCTGCAAGGTCCAGGACGACAGGTTGAAACGGCCCGGCGCGCTCATAATGCGAAGTCCTCGGCGTGCAGCGGCGCGATCGGCTTGACCTTCTCGCCGGCGGTGAGGGTATGCACGCCCTGCACCACCACCTGTTCGCCGGCGGCCACGCCTTGCGTGAGCGAGATGCTGCGCTCGCCGTAGGCGGCCACCGTCACCGGCCGCAGTTCGAGCTGGCCGTCACTGCGCACGATCCACAGCGCCGGCTTGTCGCCCTGGTGGAACAGGGCGGTGGCCGGCAGCACCGTGAGCGGCGCGGCCGACGTGTCCTGGTTGGCGATCAGCACTTCGCCGCTCATGCCCAGCAGCACTGCCGGGTCGGCTTGTTCCAGCGTCACCTTGACGCGGTAGGTGCGGCTTTGCGCATCGGCCGCCGGACTGATCTCGCGCACCCGACCGTTGAAGCTGCGGCCTGGCAAGGCCGCCAGGGTGACGGTGGCAGGCGCGCCGGCCCTGATGCGCGCGACCTGGCCTTCGGCGGCATCGGTGATGACATCGACCGCACCGGCCCAGGCCAGCGAGTAGACCGGTTGGCCCGCGGCCAGCACGTCGCCGGTATTGGCCTGTTCGGCGCTGATGACGCCATCGCGATCGGCCACCAGCTCGGTGTAGTTGCGCTGGTTGCCGGCCACCCCGGCGCGCGCCTGCGCAGCCTTGAACTGGGCCTGCGCGGCGGCGTGCGCATCCTGGCTTTGCTCCAGTTGCTGTGCGCTGATCAGGTTTTCGCCGGCCTGTTCGGTATCTCGCTTGAGCTGCTTGGCCGCAGCGTCGAGGTGCTGGCGCGCCGAGTCGAGGTCGGCACGGGCGCTGGCGGCGTTGTAGTCGGCGTCGACCGGATCGAGTCGTGCCAGCAACTGGCCCTTCCTGACCTTATCGCCAAGGTGGACCCGCCGCTGCGCCAACTTTCCCGCCACCCGGAACGACATGGCCGTGACAAAACGCGACTGCACTTCGGCAGGCAGGCGCAGCATCTGCGCACCCTGGCGCTGCCGGGCTTGCAGCACGACGACTTCACGCGGCGTGTCGGGCACCGGTTCGGGCTTGCTGCAGGCGGCGATCAGGAGCACCAGGGGCAGCATCGACAGGGCGCGCGCAGGCAGGCTGCGCAAGCGGAGATGGAAGGCAAGCGTCACGACGTTCCTTTCTTGGAATGTGAATGTCCGGACTGGCGTGGGCGCCGAACCATCGACATAATTCGAGTTTTTCGCATTCTAATTCAGTTATGAATTCAAATGCAACCTTGTATTTGAATACGCACCTGTTAGAATTCAGCCCATGACACGCCAACGACTCAGCCGCGAGCAAAGCCGGGAGCAGACCAGGGAAAGGCTGCTCGATGCAGCCCACGCGGTATTTACGCAAAAGGGATTGGCACTGGCCAGCGTGGAAGATATCAGCGGTGCGGCCGGGTATTCCCGGGGCGCCTTCTATTCCAACTTCGAAGACAAGACCGAACTCTTCTTCGAGCTGCTGCGACGCGAAGACGAGAGCATCGACCAGGACTTCCACCGGCTGCTCAGTGGCCCCGTGGCCGACCCCATGGTGCTGCAGCAACAAGTTGCCAGCTATTACGCCAGCCTGTTCAAGGCCGATAAATGCAGCCTGTTATGGATGGAAGCGCGTATCGTCGCCTTGCGCGATGAAAAATTCCGCGCCCAGTTCAATGGCTTCCTGGAAGAGCGCTATACCCAGATCGCCGAATTCGTCGAGATCTATTCCCGCCTGACCGGCACCGTCCCGGCCGCCCCGCCGCGCGAGATCGCCATCGGCCTGATGGCGCTGTGCGAAGGCGTGAGCTTCTCGCACCGTTGCGCCCCCGACATGGTCGACGAGAAGACGGCCGAATCGGTGCTGTCATGGTTCCTCAAGGCCGCCATCGCAGTGCCGGCACGCTAGGCCGGCGCCGGCTTGTCACGCCGCCACCGCCATCATGGTCGCCTGCGTCAGCGCCACCACCTTGCGCGCACCGTCGCGCATGGCCAGCACCTCGCCGTTGCAGATGATCAACGTGCGGCCCGCATTCTGCACCCGTCCGATGGCCACGAAGCGCTCGCCGATGGCCGGGCGCAGCAGGTTGATCTTGAATTCGACGCTGACCACTTCATGCCCGGCCGGCGCCCTGGTCAGCGCCGCATAACCACAGGCGCTGTCGAGGATACTGGTGGTAGCACCGGCATGCAGGTAACCATGTTGCTGGCTCAGGTGGGCCGAGAACGGCAAGGCGATCTGCACTTCGCCATCGGCCACCGAGGCCAGTTGCGCACCCAGCGTCGCCATCAGGCCCTGGGCATTGAAGCTGTTGCTGATGCGTTGCTGCAGATCGCTCATCGGTTCTCCCGGTGGTTGGTTTCTCGACCGGCGCTGGTGACGACCACGCCGTATGCTCGGTAGCGCATTGCCTCAGTCGGCCAGGCTGGCAGGCCAGGACGAATGCAGGCGATAATGCGGCACTCCCCCATTCAATAAGATTTTCGCCATGCAAGATATCATCAGTGGATTCCTGCGGTTCCAGCAGGAGGTGTTTCCCGAACGCAAGGAACTGTTCAAGACGCTGGCCAGCGGCCAGACCCCCAAGGCGCTGTTCATTTCCTGTTCCGACAGCCGCATGGTGCCCGAACTGGTGACCCAACGCGAGCCGGGCGAGCTGTTCGTCATCCGCAATGCCGGCAATATCGTGCCATCGTTCGGGCCCGAGCCGGGCGGCGTCAGCGCCACCGTCGAATACGCGGTGTCGGCACTGCAGGTGTCCGATATCGTCATCTGCGGCCACTCCGATTGCGGCGCCATGAAGGCCGTTGCCACCTGCGCCTGCCTGGACCACATGCCGGCCGTGAAGCATTGGCTGCATTACGCCGATGCGGCCCGCATGATCAACGAGTCGCACAACCACCCCACCGAAGCCGAACGCATCGATGGCATGGTGCGCCAGAACGTGGTGGCCCAGTTGAACAACCTGCGCACCCATCCGTCGGTGGCCGTGGCGCTGGCACAAGGGCGGGTAACCTTGCACGGCTGGGTCTACGATATCGAGTCGGGGTCGATCGATGCGCTGGACGCATCGACGGGCAAGTTCGTCCCGCTGGCGCAGCACCCAGGCACCAAGGTATAGGCGCCCTGGCGTCGGCGCCGAGCCGACATCACCGTCCGTGATAGCGGATGCGCGACAGGCTCACCAGGCACGCCGCGCCGGCCAGCGCGGCCGAGCAGACCAGCACCAGCTGGTACGGCGCCGACGACACCGTGAGCAACAGCGCCACCACCGAGGCGCCCAGGCTCTGCCCCATCAGGCGCCCGGTACCCAGCATGCCGCTGGCACCGCCGGTGCGCGCACGCGGCGCCGAGCTGATGATGGTGCGGTTGTTGGGTGACTGGAACAATCCGAAGCCCAAGCCGCAGACGGCAAACAGGGCGGCAATGACGCCGTCGGGCGTGCCCTGGCCCACCATCAGCAGCATCAACAGGCCGGCACTCATGATCGCCAGCCCGATGCCGCCCAGCAGACCCGCCGATACCCGGTCGGAGAGCTTGCCGGCGACCACCCCGGTCAGCGCCACCGCGATCGGCCATGCCGTCAACAGCAGCCCGGCGCGGCCGGCACCCATGCCGAGCTGGTTCTGCAGCATGAACGGCAACATCACGAAGCTGGCCATCTGGGCCGCAAAGGAACAGAACGAAGTGCCGATCGATAACGCAAACAGCGGGATGCGCAGCAGGTCCAGCGGCAGCATCGGTGCCGAGGTGCTCTGCACCTTCAGCAGCACCACCAGGCTGGTCACCGTCAGCACCGCGCACACCAGCACCGTGGCGCCGCCTTCGACGTGGCCGATGGCGTCTATCGTGTAGAGCAGCAGCCCAACGAACAGCATGCATACCAGCGCGCTCTTGTGATCGAACCTGCGGCGCGACAGCGGGTTCATCGGCAGCGCCTTCATGCCGATGAACAAGGCCAGCAGGCCCAGCGGGATATTGATCAGGAACAGCCAGTGCCAGGAAGCGAAATGCAGGATGGCGCCGGCCACCGTCGGCCCCAATGCCGTGGCCGTACCGGCCACCAGGGCGTTGTAGCCGATGGCGCGGCCCAGCATATGGCTGGGATAGATGAAGCGGATCAGTGCCGTGTTGACGCTGAGGATCCCGGCCGCCCCCATGCCCTGCAACACCCGCGCCAGGCTCAACTGCAGCATGGTGTCGCTGGCCGCGCAGGCCAGCGAGGCCAGCGTAAACAGCACCAGCCCGGTCAGGTATACCTTGCGATATCCGACCACCTCGCCCAGCGACGCCAGCGGCAGCAGGAACACGGCCAGCGCGATCTGGTAGCTGTTGATGATCCAGATGGCATCGGCCTCGGTGGTCATCATGTCGCGCGCGATGGTGGGCAGCGCCAGGTTGGCGATGGAGCCATCCATCACTGCAATGGCCACCGCCAGGACCAAGGTCACGATGGCCAGCATGCGCTGCCTGGCCGGCAAACCATCCATGTCCGGCATGGCACTGATCTTTGCTTGCACTTTCACCCTCTGCTGTTTGCGTTGCTAAATGCGATAAGTCTCTTGCGCGGTGCCACTGAACAGGCAGGTGCGCTCGGCAGGCGACATTATCGCAGTCAAACGCTTGAATGCGTTCCAGACGGCGACGTAGCCGAACATGCCCTTGTCCACCGGGAAGTTGCTTTCGAACATGCAGCGCGGCGGGCCGAACAGGTCGATGGCGGTCTCGATCCACGGGCGCCACGCCGCGGCCAGCACTTCCGAGGCGGGCGGCACCTCGCGCAAATGAAAGTCCCAGCCGCCCACGGGCATGCCCAGTCCGCCCAGTTTCAGGCGTACATTGGGCAGCGCCGCAAGCTTGCGCATGGCGTCGCGCCAGTGGCGAAATACCTCGGCCTGGCGCCCCCGGTACGGCCCGGCGCCCAGTGGGCCACCCACGTGATCGAGCACGATGGTGGTCGCAGGACAGGCCCGGGCCAGCGCCAGGACCTCGTCGAGCTGGGTGTGATAGGCCCAGACGTCGAGCGTAAGGCCATGCGCCGGCAAGCGGCGGGTCGCGGCCTGGAAACCCGGCTCCAGCAACATGCCCGGCGGCGGCGGCACGGGGTTGCTGCGAATGGCGGCGTCGGCATGCCAGGCGGTGGTATTGCGGATGCCGCGCAGGCGTCCATTGCCCGCCGCCTCCAGCGCATGCAGCACCGGCACCACCTGCTCGCCCAGCATCAGGTCGGCAAAGCCGACGATGGCGGCGCAGGCCCGGGCCGGGCCATGCCGGCCCGACGCCGATTGCGCTGCGATACCTTCGATGAACTCGACCTCGCCCACCGGTCGCAGCGCCTGTGGCCCGTGCTGGCGATACATGGTGCGGCATTGCACGAAGACCGTGCCGGTCACACGGTGGCCGGCACCCAGGTCGAGCAGCAGTTCATCGAGCAGGTAGCGTCCGCCGGGGCGGTCCCACAGGTGGTGATGGGCATCGATGATGGGCAGTTCCGGCTCCAGCACGTCCTCCCGCTGCAATGCCAGCCATTGCGCACGCACCTGCAGGTGCGGCGAAGCCGTATCAACCAGCGGCGACATACTCGCAGTTCAGTTTCTGCAGCGCCTGGTCGACCCAGCTGCGGTCGCTGGTGCCGGCGGCGATGGCAGCCATCTGCGCCGCCTCGGCGTCGTTCTTTGCCTTGGCCGCGGCATACACGGCATCGAGGTCTTCGTAGGCCACGCACAGCAGGCCATCGCTGTCGCCCACCACCAGGTCGCCGGGACGCACCACCATGCCGTCGATGGCGATGGGCACATTGATCTCGCCCGGGCCATCCTTGTAGGGGCCGCGATGGGTCACGCCAGCGGCGAATACCGGAAAGTCCCCGGCCTGGATCGCATCCAGGTCGCGCACGGCACCATTGATGACGATCCCGCCCAGCTTGCGCTGGATCGCCAGCGCCACCATCAGTTCGCCGATGATGGCGTTGGACAGGTCGCCCCCGGCGTCGACCACCACGATATCGCCCGGCTCGGCCATGTCGAGCGCCTTGTGCACCATCAGGTTGTCGCCCGGGCGCGACTTGACGGTGATGGCCGCGCCGGCCAGCCTGGCGCCGCGATGCAATGCCCGCAGGCGCGCACCGCCGGCCGACATGCGCGCCATCGAATCGCTGATGTTGGCCACCGGAATGACCGAGAATTGTTGCACCACCTGGTCGGCGACCTTGCGCTGACGTTCGAAAATACGGAATCCCACGGACACGATGCTCTCCTCTGGCAATACGGTTGAAATCAGCGCAGGCTGCCGCAGAAGCGCTGCACGCGGGTGCAGGCGTCGCGCAGGCGCTCGGTCGAGTCGGCATACGACAGGCGGAAGTTGGGCCCCTGGCCGAAGGCGCTGCCGTGCACCAGCGCCACCCCTTCGGCCTCGAGCAGTTCGGACACGAAGTCTTCGTCGGTCTCGATGACCCGTCCGGTCTCGGTGCGCTTGCCCAGCAGCGCCTCGCACGACGGGAAGACATAGAAGGCGCCTTCGGGCACCGGGCAATCCAGGCCGCTGGCCTGGTTCAGCATCGACACCACCAGGTCGCGACGCTCCTGGAACACCTTGCGGCTGCCATGGATGTAATCCTGCGGACCGCTGAGCGCTTCCACGGCGGCCCATTGCGACACCGAGCAGGCGCCCGACGTCATCTGGCCCTGGATCTTTTCCATGGCCTTGATCAGTTGCGCCGGGCCGGCGGCGTAGCCGATACGCCAGCCGGTCATCGCATAGGCCTTCGACACGCCGTTCATGGTCAGCGTGCGCTCGACCAGCTCGGGCGCGATCTGCGCCGGGGTGGTGAACCGGAAGCCGTCGTACACCAGGTGCTCATAGATGTCGTCGGCCAGGATCCACACATGCGGATGGCGCTTCAAGACCTCGGCCAGCGCTTCCAGCTCGGCACGGGTATAGGCCGCGCCGCTGGGGTTGCAGGGCGAATTGAACATGACCCATTTGGTACGCGGCGTGATCGCTTCTTCCAGTTCCTGCGGGCGCAACTTGTAGTTGTTGGCGCGGCTGGCCCGCGCAAACACCGGCACGCCGCCGCACAGCGCCACCAGTTCGGGATACGACACCCAGTACGGCGCCGGCACGATGACTTCGTCGCCCGGATTGACGGTCGCCATCAGGGCGTTGGCGATGACCTGCTTGCCGCCATTGGAGACGATGGTCTGCGCCACCGTATAGTCGAGCTGGTTCTCGCGCTTGAACTTGGCAACGACAGCCTCGCGCAGTTCGGTGATGCCGGCCACCGCGGTGTACTTGGTCTGGCCGCGACGGATCGCCTCGAAGGCGGCCTGCTTGATATTGTCTGGCGTGTCGAAGTCGGGCTGGCCGGAACTGAGGGCGATGACGTTGCGGCCCTGCGCGGCGAGCTCGCGCGCCTTCTGGCTGACCGCGATGGTGGCCGAGGGCTTGATGCGGGAAAGGGAATCTGAGATGAATGCCATGATGGTCTGGTTGATGATTCTCGTGGATTGTTGGCGTGGATGGCCGCTGATGTCGGCCCAATGCGGTTCAGGCGTGGCGGATGTCGGCGACGAATTTCTGCGCCCGCGGATGCTGCGGCCGTTCGAAGAAGTCCTGCGGCGTGGCGCGCTCGAGCACTTCGCCGTCGGCCATGAAGAGCAGGCGGTCGGCCACTTCGCGGGCAAAGCCCATCTCGTGGGTGACGCAGACCATGGTCATGCCTTCGGCAGCGAGCTGCTTCATGACCTGCAACACCTCGCCCACCATTTCCGGGTCGAGCGCCGAGGTCGGCTCGTCGAACAGCATCACCGGCGGCTTCATGGCCAGCGCGCGGGCAATCGCCACGCGCTGCTGCTGGCCTCCCGACAACTGGCCGGGAAAGGCGTCGGCCTTGTTGGCCAGGCCGACCTTGTCGAGCAGCACCATGGCGGCGGCCCGGGCGTCCTTGTCGGACAGCTTCAGCACCCGCATGGTGGCCAGCATCACGTTGCGCACCACGCTCATGTGCGGAAACAGGTTGAACGACTGGAACACGAAACCGATGCGGCTGCGCAAGCGGTTTATATCGACACCATTGCCGTGCACGTCCTGGCCATCGACGTAGATGTTGCCGTCATTGATCGGCTCGAGCCGGTTCACGGTGCGGATCAGGGTCGACTTGCCCGAGCCGGACGGGCCGCACACGATCACCACCTCGCCGCGCCGGATCTCTTCGCTGACGTTGCGCAGGGCGTGATAGTCGCCGTACCACTTGTTGACGTTATTGAATCGGATCATCAAGCACTCCTGAATTGACGTTTGTCTTTGATGCGGCGCTCGGCCAGGCCCACCAGCGAACTGAGCGCATAACAGATGGCGAAGTAGATCAGCGCCAGCAGGAAATAGACCTGGAACGGCTCGGTCAGCAGCTGGGCATTGACCTGGTAGGCGGCGTAGGTCAATTCGTTGACGCTGATGATGTAGGCCAGCGAGGTGTTCTTGATGAGCGAGATGAGCTGGTTCAGGATGCTCGGGATCATGTTGAACATCGCCTGCGGCAGCACGATCTCGCGCATGGTCCTGAAGTAGCTCATGCCCAGCGAGCGCGACGCCTCGACCTGGCCACGGGGAATGGCCTGGATGCCGGCCTTGATCACCTCGCCCAGGAAAGCGGTCTCGTAGGCGATCAGGGCACAGATCAGGGTGGTGGTGCCGGAGATCGACTTGCCGGTCAGCAGCGGCACGATGAAGTAGGCCCAGAAGATCAGCATCAATACCGGCAAGCCGCGCACGGTGTGCACCAGCATCGCGGCCGGGGCGGCGATCCACCTGAGCGTGCTGGTGCGGGCGATGCCGCACAGCACCGCCAGCGGGAAGGCGCACACCAGGCCGGTGACGGCCAGGATCAGGGTCAGCGCCAGGCCGCCCAGGGCGCCATGGGGAAATTCGCCGATCAGCAGCTGCAAGCCGTAGGTCGACAGGATGGAGATGAAGTCATCGATCATTTCAACGCGCCCCCGACTTCAGGTTCCGGTTGTTGTAATAGGCGCCGGCGGCCATGATGGTCCACGACATCAGCAGGTAGAAGACCGAGGCCAGCGCAAAGGTCTCGAAGGTGCGATAGGTCTCGTTCTCGATCTGGCGGCTGGAATACGTCATCTCGGCCACGCCGATGGCCATGGCCAGGCTGGTCGACTTGAACAGGCTCAGCGACTGGTTCACCAGCGGCGGCACCGAGATGCGGATGGCCTGCGGCAGCAGCACGTCGCGCATGGACTGCACATAGTTCAAGCCGAGCGCGCGCGCCGCTTCGAGCTGGGTGCCGGCCACCGACCGCATGCCGCTGCGCAGGTCTTCCGACATGTAGGCGGCCGAATTGAGCGAGATGGCGATCAGCGCGAAGATGAATTCGCCGTTGTGGTCGTTGATGAAATCGGTGATGACCGCCGGCAGCAGTTCGGGAATGCCGAAGTACCAGACGAAGATCTGGACCAGGCCGGGGACGTTGCGGTGGTAATTGACGAATGCCGAGATCAGCCATTCGAGCGGGCGCAGCTGCAGCATGCGCAGCGCGACCAGGAAGATGGCCAGCACGAACGCACACACCCAGGCGGTGGCGAACAGCCACAAGGTGGTCAAGGCGCCCTTGATCAGCCAGTCCAGGTATTGGCCCTGCAAGACCGCACTGAAATCGAGATGCATGTTGTTTGCCTTCCTGCGAAGTGGTCTGGCGGCGTGCGTTACGGGGCGCAACAACGATCGCCATGGCGGGGCCAAGAGACCCCGGGGGACGCCGGGCGGGCCGGCGTCCCATCGATTCAGTCCATCGGACGAACCGGTTTATTCGAAAGCGCTGACCGGGGCCAGTTTCTTCTCGCGCACGATGTTGTACTTGGTGCCGGGGCCAAACCACTTGTTCCAGTTCTTGTCGATCTCACCGGCTTTTTCCATCTTGTCGAGGGCCTCGTTGACGGCCGCCAGCAGCGCCGGCTCGCCCTTCTTGATGCCCATGCCGGTCGGTTCGAAGTACAGCGCGCCATCCAGGAACTTGTACTTGCCGCTGCCTTCGTTGACGAAACGTACGCCCGACGGTTGCGAGATCGCCAGTGCCTGCACCTTGTTTTGCGCCAGTGCCAGGAACGCCGCCGGGCTGTCCTGGAAGGTCAGGATGGTGGCCTTGGGAAACTGGCGACGGGCATACAGTTCGGGGGTCGAGCCCTTGTTGGCGCTGATGCGCTTGTCGGCGACGTCCTCGATCTTGTTGAAGGGGCCGTCGGCGCGGGCCACCAGCTTGATCGGCGTCTGGTAGTGGATCGAACTGAAGTCGATCTGCTGTGCGCGCTCCTTGGTGTAGCCCAGTGCCGCCACCACCAGGTCGACCCGGCCTAGTGTCAATTCCGGAATCCGGGCCTCGACCGAGACGCCCTTCTGCTCCAGCTTCACGCCCAGCTCACGCGCCACGCCGGCGCACATGTCGACGTCGAAACCCACCACCTGGCGCGTCTGCGGGTCGACGAAGCCGACCGGTTCGCTACTGGTCAGGGTGGCACAGATGAGGGTGCCGCGGGCCTTGATATCGGCCAGTCGGTCGGCGTGTGCGGCGGTAGAAAAAGCCAACGAAAGCAGGGCCGCGGCCATGCCCAGGTGCGTCTTCGCGTGGAGTGCCAGTTTCATGTTCCATCCTTTCCCGGTGGTGAGGTTCAACAAGCTCTGAAATAAATCATAATGGCGTTATGATTTCATAACAAGGATTTTTTATCGTTATTTTTCAATTACTTATCGCCTGCATCGATGCAGTGCAAGATTTGTTGCATGCGCCGGGAGACTCCCCTTCGGAGTGCGAAAGCGGGCGTTAAAAGCCTGTTTCTGGTGCGCTGCAAGAGCAGCAAAAAGTGATACGCTCACCGCCAATGCGAAAAACGAAATCAAATGATGAATATGGCCTCTGAGACCCCGAAATCGCGGCTGAAAGAACAGGAAAGTCCACCCGACCGTACCGTATTGGGCGCCGAACGCAGCCTGGCCATCCTCGCCGCGTTCATCGATGCGCCCGAGCGCTTCGGGCTGTCCGAACTGGAACAGCGCACCGGTTTGTTCAAGAGCGTGATCCATCGCTACCTGATGTCGTTCATCAAGCAGGGCTTCGTGATCCAGCGCGCCGACGCCACCTACCAGCTCGGCCCCAAGGCATACCAGTTGGGCAAGGCCTTCGAGGCGCGCTTCGACTATGCCGACTTCATCATGCCGACGCTGGAAAAGCTGGTGAAGGAGACCGGCGAAAGCACCGCCTTCTATATCACCCAGCAAGACCAGCGGCTGTGCCTGTACGCGGCCGAGTCGCCCGAGTCGGTCAAGGCCACCGTCAAGGCTGGCTCGCTGTTTGCGCTGGACCAGACCTCGGCGTCCCAGGTATTGCGCTTCTTCTCGGTGCCGGGCAATGCCGCGCGCTCGGGCGGACGTTATGTCGCCATTTCGGTCGGCATCAACAATGCGCACTCGTCGTCGATGTCGGCGCCGGTGTTCGGGGCCGGCGACCGGTTGGTGGGCGCGATGACGATCTTCGGCTTGACGCTGCGCTTCGACCCGGCTGCCAGCGCGTTGTTGCGGGGCAAGCTGCTGGAACTGGCGCAAGAGCTGTCGGCGCGGCTGGGGGCGTCGCCGAAGGTATACGTCAATCCCGGCAGTGAAGTGTTTGACGAGGCGATCACGCTGCAGCAGATTTCCTGAGGCCGGGCGTGGCGCAATAAAAAAGCGGGCTCCGGGGAGCCCGCTTTCCATCTCGACGATCTGGTTCAGTGCGCCGTCGGCATGGCGAAGTCGGCGCCCTTCTTGATGTTGTTGGGCCAGCGCTGCATGATCGACTTCTGGCGCGTGTAGAAGCGCACGCCCTCTTCGCCATAGGCGTGGGTATCGCCGAACAGGCTCGACTTCCAGCCGCCGAAGCCGTGCCAGGCCATCGGCACCGGAATGGGCACATTGATGCCGACCATGCCGACCTGGATGCGGCGCCCGAATTCACGCGCCACGCCACCATCGCTGGTGAAGCACGACACGCCGTTGCCGAACTGGTGCCTGTTGATCAGGTCGACGGCATCGTCGAAGCTGGCCACACGGGTGCAGGACAATACCGGGCCGAAGATTTCTTCCTGGTAGATCTTCATCTCGGGCGTGACGTGATCGAACAGCGTGCCACCGACGAAGTAACCGCCCTCGTGACCGGCCACCTTGTGGTTGCGCCCATCGAGGATCAGCTTGGCGCCCTGCTCCACGCCGGAGGCGATATACGACTCGATGCGCTGCACCGCCTCGCGGGTGATGACCGGACCCATCTCGGCCTCGGGGTTCATGCCGTTGTCGATCTTGAGCTGGCGCGCGCGCTCGGTGAGCATCGGCAGCAGCCGCTCACCC
>NZ_AKJA01000006.1 GCF_000282575.1 Herbaspirillum sp. YR522 | reverse complement strand
TGGCCTCGCGCGGGCCGTATTGCGCCAACAGTCGCTCGCCAGCCTGGCTCACAGCGCCCCCATTTCGTTGCCGATCTCGGTGGCACGCAGCTTGGCCGCGATGGCGCCGTCGATGATGCGCTGCTTGACCTGGGCATGGGCAAATGACGCCAGCGCCGCGGCCGTAGTGCCGCCCTTGGACGTGACGCGCTCGCGCAGGATCTCCGGCGTTTCACCGGCCTGGCTGGCCAACTGCGCCGCGCCGTTGAAGGTGGCCAGCGCCAGCGCTTGCGCCTGCGCCGGTCCCAGGCCCATCTGGACACCGGCCTCGGCCATGGCTTCGATGAAATAGAACACATAGGCCGGGCCGCTGCCGGAGACTGCTGTGACGGCGTCGAGCTGGTTTTCCTGCTCGACCCAGACCGTCATGCCGACCGCATCCATCACCGCCGTGGCCAGCGCCTTCTGGTGCGCACTGACCTCGTCCAGCGCCGCCAGACCGGTCGCCCCCAGCCCGATCTGCGCCGGGGTATTGGGCATGGCGCGCACCAGGTGGCGATACCCGCCCAGCCAGCGCGACAGGTCCTGCAACCGGATGCCGGCGGCCACGCTGATGACCAGCTGCCGTTGCAGCCAGGGCGCCAACTGCCCGGCCACCGCGCGCAAGATCTGTGGCTTGACCGCCAGCACGATGACCTCGCACGACGCCAGTGTGGTCGCGTCCGCGGCCACACCGGTGCGCACGCCATGGACGGCGACACGCTCGCGGGCATCGGCGCCGGGATCGATGGCGACGATGTCCAGCGGGTCGTTGCCCTGTGCCACCAGGCCGCCGATCAGTGCGCCGGCCATATTGCCGGCGCCAATAAATGCAATCTTCAATTCAGACTCCAGACTTCCGATAACGGGAAATGAAACAAATGAGTCGAAACGCCGGCGCGATATAATTGCAATTCAATCATAGTTATCGAATAACAATAGTTATAGAGCCACCAACATGCCAAAAAACGCCCCTGCCCCGGTCTCGCCAACGCCCGCACGCGACCGCAAAGCGGACCGTTCCACGCTGTTCATCGGCTCCACCGAGAAGACCTTCCAGGTCTTGCATACCTTCGATGGCCCCAATCGCCACATGACGCTGGGTGACATCGCACGCGCTTCGGGCCTGGATCGAAGCGCCACCCAGCGCGTGGTGCATACGCTGGAAGAACTGGGCTACCTGCAGCGCATCGCCGATACCCGCAACTACGGATTGACCAGCAAGGTGTTGCAGTTCTCCTATAACTACATCCGCGCCAACGAGCTGGTCGACAAGGCCTCGCCCTATCTGCTCGACATCAGCCGCCATGTCGGCGAGACCACCAACCTGCTGGAACTGGATGGTCACGAGATCGTGTTCGTGGCCCGCTTCCCGGGCAAGCACCTGGTCAACATCGACATCGTGGTGGGTGCCCGCCTGCCGGCCCTGTTCACGGCCTCCGGCATCGCGATCCTGTCGCGACTGCCCGCCAACCGCATCAAGGAAATCCTGGCGCAGACCCGGCTCGAACCGATGACCCCCTTTACCCAGACCAATACCAACAAGTTGATGGAGCGCATCCGCCAGGTAGCGCGTCGCGGCTATGCCGTCATCGAGAACGAGACGGTACTGGGCGACATCTCGGTGGCGGCCCCGGTCACCGACCACGGCGGCATCCCCATCGGCGCCATCAACATCTCGGTGCCGACCTCGCGCTGGACGGTGGAACGGGTCGAGAGCGAACTGGCCCAGCATGTCCAGGTCGCTGCCACTTCGATTTCGAAATCCCGCCTGCAAAGCCTGCGCGGCTGAGCGGGCGGGTGGCCGCAGGTCAGGCCGCCCGGGGCGCCTCGAAGATCGCCAGCTGCTTCTGCAGTTCGTCGCGCAACCGGCTGGCCAGATCTGCCGCGGGCGGCACCAGCGGCGCCAGCATCTCGGGCGCATTCACGCCAATGAGATCCATCACGGCTTTCATCGGGCCCGGGTTGGTCTCGGCAAACGCCAGGTTCATCAGCGGGATCAGCGAGCGGTGCAAGGCGATCGCCTCGGCGGTCTTGCCGGCACGCGCCAGTTGATACACCTGCTGCCAGGCCGTCGGCAGCAGCGACGCCGTGACGATGATGCCGCCCCGGGCGCCGGCGGCCAGATGCAGCGGGAACAGCGTGTCTTCACCGCTGAGTACGGCGAACGAATCGTCGACGCCGGCCATGGTGCGCAGGAAATGCCACATGTCGGTATTGCAGGCCTTCATGCCGATGATGCGCTCATGGCGCGACAGCTCGTGCAGCACCTCGGGGGCGATGGCGATACGGGTACGGTAGGGAATCTCGTAGATCAGGATCGGCACCGGCGACTCGTCGGCATAACGCAGGAAGTAGTCGCGAATGCCGGCCTGGGTCGGGTTGGTGTAGTAAGGCGTGAGCACCAGCAAGCCGTCGGCGCCGGCTGCAGCCAGTTCGCGCCCGGAGCCGATGGCATCGTGGTATCCCGGATCGAGCACGCCGGCAATCACCGGCACGCTGCCCTTGACCTCGGCCGCGGTAAGCTCGATCATGCGCGCGCGTTGGGCACGCGAGAGCGCGCCGTATTCGCCGGTGCCGCCCAATGGCAGCACGCCGTCGATACCCTGCTTGAGCAGGAAGCGCAGCAGCGCCTGGGTGGCGGCGACGTTGATGGTGTCGTCCGCATTGACGGGAGTGGGAATGGCGGGCATGACGCCCTTGATTGACGCGACTGTAAGCATATCGTTACCTTTTCTAATGAAACTCAGGAAGCCAGGCTGCGGCGGCGCAGCCGGTCGGCGGCGGAAATGAGGAGGGTGATGAACGCGAACAGGCAGGTCGACACGGCGGCGATGACCGGTGATATCTGCATCGTGGTTTCATCCCAGAATTGCTTGGGCAGCGTGGTGCTCAGGCCACCCGTGGTGAACAGTGCAATGGTCAACTCGTCGAACGACGTGGCAAACGCAAACAGGAACGACGACAGCATGCCGGCGCTCAGGATCGGCAGCGTCACCCGGCGCAGCGTGGCCAGCGGTCGCGCGCCCATGCTGTAGGCCGCGTGATCCAGGCGCGTGTCGTAGTTGCGCAGTACCGCCATCATGGTGATGACCACATAAGGCACCGCCACCACCGTATGGGCCAGCATCAGGCCAAACGATGAACCGACCAGGCCGATGCGGGCGAAGAAATAGAACACGCCCACCGCCAGGATCATGCGCGGCACGATCATCGGCGCCAGCACCAGGGCCAGCAGGCCGGCATTGCCGCGCCCGCTGCCACGCACCAGCAGGAACGCCATGGGTGTGCCGATGAGCATGGACAACACGCCGGTGCCCACGCCGACCAGCATGGAGCGGCCGATGGCGTCCATCCACAGCGACGACTCGAACACCTGGCGGTACCACTGCAGCGAGAACCCGCGTGGCGGCCAGGCCAGGCCCGAGGCCGAATCGAACGACAAGGGGATCATCATGAAGGCCGGCGCACTGAGGAAGACCAGCAGCACGATCACCGCAAGATCGAGGCTGCGCCCCTGCGCTGCCGGCGCGTTGCGACGACGGGTGAACGGCGCCAGCAAGGTATCGGTGGCGTGCCCCAGGGCGCCCAGGATGCCATTGCCCAGCCGCCGCCAGGCCGGGTTGGCCGACGACTTCCGGGCCGCCGCACTGCTGCCGCCGGCCATGGTGGACAGGCCGACCATGCGGTCGTAGATCACGAACACCACCAGCACCACCACCAGCAGCAACACCGAGATGGCACCGGCGAAGCCCCAGTTCAGCGCCTGCATGACCTGGTCGATGATGAGCTGGGTGATCATCGTCTCGTGCCGCCCGCCCAGCAAGGCCGGCGTGATGAAGAAGCCGATCGCGGTCACGAACACCATCAGCGCGCCGGAGGCCACGCCCGGCAGCGACAGCGGGAAATACACGCGCCAGAACGCCGTGCCAGGACGCGCCCCCAGGGTCGAGGCCGCGCTCGGCAGGCGGCGGTCGATGTTTTCCATCACCGACAGCATGGTCAGGATCGCCAATGGCATCAGTGCATGCACCATCCCCACCACCACCGCCGGCAGGTTGTAGAGCAGGTTCAGCGGCGCGTCGATGATGCCCAGCGTCTTGAGCACCCAGTTGATGACGCCGTTGCGGCCCAGCAGCACCACCCAGCCGAAGGTGCGCACCAGAAAGCTGGTCCAGAACGACAGCAGCACCCAGTACAGCAGGCGGTTCTTGCGCTGCGCCGTGACGGTGGAGATCAGGTAGGCGATCGGATAGCCGAACACCACCGAGAACAGCGTCGTCAGCAGCGATACCTTGAGCGTGATCAGCAAGACCTCGACATATACCGACGACTCGAACAGCTTGCGGTACTCGGCCAGGTTCCAGCCGGTCTCGTTGCGTATGCTCAGCATCAGCAACTGGCCCACCGGATAGACCAGCAGCACCAGCAGCAGGATCATCAACGGCGCCGACATCAGCACCGGGCGCAGCCGGCTGCGCCAGCGGGCCGCACGGGCTGCCGGCGCCGCGTCGGTCGGATGTGGGAGTGTGGTTGGCTTCATGTCTTATCCCAGGATCGCCACGGCGTCGTCGGGCTGCCAGCACAGCGTGATCTGCTGCCCGATCTGGTAGCGCGAGCCCATGCGGTTGGTCGGGTACGACGCCACCAGCGGTGCGGCAGCGCCCGTATTGTCGAGGTACAGCTTGGTCATGCCGCCGGTGACCATCACTTCGATCAAGCGGCCCTGCAGCATCGCGGTACCGGCAGGAACCTGCGCCGGCTCGCCATGCACGCTCACGTTCTGCGGGCGAATCATCAGCTTGACCGCGTCGCCGGCCTTGATGCTGGCGTCGTAGGCCACCGCCTCGCCCTGGTCGTGGCCGCCGATGGCGACCCGCACGCGTTCGCCCTGGCGCGCCAGGACCTTGGCCTCGAGCAGGTTCGACTCGCCCAGGAAATCGGCCACGAAGGCATTGGCGGGCCGGAAATACAGGTCGTCCGGACTGCCGAGCTGGGCGATGGCGCCCGCCTGCATCAGGCAGATGCGGTCGGACATGGTCATCGCCTCTTCCTGGTCGTGGGTGACGTAGACGATGGTGGTGCCCAGTTCGCGGTGGATACGCTTGATCTCCAGTTGCATGTGATCGCGCAGCTTCTTGTCGAGCGCGCCCAGCGGTTCATCCATGAGGATGATCGAAGGCCGGTAGACCATGCAGCGGGCCAGCGCGATGCGCTGCTGCTGGCCGCCGGACAACTCGCGCGGATAACGGTCCGCCACATGCGGCAGGTGCACCATCTCCAGCGCCTGCTCGACCTGCTTGCGCGCGGTGGCGGCATCGACCCGGCGCATCTGCAGCGGAAAGGCGATGTTCTCGGCCACCGTCATGTGCGGGAACAAGGCGTAGTTCTGGAACACCATGCCGATGTCGCGCTCGTAGGGCGCGCCATAGGTGACGTCCATGCCATTGATGCTGATACTGCCCCCGTCAGCTTGCGCCAACCCTGCAATCAGGCTCAGCAGCGTGGTCTTGCCGGATCCGCTGGGTCCCAGCAGGGTAAGGAATTCGCCCTGGGCGACGTCGAGATCGGTCGGCGCCAGCGCGACGAAATCGCCATAGCGCTTGCTAAGGCCCGATATGCAGAGATTGGAAGCTGACATGGTCTGATGCTCTAACGGATGATTGATGACGGATTAACCGAGGACCCAGCGATTGAAGCGTTCCAGCGCCACGCTCTGTTTCTGCTGCCAGTATCTGGCGTCGATCTGTACCCCGCTCTTCATGTTCTCCGGGTAGGTCGGCGAATTGCGCGCGATCTCGGGTTTCACGAAGCTGAAGCCTTCCGGTTGCGTCAGCCCGGCCGGGAAGAAGTTGGTCAGCGCCGCCTGCCGCTTGGCGTCGCTGGCGAACTTGATGAACTCGCGGCAGGCATCGGCATTGGGCGTGCCCTTGAGGATGGCCCAGCTGTCGCAGCCCCAGATGTTCTGGTTCCAGACGATGGCCACCGGAGCGCCGTTGGCCATGGCCGATTGCGCGCGCGAAGCCCAGGTGGCGACCATGTCGACCTCGCCGGAGGTCAGCATCTGCTCGACCTGGGCGCCGGTGGTCCACCAGACGTCGACGTTCTTGGCGATCTTGCCCAGGCTGGCCAGGGCACGATCGATGTCACAGGGATAGACCTGGCCTGGCGCCACGCCATCGGCCATCAGCGCTTCCTCGATGGTGTCGAATGGATACTTGCGCAAGGCGCGACGCCCCGGGAAGTCCTTCACGTTCCACATGTCGGCCCACGAATTGGGCGCCTTCCTGCCCTTGAATGCATCGGTGCGATAGGCCAGCACCGTGGTGTAGACGTTATGGCCGACGCCGAACGGGGTCATGTACTGCTTGGGGATCTTGGCGATCATCGGGTCCGACTCCAGGCCGTGGCGTTCCAGGTATTCCTTGCCGCCGGCGGTCAGCGTGAGCACCGCAGGCTGGCTGACCTTGGCCATGTCCCAGGTATAGGCGCCGGCGTCGACCATGCTCTTGATCTGCGCGGTCGGTTCGGCCGTGGCCTGCACGCCGACCACTTCGATACCGGTCTTGTCGCGAAACGGCTTGTAGAACACTTCGTTGTAGGCCTTGTTGTAGATGCCGCCGTCGTCACGCACCACGATGCGCTTGGTGGCCGCGCGCGACGGGGTCCAGATGAACGGGAACGAGATCGCCACGGCGCCTGCGGCGGCGGCCTTGATGGCCGAGCGGCGGCCGGAATTTTCTACATGTCCACTTGCGTTTTGTTTCGGTTTCATCTGGTTCTCCATGAGGATGGACGTAACGAAAGAGCCGGCTCGATCGACGCGCGATCGGGGCCGGTAACAGGGGGGGATTACGGTACGGCTAGGACAGGCCCTAGGGCAGCAGGCGCCCTGGGTTCATCAGGTTGGCCGGGTCCAGCGCCTGCTTGAGGGTCTTCATCAGGGCAAGCTCCACTGGCGACTTGTAGTGCGCCATCTCGGGCAGGCCGGTCTGGCCCACGCCATGCTCGGCGCTGAAGGTGCCGCCCAGGGTATGGGCCACCTGGTTGACGCAGTGGCGCATGCGCCGGCCCATGTCGTCGGGATCGGGCAGCGCCTTCCAGGTGTCGAAATCGAACATCGGGATGAAGTGGATATTGCCGTCGCCCACGTGGCCCACCACGATGATATCGAGCCCCGGCACGTCGGCATGCACGGCAGCACTGGCCTGCGCGATGAAAGCCGGCACGGCCGACACCGGCACCGCGCAATCGGTGGTCAGGCCGATGCCTTCCTTCTTGTTGGCCTCGCTTACGCTATGGCGGATTTCCCACAGCGCGGCACGTTGTGCCTGGCTGCTGGCGATGGCGGCATCGACCACCAGGCCCTGTTCCATGGCCTGCTCCAGCACCTGCAGCAGGATCTGGCCGAGTTCATCGGCGCCCTGGGTATCGGCCAGCTCCACCAGCACATGCCAGGGATGCATCGCCTCGAGCGGATTGCGGCGATTGGGAACGTGTGCGATGACCAGTTCGAGCTGGCGGTCGTTCATCATCTCGAAGGCCGACAGGCGCGAGCCGCATCCCTGCTGGAACATGCCCAGCACCTTCAAGGCGGCCTCGGTATCGGCCGGTGCGAACCACGCCATGGCGTGCTCGGTGGGCAAGGGATGCAACTTCAGCGTCGCCGCCGTGATGACGCCCAGCGCACCTTCGGCACCGATGAAAAGCTGCTTCAGGTCGAGGCCGGTATTGTCCTTGCGCAGCGCGCGCAGGCCGTTCCAGATGGTGCCGTCGGGCAGGACCACTTCCAGGCCCAGCACGTTGTCGCGGGTATTACCGTAACGCAGCACGCTGGTGCCGCCGGCATTGGTGGCCAGCGTGCCGCCGATCTGGCAGGAGCCCTCGGCACCCAGGCTGATCGGATACAGCCGCCTGGCCTCGACGGCCGCCTCCTGGACCGTCTGCAGGATACAGCCGGCCTCGACCACCATCGAGTTGTTGGATGGATCGATGTCGCGGATCCGGCGCATGCGCGCCAGGTTCAGGATCACCGGGGGCGTGCCGCCCTTTTGCGGCACGGCGCCGCCGCACAGGCTGGTGTTGCCGCCTTGCGGCAGCAGCGGCACGCCGTGCGCGGCACAGGCCTTCACTACCAGTGCCACCTGCTCGGTGGTGGCCGGCAATACCGCGCACAGCGCGGGCGCCTTGAAGCGGCCGCGCCAGTCTTCGGTGTAGCCCTCCATCTCGGCCTCGGCCACGATGACCGCGCCAGCGCCCAATGCCGCCTGCAACTGCGCGATCAAACCGTTTTGTACGTCCATACACTATCTCCCTCATGCATGCGCCACCAGTGCCGCCCGCAAATAGACCCGCATCGGATTTATTGGGGGGCGTCGCACGGCGCGCTCGGACCTGCTCATTGTTGAAAGAAGAATAGAAGAACGAAAATCGCATGTAAATATCTATGATTGCATTGCAATCATCGTCATCGCATATTGATTTTTAAATTATTTAAATCAATGATTTAGCGTGTGCATAAACTCAAATCCGCGCTTCGGGTGGGGTCGCGATCGTCCGCAAAGCACCATTGCGGCGCAACAAAACGGGTTGCCCCGCATGCATTTGGCGCACCCGCGCACTCCCCTTGTGCAGGCCCGTGAGAAAGTGCTTTCGCGCCCCGGATCGACTGACGAAAAAATGCCGCTGCGACCGGACTCTCGATCGTCCGGCGGCAGCGGCAAGTGCTTTTCTTATACCAGATACGCTGGATGAATCAGCGTCGATGCAACAACTTACCAACCATACTTCAGCGTCAGGTAGACATTGCGGCCGTCACCGTAATAACAACCCGAGGCCCCCAGGCATGCGGCCACATAGGTCTTGTTGAAGATATTGGATGCATTGAGCGCCATGCGCAGGCCCTTGAGTTGCGCATTGGTCTTGCCGAAGTCGTAACGCAGGGCGGCGTCGAACAGGGTCACGCCGGGCATGTGATAGAGGTTGCCATTGTCACCGAAGTTCTCGCCCAGGTAACGCGCGCCGAAACCTCCGCCCAGGCCTGCCAGGTCGGCATCCTGCACCGTGTAGTCCAGCCAGGCACTGGCCTGGTTGCGCGGCACGAAGGCCAGGCGATTGCCGGTGTTGTTGACGCCGCCGCTGGTGTTGGCCTTGGTGATCTTGCTGTCGGTGTAACCGTAGGAAGCGATCAGGTCCAGGCCCTTCTGCAGTTGTACCTTGCCTTCGAGCTCGATGCCGCGCACCCGCACTTCGCCGGTCTGCTCGTTGAAGCTGGTGTTGAGCGGATCGGGCGTGGTCACGTTCTGCTGGGTCAATTCATAGGCCGACAGCGTGATCATGGTCTTCGAACCGTCCGGCTGGACCTTCACACCGGCCTCGGTCTGGCGTCCCTTGGTCGGCTTGAACACGGCCAGGGTGCGGCTGGTGCCCACCGTCGGCTGGAACGAAGTCGAATAGCTGACATAGGGCGTGATGCCATTGTCGAAACTGTACAGCAGCCCCAGGCGGCCGGTGAATGCCGAATCGCTTTGCGACACCAGCGTGCTGGCGGTGCTGGTGGTGGTGCGGGTCTTGGTATCGGCCCAGTCGTAGCGACCGCCGGCCACCAGGGTCCAGCGCTCCAGCCTGACCTGGTCCTGCAGGTAGGTGCCCAGCTGGTCGCGGTCCTGCTCGATGCGCATCGCCGCCGGCGGCACCACGCCGCTATAGGTGCCGTAGACCGGCGCATAGGCATTGAACAGGCTGCCCAGCACGTTCAGCGAACTCTCGCTGTAATGGCTGCGTTCGGCCGAATAATCGACACCGACCAGCAGCGTGTGCCGGGTCGGCCCGGCATTGAAGTTACCCTGCAGCTGGTTGTCGACGGTGAACATGCGCGACTTCTCGGGGAAGGCCCAGGCATAGCGCCCCAGCGTGGCCGGATTGCAAAGGGCATTGAGGCAGGCGGTCTGCACCCGGCGGGTATCGGCATCGACTTCGCCAAAACGCAGGTTCTGGCGCACGCTCCAATCGGCGTTGAGCTGTTGCTCGAACTCGTAGCCAAGGAAATACTGTTCGTTGGTGAAGCGGTCGAAGCCCGGCTCGCCGGCAAAGGTGCTGCGATCGAGCGCGGCGAAGCGATTGGTGTAGAGCGTGCCATTGGCGGTCAGCACCGGGGCGCCGCCGCCGCCCCTGGAATCGATCTTCTGGTACTGCGCCAGCAGCGTCAGCCGGGTATCGGCGTTCGGATGCCAGGTCAGCGACGGCGCCAGGTAGGTCTTCTCCTCGCTCACGAAGTCATAGGCGGTATCGCTCTTGCGTCCCAGGGCCACCAGGCGGTAGCTCCATTGGCCGCTGTCGTCGATCTTGCCACCCAGGTCGATGCCCAATTGCTTGCGGTTGTGGCTGCCATATTGCAGCTCGACCTCGCGCACCGTCTCGGTGGTGGGACGCTTGCTGACCATGTTGACCAGGCCTCCTGGAGTGGCCTGGCCATACAGCAGCGAGCTGGGTCCCTTCAGGACCTCGATGCGCTCCAGGCCGAAAGGCTCCACGCGCGGCTGCGAATACCCGCGCGCGCCAAACGGCAGGCGCATGCCGTCCAGGTATCGCCCCGGCACGAAACCGCGCACCGTCAGCCAGTCGTAGCGCAGGTCGGTATTGCCGTACTGGGCCACCACGCCGGGGGTATAACGCAGCCCTTCGGCGATGCTTTCGACACCCTGCGCATCCAGCTGGTCGCGGGTGATGACGGAGATGGATTGCGGCGTTTCCTTGAGCGAGGTATCGGTCTTGGTGCCGACCCGGCTGATGCGGGCGACGTTGCCGGTGACCGCCGTGAGCGCGGTCTCGATCTCGGCGTCGTCCTTGACGGTGATGGTCGGCAAGGTGCTGGCGGCAGCGGCGGCAGCGCCGGTGTCGGGCGCCACCGGACGCACGGTATAGTCGCCGCCGGCCAGGCGCACCGCGCCCATGCCACTGCCGGCCAGCAACGCCGCCAGGCCGGCGTCGATGGTATAGCTGCCGTTGAGCGAGGACGCGCGCAGGCCGCGCAAGGCGGCCGCATCATAGGTCAGCGTGATGCGGGCTTCGCGTGCGAACTGGTCGAGCGCGGCGTCCAGCGGGCCGGCGGCGATCCTGAAATGCTGGGTGGTCGACGCATTGGCGGTTTGCGCCATGGCTTGCTGGCTCATGGCCAGGGGCAGGCCCACGGCCAGCGCCAGCATGGCGCCGCCGACGGCGCGCGCCAGTCGATGGGGGACGGGGTAGGAAGTGGTTACAGGTGGCATGGGATTGACGATAAGGTTGGACAACAAGTCAGGATCTCTAACTTGCTTGCCGCAGCACTTCGCAAATCCCCTCACCTGTTTTCGATTATTTTTTTCGGATCAACCGGGTTGCCGCGCAATGATGGTCACCCAATACCGGGTGCGGTAGCGCGCCGCCACCGGCTGGGTCGCCAGCAGGACCTCGATGGTGCGCTCGGTATCGTGCAACTGGAATACGCCCGACACCGGCAAGGCGGCCACTTCCGGATCGCACCTGAGCAAACCCGGTCGATAGCGCGACAGCTCGGCCACGAACTGGTCCATGCGCATTTCGCGCGCGGCGATCACGCCCTCGGTCCAGGCCACCGGATCGAAGTTGTCGGCAGCGGCCCTCCAGATTGCCCGGCGCGACATGTAGAAGCTGTCGCCGGCCTGCGCCAGCACCGCTTCGTGCACCTCGGGGCTGCTCAGTTCGACCGCATGCTCGAGTACCGTCAGGCGGGTCCGGCCCGGCTCCTTGCGCACCAGGAACCTGGTCCCCTTGGCCAGCATCATGCCATCGTCGGTGCTGACCATGAAGGCGCGCCGTTGCAGCGCCGAGGCGTCACGGCCGGTGGTCACCAGTATCTCGCCGCGACGGACCTCGATCAGGCGCCGGCTGGCTTCATAACGCACATTGACGGCGGTATCGGTATTGAGCACCAGCTCGCTGCCATCGTCCAGTTGCACCGTGCGCCGACGACCGACGCCGGTGCTGTAGTCGGCCGTGGCCATCTGCATCCAGGCGCTGTCGCGCCCGGCGTAGGCTGCCGCCCCCACCATGGCGCCGGCGATCATCAGTTTCATGGCGCCGCGGCGCCGGCCGAGCGCCGCCCGGGCGCTGGCCGCCAGCACCTGCCCCGCCAGTTGCGACGGCACCGCCTGCATGTGCTGCAGGTCCTGTTGCATGGTCTCTATACGGCGCCAGGCGGCTTCATGGCGCGCGTCGGCACGACGCCATGCCTCGAACGCCTGCAGGTCGCCGGCATCGCCCCCGCGCAGGCGCAGCCGTACCCCCCAGGCAATGGCCTGGTCGACCGCTTGCGCATCGATGATCGGCTGCGCCGTGCGCATCTCGCCGGGATTCACAGGAAATAGACCCGATAGCACTGCTGCCAGGCCGCATTGAGGTCACGTTCGACCGTGGCCAGCGATACGCCCAGCCGGGCGGCGATGGCCGGCCCGCTCAGCCCATCCAGCTGCGCCAGCAGGAAGGCCTGGCGCGCACGGGGCTTGAGCGCATCGAGCGCGGCGTCGATGCGCACCAGGGCCTCGATGATCAACAGCCGGGTTTCGGGCGCAGGCGCCTCGGCCTCGGGCATCGCAGCCAGCGCATCGAGGAAGGCCCGCTCGACATCGCGCCGTCGCCAGTGATCGATCACCAGGCCCTGGGCGATGCGGGTCAGGTAGGCGCGCGGCTCGCGCAAGCCGGTGGCGCACGAAGCGCCCTGCTCCCGGTTGAGCAACCGCAGGAACGTATCCTGCGCCAGGTCGGCCGCGTCCGCCGCACATCCCAGCTTGCCGCGCAACCATCCCTTGAGCCAGCCATGGTGATCGCTGTACAACGCTCCCAGTTGCTGATGCTGTGGTTCGGATATCGACATGAGTGCGCCGGCGAAGAAACTTCATTGAATGAGAATAACTATCATTCTATCAGCTTTACTCAAATTTATTCGACCTAACGGCAGGGTCCTGACCGCCGCGCAACAGTTGCACGCCATGAGAAATCCGCGCATGGAAGAAGGCCTGGATCGCCGCCGGGGCCTGGCTTGCGAGCTGCTTGCCCGACCTGTCCAGGCGATCGAGGAAGTCGTCGAGCAGGGCCGGCGCCTGCGTGGACGACAGTCCGAAATGGCCGGCATCGGCAAGGATGGATTGCCGGGAAATATCGTATCGTCCGAGCGAGGTCTGCATGGCCAGCGCGGCCGGGCTGTCATCCCAATTGGGTACGACGTCGAAGGCGGGCGAAAGGCGCCAGCGCTTGAGCGCGCTATCGTAGATGGCGGCATGGTTGCGCGGGTGGTCGTCATCGTTGCCGAGCACGGCGTTGTAGACCATGCGCAAGAACAGCTCCTGGCGGTCGGGGCCGGCCCCGATACGTTGCAGTTCCTCGGCCAGCCGGGGATAACTCCATTCCGCCCTGACCTGCCCGCCAGGAAATTCGGTCGACAGCATCGTCGCGCCGCTGATCGCCATGAGCCGGCGATCACCACGCCGGTCGAATCGCTTGACACGCACTACGCTGATGGCGTCGCCCACCGTCTGGTACACCGTGTCGGCAAAATCCAGGCCGACCGCGCGCCCCAACCGGGCCGCCATGTGCTCCAGCAAGGGCACGTCGGCAGTGTCGCTGGGCACGCGCGGCTTGACCAGCCAGTAGTCATCGCCATCCTGCACCACACCCTTGGGGCGGGCGCCACCGAGACTGGGCGCCGCCACCAGCATCTTGCGGATGTTCTTGTTGACCGGTGGTCGCTGCACCGCCATGGCAGACAATTCGACCACCAGGTCGGCCAGGTTTTCCAGGCGCGGGCTGCTGAGATGATCCACCGAAGGCCTGGGCGAGGTGCCGATTGCCAACGCTCCCCAACGGTCGGCATTCCTGGCGTTGACCAGGAATTGATACGGATGCGCGCTATCGGACAAACCCTTTTGCTTGCGGATGATGGCCTGTCCCCACGAGTCCGGGCAGGCATCGCGCAAGACGTCATGCAAGCCGCGATATCGCGGCGCACCGATGGCGATACCGGGCTTGAATGGCAGGTTGACCGGATCGATGGCCCAACCCAACCCGGCATCGGCATAACTCGGGGCATACAGGAAGCGCCCTTCCGTTTCGCGCTGCAGGGAGTAACGCCCCACCGTCACCCATTGCCCGTTGTCGGGGCGCTGAAGGTAGACATACAGGCGAACCGGGCGCTCAGAAGTACTCATCGTCGATCTCCGCTGCCGAGCGACGCACGCGCGAAGCCACTGTGCCATCCCGCCTGACCGGGGCGGCTACCTGTCGCACAGGCACAGGCGCCAGGTCGGCCAGCCCGCCCAGGACATTGAGCACCGCCATATAGGCGCCCACCGCGGCGCCGGGGTCTCCCTGTTCCAGCCGCCGCAGCGTGCTTTCGGAGACGCGCGCGCGCTGCGACAGGTCAGCGGCGGTAATGCGCTGCTCCAGCCGCGCCGCATGAATGTACTGTCCCCACAGCGCGACACGCTGCGCAACCAGGCTTGGATACCTGGCCTCGTCATGCATCAGTTTCTTGGGCATGAGACCTCCATAGATAACGCATTATCTAATATAAGCCTTTAACTTTGAAGTGTTTATTGAAAATGTACATTCATAGTCGAATGCTTATACAACATAAGACGCCATCTATGGAAGTTGACCGCGCGGCTCGATGATCAGGATCGGCGCCAGGGCGGTCGCCGCGTCAGGCGTTGGCATGCAACTCGGCCAGCACCTCGTGCGCACGCGCGAGGCGCACCCCGGCTGCGGCCATGGCGTCGATGAACTGCCGGGATTGAGCCTCGAACCCGGCCACCGGGCTCATGCAATCGGTCACCAGCACCAGGCGCGCCCGGCTCGCAGCATCGAGATTGTCGACCATGTCTTCGGTGGTGGCCCGCACGCAATGGCTGGCGGCCTGGCCGGTAATGTAGACCGTATCGGCCTGCGCCAGGTCATCGAGGAAGCGGCCGTTGAGCTGGGTGCCGGGGTCGCTGGCATCCGGCACTTCGGCCTTCAAGGCCGAATAGTGCTCGGTCCAGGGATTGCTGCCCTTGGCCAGCTTGGCGACGCTGCGCAAGCCCGCTTCTTCCCAGCGGTTATAGGCGGCACGTACGTCGGCATGCACCGCCCCGCCCCAGCTGCCGATCTCGCAGTGCACCGGCCACACCATCAACCGGTAACGTTGCGCGGCCTCCAGGGCATCCAGGTAGGCCAGCGTGCGCGGCAAGGCTTGCCGGTCGCGCGGCAGATAAGCACCGCGCCGCACGTCGGCCGCCACGATCTGGGTAAATGCCGCTACCGCGCCGCCATCGCCCTGGCGCCAGAAGCCCGGGTGGGCAATGTCGAGTCGGTGATGCGAATCGAGGGTGATGCTGATGGCCGACAAGCCCGCGCCACCTTCATCGATCAGCCGCGCCACCCGCTGCAGGTCGGCGTGGGCACCGGCCACCGGCAGGGAGGGCTTGAGCGCGGGGTCGCCGGGCAGGTAGGCGTCGGGCAGGTCGCAGAAATCGTTTTGCGGATCGATCACCAGCAGATGCAGTTTGCGTTTCATGTCTCGTTTCCAGGCGTTTTTCCAGCGTGGCGATGGAGCCGGTGACGGCGGCCGACGACAGCGACAAGCGGCGCGCTGCGCCGAGAAGCTCTCGGCCTCGGCCAGCACGACGAAGACGGTCGTCCGGTAACGCCGGTTTAAACCGGCATGGTTCCATTCGGCGAAAACGTCCTCTGTATTCTATAAGGAATCCCGTCGCGTGCTGATCGAGCCATGACGATCAGCCTACCCACTGATGAAACAGGTGGCTGAACAGGCGGGTCAGGTCCTTCATCAACATCGCGCCGCCGCGACCGGCATGGGCCTCGAAGGCCAGTGTCATCATTCCAATGAAAACGGCGATTCGCATGATGTTCTCCTTCGTCAATGCAGTTGGTATGGAGCCATCTTGCACCGGCTGGGCTTCAATCGTGTTGCAGCACCGGGCCACCACATTACAACTGAAACATTGCGGCGCCGGCAACACCGTGGCGAGCGCAGACGCATACCGATCGAACCATGCGGTCGATATCCCGACCGGCCAACGCAACAATCATCCTGCGCCGACTTGCCGCCAGACGTCGTCGCCACGCAGCGACACGATATCGCCGCCCCGATCATCGTTCGTCAGTAAAAAGTGAGTGGCAAAGGCCAGGCTTGCAAGCTACCATTCGGGCAGCATGGCAACCAGACAAAAAACCACCGCACCTCGCAAACGATCCAGGTCCAAGAGCAGGAAAAAATCTCCGGGGGCGCTGCGGCGCTTCCTGGTTTCCTTTACCAGCACCACTATCGTCGTCTTCGGCATCGCCAGTTGCGTGCTCAATGCACGACTGCCCGATGCGCTGCGGGACTCGTCCATCCTTTCCCGGATCGACTGGCCCGGCGCCTACGAGCCGCCGCCGGCGCACGTCGATGGCGGCGACACCGTTACCCGCTTTACCCGCTGCCCACAGTTCTTCCCTGGCGGCCAGGCGCCCCGACTGCCCGCAGGCGAGCACCTGCGCGAGCTCTGTTTCGATGCCTTCGCGGTACTGTACGACGCCCAGACCAGGACGCCGCTGCTGGTGGTCGAACGCCTGAACCGGGCCACCCTGCTGCAGGCCAGGAAACAGCACCGCACCGACAGGTTCTATCCGGAAGCCCGCCTGCCGCGCAGCGAGCGCGCCGAGCTGGAGGACTATAAGGGATCTGGCTACGCGCGCGGGCACATGGCGCCCGCGGCCGACATGACCACGCCCGGGGCGATGGCGCAAAGCTTCTCGCTGGCCAACATGGTGCCGCAGGACCAGGTACACAACGCCGGCGCCTGGTCGCGCCTCGAGCAGGACACGCGCAAATACGTGATGCGGGCCCAGGGTGATGTCTTCGTCTACACCGGGCCGCTGTTCGATGGCGCCACTTCCCATATAGGCCACGGGCGGGTGGCCGTTCCCAGCCACCTGTTCAAGCTGGTCTATGATCCGGGGAGCGCAAGGTCATGGGCGCATATACAGGCCAACCGATCCGATACCCGGGCCGGGCCACCGCTGCGATATGCGGAGTTCGTACGGCGCACCGGCCTGCAGTTGCTGGCGCCCCAAGGTGCTGGCAGTCAGGCGCAAGTCTTCGGAGGCCTTTGAAGGTATTCGTGGGGCCTTGCCAGCCGATGGAACAGCGCACCCCGTAGCGTGCCCCCGCCCAGGCCACCGGGGCACGCAGGCAGGCCGGCTCAGTACTTGAACTTGGCAGTCAGCAGGAAGGTGCGCGGGCTGCCGAAGGTGATCAGCGTCGCCGCCGGGGTCGTGCCCTGGATGTACTCCTTGTCGAACAGGTTCTTGATGCTCAGGTTCACGCCCCAGGACTCTGCCTCGTATCCGGTATTGACGTCAAATACCGTATGTCCCGCCAGCGCGACGTAGTTGGCCGCCCGTTGCGACGTGCGGGCGCTCTGGTAGCGTGCGCCGGCGCCCATGTTCCAGCCCATCCTGTCGGCGCTCAGGTAGTACTGGGTGAACAGGCCCACGGCGTTCCTGGGAACCAGGTTGATGCGCTTGCCGATATCGCTCGTCGCCAGGCTGGCGGTGGTCTTGGCGAACGGAATGTAGCTATACGACGCCGATACATTCCATTGCCTGGTCAGCGCGGCCGTGGTTTCCACTTCGAAACCCTTGGTGACCTGTTCGCCCGTCTGGACCGAGTAGCCCAGGGTGGCGTCGGCCTCGGTCACGTTCTGGCGCCGCAGGTCATAGGCGGCAAGATAGCCTTGCAGGCGTTGCTCGAAGCCCTGGAATTTCATGCCGACTTCGGTCTGCTTGCCGGTCTCGGGCTTCAACAGCGTGCCATTGGCCCCGAGGTCGGTGCCCGGCATGAACGAGGTCGAATAGCTGGCATAGGGGGCGAAGTTGTCGTTGATGCGATACATCAACGAAGCACTACCGGTGAATGCCGTATTCGAGTTGGTCGCGTCGGCGCCGCCCAGCCGGTGCTGCACGTTCACCCGCGCCCAGTCATGACGCCCGGACAGGCCGATGATCCAGCGGTTGTCGATCTTGATGGTATTGCGCAGGTACAGGCCGACATCCTGCGTGGTGGTCACGTCGCGGGCCGGCGTGCCGGGCCGGATCGAGGTGACGCCGTAGACCAGGGTATCCGCATTGAGCGCATTGATATTGTCGGTGCGCTGGTAGTAATCGCTGCGCTCGCGCATGGTGTCGAGACCGGTGACGAGATCGTACTTGACCCGGCCGAGATCGAAACTGCGCTGCAGGTAGTTATCCAGCGTGACATTCACGTCACGCTTGTCCTGGTTGTTGATCTGGCGAGCGACCAGCGGAAACCGCGCCGCGCCGGCAGCGAACACCGAATTGGTCCAGCTGCTGCCCTTGGTGACCGCCAGGTTCTGCCTGAAGATCCAGCCGTTGTCGAAATAATGCGTGTAGTTGCTTCCTACCCGCATCACATCCACCTTGTAGGGACGGTCCGGTTCGCCCACGAAGATGCTACGTCCGTATTTCTCGGACCAGTTCAACGGCACGCCCTGGTTGCGGATGTACTCGCGGTGCTGGTAGCTGGCGATGACCGACAGCTCATCGCTGGCACCCAGGTCGAAGTTGTATGAACCCGCCACATACTGGCTCTTGAAGTACACATGGTCGGTCGGGTCGTCCTGGTCCGCAACGTGGGCCAGCAGGCGGAACGCGCCTTTGCTGCTGCCCTTGGGGGCGACGTTCAGATCCACCGTCGCGTCCTTCTGGGCATAGCTGCCATAGCTCAGGCCGGCGTTGAAGAAGGTGTCGGCCTGGGGGCGCTTGGTGCTCAGGTTGACCAGGCCGCCGGGCAGTGCCATGCCAAAGCCCACCGATGTCGGCCCCTTGACGACCTCGATCGAACCCAGGCCAAAGATATCCTCGGCGCGCAGGACATTGGTGGAATTCTGGGTCCGCAGGCCATCGACATAGGTCTGCGCCGACGAGATCTGGCCGCGGATCATGAAGTCGTCCCAGCCGCGCCGACCATAGGCGCCGGCGGTGACCCCGGCCACCCCGTCCAGGGCTTCGGCCACCGTCTTCGCCTGCCTCTCTTCGATCTGCTTGCCGGTGATCACGGTGATCGATTGCGCAGTCTCGAACAAGGGCGCCTCCGAGCGCAGCACGCTGGGGGCGCTGCGTGCGGTGTAGTCGCGCTCGTTGTCCGGCTTTTTCTCACCCAGGACCTGGATCGGCGCCAGTCCGGTTTCGGCTGGAGTGGTCGCTTGCGCCCAGGCCGGCATGGGCATGGCGGTGGACATCAACGAAATGCCGAGCAGCACCTGCTTCTTGCGGGGGAATAATTTGATGGTCATTGGGAAATCCAGTGGATGTTACAAAGGGGTGTCATTGACAATGGGGCGCGATCAGTGCGATCCCATGGCCCAATCGACGGCGGCGTCGAACAGCTTGAGCCCGGAAGCGGACAGATTGGTGAAGGTCTCGTTATCGAGGAAGAACATGACGCGGCGTGCCGGCGCCAGCGATTCGTAGTCCATCGTGGCCCCCTTCTCGTAGCCGAAGATGACGGCCTTATCCGGTTGCCCATATACCGTGGCGATGGTGGCCGCGCCCAGGCCGGGCTTGCCCCAATTCATCCCGGCAGGCTTCTCGTAGACGTTGGCCACGCCCGCCGGTAGCCCGGCTGCCAATGGGTGAGGCGCATTGACGAGCCACACGTAACGTTCTTTTTCGACCTTGCCGAAATCGATATCGACGCGCTTGGCGGTCATCCCGAGGTCATCGAGCAGGTCGCTCTCCCAGGTGAGCATGGGTACGCTCACCTGACGGTAGGCGCCCAGCAGATCGCGCGATCTGACGGTAGACGACAGGATCACCAGGTCGGTATCGCGCGCGGCATCGACTGCGGCGTACTGGCTGTGCAGCGTGACGACATAGCCACGCGCGGCCAGGTGCTGCTGTATCTTCTGGTCGACAGGCAGGCTCTTGCCTTCCATGCGCACGACCAGCAGCACCCTCTTGGAGGCTCCCGACACGACGGCCTGGGACTCGGCGGCAAACACGTTGGCCACCAGCAATAGCGACGCCAGCAGCAGCGTCATGAAGAATTTGAACGGTTTCATGAATCCCTCGAAGCAAGAACAGGGGCCAATGGCGGAAGAAACTGGCCCGATACCTCTATTGCCAAGCGAGATTCAGGAAAGGGAACCGGATTTGCGAAAAAAGATGAAATGCTGGAGAAGCGGCGTTCGTGATGCGCTGGGATGGGCGGCACGCACACGAAAAAAAGCCCCTCGACCCGAGGCAGGAAGGTGAGGGGCTTGAATCCGGCTGGCGCCGGAGGGGGGGAAAGCGGAACTGCGATGAAGGCACCATAAAGCATTCGTCGACTATTGCATGTTCGCTATCGAACACAGGCAAAAAAACGTTTCCGGATGCTCGCCGTCGGCACCGGGCGATCGGCCGGCATGGCGAGCTGCAATCGCCAATGGATCGGCCAGGCCCTCTTCGGCCATCTCAAAAAAAACTGCCCGTCGAACGGGCAGTTCTTCATCGGGCGGAAGATACCCGCGTTGTCGGTCACGCAGCCATCAAGTTACCAGGCGTCCCGGCCTTGCCGTTGGCCGAGCGACGGCGACGGGCAGCGAAGAACCCTACCAACGCCAGGCCGCCCATCATCATGGCAGTAGTCGATGCCTCGGGAACCGCTGCAATATTGACATTGCCGCCGAAACTGCCGCCTCCTGTCCCGCTTACGTTGCCCACTGCGGCCAGGGTGTAATTGCCCAGGCTGAGGTTCGGGGCGATCAGGGTCCATGTCTGCAGGCCTGCGCTCGAGGTCAAGGTACCGGTGGAGGTGACGCCGTTACCGGTCAGGGTAAAGGCGCTCAGGCTCACGCCTGCCAGCGTTCCGAGCGTGATCGAGATGATCGCCCCGGTAAAGCCGAACATTCCCGGGGTGCTGAAAGTGAAGTTCTCCGTAAAGGACTTGCCTGCGTCGGAAAGCCCATAAGTTGCTCCGATGGGCGTGGTGTTGTTGTTGAAGACGAGCGCCGACGTGTTGTTGATATCGGTTGCCGCGTTTGCCGCTGCGCATGAGGCCAGTGCCGATACCAGGACGAGGGAGTTGAGAATGTGCTTTTTCACGGAGGAACCTTTTGAAAGTTGAATTTGATCGCTGAATGGAAATTCACTGGAGGCTTCGGATGCGGCGCGGATTCAAACGGTCACTTCCTGAAAATGCACTTATGCCGAATCGAATGATGCTCGATCGAATCTGCTGTCATGCCGTCATTTCGCGCCCGAATGAAGGTTGCCCCAGTCGTCGCGAAAGTACCGTGCGCTACCCCACACCGATGTGAAGGAATCCGCTCGACCGCGATGCGCGTCGTGCTTTTCCAACATGGCTGCCATGCGCGCAAGCGCACGGACGACGCCGGCATTCGGTGTTAGGGATTGGTTAAGCAGCTTGAGCTCGCCCGTCACGAATGGACCGCGGGTAATCGATGGGCATGCGGCCGGCTTGAGCGCTAGCGCACAGCGCTGCGATGCCTGGCGCAGACAGCGCAACAGCCGGACAGCGGCCGATGCCAGGCCCTAGGCCCGATAACGGCCCGGCTTATGCCAGACGATCAGCATGCCGTTCATGGCCACGGTGCCAAGGATGGACCATAGCAATTTGCCGACAGGCAAGGAGGTCGCCGCCAACGCGAACAAGGCCAGGTCGAACGCCAGCTGGCTGATGCCGGCGTTGATGCGATAGCGCCGCTGGATCCATAGCGCCACCGCACCGGTGCCCCCCATCGATGCATTATGTCGGGCCAGGCACAGGATGCCCATGCCCAGGAAAGTGCCGCCGGCGATGGCGGCAAACCCGGTCCCGATGCTCGATACGTCCAGCCATCGGGCAATGCCGGCGACCACGCTGCCGATGGCAATGCTGACCACGATGCTCTTGGACGCGAAGACCCGCCCCATGACCAGGAAACTGAAAACGATGAACGGGATATTGATCAGCGGCACCAGGGGCGCCGGCGCCCACCCCGTGAGCGACGACGTCAGCAAGGCCATGCCGGCGATGCCGCCGGTGATCAGTCCAGCCTTGGCCAGCAGCGAGATGCCCATCGCCGCGAACAGCACGCCCAGGTAAAGGCCGTACAGGTCGTCCCAGGCATTATGGGGAACCAGTTGGGCGCGCACGGATGATTCGGAAGGATTCGTTGCGGTGCGATGCGACACGCCCGGGTCGCTCAGGGCGGCACGTGACACATCCAGTGGATCGCCCGCGGAAGGGCGCTGACTGCGGAAGTACATGGTTTCCCTTGAAGGTAATCCGGGGAAGAAGCCGCCGGCATGTCAGGTTTGCTTGTGGCTAAGTGACAGTCGAGGCAATTCGATTTGCTGCAAGTATACATTTATTTTTTATTCGATTTCCTGCCGACCAGCCCGGACGTCGCTAAAAAAATATCGACTGTCGTTAATCCGTGCTATCCCGCATGCCAACTTGCCAACAAAGACATATCCAGCTGCATCGCCGCACCGAGGGGCGATGCCCTACCCCAACGATGAGTCCCGATCGCCTGCAGGCGCAAGGAAAAATTGCCATCTGGAAATAATTCAGACCAAGCTGCCCATCGACTCCCGCTTGCCCGGGCATGTTCACGCCAGCAACACCAGCGCTTTACTAAAGTAGTTTCAGCATCGCATCCCATACGAAGCTGGCGTGCTCCAGGCCTTCGCATTGTTCGTACTGGCGTGCCGTCTTCTCGCACACTTCGGGGCTTGGAAAGTGGAGCGCCTGGCCGGTCGCCATGGCCTTGACCTGGATCTGGCAGGCGCGCTCGAGGTACATCAGGTTCAGGAACGCCTCCGCGAGGGTGCGTCCAGCCACCAGCAAGCCGTGATTGCGCAAGATCATCGCCTGGTGAATGCCCAGGTTGGCGACCAGGCGTTGGCGCTCACCGGTATCGAGCGCGATACCTTCATATTCATGGTAGCCAATGCGTCGATAGAACTTCAGCGCGTGCTGGCTGAGGGCAGCAAGCCCTGCTCCATGCAGGCGACCGCGATCCCGTCCGGGGTAGGCGTGTGGATGACGCATTGCAGGTCGTGCCGCGCCATGTGAATCGCCGAGTGGATCACGAAGCCGGCGACGTTGACGCGTCGTGTTCGATCAGGCCCGACCAATTGCCCTTCGGGATCGATCTTCACCAGGTCGCCCGGCGCCATCTGCTGGAACTGCACGCCATAGGCATTGATCAGGAAGTGGTGGTCCTGGCCCGGCACGCGCAACGAGATGTGCGTATCGACCAGGTCGGTCATCCTGAAATGCGCAACCATCCGGTACAGCGCCGCCAGGTCGATCCGGGCCTGCTGTTGCCGATACTGCGGCGGCAGTTCACTCACGACCGGCGCCTTGTGTCATCGCGTAGGCGGCGTCGGCGAATACCTTGGCGCCCAGTCGCAGGTGACGCTCAGCGGTATCTTCGATGGCGTCGTGACTGCGCCCGCCGATACTGGGCACGAACAACATCGCCGACGGCAGGTAGCGCGACATGACCATGGCGTCGTGGATGGCGCCACTGTGCATGCGCATGATCTTGCTGCTGCCTCGTGCGCTGGCGGTGGCCAGCAATTGCGTCAACGCCGGGTCCATCCGTGCCGGCGCCAGGTTGCCGGTCAACGTGCAGGCGATGCGCACGCCTGCGCGGTAATCGTCCTGCCGGACCAGCTGCTCCAGGCAGGCCTGCATCGCATCGAGGTGCTGCACATCGAGGTCACGGATTTCCACCGTCAATTGCGCCTCTTTCGGTACCACGTTGGCAACCCCGGGGAAGAAGCTGATGGCGCCGAAGTTCCACACCGCATCCGGCGCCCGCAGTGCAACGAAACGGTCGCGCAGCGCAACGGCAAAATCGAGCGCGGCCATGCCGGCGTCCCGGCGCAGCGCCATGGGCGTGGTGCCGGCGTGGTCGGCCTGGCCGGCGAAGCTGACGCCGAAGCGCCGCATGCCGGCAATGCCGGTGACGATGCCCAGGTCGAGCTGGCCATCGTCCAGGCGCGGCCCCTGCTCGATGTGGGCCTCGACATACCCCACATGGCGCGCCGGATCCAGCAGCGCGCCGATATCCGGATGCAGCCCGATATCGCGCGCAGCCTCGGGGAACGACACGCCATCGAACTTCAGCGCCGCCAGATCGTGCGCGCCCAGCTCGCCGCAGAACCATTTGCTTCCCAGGCAACTCAGGTAACGCCCCTCTTCGTCGGCGAAGGCCACCACGTCGATGCCGACCTCGGCATCCGGATACTGCTGGCCCATCGCGCGTGCCGCCTCGATGCCGTAGATGACGCCGAGCGCGCCATCGAGCCAGCCGCCGGTGGGCACGCTGTCGCAGTGCGAACCGAGCAGCAGGGCCCGCGCCGCGCGCGATCTGCCGAACACGTTGCCGACCGCGTCGATGGTAACGGCCAGCCCTGCGTCGCTCATCTCGGCGGCCAGCCATTGCCTGGCCTGCATGTCCGGGCGCGACAGCGCAGGCCGATTGACGCCCCGGCCCTGCGCGCCGAACCGGGCCAGCGCCTGCAGCGAGGCGAGCACCCGGTCTTGGTCGATCACCAGCATGTCATGCTCCACCGTTCTGGCCGCGCTTGCGCTCGGCAATGCCGGCCATGAAGTAGGTCAGGCAATAGACGATGACCCGGTACATCACCGCCGAGCCGGGTGGAATGCACAGGAAGGACAGGCCGGCGCAGCCCCGCTTGCCGGTCTCGTAGGCGATGCGGATGGCCTCGTAGTCGGTCATGCCCATGGGCTCGGCCAGCTCGCCGAGGATGTCGCCATCGGTAGGACCGGCGCCACCCAGCACATCCATGTCGAAGTGGGCATAGACGGCGTCGGTGCCCCGGTAGGCCTGGTCCAGGTTCCTGATGACGCCTTCGATGCCGAGCTCGGTGCGAATCTTCCACATCGGCATGAAGCAGCAGCCGCCGTTGACGAAGCGGCGCACCGTCGCCGGGTCCTCCAGCATGCCGCGTTCGCCGATTTCCACCAGGTTCTGCATGCCATAGTTCTGGCAATCGCGAAACAGCTTGTCCTTCCAGTTGGTGGAACCGGCAATGCGATCGTTCTTGGTGGCCCAGTCGTAGGGCCAGGCATCCCAGTGCGTATCCAGACTGACCATCCCGATCGGGCCCTTGAAATGCTGGGCCACGGGGCGCCCCACGGCATAGGATGCCACCGGCGAATTCTGGCCGATGACGATCGGGATGGCGCCTGCGTCGAGGGCCTGCCTGACGCGCTCCTCGACCATGTCCTGGGCCGCCAGGATGCGCTCCACCGTGCCCTCGTAGCTGGCTTCGAGCGGGATCGGGATATCGCCGTAGTCGACCACCTTGAGGTGCTCGAAGACATCGATGTCGAGCTCCTGGACGTAGCCGCCGCGATAGCGGATCGATTGCTGGCGCACCCGGGTGGTCGCCGCCAGCCATTCGGCCTTGTCGACACCGCTGTACTTCTTGCCCCAGCCGGCCGCGAAGGGCGCACCGATGATCACCACGTCCGCACCTTGCAGGTCGCTTTCGTCCAGCGCGTAAGGCACCCCCAGGAAGGTCGGCGTATCTTCGCGGATGCGGGGAAAATGGACGGTTCGCCAGTGCTTGCCTGCCAGGGTCTGTTCCCAACTTGGATATGAGGGCATCTTCATCTACCTTTTTCAATTCGGGTACAAGGATTCACGACGTGCTTACTTGGGAAACTCGGTCAGGTTGGGCGTGTCGAGATAGCGGCCGCCCTTGAGATACTTGCCCACCAGCGTATTCATCTGGTTCGACAGGATCAGGTTGCGGATCGAGATGCTGATGACTTCCTGCAATTCGGTGTTGCCCTTCTTGACGGTCCAGGCGATGGGCAGGAAGAACACCGGCTTGTCGCCGAAGATGACCTTGGTCGAGGGCTGCTGTTCGACGAAGCGGCCAGCGGTGAACGAGTCTTCGAAGCTGGCATCGACCCGGCCCGCCGCGACTTCCATGAAGCCGGCGGTCAGGTTGCCGCCGGCCAGCGAGGTGACCTTGGCGTTGGGCATGGTCTGGCGCACCCAGTCCTCGGCCGCCGTGCCCTGCACCACCGCGATCTTGATCTCGGGCTTGTTCATGTCGGCCGGCGTCTTGAAACGATTGTCGTTGGCCTTGACCACGGCCACGCTGCCCAGATAGAACAGCGGCGTCGAGAAGTCGACCGCCATCGCCCGCTTGACGGTGGCGAAGGTGGCACCGATGGACATGTCGAATTGCTTGGCCTGCAGGCCGGCCACGAAATTGGCCCAGGTGGTTTCGACAAACACCGGCTTGACGTTCATCTGTGCAGCCAGGCTCTTGGCGATCTCGACATAGAAGCCGGTCAGCTCGCCCGTGGCCGGGTCCTTGTTGGTGCCCGGCGGCGACGGAATGTAGCCGATGCGCAGCTCGCCGCGTTTGGTGATGGCATCGAGTTCGCCGGCGGCATGGGCCGGGGCGCAGAGAGTGGAGCCGAGCACGGCAACGGCCAGGACCAGGGACGCGAATTTTTTGAACATGACAATTCCTTGACGTAGGTGTTGTTATCGAAGAACGCGGGACAGAAACGATTGCGTGCGCGCATTTGTGGGTGAGGTGAAAATCTGTTCGGGCGGCCCCTCTTCCACTACATAGCCGCCCTCCATGAACACCACCCTGCCAGCGACTTCCCTGGCAAAGGACATCTCGTGGGTGACGATGACCATCGTCATGCCGTCGCGGGCCAGGTCGCCCATCACGGCCAGCACTTCATTGACCAGTTCCGGGTCCAGCGCCGAAGTCGGCTCGTCGAACAGCATCAGTTGCGGCTTCATCGCCAGCGAGCGCGCAATGGCGGCGCGCTGTTGCTGTCCGCCCGACAGCCGGGTGGGACGTACATCGAGCTTGTCGCCCAGGCCGACACGCTTGAGAATGGCCTCCGCCGTCTGCCGGGCTTCGTCGCGCGACTTCTTCAGTACCTGCACCGGTCCCTCCATGACGTTCTGCAGCAGCGTCATGTGCGGAAACAGGTTGAAGTTCTGGAACACCATGCCCATGCGGGTACGCATGCGATTGACCTGTGCCTGCGAAGCCAGCTTGCGCCTGGCTCCGTCGGCGCTCGAATACCCGACCAGTTCGCCATTGAAGAACACCTCTCCCTGGTCGTAGGGTTCCAGGAAATTGAGGCACTTGAGCAAGGTGCTCTTGCCGGACCCGCTGGGTCCGATCAGTGCCACCACATCCTTGGTGTTGATCTCGAGGTTGATGTCGTTGAGGACGCGCAGCTTGTCGTAGGACTTGCCGAGGGATTTGACGGACAGCATGCAGGCTCCTTGGAATCAGGCGTTCTTCTTGATCTTCTTCTCGAGCTGGCGCGAGAGGAAGATCCAGGGAAAGGTGATCACGAAAAAGACGATCGCGAGGAAGGTGTAGACCTCCAGCGGACGATAGGTCTGGGCGATGAGGTTGTTCGATTCCTGCAGCAGCTCGTAGACGGCGATGGTGGAGCCCAGCGTGGAGAGCTTCATCAGGTTCGCGAACTCGTTGATGAACGGCGGGATCATGCGCTGGATCGCCTGGGGCAGGATGATCCGGCGCAGCGACATCAGGTGCGGCATGCCGATGGAACGCGCGGCCATCATCTGCCCCTTGTCGACGCCTTCGACGCCGGCCCGCACGATCTCGGCGATATAGGCGCCGCTGTGGACGCCCAGCGTCAGGATGATGGCCGTCTTGGCGCCCAGCTGCACATCGAACAGCACCGGAAAACAGTAATAGACCCAGACGATCTGGACCAGTGCCGGCGTCGAGCGGATCGCTTCCACATAGATGGTGGCGATCCAGCGCAGCACCCCGGTATCGGACTGGCGCGCGATGCCTACCGGAAGCCCGATGACCAGGCCGATGACGGTGGCGGTGAAGGTGATCTGCAGGGTCACCAGCGCGCCGTTGACGAAGACCGGCCAATATTGAGATAGCAAATGAAACTGCCAGTTGTATTCCACCGTGTGCTCCTGGACGATTGCGGTTAAAACGTTGCGGGCGTGTTGACCCAATAGATGCGGGCGACGTCGGCGCCGATGTTCTCGTAGCCGTGCGGCATCTGGCTGGGAAAGTGAAAGCCGTCACCGACCGTCAGCACATAGGTCTCGCCACCGATGGTGAGCTTCACGGTGCCCTCCAGCACATAGCCGACCTCCTCGCCCACGTGCTCGATGAGGCCATCGCTCTTGGCCCCGACCGGGATGATGTGGATATGCGCCTGCAGCAGCGAGCCCGGCGCCGCATGGTCCATGCGTTCCAGGCTGATGTCGGCATGGTTGCGGCCGAAGGTCGGCCGGCTGCCCCGCAACAGCACCGGCGAGCTGTTGGGCGCGGTCTTGCCCAGCAATTCCGAGACGTTGCTTGCGTACAGGTGCGCCAGGCGGTGCAACAGCGCCAGCGAGGGGGCCGATACGCCACGCTCCACTTTCGACAGCTGGCCCTCGGAACACCCGGCGGTATCGGCGCATTCCTTGAGGGTGAGGTTCCTCAGGCGCCTGGCGTGGCGCAGCCGGGCGCCCAGCTGCAGGGCATCGGCCTCGAATTCGGCATTCAGTTGATTTTCCTTTTCCATCGACATCGCGGCTCGCCTCTCCATGCAAGTCACTTTCCAATACGAAAGCTTCTTTTTGCATAGACAGCAAATTGCATGCCAGTCGATTCGCGGCATTTTCGGTCGCGCCGGCACCTGCAGCGCCAGTAAACGGGGCGCGCCGACCAACTTTGGTGAACCGCCCGCACCTGATGGTGCACCGGTGATCCGGCATCAAGGCCCGAAAATGGCCGCGCATGGCCTGATCGCGTGCGCACCGGCATACGCCCGGCCTCACACTGTGGCGCTCTATCGAACCCTCATCCGAGCATCCGCCATGCCCCATATCGAAGTGGTCAAGGTCTTCACCTCCGCCGTCGGCGGCGGCAATCCCGCCCCCATCGTCCTCTGCGCCGACGGCTTGCCGGACGACGACATGCTGGCCATCGCCCGCACCCATGGCCATGAAAGCGGCTTCGTGCTGGCGCCCGACGATGCCAGCCGGCATGACCTGCGCCTGCGCTTCTTCGTACCGCGTCATGAGATGAGCATGTGCGGCCATGCCACCATCGGTGCCGTGTGGCTGCTGGCCAGGCGAGGCCTGCTGAAGTCGGACCGCGTGGCCATCCAGACCATGAGCGGCACGGTGCGGGCCATGGTGAGCGGCAATCCGGAAGACGGGATATCGGTCGAGATCTCGCAGCCCGGCGCCACCGTGGTCGAGATGCCACAGCCGCAGTTGCGCGCCGACATCCTCGCTGCGATGGGCTTGCAGCCGGCCGATGCACTTGCGCTGCCGTTCCTGAACGCCAGTACCAGTCGCGTCAAGACACTGGTCCCGCTGCGCAGCCCGGCCGTGCTCGACGCCGCCCGCCCCGATCCGGCGGCCATCGAACGGCTGTGCGAGCGGATCGATTCGACCGGCCTGTATCCGTTTGCCGCCGATCCGGGCCAGGCCCGCAAATTCGACGCCCGCCAGTTCCCGAAGTCTTCCGGCTACCCGGAGGATGCCGCCACCGGCATTGCCGCCGCCGCCCTCGCCTTCGGCCTGCTGCACTACGGCCTGGCGGCGGCCGATGCCGGCCCGCTGCTGATGCACCAGGGGCGCGCCATGGGCTGCCCGTCCGACATCCACGTGCGCTTTGCGCAGGACCATGCCGGTAGCGGCACCCCACCGGGGTGTTATCTGGGCGGTTGCGTCGAGCTCGCCTAGATACTGTTATAGTGGGCAGCGGGCCTGGCCAGGCCCGGTCTTCCAACTGCCATCCCCAGGTTTTCCATGCTCCGAAGCGACCCCGCGTCCCGCGTGACCAAGCGCTCCCAGAAAATGCCCGCCATGCAGAGCGATGTCCTGCATTGCGAACTGAGCAGTGGCAGCGGCTATGTCATGGATTGGCACACCCACGACTGTCACATGCTGCTGGTGCCGCGCCGTGGCAGCCTGCTGCTGTCGACCGAGTGCAGCCAGGCCGACATGCGCCTGTCGAGCCTGTCCTTCTCTGCGGTCGGCCTCGATATCGGGCACGCCACCTCGGCCGCCTGTCGCAAGCAAAGCCATCTCACGCTGTACGTCGAGCCGGATTACCTGCGTCGCTATGGCCCCCGACACGCCGGCACCGATCTGCAGGCGGCCATCGCGCAGGCCGGCCAGTGGGCGCGCAGCGACGTGCTGGACGCCATCCTGCTGCTGTACGACCGCATCGAAGCATCGCCGCGGTCGCCCTCCCGCGAACCCGACCTGCACGCCGGCCGCCAGCACCACCTCAATCACCTGCTGTTCGATGAGTGCATGCGCATCATCGCGCGCGGCGAGCGCCTCGATGCCGGCGACGGCCGCGGCAACAACGCGCTGCTGATCCGCCAGGTGCAGCAGTTCATCGACGAACACCTGGAGCAGCATCACGATCTCGACACGCTGTGCCGGCAATTCCACCTGTCGCGACGGCACCTGACACGGCTGTTTCGCGACATTGCCAGCGAGAGCGTGGTCGATTACACCAACCGGCGCCGCGTGGAACAAGCGCAGCGGCTCATCGGCGAGCGCGGGATGTCGGTGCTGCAGGCAGGGCTGGCCGTGGGCATCGAGTCGCCATCCTACCTGGCGCGCCTGTTCAAGAAGCATCTCGGGCTGCTTCCCAGCGACTGCCGCAAGGTGCATTGAACGCCAAGGCCATGCCCGGCATGGCCCGAATGGTGCAACCCATGGCCTGATCGTGCGAGCGTGGCGAAGCGCTTGCAGACACACTGCCTGCAACCTGGTCGGCAACGATACGGGTTCTCGCCACTCGACCCGTGTCCATCCGCGCCCAGCCCATGACGACCACCTTCCAGACCACGATCGCAGCCCTGGACCGGCCTGCGCCCGCGCCCGACGGCCCGTACGGACAACTACGCTTCGGCGCCCAGCTCTGCAGCAACGGCGTCAGCGTCTATCGCAAGCGCTATGACAGCGCGCGCCGGTTGCACATCACCAGTGCCTGTTCGGGCAGCGGGTACCTGCTGGGCGTATCGATGACCGGAGCGCATCAGCGCCGCATCATCCAGGGCGAGCTGGCAGGCTCGCACCGGTTCTCGCGCGGCGATATCTACCTGCGCGACCTGCAGGATCCTTATGCAGCAGAGGTCGCGACGCCATTCGATTTCACGCTGTTTGAATTCCCGAGGAGTTATTTCGAGGGCCTGGTCCACCAGCATGTCACGCCTGCCGGCGTGGCACTGGCGCCGATTGCCGCGCGCAGCGACCCGGTGCTGCAGCACCTGACCCACGCCCTGTTGCCGTCGCTGGCATGTCCGTCACAGGCCAGTGCGCTGTTCGTCGACCAGCTCCTGGGCACCATGGCGACCTACCTGCTACGGGCCTGCGGCGGCACTGGCCCAGAGCGGGACCGGCCCGGCGTGCTGTCGCGGGTCCATGCCGAACGCGCCAAGGCACTGCTGCTGGCCAGGAACCGCAGCGCAGCCTCGATCGCCGACATCGCCCGTCAATGCAACATGTCGGTCAGCTATTTCATGAAGGCCTTCAAGAAGACCACCGGCCAGACGCCGCACCAGTGGGTGCTGTCGCAGCGACTTGCGCAGGCACGCGAATACCTCAGCAATTCCGCGCTGTCATTGGCCGAGGTCGCCGCCAACTGCGACTTCCACGATCAAAGCCATTTCCACCGGATGTTCGTGCGGGGCATGGGCGTGTCGCCCGGGGCCTGGCGCCGGCAGGCGGCCTAGGGCCGCCGCGATGGCCATGACCGACTCGATACCTGGGGTCAGTCCGGCCCGGCCCCGGGTCGCATCACCTTGTCGGGGGTCATGGGAGTGCTGCGTACACGTTGGCCGGTGGCGTGATAGATCGCATTGCTGATGGCCGCGGCGACCCCGACGATGCCGATCTCGCCGACCCCCTTGGCGCCCATGCGACTGACGATGCGATCGTCTTCTTCCACGAAGATCACGTCGATATCGTGGATGTCCGCATTGACCGCCACGTGGTACTCGCTCAGGTTGTGGTTCATGAAGCGACCTAGCCGGTGGTCGCTATGGGTCTCTTCATGCAGCGCCTGGCTGATGCCCCACACCACGCCGCCGGTGATCTGGCTGCGGGCCGTCTTGGCGCTCAGTATCTTGCCGGCGGCAATCGCGCTGACCACGCGGGTGACACGCACCGTGCCGAATTGCTCGTCCACCCTGACCTCGCAGAACACGGCCGAATGCGTGGCGCGCACAAACTTCTTCTGCTTCAACACGTTGGGCAACATCATGTACTTGTGGGCCATGGATTCCTGCTTGCTGGCAGCCAGGATGTCGACCAGTGCGATGCTGGTGTCGGGACTGGCCACCACCTGCATCCTGCCCTGCGCGAAATGCACCTGGTCCAGCTTGATATCGGCGAACGGCGAGTGGGGCATCCTGCGCGCCGCTCTCCACAGGCTCCGCTTGAGCTTGTCGCATACCCCTTCGATGGCCGCGCCGATGGTGGTCACATGCGACGAGCCTCCTTCGATGGGCGCCACCGGCAAGGTCGAGTCGCCCAGCCTGAAGCTGACCTGCTCCATCGGCAAGCCCATGGCGGCCGCCGCGATCATGGTCATGACGGTGTAGGTGCCGGTGCCGATGTCGGTGGCCGCGGAACTGACCACCAGCCTGCCGTCGGCGTGGAACACGGCTTCGGCACGGGCGAACATCTGCATCGCGTCCCAGGTACCGGTGGCCATGCCCCAGCCGACCAGCTCAGTGCCGATGCGGGTCGCACGGGGCTGCGGCGGGCGTTGCGCCCAACCGAACCGGCGTGCGCCCTGCTCATAGCAGGCCCGCAGTTCCTTGGTCGAGAACGGCAGGTCCTTGTTGCCATCGGTATCGGCGTAGTTCTTCAGGCGCAGCGCCAGCGGGTCCATCTTCAATGCATAGGACAATTCATCCATGGCCACTTCGATGGCATGCACCCCGTGCGCCGCGCCGGGGGCGCGCATGTCCATCGGGCTGTATTGGTCCAGCTTGACCAGCTTGTAGTCGAGCCTGATGTTGTCGCACTTGTAGAGTTGTCCGCTCCAGTTGACGACGACCTCGACATAGTCCTCGAAGCGCGAGGTCTCGGCCACGGCGCTGTGCACGATCGACTTCAAGCTGCCGTCATGGTCGGCGCCAAGGCGTACATGCTGTACGGTTTCAGGACGGTGACCGAAGGTGAACATCTGCTGGCGGGTCAGCACCACGCGCACGGAGCGCTTCAGTTTCAGCGTGGCGATCATGGCCATGAACAGCTGGTACTGCGGGCGCAGGCCAGAACCGAAGGCACCGCCGACGAAGACATTCCTGACGGTCACCCGGTCCTTGCCCAATCCGAATACGTGCGAGACGTACCAGCGACTGTTCTGCGAGCTCTGGGTCTTGTCGTAGACGGTCATATGACCATCCGGGCCCAGGATGACGGTGGTGGCATGCATTTCCAGCGGGTTGTGATGCTCGACGCCGCTGGTGTAATGGCCTTCGATCTTCACCGGCGCGGCCTCGTAAGCGGCATCGGCGTCCCCGCGCGGCTTGGGTGGCGGCGAATAGCCTGCCTTGAGCCGGCTGGGCACATGCGCCTGCGCCAGGTTGGCCAATAGCCTGGTGTCGTGCGGCAGCACTTCGATATCGGCCCGCACCAGCGAGGCCGCATAACGGGCCGCCTCGAAGGTCTCGGCCACGACCAGCGCAATGGGCTGGCCGCTGTAGTGGATCTGCTCGTCGTGCAGGGGCTTGAAGGGCGTTCCGCCCGGGGCGGTCATGTCCTTATAGAACACGCCCAGGGAGCGCACATGGGGCCGGTTCTGGTACGTGATGACATCGATCACGCCGGCCACCGCCAGGGCCGCGGCCAGGTCGAAGGACAGGATGCGCCCGCGGGCCACGCTGCTGTTGACCACCACCCCGAAGGTCATGTCGGGCGTGATATGTTCGGCCGCATAACGGGCCTGGCCGGTGACCTTGGCCAGGCCGTCGATGCGCGAGACCGAAGCGCCCAGCGGCACGTGCCCGGTGCCGGCGGGCGCCATCGGCTGGATGTCGTGCAGCGCGTCGTCGATGGCCGCCTGTGCGGCATTGTCAAGGGCGTCGTTCATGTGCGTTCTCCGGTGTCGTCACTGTCTTGCGCGGCCACATCGTTGGTGACGGTGCCCTCGGTAGCCAGCATCAATGCCCGCACCACCGCGCGCTGGGCCATCGGGATCTTGAAACCATTGGTGGGCGCGGTACCGTAAGCGCGCGCGCCTTGCAGCAAGCGGTCGGCGGCCAGCTGGAAGTTCTCGGCCGTGGGCATGAGGCCCACCAGGCATGCTTCCGCGTCGGGTACACGCCAGGGCTTGTGGGCCACGCCGCCCAACGCGATACGCGCCTGGCGCACCGTGCCATCGGCTGCAAAATCGAGCATCGCCGCCACCGAGACCAGCGCAAATGCGTACGAGGCCCGGTCACGCAATTTCAGATAGGCCGAGTGCGCGGCGAACTGGCGCGCGCTGGGCAACTCGATGCCGGTGATCAGCTCATCGGGGCGCAGGTTGGTGTCGACATCGGGACGCTCATCAGGCAGGCGGTGGAAATCTGCCATCGCAATGCTGCGCGTGCCCTGCTGCGACCGCACGTGCACCACCGCCTCCAGCGCGGCCAGCGCCACGCACATGTCCGATGGATGGGTGGCGATGCAATGCTCGCTGGCGCCCAGCACCGCATGGTTGCGGCTCAGGCCATCCCTGGCCGGGCAGCCACTGCCCGGGTTGCGCTTGTTGCATGGCACGCCGACATCGTAGAAGTAATAGCACCGGGTCCGTTGCAGCAGGTTGCCGCCGTTACTGGCCATATTGCGAATCTGCGGCGAGGCGCCGGCAAGGATCGCCGATGTCAGCAGCGGATAGTCGCGCCGCACGCCAGGGTGATAGGCGGTATCCGCATTGCGCGCCAATGCGCCCAATAGCATGCCGCCCTGCGGAGTCGATTCGATAGCGGACAAGGCCAGCGCATTGACATCGACCAGGGCCGACGGGCGGCTGATGTTTTCCTTCATCAGGTCCAGCAGGTTGGTACCGCCGGCGATGAAGCGCGGCAGGACACGGTCGTCGGCAACCGAGTCGGATGTCGCGCCGGCAGTGATCGCGCTCAGTGCCGCATCGGTAGTGGCGGCAGGAATATAGGAGAAGGGGTTCATGCCGGCACCGTCCCGACCACGACCGGTGTTTCCGCATCCGGCAAGCCGGCGGGACCACTGTTGGCATCGGCCCGGGCAGCCGACGGTATCGATGCGCTCGCGGCACCGAAGGCCACCTCCGAGACCGCATCGGCGATCTGCGCATAGGCGCCACAGCGGCAGATGTTGCCACTCATCAGTTCGCGTACATCGTCGCGATTGCTGGCCTGCCCTTCGGCCAGCAGGCCGACCGCCGAGCACAGCTGGCCGGGCGTGCAGTAGCCGCACTGGAAGGCATCGTGGGCGATAAAGGCCTGTTGCAGCGGATGAAGAACCTGTTGCTCGTCCACTTCGCGCGCCAGCCCCTCGACCGTGGTGACGCTGCGCCCATCCTGCATCACCGCCAGGGTCAGGCAGGCGTTGATGCGGCGTCCATCCACCAGCACCGTACAGGCACCGCATTGGCCGTGGTCGCAACCTTTCTTGCTACCGGTCAGGCCGATCTTGTCGCGCAGCAGGTCGAGCAGCGTGGTCCAGCTTTCGACCTGGAGCCTGAATGGACGGCCGTTGATCGTCAGGGTGATGGGATGGGTGGCAACCTGGGTGGACTGCGTACCTGGCGTTGCGGCTAGGTCATGCATGGCGCTGCTCCTGTATGAATGTTCGGTGTAGCCGCGCGCTGCGGGCAGCATGGGCGGTGGTGGTCCTCCTGGAGCGATGATTATTGTTTAATTATCGATTGCCCGCGCTCGGTCGAAGACTGCAAGCGTGCGCGCCTAGCGCTGATTGTGACGTAGGAATGCAGGAAGGGACGGAAGATGGCGGTCACCATCACCCGACCACGTCGAGCGGTTCGAGACGAGACTATTAAAAGGCCGGGGTCAAATCGGCTTCAAAGCAGATTCAAGGCAGATTCAAAGCGGCCAGGTACTGCCGCAATTCGTCCAGTGGCAACGGTTTGGTCAGGTGATGATGGAAGCCGGCGGCAGCAGCCCGTTGCTTGTCGCCGGCAAGACCGTAGCCCGACAGGGCAATCAGGTGCATGGGTGCGGCCTGGTCGTTCCCGCGTAACGCCACTGCCAGCTCGTAGCCGCTCATGTCGGGCAAGCCGATATCGATCAGCGCCACCTGCGGCCGGTGCGCTGCGGCAATGGCAAGCGCATCGCGGCCGTTGGCCGCCGACCAGACCTGCAGGCCCAGTTCTGCCAGCAATGCCTGCGTCATCTCGCGCAGGTCGTCCTGGTCTTCCACCAGCAGCACCTTGACGCCGTCCAGCGCAGCATCGATGGCGTGCCCGGCTGCCTCCGCCGAGGCGCCGCTGGCCAGCACCGGCAGCCGGACCTCGAACACACTGCCGCGGCCGACGCCCTCGGAAAACGCAGCCACCGTCCCGCCATGCAACTCGACCAGTTTCTTGATCAGGCTCAGGCCTATGCCCATGCCGCCCTTGGTACGGGCCAGGGTATTGTCGCCCTGGACGAAGACGTCGAAGACATAGGGCAGCAGTTCCGGCCCCATGCCGACACCCGTGTCCGCCACGCGCAGCAGTGCCATGCCGTGGCCCTGCGTCACCGAGACCTGGATCGAGCCGCCCTCGTCGGTATATTTGACGGCGTTGTCGATGAGGTTGCTGAAGATCTGCTCCATGCGGGTCAGATCGGCGCTCACCATGACCGGCACCGTGCTCAGCGAGAAGGTATGCCTGGAGAGCTTGGCGGTATCGGTCATGTTCTTGATCGAACCACCGATCAGCGCAGCCAGGTCGGTGGGCTGCATGTCGAGCTGGACCTTGCCGTAGATGACCCGGCTCAGGTCGAGCAGGTCGTCCAGCAGCGAGCGCAGATGGGCGCTCTGGCGATGAATGATATCGGTCGGACGTCGCACCGCGGGGTCGTCGCCGACCCTGAGCCTCAACAGCGAAACCGCGCTGGTGATGGCCGACAGCGGATTGCGCAGTTCATGCCCCAGCATGGCGAGGAACTCATCCTTGCGCCGGTTTTCCAGCTCCGCCGCTTGCCGCGCCGTGCGTTCGGAATCGAGCAGTTCGGCGTTTTTAGTTTCGGCAGCCTTCAACTTGGCCGCCGCACTGACGATGGCGTGCTGCAGGTGGTCGATTTCCCGCGTGCCCGATCGCCTCAGCGGTGGCAGCTCTTCGCTCTTGCCCAGCATGTCCGATGCGATGGCCGCCGTCTCGATCGAACTGGCCAGTTGCCGCCCCACGATCCCGGAACCCATCAATGCCGCAAATACCGCCAGCAGCAGCCCTCCCGCGGCCATGTAGCCGGCCTCGCGTACCTGACCGTCGATTTCCTCCACCGGCACGCCCACGGCAACCGCCCAGCCCGACAGGTCGGAATGGGTGATGACGTCATACACCTCGAGTTCTCCGCGCACGACATGCTTGCGGAAACTGTCGACGCCCAGCCGGATCGCCTCGACGGTATCGGGGTTGGCCTTCTTGCCGACGAACTGGTCGGCCCCGATGCTGCGCGCGATGGTCATGCCCTCCTTGTCGAATATCCCCACCACCCAGGTCGACGGAATATCCCTCTCCTTGAAGGCCACGCCGAAATGGTCGGCATAGACGGCTTGCGACAGGACGTAGTTCTTGCCGCTCCTGGTGGTTACGGGCACATCGATGAAGATGATGTGTTTCTTCAGTGCGCGCGACCAGACCATCCCCGAGATGTGCACGCCCTTGGCCGAAATGATGGGCGGCAACTCATCCGGGGAAGGCCGGATCAGCAATGGTGCACCGTACGGTACGCGCGTATTGAGCGCCTGCCGGCCGTCGGGAGCGTACAGGATCACCCAGGCACTGTCGCCGGACGCGGTCGACTTGGCCTGGTCGTAGAACTGCGCGAACTTCTCGTCGAGCAGCAACGGCGAGCGGGACAGCACCAGCACTGCCGACAGCGCCCCCTGCAGTTCGCGGTCGATGATCAGCGCAGTGGCGTTGGCAGTCTCCTGCATGGCCCTGATTGCGTTTTCGCGTGTGCCGTCACTCAACCTTTTTGCGGCAAGTGCCGAAAAGATCAACAGCGGGACAAGGGCAAGCAAGGCCATCAAGGCCAGACGCGAGCGCAGTTTCATGGAAAAACCCTGGATTCGGACATAGCTCGACAGTTTAGCCGGGAACGCCATGGCCAAGCATGCGCCGATGACAGCGCGCGGTATCGCAATGCCCGATGCGCAGGCCGCATCGCCCTGCGGCACCTAATATTCCCATCCCATGGCATGCAGGATGGCTAAACCCCTGACTTTTCACTTTCATTGCCATCTCGGGATTGCCATGCGGAAACCGCAGCAAGCGACCATGCGTATGCACGCGACCGATCTCATTCGTCATCGAGCCGAACAGACAGGTAGGCAAGCAGTGCGATCTTCATTTCCGCTTCAAGGTGCGGTCTGTCCGCCGGCGCTGCCTGTTCACGTGCACCGACCAGGCTCTTGACCATCGCCACCGCGATCGACGCGATATGCATCGCCTGGTCCTTTGCCAGCGCGGGACAGCGCTGCATGAACGCCTGGGCGAAGCGCAGTCGCAGGCCTTCGCGTTGTGCATCGGTGCGCGTAGCCTTCACATCGGACGAGAACAGGACCAGGTAGGCCGGATGCGCCGCGATGAACGCCGTCATCAGATCGACGATGCCATCGGAAAAGGCGCGCAGGTCGAGCGTCTCATGCAGCGCCAGGAACCCGCTCCACAGGCGGTCCATCTCCTGCGCATAGGCCGTGCGCATGGCCGACGCGATGGCGTCCTTGTTAGGAAAGTACTGGTAGAGGGCACCGATCGACATGCCGGCGACGGCGGCAATCTCGGTCATCGTCACCGCCTCGAGTCCCCGCTTGGAGATCAATTTCTCGGTGGTCGCCAGCATTTGACGGATGCGATGCTCGGCACGCTCCTGCTTGGGGACGCGACGCGAGGCTTCGGTTTTATGTGATTGCATCCTCATATTATAGGACTATAATAATGAGGATATCCTCACATTCAAGGAGAGCCATGACTACCCCCGACATCGATGCCAACCACACCGCACTGATCGCCATCGATTTGCAGGCCAGCAACCTGGGTCGGCAACTGGCGCCCCATTCATCGGCGGTGGTGCTGGACAACAGCATCCGGATCGCCAATGCCCTGAGGGACGCCGGCGGCACCGTGATCTGGGTAAGGGTGGACGTCAATGCCCTGCCCGCGCTGCCCGCCGACCAGCCACTGTCGCGTCCGGCCGGTGCGCCGCCACCGCCGCCAGGCGCTTCGGAGCTGGCGCCATCCCTGCTGGAACACGCCGGCGACCTGATCATCACCAAGCGCAACTGGGGCGCTTTCTACGGGACCGAGCTTGACCTCCATCTGCGTCGCCGTGGCATCACCAGCATCATCATGGCCGGGATCGCCACCAACTTCGGCGTGGAATCGACGGCACGCGGCGCCTTCGACAGGGCTTACGAACTGATCTTCGCGCAAGACGCCATGAGCTCCATCAGCGCGGAGATGCATCGGTTTTCGAACGAACGCGTGTTTCCGCATATGGGGAAGGTGCGTACCACACAGGAAATCGTCAGCGCGCTGGGTGGCTAGTCGATGTGTCGATGGGTTGCATGCGGAAGCGGAGCATGGCCGGCTATTCTCCCCGCCTGCGCGCCAGGCCGACTTTGCTCGGCTGGGCGGCATGGAAAGTGGGAAAGTGGTGATATCTACGCCGCCATGCGAGGCCAATCGCTGGCTGAATTCCAGCAGACCTGTAATGCCCAGGGCGAGTTGTTAGCGGTGTTACCGGAATGCGATTGACTGGTGGCGCTGCTGAAATATTCAATAACCTAACAGCGGAATTGAAAGAACAGCTTCAACGCGGCCTTTTCCCCTCAAATCGTCATACTGGTGATGTACGGCCGGAATACACTTTCAAGCTTAATCATGGCTTCAACCATGTTCTGCTGCATGCCCTTCCATTCAGCTCTGTCAGTTCGCCAGCCGCCTTGAAGTTCATACTTCACGCGGCAAGCCCTCTTGCTTTGAAGCTCTTCCCATATCAAGCCTTCACCGAATTTCGCATTGATATCCTCTGCATGGCTCTTGAAGTATTCGAATCTGGCTTTGTTGGTTACTTCATCGTGGTCATCGATATAGAGCTCGACTTGGGCGTCGTCGCCTCTTATGACGTAATTGATATAAACGCCGGCTTTACCTGTCGTTCCCCCAATCCAATGATATTTACCTGGGCGACGAGAAGCATGAAGTTGAGTCTTCGTTTTGGCATAAGCAAGTAACTCTTCCCAAAACTGGTATCGAATATCGTATCTCTCAGCCTTTTGCACTCGTTCGGCCGTTTCTTTGGCACGGATTTGAGTTTGAAACTCTGCGGCTTCTGGGAGCGGAATAATCTGCTGAACATCCAATAGAAGTCTGTCTTGAAGGCGGTATGGCTTGAGCTTGATGCATTGGATATCCAAGCCATGGTCGTTCAACCATAGGACAGCCATTGTGATTTCTTTCGAGAAGTTTGAGGAAGCAAGGATGATTCGAACATCCTTTCCGAATCCTTCTTCGTCAGGGACCTCAAGATGAAGGAAAGCGAGAATGTCGGCTTCTGCCGTATCGATGGACTTACCTTCCGCACTTAGGTAAGTCACATGCGCTTCAATGAGCTGCTTCCAGGTCATTGTCGATAGCATGGCTGCGTAGCGAATGGCTTGCAGTTCCATGTGACCGCCATCGTTCGTCCTCTTGATTTCTACGACAACGAGATTGGCGTCTTTGTCGATGCATAGCAAATCAACGCGACGTAAGCTATCTACCCAATCGCCATATTCCTCTGCGATGACCATTAGGTCAGGCGCTAGTACGGATATATTTTTTTTGAGGTGTCGTTGGAGGTCTTTACGCTCGTAGATGCCTTCAATATCGAAGCTCGTTTCACTGATCGCGGTGAGGGTTTCACGCGTCATTTCAAAAAGTGCCATTACTTTCTCTAAACGTTCTTGTCAACATCATTGAATGTCCGAAACGTCGGACGTCCAAACAGGGTGATATGGGTCGGCCGGTGCCATCTTCACGATCTCGCCTTTGAATCAATCATTGCCAATCCAGCGATCTTTGCTACAGCGGTGAATCGCAACTCATCGGTTCTGTAGGCGCTTTACTGAAAAGACTAGATCGGCGCAAACCAATACTCTGATCGGCTCCTACAGAATAATAAGGTCGATCCAGTGAAATCGCATGCCGGATGCTCGACGATTGTCCGACACGACATCAGCAGCGGAAAATAAGACATTCGTTTGTCACTCAACGAACAATCGATTCAAATTAATGACGTCGTCTTCCGACAAGGTCCCAGCAGCTGCTCTCAACTTCAAGCTTTGTAATAGAACATCGTATTTTGCCTTTACCAGGTCGCGCTGTGCGGTGTAGAGCTGCTGCTGAGCGTTCAGCACGTCTACCATAATACGAGTGCCAAGACGATATCCGACTTGATTGGCTTTAACGGCATTTCGGCTTGAATCAACTGCGGACTGCAAGGCATCTACCTGAGATTTACCACTCGCAATGGCAAAAAAAGCTTGTCTTGCCGCTGCGTTGGCCCCTCTCTGAGCCACGCGAAACTCGGCCCTCGCCCTGTAAAGTTCTGCTACCGCCTGACGCACCCGAGAATTGGTCTCGCCACCAGAGAAGATTGGAATGTTAACCTGAATCCCAATCTGATTCGATCGGGTCCTGGTCTCATAGTCTGTTGGAGTATTGCTACTACCTGACGAAAAATTACGCCCGTAGGAACCGACCAAATCCACCGTCGGCAGATAGCCGGCTTTATTTCGCGCAATTTCTTTTTCAGCGGCATTGATCGCTGCCTGCTGCTGAAGCACTTGAGGCGATGAATCACGCGCAATCCCTGCCCATGCCTCGGCGTCAGCAGGCTCAGGCGTCATGAGAACAGCTTGCGCATTTAGCGAATCGACGGGTTCCTTGAATGCGCCAACAATCTTCTCCAGCTCCTCCTTTTTATTGATTAAGTCATTTTCCGCAGCAATCTTTTGAGATTGTCCGAGGTCATATCGTGCTTTCGATTCGTGAACGTCCGTGATGGTGTTTGTTCCTGCTTGAAATCCCCGCTTCGCCATATTAAGTTGCTGGTCAACTGCGACTACTTGGGCTTGCGCGACAATCAGGCTCTCTCGAGCAGTATCAAAATCAAAATAAGCCTGCGCAATCCGTAAGATCAAGTCCTGCCTGGCTTGTATGAATTTTGCTTCAGCTTGGGCCACCATCGCTTCTGCTTGGCTGTAGCTTGCCCAGTTCTGAGCCCGAAGCAATGGCTGGGTGAGTTGCACCGTCCAATTCCAGGCCCCCACATTGCGGTCACTTGGCACATCCTGATTAAAACTATATTGGCCGTGCGACCGACTTCGGCCACCTGATGCAATCACCGAAGGCAATAAACCCGCCCGTGCTTGAGGAATTCTTTCTTTAGCAGATTCCAACTCAAACTGGGCCGCCTCGAAAGTTGGATCATCACGCTTTGCCCGTTCGTAGAAGTCCAACGGACCGGCAGCGTAGGCAGAATTCCCCAGGATTACAACAATAGCCAGCGGCAACATTACGCACTGGATGCGCAACTGAATACGATGTCCCCAAACCATCATCTTTCTCGCGCGCTCTCGTGGAACGCTTTCTGAACCGGTGAGAGCAGGTACTCCATTACAGTGCGCTGCCCTTGATTTATTTCAGCAATGACCTGCATACCTGAAACAAGCTTTAGAAGCGCCCCTTGGTTTTCCAAGGCCTGCCTATTTAGTTCGATCAGAGCCTTGTAGGTCTGTTGGGCAGCCCCATTTTTGTTTTCGACATTTCCCTGCTTACCAGATTGCGCTTGACTTGCTTCTTGGGAATCGGCACCAAGATGGATAACCTTACCTTCGATCATTCCGTATTTCTGAAACGGATATGCGACTAATTTTATTTTCCCGTTTTGTCCCTCGTGGATGAACCCCACGTCATCATTTTTAATCTGCACTTCAGCGATGAGCGGCTCATTTTCAGGTACCAGGGTAAGCAATATAGTGCCTGGGGTGACCACTGTTCCGACGGTATGCGTAGCCAAGTCTTTTACAAAGCCGGCTTGCGGTGCTTTCAGTTCCAATAGCTCAGCCTTGCGATTCTGCTTGATCAAATCCTGCTCAATTTTGTGTCTTTGGCCTTCGGCCTCTATACGTTCATTGAGTAAGGTACTCCGATAATTCGAGGTAATCTGCTCAATGCGCTTCTGAGATTGGCCAATTGCTGCGTCCAGCCCAGCAACGGTGGATTCTTGAGCTTTAAGGTCTTGAGCACGCTCTAGATATTCACGCTGCTTTTCCTGCACCATCAGTTGACCGGCATACCCATCTTTGCCAAGGTCGACATAGGCATCTGCTTGCTGCTTGAGAATGGGTGCAGTCTGGCGAAGCTTTCCTAGAATTTCCTTGGCAGATGCAAGCTCGTGCTGCGCTTTGCGCAACACCTGTTGCTCCTGTCCTTGGGTATCCAGAAAATTCTGCCGATGCGCAAGGTACTGAGCATTAATATGAAGGAAAAGGTCGTCGTTATCTCCAGATCGGGGGGCCAGCACTGCCCCCGACAGTTCGGCATCAATCCGGCGCAGTTGCAGCGATCTGTTGGCCAACTCCATTCTTAGCTCGGTATCATCAGCATCAGATATCTTTGTATCCATGCGAAGCAAGACCTGCCCTGCCTCGACACGCTGCCCCTCTTTTACTCGAATCTCCGCAACCACCCCGCTATCAGCGGGCTGCACGATCTTGACGAACGTCTGAGGAACGAGTCTCCCCTCTGCGGATGCGATGATGTCTAGCTTTCCAACTATGGCCCAGATTAGCAGGATGACGAACAGGCCGAGGACAGCATAAAGAGTCAGCCGGAGAATGGAACCTGGCGGTTCCCGCTCGATGTCCTCCATTGAACGAAATTCTTCTCTTGCAGCCTCGGCCCGCTGCGTTGCAATTGTATTCATCGAACGCCCAGTCAGTGCTTTTGCGAAGATGACCTGTTGTCTATCTTGGTTTCGCCAACCTCTGTATTGACTGATACAGCAGGCTCAAAAGTACGCACCTCCAGTTTCTTTGTTACCGGATCGGGCCACAAATATCGCAAATACGCCTCGTCCTTGAATTTGATCTGATGCAAATCCGCCAATAACTGATCGCCACTACCAAATGGTGTAACTACATCGATCAGCCAGAGATGCGGGCCGGAATTCCACTCGTGAGGGGCCAGTTTATTGACACCGGCCTCAAGGCGCTGATGAACCTCGTCACTAACCCTTGCCCATGTAAAAAAGGCAAAAGGCATCTTCCCCTTCATAAAGAGACGGCATTGATCCAAAGTCACAGGAGGTATGACCGCCCAATCAAGGTCCGCCAAGAACGTGAACCGCCGTTCTTGAGTTCGCGCATATAACCAAACAATCGGACCGAGTGTTGGCAGCTTGGTAAACGCCGCGTCCAATTCTTCTTGTGCGGCTGTCATTTGTTCTGCTGTAGGCTGTTGTGAACTCTTCGAATTTCCAGTCATATCAATCTCAAATAATATTCTTAAGCAACCAATTTAAGGTCTGTGCTACTGGCAGCTGCCAGCTGTCGTTGCAGCGTCTGCCCGCTCGTGGAAAATTGCGAATCCGAAACAGTCGCTTGAGCCCCCGTCAACCATGCACCTGTCAAACTTCCGCCTTGGGCGTATTGATACGCAAGATCACCGCCAAGCGCCACACTATCGCTACCGGACAAATGAGCTGCCAGCAGACCATCGACGACCGCCCAAGCCGTGACCGGCTGCAATGCAGCCTCTTGGAGCAATCGGGACTGATCGTAGGTCTGCACCAATTGTCCAAAGTCAAATAGCTCGACCTTATGGTTGCTTAGCGGATCAGACGACGCTTCAGAAAAATTCCCGCCTTCAGTGAAAACTTGTAAGGCAGTCACAGACTTCTTACCTGTGGTCGAATACCAATCCTTCATCGTCAACGAATCGCCTTGCCCCACATTGAGTATCAAATCATTTCCATTTTTACTCAGTGAAAGGTCAGCGTATCTAATACCTCCCCCCAAAGAAATCACATTCTGGATGCCACTTGATGTAATTACGGTGTCAGTGCCATCGCCACGATTGAATGCAAGAATATTCCGCGCGCCGCTGAGATTCAGCACATCGCTGCCGGAGCCCCCTGCCACCAGGTAGTTACCGCCGCCATTAGTCAACGTGTCATTACCAGCTCCGCCGAGCAATGCACCGTTCCCAGAAAGATCGATTAGTTGATCGTCTCCTGCGCCACCAAACAACAGATCAACGCCTGTACCACCATCAAGGATATCGTCGCCTGCACCACCTTGAAGCAGATCGCTGCCAGCCAATCCATTCAACGTCGCACCGACATCACCAGCAAATAGAGCGTTATCACGAACATTTCCTGTCCCCACAGAAGCGCCGCCCATCAGGTAAAGGTTTTCGATTTGGTCCGCCAGGACGTAGTTTAAGCTTGCCCTCACCGTATCGATACCGCCTAAATCCAGGCCATTAACAAGTTCAACCACTTGGTCTGCCTGGTTATCTACGATGTAGGTGTCGTTTCCTGCTCCGCCCCGCATCACGTCCTGCCCGATGCCGCCATCCAAAATATCACTTCCACCGCCGCCGACGAGAGTGTCATTTCCTGCACCGCCAAATAAAGTATTCCCCAGATCATTGCCCGTCATAACGTTGTCGTACTCATTGCCCTCGCCACGCACCGCGCTACCAATGAGTGCCAGGTTCTCCAGATTGGCACCCAGTACGTAGCTAAAACTGGCCTGCACAGTGTCAGCACCCTCACCAGCATTCTCGACAATGATGTCTCGTGTATCGTTGACAGCATATGTGTCGTTTCCGGCACCACCTATCAAGGTGTCGATACCAGCTCCACTGACCAACGTGTCATTGCCAGCGCCACCATTCAAAATGTTACCGAGATCGTTCGCCGTCAGCACGTTATCCAATGCGTTACCAGTCCCTTGAATAGCAGCGCCCGACAACGTCAGATTTTCTAGATTCGCACCCAAGGTGTAATTGATGCTCGAAATAACGCTATCACTGCCTTGCCCTGCCAACTCGGCAACAACATCTCCTTGGGAGTCAACAATGTACGTGTCGTTGCCAGCACCACCGGACATCACGTCGTTGCCAATGCCACCGTCGAGGACATCATTTGCCGCCCCCCCTATCAGCGTATCATCGCCTTGCATGCCGTATAGAGTGTTGCCAGAAGCACTGGCGGTCAGTTTGTTATTCAAAGAGTTGCCATACCCGATAGAGGCACTCCACAGCGTTAGATTTTCGACATTATCACCAAGCGTATAGCTATTTAGGTTTGTGAATACGGTATCAATACCTTCTCCGCCAAGCTCAATTACAGAATCCGCTACGCTGCCGACAATATAATAATCGTCGCCTTTACCGCCAAGCATGACGTCCACACCATCGCCGCCATCTAAAGTATCTGCGCCAAGTCCGCCGTAGAGGGTGTCATTGCCAACAAGTCCGTATAAAACGCTGCCAGCATCGCTAGCTCTCAGAACGTTGTTGTCTGTATTTCCTGTGGCAATGAGGTTCGCTGTCATTCCTGTCAGGGTCAGATTTTCGAGGTAATTGCCCAAGGTATAGCTCACCGAAGCCATGACGGTATCAATACCTTGTCCCGGAATTTCCCCGACAGTATCGCCTGTCGAATCAACTACATAGATATCATTGCCGTTACCGCCGCTCATGTTGTCGTTACCCGTCCCGCCGTCCAGAATGTCGTTACCGTCACCACCATCGAGCAGATCGTTCCCCGTACCGCCGTAAATCTTATCGGCGCCAGCACCGCCGTAGAGCATATCGGCTTCAGTGCCGCCATCGATCACATCATCACCAGTTCCGCCATGAATAGTATCGGCACCACCGCCACCAGAGAGCGTGTTTCCTGCGTTATTACCGTCTATATAGTTGGTCAGATCATTGCCAATGCCGATGGTCGCAGTGGTACCGGTCAGCACAAGCGCTTCGAGGTTAGCCCCGAGTGTATAGTTGATACTGGATTTGACGGTATCTCCACCTTCATTGAGATTTTCTGTAATGACATCACCAATCTGATCAACGATATAAATATCGTTGCCCAGACCACCGGCCATCGTGTCATTTCCAGCACCGCCGATCAGCGTGTCGTTGCCAGCACCTCCACTGAGCGTATTTCCTAGATCATTAGCGGTAATGACGTTATCCAGCGCATTTCCGGCTCCCTGAGTGGCCCCTCCCACGAGAGTCAGATTTTCTACGTTGGAACCCAGCGTGTAGTTCAAACTGGAAATAACGAGATCTGTGCCCTCGCTAGCGTTCTCGGTAACGACGTCGCCCGCTTGGTCGAGATAAAAGGTATCGTTTCCGGCGCCACCGATCAACGTGTCGTTCCCGGCTCCGCCAAAGAATGTGTCGTTACCGGCACCGCCGCTTAACGTGCTTCCCGCTGAGTTAGCGCGCAGAACGTTATCCGCAGTATTTCCAGTGGCGACCAATCCCGACGTTGTTCCCGTCAAGGTCAAGTTTTCGACGTTTGCTGCCAGCGTGTAGGAGATCGACGACTGCACGTTATCAATACCAGCACTAGCTGCCTCGGTGATGACGTCCGAAGCGTTATCGACCACATAGGTGTCATTCCCTGTACCGCCTGCCATGGAGTCGGCACCAACGCCGCCGTCGATTGCATCATCGCCCGTACCACCGGTTATAGTGTCGTTACCCGCACCGCCGAACAAGCTATTGCCCAGATTGTTTCCGACAATCGTATTATTCAATTCATTGCCAGCGCCCTGCGTTGCCGCGCCAAGCAACGTTAATTTTTCCAGGTTGGCAGCCAACACGTAATTTGCTGCGGCGAATACTTGGTCGGTACCTTCATTGAGGTTCTCCACAATTATGTCGCCAGATTGGTTGGTGTAATACGTATCGTTACCCAATCCTCCAGACAACGTGTCACCTGCATCATTGCCAGTTATTACGTTGTCCAACGCATTCCCAGCACCGATCTTCGCTGTGCCGAGCAATGTGAGATTCTCGACGTTTGCCCCGAGCGTATAGTCGACCGAAGACTTGACCAGATCAGTTCCTTCATTGGCGTTCTCGGTAACAACATCTCCTGCTTGTCCAACCACGTAGATATCGTTGCCTAGACCACCAATCATTGTGTCACTACCGGCACCGCCAACTAGCGTGTCGTTACCGGCGCCGCCAGACAAGGTCGATCCGGCATCATTTGCAGTCAGTACGTTGTCAGCTGCATTCCCTGTTGCACTTAGACCCGAGGTAGTACCAGTCAGAACCAGATTTTCTACGTTGGTCCCTAGCGTGTATGAAATGGCAGATCTAACCGTGTCCATCCCAGCAGAAGCGACCTCCGTCACGACATCCAACGCGCTATCAACGACGTAGGTATCGTCCCCGGCGCCGCCACTCATCGTGTCATTTCCAGATCCGCCGTCCAGGAAGTCACTACCTGTTCCGCCTGTCAGGATATCGTTACCCGCGCCACCAAAAAGGGATGCTCCCGCATTGTTAGCGATGAGGGTATTGTTCAGATCATTGCCTGTCCCAGACAGCGCCAACGTTCCCGTTAACGTCAGATTTTCGATATTGGCGCCAAGCACGAAGTTAGCAGCCGCTTGGACAGTATCAGTTCCCTCCGCAGCATTCTCTAGAACGACATCATCCGATTGCCCAACCACATAGATATCATTCCCCACGCCGCCAATAAGAGTATCGATACCAGCGCCACCAATTAGTGTGTCGTTGCCTGCCCCCCCGCTCAACGTATTACCAATATCGTTTGCAGTCAGAACGTTATCAAGAGAATTGCCTGTTCCAACAGTTGCCGATGTACCGGTCAATGTCAGACTTTCCACATTGACACCAAGCGTGTAGTTAATACTGGATTTGACCGTATCAGTGCCTGCACTGGCGATTTCAGTTACCGTGTCGCCCGCCGAATCAACAATGTAAGTGTCGTTACCTGCTCCGCCACTCATTGCATCATCACCAGCACCGCCATCCAGAATATCGTTATTGCTTCCGCCGACGAGTGTGTCATTACCTGCTCCGCCAGCGAGGCTGGCAGCAACCGTAATAGCCGAGGCATTGATGATATTTGCGCTATTGTTACCTGTACCAACAGCGGCAGTGCCTAACAACTGCAAGTTCTCGAGATTGTCACCAAGCGTGAAGCCGACATAAGATTTCACCGTATCGACACCTGCCGCAACCGCCTCGACGATCTGATCAAGCGCAGAATTGACGACATAAACGTCATCCCCGGCTCCGCCGTCCAGGATGTTACTTCCAACGCCACCATCCAATGTGTCGTTGCCGTCACCACCATATAACGTATCCGATCCGGCACCTCCGGTAATAATGTCGTTACCTGCTCCACCCGAGAGCATATTGCCGCCAGAACCGCCGACGATCACGTTGTCTGCACTATTGCCGATACCCTGCAGACCATTGGCCGTACCGGTAATTGTCAGATTCTCCAGATTGCTGCCAAGGCTATAGCTGATTGAAGACTTGACGGTATCAATACCCTCGTTCGCGTTTTCGATAATAACGTCGCTGACATCATCAACAGTGTAGATATCGTTGCCCAAACCTCCTTGCATACGATCTACCCCAGTTCCCCCATCAATGACGTCGTTACCTGTACCTCCGATGAGCGTATCGTTGCCACCGGCACCAGACAAAGTGTTTCCTAGATTATTGCCGGTAATAACATTGTCCAACGTGTTTCCAGCACCAACCGTGCCGCCCAATAAGACCAGGTTTTCTACGTTATCCGGGCCAATTGGCGCAAGGCTGTAGTTGATCGTGGAGTAGACGGTATCGATACCTTCACCAGCAATTTCGAGCACCGAGTCCGAGGCGTTGTCGACATAGTAGGAGTCGTCTCCGAGTCCGCCTATCATGCGATCGACTCCAGTGCCTCCATCCAGAACGTCATTACCGCGGCCACCAGTCAGCACGTCGTTACCGTCTACTCCGAACAAGCTGTCGCCCAGGTCGTTCGCAACAATGGCGTTATTGAGAGCATTTCCACGTCCGTTACGTGCAGCACCGGTCAGCGTCAAATTCTCAATGTTTGCTCCTAGGGTCCAATCTAACGAGGAAATAACTTTATCGGTTCCACCGGTAGTAGATACTTCATTGACGACATCCCCGACGTTATCGACAATATACGTATCAGAGCCGTTGCCGCCACTCATATTATCGGCGCCGATGCCACCATCGATATAGTCAGCGCCTGCGCCTCCTGTGATCGAGTCGGCACCTGCCCCGCCATACAAATTGACGGCAGCGGTGACGCTAGCAGAAACAGAGATGACGTTATTCAATTCGTTACCGGTCGCGGTAACCGATGCAGCCGCGACTACCAGATTTTCCAGATTCGAGGACAGCGTGTAATTCACCGAGGTATAAACGGTATCAGTTCCCTCGGTGATATTTTCTACGACAAGGTCATTGCTATTATTGACGTAGTACGTATCGTTACCCAGACCACCGATCAAGGTGTCTATACCCAAGCCGCCATTTAACGTGTCATTACCAGCCCCTCCAGACAAGGTATTACCCAAGTTGTTGGCAGTAAGTATATTGTCGAGATCATTTCCTGTACCTTGAGTGGCATTACCCAGCAACGTCAAATTCTCGACATTCGCCCCAAGCGTATAGTCGATGCTCGACTTGACCGTATCAGTACCTTCGTTCGTACTCTCGGTAACAATATCTCCCAACTGATCTACAACATAAGTATCGTTACCGGTCCCCCCAACCAGAGAGTCGTCACCTGCGCCACCAATCAAGGTGTCGTTACCAGCGGCCCCAACAAGCGTGCTTCCCGCATCGTTGGCGGTCAATATGTTGTCGGAGGCATTTCCCGTCGCTGTCAACCCGGCCGACAATCCTGTCAAGGTTAGATTTTCCAGGTTGGCGGAGAGCGCATACGTCAGACAGGTAACAACGGTATCTGTACCTGCGGCTGCAGCCTCAGTTACGACGTCATTGATGGAATCAACGACATAGGTATCATTGCCAGCTCCTCCAGCCATTGCGTCATTGCCAGTACCCCCATCGAGCCAGTCATTGCCCGTTCCACCGGTCAACGTATCATTACCCGCCCCGCCGTAGAGGTTATCTCCGCCATTGTTACCAATGATGACGTTATTCAGATCGTTTCCGGTTCCCTGGAGGGCCACGGTACCAAGCAATGTCAGGTTTTCGACATTCGATGTCAGCGCGTAACTCACCATTGATTGAACAAGATCAGTCCCTTCTCCAGCATTTTCGGTAACGGTATCGCCATTGTGGTAGACGTTATACGTGTCGTTCCCGGCACCGCCCCTCATGGTGTCGACACCAGCACCAGATCCGCCGTCCAGCAAGTCGTTCCCAGCGCCTCCAATCAAGGTATCGTTACCGTCTGCCCCACGGAGAGTGCTACCAGCATCGTTGGCGATCAGGACGTTATCCAGAGCATTTCCCATTGCCGTCATTGCTGACGTTGAACCTGTGAGAGTCAGATTCTCGACGTTAGCCGATGCGGTATACGCGACGCTAGACAAGATGGTGTCAATGCCTGCGGTCGCAGCTTCAGTGATGACATCGGAGGTGCTATCAACAATATAGGTATCGTTGCCGAGCCCTCCGGCCATCGAATCATTGCCGACACCACCGTCCAAGCGGTCGTTTCCGCTTCCACCGTTCAGAGTGTCATTGCCCGCGCCGCCCGACAGCAAAAGGTCAGAGACCATCCCGATAGCAGTGATGACATTGTTCAACTCGTTTCCGGTGCCAACAGAGCCGCCGGTCAGCATCATGTTTTCAACATTGGCGCCCAACGAATAGCTGGTGCTCGCGTAAACCGTATCCGTTCCCTCTCCCGAATCTTCAATGACAACATCGCTTGACTGGTCGACGAAGTAGGTATCGTTGCCAAGACCGCCACTAAGCGTATCAGAGCCAGCACCGCTGTAGAGATAGTCGTCGCCAGCACCTGCATTGAGCGTACTCCCTACGGAATTTGCACGCAGAATGTTGCTAGATGCATTGCCGGTGCCAACCAGCCCCGCTGCCACGCCGGTCAACGTCAGATTCTCGAAGTTCGCAGACAAGGTGTAGCTGATACTAGACTGCACTTCATCAGTACCTGCACTGGCAGTTTCAGTAATCACATCTCCGACGCTATCAACAACGTAGATGTCATTGCCCAAACCTCCAGCCATCTGGTCATCCCCGGTACCACCGTCCAGCACGTCGTTCTGATTACTGCCGGTCAAGATGTCATTACCAGCTCCACCGTAGAGCGAGCCGCTATTTGTCGTCACCAGGATGTTGTTCAACTCATTGCCCGTACCGACGGTGCCTGAATTGATCAAGGTAAGGTTTTCGAGGTTGGCCCCCAACGTGAAGGTTACAGAGCTCTTAACTATGTCTGTACCTTGGCCGGCACCCTCTGTGACAATATCGCCGAGGCTATCCACTATGTAAGTATCATCTCCAGCGCCACCCGACATGCTGTCATTGCCCGTGCCGCCATCAAGGGTGTCATTACCGACACCGCCAATCAGCGTGTCATTACCGGCCCCCGCTGACAGAGTAGAAGCTGCGTCATTCGCAGTGAGTATATTGTCCAGTGCATTACCGGTGGCCGTCAGCCCGGCTGTCGTCCCGGTTAATGTCACATTCTCGATGTTAGCGCCCGCCGTATAGCTGAAACCGACTTTAACCGTATCAACACCTTGACTGACACCTTCATTTACGACATCGCTGGCGCTGTCGACGATATAGATATCATCTCCAAAGCCACCAGCCATAGTGTCGTTACCCGTGCCGCCGTCAATGATGTCATTACCTGCGCCGCCAGTAATGGTGTCATTGCCAGCGCCACCGGAAAGAGAATCGCCAGCGCCATTCCCCAAAATGACGTTCGCCAGTTCATTACCTGTGCCTATAGTTGCGGTAGACCCGGTCAGCGTCAGGTTTTCAACGTTGGCGCCAAGCGTATAGTCAGCACTGGACTGAACCGTATCTGTACCCTCGTTCGAGTTTTCCGTCACGACGTCGGCAGACTGAGCAACAACGTAAATGTCATTGCCTGCGCCACCGATCAGAGTATCGAGGCCAACTCCGCCTATCAACGTATCGTTACCGGCGCCGCCAGATAAGGTATCGCCAAGATCATTGCCTGTGAGGATATTGTCCAAGGCGTTTCCGGTTCCCTGAGTCGCGCTTCCCTTTAGGGTCAAGTTCTCCACATTGGTTGCTAATGTGTAGTTGACCGTTGAGATGACCAGATCAGTGCCTTCACTGGCATTTTCGGTAATGACATCTCCAACTTGATCAACGTAGTAAGTATCGTTTCCTTGTCCACCAATCAATGCGTCGTTGCCGGCACCACCGATAAGCGTGTCATTGCCAGCACCGCCACTTAACGTGCTGCCGCCACTGTTGGCCCGTAAGACGTTGTCGGACGCGTTTCCGGTAGCCGTCAAGCCGGTCACGGCCCCAGTTAATGTCAGATTTTCGACGTTGGTGGATAGCGTGTAGCTGACACTTGACTGGACTAAATCTGTTCCTGCGCTAGCAGCTTCAGAAACTAGATCAGAAGCACTATCAACGATATATGTATCGTCTCCAGCGCCACCACTCATCGCGTCATTGCCTACCCCACCGTCGATAACATCACTTCCGCTGCCACCGGTGATAGTGTCATTTCCGGCGCCACCAGAAAGTATATCGCCCGCGTTATTTCCAACAATGACGTTAGCCAATTCGTTACCGGTGCCAATCGTCGCCGTTACCCCATTCAGCGTCAGATTCTCGAGGTTAGATCCCAGGGTGTAATTGATGCTGGACTGGACGAGATCCGTGCCTTCGTTCAAGTTTTCAGCGACGATATCGCCCGCCTGGCCCACAACATAAGTGTCATTGCCGACGCCACCGACCAAGGTATCGTTACCAGCACCGCCAACCAACGTATCGTTGCCGGCACCACCGGAGAGTGTGTCTCCAACATCATTTGCGGTAATTATGTTATCCAGAGCGTTGCCGGTTCCAACTGTCGCAGCAGTTCCAGTCAACGTCAGATTTTCGACATTGTTCCCCAGAGTATAGTTAATGCTCGATCGAACGAGGTCAGTTCCTTCATTGGCATTTTCCGTCACAGAATCGCCAACTTGATCAACCATATAGATATCGTTTCCGGTACCACCAACGAGCGCGTCATTGCCTGCACCACCTATTAGCGTGTCGTTGCCAGCACCACCGTTCAGCGTGGCTCCAGCGCTATTGGCAGTCAGAACGTTGTCAGAAGCATTGCCGGTTGCAACCAATCCAGCGGTAGATCCGGTAAAGGTCAGGTTTTCGACGTTGGCGCTGAGCGTGTACGAAATGGATGCAAAGATTGAATCGCTACCAGCACCGGAATTTTCAGTGACGATATCGGTCGAACTATCGACAAAATAGATATCATCCCCGGCGCCGCCTGCCATCGTGTCAGTACCTGTACCTCCGTCAATGACATCATTGCCTGTACCGCCAGTAATGGTGTCATTACCTGCGCCGCCCGAAAGCGTATCGCCGACATTGTTGCCGATGATGATATTGGCCTGATCGTTGCCCATGCCAAAGGTCGCCATGCCACCGATCAACGTCAGGTTTTCAAGGTTCGTACCAAGCGTATAGTTGATACTCGCTTTAACAGTATCAACTCCCTCTCCAGCGTTTTCGACGATTACGTCGGATATTTGGTCCACGCCATAGGTGTCGTTGCCAGTGCCGCCAACAAAGACATCACGACCGGCGCCGCCAGACAACATATCGTTTCCCGCACCGCCGATAAGTATGCTACCGGCATCATTTGCCGTAAGAATGTTATCCAGTTCGTTGCCAGTCCCCGTCAGACTGGAAGTTCCTGTCAAAGTGAGATTTTCAACATTGGCACCCAATGTATAGCTGATACTAGATTTGACTAGATCGCCCCCGGCGCCAGCCGTCTCCGTCACGGTATCGCCAATATCATCGACAATATATGTATCGCCTCCGGCACCGCCGGACATTGAGTCGGCGCCTATCCCGCCATCAAGAACATCATTACCAGTACCGCCGATCAAGGTGTCGTTGCCGCCGGCGCCCGACAATGTATTACCGAGATTATTGCCGGTAATAACGTTATCCAGGGCGTTCCCGCTCCCCGATGTCGATCCATCAATCAAGGTGAGGTTTTCGAGATTGTCGCCCAAAACATAGTTACTGTAGTTATAGGTACGAACCGTGTCTATCCCGCCACCCGCCAGTTCGACAATCGTGTCTCCATTGTGAATGGTGTAGGTATCGTTGCCGGCACCGCCAATCAACGTATCTAAACCGGTAGCTCCCGGATCCAAATAGTCGTCACCAGCGCCACCAATCAATATGTCATCGCCGGCACCGTCGATTAACGTGACGCCATTATCGTTACCGATGAGAATATTATTGAGTGAGTTACCAGTCCCCTTTTTCGCACCGCCCACCAACGTCAGGTTTTCTAACGTACTTCCAAGTATGTAATCCACACTAGAAATTACCGTGTCGGTGCCTTCGCCAGTATTTTCAATGACGGTATCGGAGACATTGTCTACGTAGTAGACATCATTGCCAGTTCCACCTTTAAGCGTATCTGCACCTTCGCCGCCGTCAAGAACGTCATTTCCAGCACCCCCAACCAATGTGTTTGACAAGCTATTACCTACGATCTTGTTGTCAAGCTCATTGCCGGTACCCGTCAATGCACTCCCAGTGAGCGTGAGATTTTCTAGATTCGCAGTGAGCGTATAGTTGACGCTGGAGCGAACAGTATCAGTCCCTTCTCCAGCATTTTCCGTGATGATGTCTTGGGCGCTATCGACGTCATAGGTGTCGTTGCCCTTGCCACCTTTCAGAACATCAATACCGGTACCGCCAACCAGAATATCGTCGCCAGCGCCACCAACCAAGGTGTCGTTACCTGCGCCACCAGACAAGACATCACCCGCATCGTTACCCGTAAGAACGTTGTCCAGACTATTGCCACCAATGCTTACGGATTTATTGCCGACGATAACCAACTGTTCAATGTTGGCTCCAAGGGTGTAGCTCTCAGAAGTGCGAATTTGATCGATCCCGTCACCGCTATTCTCGATGACGACATCGTTCGCATTGTCAACAATGTAAATATCGTCCCCGCCGCCGCCTGCCATGATGTCCGCACCCAAGCCGCCATCAATGATGTCGTTACCTGCGCCGGAGGTGATTTGGTCATTACCTTCATTTCCGAACAGGCTGTTACCAGCGTCGTTTCCAATGATCGCATTATCTAAACTATTACCTGCACCATTATTGGCAACCCCAAGTAACGTGAGATTTTCTAGAGATCCGCTAAGAGCAAAATCAATGCTGGATTTGACAGTATCAGTTCCGTCCCCATCCAACTCAACGATGACATCATTGACGTTGTCAATGAAATAGGTGTCATCGCCCGACCCACCCACGAGTATGTCAGCGCCCGCACCACCGTCAAGCGTGTCATCTCCTTCGCCTCCATTCAGTACGTTGCTAGCACTGTTGCCCGTTAAGGAATTGTCACCTGCGTTACCGGTTCCATTTATTGCCTGTATGCCAGACAAAATGAGATTTTCGAAATTGTCCTTTAGCGTGAAGCTAATGCTGGACTTGACGGTATCGTTGCCCTCGCCGGCTTTTTCGATAAGATTATCGGTGACACTATCGATTATGTAAGTATCATCCCCGACTCCGCCAATAAGCGTGTCCACGCCGGCGCCACCGTCAAGCACGTCGTTACCGGCGCCTCCGTCGAGAGTATTGTCAGCGCGGTTACCAATGATTACATTGTCCAGGGCATTGCCTGACGCCGTTCTCGCAATGCGCGGATTGTTGGTATCAGTGTCAGAACCAGGATTCGCGGCGTTTTCCGCATCGGTTAAAGTGAGGTTCTCAACATTGCTTGCGAGGACATAGCCATTGAGGTTTGTTCGAACCGTATCGCGCCCCTCACCTGCCAGCTCGACTACCACATCAGAGCCACTATCGACGACATAAATATCATCGCCAGACCCGCCGGTCATTTTGTCCGCGCCTGCACCGCCATCGAGAAAGTCATCTCCAGCGTCGCCTTGCAACTGATCGGCGTCATCACCTCCAGAGAGCATGTCGTCGCCGTCTCCGCCGAATAACGCATCAGACCCGTTGTTGCCATAGATCTCATCGTCGCCTGCATCACCTGAAACAACGTCGTTACCTAACCCACCGTCAACAAAGTCATTTCCTTCGCCAGCAAAGATGACATCGTTGCCAGCCTCGCCGAATAGCGCATCGGCGCCGCCCTCACCAAAAATCAGGTCATTAGCATTGCCGGCGAAAACCGTATCTCGACCGTCTCCGGCAAGAATTACATCTTCGTCTGCGCCTGAGTAGATAACATCGTTGCCATCGCCGCCTTCGATCGCGTCGTTTCCTTGGTCGTCGTAGATGAAATCATCACCTGCACCAGCAGAAATATGGTTATTCCCAGTGGTTCCGACAAGCGTGTCTGCCTGATCAGAACCAGCTACGTCTGAAGGTTGCGAAAATTGCGAATGGGTCAATATCGACTGACTGCCATCGGGCCTATTCAAGACGACCTTGTCGGTGACTTGAAATGTGACATCTGCCGCCTGAATTGTGCTGTTGTCATCCATGGTGACCTGAGTCATGCCATGGATAGTATTACCGTTTGAAGTGGAGAAATTCCGATCACTTGACAGCGAAATGGCTTGGACGCCGACTTGAGAAAGCGTTTTGACTTCGCCATCCTCTGAAAGACCATTTCCATTAGAATCCTGCCAAACACGCAGGTGATTCCACAACGCATCTGATGAGTCAATCTTCCCATCTTTATTGCTGTCAAATGCCGCCAACCCTTCCAAGTCGGTTTGAGCTCCGGCGACATAAGATTTAAAACTCAACTCGCCTTCACCGCTGATCTTCCCATCATCGTTCGCATCAAAGGCCAACAGACCGTCGCCACCAGTTGTCCAACCCATCTGATAGCGCCAGCCATCATCTTTAATGTCGTAAAAGGCACTACTTGTAATAGCACTTTGCAGCGTGATGCCATTGCGATCCAAATCCAAGACGATAGGCGCACCACCCTCATCGCGCCGAGCGACAGGCATCGGGAGCGTGACAACAATCGTCTTCTTGCTGGAAGCGCCATGAGAGTCGATTACAGTGATCTCAAAAGCGTCTTGGGTCGGGATTTGATCGGCGGCAAAAACGGGTATGTCACCAACAGTCCCAGCTGGCTGGACATGCCCATACTCCCACGGTACATAGGCCCAATTTCCATCTTGATCAACTAGAACTTGTCCGTACCTAGTTTTATATACCCGTGCCTCGGGCCCAGTGACGGTCGGGATTCCACGCGTCTCCCACAGAACAGACCAGACTGTAGCCTGCGATAGTGGTTCTCCGCCGCTCGTGTCATATCCGGTATAGACGGAATAGCTCAGTGCGTCGCCGTCTGCGTCATGTACCGATAGTTTCCCATTGTATAGATCGAAATATTCGACGGGGGTGTCGTGGTATTTAGTCACCCACTGGTAGTTTTTGGTAAAGTCGTCAGGATTATTGGCACCAGGAATCAACTCCGGAAAAGCTCCCATACCGGGGCTGTAGATCGGGATCGTCACAACATCTTGTGGACTATCTGCCTGGTTATTCGTGCCTACATCCTGCCCGGTCGAAGCAATAACAGTTTTAAAGCCGTAAATTGCTCGTTGTTGATGGCCGTCGCTAAGAATCTCCGGCGCGTCATTCACCGGAGCCAAATTTATTTGGACATTTGCACTTGCGGCATTGCCAAAACCATCCGTTTCCCAATAAGTAAATCCAGCGTCCGCGCCGAAATAATCTTTTTCAGGCGTGAAATACACTATGCCATTTTGCAGATTGACGATGCCATGCTTGGCATCACCCACTGAGGTCATTACCAGACCCGCCCCCGAAACATTTCCGACCTTGTCGTTTTTCAGAAGGTCATTGGCTAAAATGTTCAGCGGGATATCTTCGATTCCGTTTGCTACACGATCCATTCCTGGGGCAATGTTCGACAGGTCATCAAGCTTGGTTACAATCATCGACACGGATCCGTTGCTGGACTCGACAATGATTCCTCCCTCGACAACGTGCGTACGCACCCCAACCGCGTCAGCTTGCAAATCAGGGCTAGCTAATTGATACGTTTGACCATTCCGATCGTAGGTGCCCAGCGCATACTGCAACGCGGTAATACCCCATTCCTGAAGTGAGCGAACCTCGCCGTTATTTACGACGCCATTTCCGTCTACATCCTGCCAAATGCGCAGCTCATTGAAAACTGGATCGTAGCTAGTGATATTCCCGTCGCCATTTGCATCGACCCACGTCAATCCTGCCAGACCCCTTGCTGCATCGGAAACATAGCCGTTTGAAAATATCTCGCTGGCGTCATCGATGATGCCGTTGTAATTCCGATCAAGAACAAGAAATGCATCCTGCTTGGATATCCAGGACGTCGCCTTATAAAATCCGCTGCTATCAATATCGAAGACGATCCCAGCATCTTCTTTTGCGACAGTTTTAATGCCATCGCCATTGAGATCGAATACGACTGGCCGCCAATTTTCTACGGTGGCGTTCGGATCCAATGAAGGTGCAAGTTGATTATTGCGTTGAGCTCGTTGAAGTTCCGTCAGCCCTGCTTGTGGATCTCCAGCAAGCGTCTGCAAGTGTGCGGTCTCAACTTCCCAGAGAGGTGCAATGGCCTCTCTACCCAATGAGGAATAAATGAATTGTTGAGCTAATGTTCGATAAAATTCCGGAGAGCCTGCAATAGCATTTGTTGGTCGTCCATTTGCGTCGTAGGTCAAGCCTCTTTCGCGACCGGTCACTGGATCCATATCGTAAAGAATCCACGCCCCGCCATACGTGATACTAGGCATCCTGTTCGGAATTAATCCCAGAGGTGCGCCTGGATTTTTATTGACGGCATCATCCATAATTGACTTCAACGTTGAGAGAAAGCCACTCAACGTATTTGCCGCTATATCGCCTCCACCTGCCTGATTCCACAGAGTGCGAATGCCGATGCTTCCATCCGCGTTCCAGTCGAACTTTGCACTTCCGGATGGAGGGTCTTCGTCACCAGTTATCAGTTGCACGATCATTCCAGCAATCGCGATAATCTGACCGTAGACAGGAATAAGCGCTAAAGCACTGGTGATTGCACCAATGTAATTGCCTTGTTCCAGGTTGTAGATAGTTCCAATGCCGGCGACACCTACATCGAGGGGAGTTACAGCGCCACCCGCCGATATGGGCGTTACGGAATCCTTCACATAACTATAGACCCCCGAACTCTGCAGCGAATCCTGGAAAAAATGCGCGCCGATGTTTGTGAGCTGCGCTCCAGCATAAATCGTCCCAAGAGCATCTCCGTTTCGGATCGAGCGCTGTAGAAATGCAAGCGTTGATAATGTATTTAGCGCTGTAGCTGCCCCGGAAAGGGTGGTATTTACTTCCCCAGCATATTGCTGCATGTTCACCAGTGTGTTCACACCTGCAGTAAGAATGGGGAGGGGCTTGCCGCTCTGGATTGCCTGCACGAGCGAGAGGAAATTTGACGTGGCAGCTAATGCATAGGGTAAATTTGCTGAACCAGTATCAGGATACTGGTCGCCGACAGATCCATCTGGATTGAATCGAACCAGTTTATCCGTTCCCGTTGAAGTATCAAATACCGACTTCCAGTAATGGCCATCATTGACCATTTGCACAATTAACGATCCATCTATGGCTCGCAATTCCGTATAAGAGCCATCCTTATACAATACTGCTGCCAACTTATTTCCCTGATCATCAATGAGGATGTAGTTACCGTTTCCATCATCGGCAATGCGAGCATCAGGAAAATCTGAGAGAACGGATTCCCATGCAGCTATGCGTTCCGGTGACGCACCGTCGGCTCCATTCAATCCTGCACTCAGAGCTGATTTTTGCAACATCGAAAGCCGAAAAGCGATTGATAGATCCAAATTCGCTTCGGCGTATGCTATGCCGTTATCAACGACAAAATTGTCGCTCGCACCATCAACTGCTGCGGTCTTCCAGTTTCCATCTTGGTCAAGTATTTGATAATGCTTGCTGCCGGAGTCATACCGCCAGTTTGACGAATCTATGCGCTGAATAACCCCATCGATGAGCGCGGAACCGGTGCCTGATTTGTCAAAAAATGCCCAATTCCCCGTAGCAGCGTTGTAGTAATACAATACTGCTCCATTAGAATTCAGGGAATAGCTGCTACCGCCGTTAATCCAGCGATTCAGCTGCGTAGCTAGCTCGACTTGCATTGAGGCCGGCGCCGTCAAAAATGTATTAGTTATTCCCTCCGCTCCGGTAGCGAACCATATGCTACGCGCCTTCCCTTCGTCTACATCCGCCAATATTGTCTGATCACTCGCACGGACTCGACCGGCTTCCAACATGACCGCACCAGGAGTGTTGTACCAATGAGGAAGCCACGACATGGTAGTAGTGGTAATGAGTTTTTCAACAAGGATATCGATCGCTGCGTACGGGGATATTTGATTTTTCCGGAGGGCAGAGACATAACTTTTCTCTATGAAATCGGTTGTAGGGAGGTTAAGATCACCCGCACCATCTAGGCGAACAATTTCATCTATATAGTTATTCAGATGCTGCGCCGCGACGACATCAAATTTTGAGAAATCTGCTCCTGCTTGATCCCAAATGGATCGAACAATGGCCCATGGCAGCGACCCAGGTTGATTGATGACTGCCACAGCACTGACAGCATAGGAATCACCGAAACCAGCCAACTGGCCCCAAACTTGCCCGACCGTCAAATTCCCGTTATTAAGCTGCGTCTGGAATACTTTGATTTGAGCAACTTGCGTTGCTGTGAGCGTCAAAACCCCCATTTCCCATCCCTTTTTATTTGTATATCGTGAATGTCTGAACAATCATTGCATCAACAGAATTTTCTACTCCCGCTAGTACTTTTTCCCACTCCGGAAGCAAATCAAAGCCAAAATCGATAGTTATCCGAATAGCCGGATTATTCTTCGACACCAGGTCCGCATTGCACATCGGGCGAGGAACATATTCCTGGCATGAAATTACCGTCCTGGGTATTGAATTTGTTGTATAGAATTTTGCTCTTGCTGAAAAATACGGTCCCTTAGGATTATCTTGGTCAACACCAATAAACTGCAGCCCATTTAAGCGAATTTTATTCGTCACGTCTTCTTTAAGGCCGCCCGAATCAATTTCCTTCTGAAGCCAAGCCATCGTTTTAACGGGATTTTTAGGGGGTGAATGCCCAATGCCGACCGTCATTTGCCCAGGACAAGCATCATAGCTATTGACTTCTTTCCGAAGGGCACTGCAAGCTTTGCTATCGCCAAAGCCTGAAAAATTCGGGTAGTACATCTCCAAATAAAACTCGTACTTTCTGACTAACCCCGGGCGGTCAGCTTGTTTAAGAAATGAAGCAGTAGGAACCCGAAGATGAACTATTTCGTTAGCACCTTTTACCAGCATTCTCGGTTCGACCAAATAATCTGCGTATCCATATTGATGGACAATATTCGGAACATGTATCGGTTCTTGCGGGCTTACTCGCTCTGCTTCAATATCAAATGGAATAAATTGTGCATGCGCGTAAAAAATAATTGAATATAGAAAAAGTGATAGAGCAAGTGATATCAATTTTTTTCTCATACTGGCTCCGAATTTTTCTTAGATAAAGTCGCCCGACATTGTCTAAAGATTGTCGTTATGGTCATTTTTAGAAACTCCATTGCTAGGAACTTCGAGAAGACATTTCTCGCCAATTCGTATAACTTCATCAATTTGTAGATTTTTCGGAAGTTGGTGTGTAATGAAGAGCATGCTTACTTTTCTCCTCAAGGTATTAATCGTTCTCGCAAATTGTTCGGCCGTCTCAGAATCAAGTGCACTGGTGGCTTCATCAAAAATGAGAATTTTGGGTCTCTTTAACAAAGCTCGGGCAATTGCAAGTCGTTGCTTTTGTCCACCTGACAAGCCAGCGCCTCGCTCACCAATCTCGGTTTGATATCCTTGCGGGAGACCTTCGACAACGGCATGAATTTCAGCCATCTTGCACGCCTGAACAACCTGATCAAAAGTCGCCTGTGGATTTGCAAACATCAAGTTGTCATAGATGGAACCGGAGAACAAATTCGTCTCCTGTGGAACGATGCCGAAGTAGGACCTCAGTTCATTCGCTGCCAAGTGCCGAATATCCACGCCGTCAATTTTTATTTGTCCTTCTGCAGGCTGATAGAAGCCTTGCAAAAGCTTGGCTAGCGTCGACTTTCCTGAGCCCGATGGTCCAATAAGAACCGACGTAGTTCCCGGTCGCAACGTGATGTTGAGATGCTGGTACAGATAAGGCCGGTCGCGCCCATATTTGAAAGCGACATCTATGACTTCGACTCGGCCCACTTGCTTGGCATCTCTGCTAGGCAAAACAGCATAGTGCTCCGCTGGCGCATCCATGATATCCGCCAAGCGTTTTACCGATATGGACGCCTGCTGGAATTGCTGCCATAAGCCCACGAGGCGCAAGATGGGCTGGCTCAACTTCCCTGAAAACATTTGAAATGCGACTAACATGCCGATAGTGAAGGCTTCGCTAGCACCAGTGGACGCGTTCATCACCTGCCAGGCGCCGACAGTCAGGACAAGCAGCGTCATCAACTGCTCCAGCATGTTGGCCGCAACGTTATACGTGTTCGCAATCTGACGCGTCTGAAATCCAGCTTCGAGATAGCTGGCCAGGTAGCCTCTCCATTTTTTTGTTAATTGTGGTTCCATCTGGAGACTTTTGACTGTCTCCAGGCCAGAAACATATTCGGTCAGAAATGCCTGATTTCGAGCCCCCAGCAGAAACTGGTAGTTCATGCGCGTTCTGAAAATCGGCGCGATGGCAACCGATAACAGCGCGATTACTAACAAGATACCCAGTACCATCAAGGTCAGGGGCACGCTGTAGTAGAACATGATGCCGACGAAAATTAGAAGGAATGGCAAATCCAATATCAATGTAACGATACTGGACGACACAAATTCACGAACACTTTCGACACCGTGCAAGCGAGCGGCAATAACTCCAGTGGGCCGATTCTCGAAATACGCTAGCGGCAATCTGAATAAATGCTCCATCACCGCCAAACCGAGCTGTGCGTCTACTCGATTGCCTGTGTGGAGAACGAGGTATTGACGAGCCCAAGTCAGTATGGCGTTGAAGACCATGAACACCGCAAGCCCGATACCCATCACGATCAACGTGCTGCTCGTTTGATGCACGACCACCTTGTCGATGATTACTTGCGTAAATAAAGGGGTAGCTAAAGCAATCAGCTGTATGACCAGGGAAGCGACGAGTACATCACGCCAAATTGATTTGTGTTTCAATAAAACAGGAATAAACCAGGAAAAACCAAACCGCTTCCTGCTGTTCGAATCAGGATCGGAAACACTCTTATTGACCACGAGACATTCAATAAATTGTCCCGTAGATAAGGCGTTAAGCGCCTCTAAAGTTAGTTGAACGGGTTTTTGCTGCCCAGGATAGAACACCCAGACCCCTTCGGGATCAGCTTTGACGGCAAATAGAATCTCTGGTTCTTTCTGAAGGGAGCCAGTGGCATCTGCTTCAGTTTTGCTAGTTTCCCCGATTTTCTTGAGTTCGATAAGGCAAGGAAACTTCGCCTTCTGAATCTTACGGATTCCGGTTTTCAGTGTGCCGGTAAGTCCCAGGCGTCGACACGGCTCGACGAGGGAAGAGAATGTGTATGGTGGGGGAAATGACTGATTCAGTAATGCAGCATCGAATGGGATCCGATTTACTTGGACCGCACTCCCTATGGCCCACACGACTTGATCGCTAGATAGGTATTCCGTTTGAAGTTCAGGCGCCACAATTCGTTCGACCATTTTTGAAGCAGATAACTGCTACCCATTTTTATCAGGAAAGGCTTTAAGAGCCCACCTGCACTTGCACCATCGGAAGTTAATTGAACGCTGAATGTATGGGTGAACCTTCTCCAGCAAAAATCCCGCCCCTCGCTCGAAAAAGAAATTTCATCGAAGGCAGCTGCAGACCGGCAACGACGATAGGCGCGTAGGGCCTAATGGGTGCCCAACGCAATTTCCCTACCGCGCTGACGAATGCCATGATCGAAAACCGATTTTTGATTGAAACGCAGAGGGAAGTTAGCAAATGCCGAATGACATGCTGGATTAGGTTGTCGTCCGCTTTGTTGACGAACGGAACGGCATGGGCTCCTGCAACGATTGAGTTGCTGCTCCCGAATAAAAATGTATCTAGTGCAGCCCCCGCCACGCCGTGCTCCCCTGACCGATGAAATGCCCTGCTGAAAGACATGTTGTCCCGCCCCCGCTGGCAAGATTTTCAGCAAGCGAGAACTCTAGCATGCGGCGGTTTTACATATACTTACATATATCGGAATTTTTTTTCATATAGAGATACCCGATTCAACTAAGAATATTCATAAAGACAAACATCCAAAGGTGACTTGGACAATCGTCTAGGCATACGCCTCTCTATTCATCAACAGGCACGACAACCAGATAATCAGCCGGTCTGCTAACGTAGGGGCGATTCCTCACTATGCTTTGTCCGCTATCGTTACCCAAGAACCGCCACGATTCGTCACTGTGCACGGCAATCTTGCGCGCCCTTACCTCGCAGGGGCATCACCCAATAACCAAATCTTATCCCCCACAACACATTGGTCTTACCAATAAACTGGTATTATCCAATCCGCAAAAACGACAAGGTGCCGCAAAGTCGTGTGCAGCCCGCTGGGTGGGCCGCCGGTGCCGGATATTGAGACAACCCATCTTTCCAAAGGAAATACGATGAAATTACTCCGCTACGGCCCGGTTGGGCAGGAAAAGCCCGGCATCCTCGACCAGGCTGGCAAGATCCGTGATCTGTCCGCCCATATCAAGGATGTCAATGGCGCTGCCCTCGATGACGCTACGCTGGCCAAGATCCGCGCGCTCGACATCGACAGCCTGCCCGTGGTGGATGGCAATCCGCGTATCGGCGCCTGCGTCGGCAATATCGGCAAGTTCATCTGCATCGGCCTGAACTACGCCGATCACGCCGCCGAATCGAATCTGCCGATCCCGGCCGAACCGGTCGTGTTCAACAAGTGGACATCGGCCGTGGTCGGCCCCAATGACGACGTCAAGATCCCCCGCGGCTCCAAGAAGACCGACTGGGAAGTCGAACTGGGCGTGGTCATCGGCAAGGGCGGCAGCTACATCGACGAAAAGGATGCACTGTCGCACGTGGCCGGCTATTGCGTCGTCAACGACGTGTCCGAGCGCGAATACCAGATCGAACGCGGCGGCACCTGGGACAAGGGCAAGGGCTGCGATACCTTCGGTCCGATCGGCCCATGGCTGGTCACCCGCGACGAAGTCGCCGACCCGCAAAAGCTGGGCATGTGGCTGGAAGTCGACGGCAAGCGCTACCAGAACGGCAATACCAGCACCATGATCTTCGGCGTGGCCCACGTGGTGGCCTACCTGTCCAAGTTCATGAGCCTGCAACCGGGCGATGTCATCTCCACCGGTACCCCTCCGGGCGTGGGCATGGGCGTCAAGCCCGAGTCGGTGTACCTGCGTGCTGGCCAGACCATGCGCCTGGGTATCGACGGCCTGGGCGAACAGCAACAGAAGACCATCGACGCCTAGATCGATAGCGGCCGGACGCCCACGCGCCCGGCCGTGGCACGACCATCCATCCAATAATAAAAATAACGCTGCGGCGACGCCAGACGCTCGCGCGACACACCTCAAGATCACGAGAAGGAGCACTTATGAATCATTACGACTTCCAGGGCCGTAGCGCCATCATCACCGGCGGTGCACAAGGTTTCGGCTATGCCGTCGCCGAGCGCCTGTTGCAGGGCAAGGCCAAGGTCGTGCTGTGGGACATGGACGAAAAGGCCCTGTCCGAAGCGCGTGCCAAGCTGGAAAAGCTGGGCCATGTGGAGACCGTCAAGGTCGACATCGCCAGCGAAGCCGACGTCAAGCGCGCCATCGAAGCAACCGAAAAAGTGACCCAGTCGATCGATATCCTGGTCCACAGCGCCGGTATCGCCGGCCAGAACGCACCCGTGGCGGACTACTCGCCCGAGGAATGGCGTCGCGTGATCGACATCGACTTGAACGGCGCTTTCTACGTCAACCAGGTGGTGGTGCAACGCATGATCGCGCAGAACTACGGCCGTATCGTCAACATCGCGTCCATCGCCGGCAAGGAAGGCAACCCGACCGCATCGGCCTACAGCGCCGCCAAGGCTGGCATGATCGCGCTGACCAAGAGCCTGGGCAAGGAAACCGCGACCAAGAACATCGCCGTCAACGCCATCACCCCGGCCGCGGCCCAGACCCGCATCCTGGAACAGTGCACCCCGGCGCACATCGAGTACATGCTGTCGAAGATCCCCCGAGCGCGCTTCGTGAAGGTGGAAGAACTGGCCGCCATGGTGGCCTGGCTGGTGTCGGAAGAAAACTCGTTCACCACCGCTTCGGTGTTCGACCTGTCGGGCGGTCGCGCGACCTACTGATCGGCGGTTGATGCCACCGCATCCGACGGCGCCCCACGGCGCCGCCGGACGCCAGCCCGCTGCACGGGGACACGATGCAGCCGGCCAGCAGCGACAATAAGTATTAGAAATGCAGCATGGGCACCCGGAGTCCTTCCGTGGGCCAGCTTGATAACAAGAACACAAACATCAGGGTTCGCACCGTGACACCCGCGGTGGCGGACGCTTGCGCCTTCGGTTTCAAACAAAGACCCAAAGACCCTCAGAGGAGAGACAACATGGCAGCAACCCCCATTCCGTCCAGCGCGGCGGAGATTCAAGAATCCAACCTGTACCGCAGGATCACCTTGCGCTTCGTGCCACTGTTGATGATCTGCTTCGTGTTCGCCTACCTGGACCGCGTCAACATCAGCTTCGCCAAGCTGCAGATGCAAAGCGATCTCGGTTTTTCGGACGCCGTCTACGGCCTCGGCGCCAGTATCTTCTTCATCGGTTACTTCCTGTTCGAAGTGCCGAGCAACATGATCCTGCACCGCGTCGGCCCCAAGCGCTGGATCGCCCGCATCATGGTCACCTGGGGCATCGCCTCGGCGGCCATGATGTTCGTCTCCAACGAGACCTCGTTCTATGTGCTGCGTTTCCTGATCGGCCTGCTGGAAGCCGGTTTCGTGCCGGGCGCGCTGTACTTCTTCACCAACTGGTTCCCGTCGGTGCGGCGCGGCCGCATCAATTCGCTGTTCATGGCGGCCATCGCCGTGTGCGGCATCATCGGCGGCCCGCTCTCGGGTGGCATCATGAAGTGGAGCCACGGCATGGCCGGCATGCACGGCTGGCAATGGCTGTTCGTGCTGGAAGGCATTCCGTCGGTCATCCTGGGCGTGGTCTGCTATCTGGTGATCGACGACCGCATCGAAGACGCGCGCTGGCTCAAGGCTGACGAAAAGAAGCTGTTGATCGACCGCCTGGCGGCCGAACCCAAGAGCGAAGCGGTGCATTCGTTCGGCGCGGCCATGAAGCAGCCGACCACCATCGTCATGTCGCTGATCTACCTGGTGCTGGCCTCGGGCATCTATGGCCTGGTGTTCTGGATGCCGCAGCTGATCAAGACCGCCGGCACCGACGACACCTTCATCATCGGCCTGATCTCGATGGTGCCGTACCTGTCGGCCGGCCTGGGCATGATCCTGATCGGCCGCAACTCTGACCGTACCGGCGAACGCCGCTGGCACCTGGCCTTGTGTGCGTTGCTGGGTGGCGTCGGTTATGCCGCCGCAGCCTACTTCGGCGACAACACGCTGATCCTGGTGATCGCGCTGTCGGCTGCCGCCACCGGCATCATCGCCGGTATCGGCCTGTTCTGGATCCTGCCACCGCGCGTGCTGTCGGGCGCGGCCGCGGCCGCCGGCATCGCGCTGATCAACTCGGTGGGCCAGCTGGGTGGCATCATCACCCCGTACATGGTCGGCAAGATCCGCGACATCACCGGCAGTGCCGCCATCGGCCTGTACGTGGTGGCTGCCGAATGCGTGGTGGGTGCCGCCCTGCTGCTGTGGGCGCTGCCGCGCCGGATCTATTTCCGCGAGCCGGCACAGAAGTAAGCGCTATCCGCAACAACGACAAACCCGCCTGATGGCGGGTTTTGTCGTCATGGGGACGCCGCTGGTGCCAGCGATATCAGGACCTGCAGGCCCAGCCGGGCAACAGCTGGCCGTTGGCGTCGAAGCGGTAATGTCCCTGCAGCCAGCCCCAGCCGAACAAGGTCAGCATGCTGTTGTAGTAATTGAATTCGCCGTCGCCGGCAGCCCCCGGCTTGGGTGCGCCGGCTTGCCAGGCCGACCACTTGTCGGCCACCAGGCGCTGCTGCGCGGCCAGCGCATCATCGGCCTGCACCGCCTTGAGGTATGGCAGCAGCGCCGCCGAGAACCCGATCGGGCCACGTCCCACCGGGGCACCGGTGACGCTGTCGATCTTCTCGGGCGGGGCGGCATAATTGACCACGGCGCGCACCATCGGGGCGAGCGCATTGCGCACGCCGGCCACCAGCGGATCGCCATCGGCGGTCACGCCTGTCCATAGGTAGACGCGGATGGCGTCGTAGCTGCCCAGGGTCGAACGTTCGGTATCCGGCACGACACCCTTGGCCGCGTCGTAGATCACCCAGTCGGGCGCAAACCCCTGCGGCGCCGATTCGATGACCAGCCGCGCGCTGGCCTGGGCCATGGCGACCCACGGGCCGGTCGGGTCCACCGTGGCGAAACGGCGCAACAAGGGCAGCGGCAGGTAACTGGGATTGAGGCGCCAGCGCTCCTTGCCGGCATCGAAACCGAATTCCCCGGGCAACAGCATCGGCCCCAGCTTGGGCATGACCTTGACTTCACGTTGCTTGACCTGGGCCAGCAGCGCCAGCGCCGCGGCATGATATTGCGGCTGCTGCCACAGGCGTGCCGCTTCCAGCAGGTCATAGGCAAACCACAGATCAGCGTCGGACGCCGAGTTGGGATCGAGCACGCCGAAACTGCCGCTCTCGCGGCGCCCCCAGTGCCAGGCCGGCAACTTGTCCGAGCCGGCGCCGAGGTTGTCGCGGCTCCAGCGCCAGATGCTGTCGAAGCGCGCGCGGTCGTTGGCCACCAGCGCAAAGAACATGCCGTAGGATTGGCTCTCGGACGTGCTGTGCTGTTCGGGCACCGAGAAATCGACGATGCGGCCGTCGGCCTGGATCTGGCGCCGTGCAAAGGCGTCCCATTGGGGCCAGGCGGGCGCGCAGGCCGCAGGCCGGGCGTCAGCCGCCATGGCCGGCAGCCAGCTGCTGCAGGCAAGTGCCGCGGTAGCCTGGAGCAACAGGCGCCGCTTGTATCGCAATGATGTCATCGTCCATCGTCCAACTGGCCAGAGAAGTCGCGCGTGTTCTTCGGCAGGTCGCGGCTGAACACCGCCGCCCGGTCGTCGAAGAAGTAGCGCACGAACAGCATGGTGGCATATTGCCGGTCGCGCCCGGGCGTCACGTTGAGGTCGCCCAGCACGCCCAGCTGCCAGCGCGGCGACAGTCGCTTCACCGCCGCCAGCTGCACATGCGTGTACATGCCGCTGTTACTGCTGCCAGCATAACCGCAATTGATGGCGCCTGCCGCCACGCTGCGATATGCCACCGGCAGGCAGCTCGATGCCGACTCGCTGGCGCGATTGATGCCCAGTTCCAGATTGCCCGTCAGTTGCACCTGCCGTCCTTCCTCGGTCTGGAACTGCGACGCCAGCCCGAGGCTGACCGAGCGCTGCGGGCTGTAGTAGCCGCCCAGGCCCCAGCCGTACTGGTTCTGGTTGTTGTCGTAGTGCAGGTAATGCAGCGCCGGGCCGACGTTGAAGTAATCGAAGTTGGCCAGCTTGAGATCGTAGCCGGCGCCCAGGTCGAGCACCGCCGCACGATTGGACTGCACGTTGTGGCCGTTGAAATTGGCCAGTTCGGCATTGGCCGATGCGCTCCAGCGCGGGCTCACCTGCACCAGCGTACGGGCGCCGATGGCATTGCGCCGCACCGCGCCCCACCAGTCGCCGCTGGTACCCAGGGCATTGCCGCGCCATGACAGCAGCGAATCGCGCACCGGGTTGCTGCCGACATAGGTCGACCAGTTGCCCCATGCCGTCTGTTGTCCCAGCGTCGCCATGCCATGCAGTGCGCTGCCGCCGGCGCCGCCAGTGGTCGCGCCCAGGGCCGCCTGCCACGACAGCCGCCCCGGCGCAGTCAGCCACAGGCTGTCTTCGACGCTGAACCACAGGTCTTGCACGCCAGGCTTGCCCGATTGCGTGGCGCCGGCCGGCACGCCCAGGGCCTGCGCGGTGCGGTCGGGCGTAATGCGCCCGGCGTCCAGTTGCAGGGCACGCCAGCGCAGGTTGTAGATGCGGGTGCCATTGGTGCCGCCGAACCATTCGGCGCGCAAGGCCGGGGCCAGGGTTGCCAGATGGCCCTGGCCCTCGCCGCCGGCGTGGTTGGAATAAGTCAATCCGGCCGTCACCGAGGCCGCGTCCACGCCCGTCAGGTCGGCCTGGGGCTGGTAGGCGACAATGCTGTCGCGCAATTGCAGGCCGGCCACCGCATCCTTGGTGTCCTGCGCGGCGAGGTCGGATTCGATGCGCCGCTGCAGGCCGCGCGCGTCGATGAATTGCTTGCGGTAATACAGTTGCTGGGCCTGCAGCGCCATCACATAGTCGGCCAGCGGCGCGTGGCGGGCCTCGGGATCGCCGGCCAACAGGTCCAGCCGCCCGCGGGCGCTTTCGGCCAGCGCCCAGCCTTCGGCCATGCGGGCGTCGCCGCTGCTGCGGTACTGGCTGGCAAACAGTTGCGACGCCTGCTCGTAGCGACCGCTGCCATACAGGTTCCAGGCCCGCAGCTGCGCCGTCTCGTCGGCGCTGGCGCCCAGGCGCATGGCGTCGTCGAGCGCGGCCAGGCTGGCGCCGTAGTTCTTGTCGCGGTTGAGACGGTCGGCGCGCAGCAATTGCAGCCGCGCGCGCGGGGCACGGGCGCGCGGGTCGGCCGCCAGCGCCGGTTGCGCCAGCAGGCTCTCGGCGCCGGCCACATTGCCGGTGTCCAGCGCAATCTGCAACAGGCCCAGTTGGGCGTCGACATTGGCCGGTTGCCATTGGCGGGCGCGGTTGAACCAGACGGCGGCTTCGGCCAGGTCGTCGTGGGCCAGCATGATCCAGCCCACCAGCGTAGCGGCCGGCGCATCCAGGTAGCCGCGTACCGCTTCGGCCAGCGGCGCGACCCGTTGCAGGGCCTGTGGGCTGGCCGGGGCCAGCGCCGCCAGGCGCGTCAGTTCGCGGTCGTACACCAGCCGTGCATAGCGCGCCTGGCTGTCGTCGTCGCGCTGGGCATCGCGCTCCAGCTCGACCAGCTGCGTGACGGCGGCGCTGTCGGCCCCCAGGGTCTGCCGTGCCATGTACAGCGTGGCGATGCGGTTGGCCGGCGGCGTGCAATCGGGAAACACCGAGCGATACAGCGCCAGCGCGGCGGCGCCGCGGCCGCCCTTGGCAAGAAATTCGGCGGCGCTCCACAAGCGGTCGATGCGCTCGCACGAAAATTGCGCCGGGTAACGCACGATCAATGCCTGCAGGCCGTCCAGCGCGCCGCCCTGCCCGCCGGCTGCCGCAGCCAGGGCGCGTTCGATATCGACCTCGGCCTGCAGGCGCTGGCGTTCCTGGAGCAGGCCAGCCGAGGGCTGCCATTGGCCGTGTCGCTGGCGCAGGCTGGCCAGTTGGCGGTCAAAGGCGACCAGGTTCTTCTGTTGCAGCAGCTTCCACAGGCCGCGTTCGTCAACACCTTCGGCCACCACCGCCGCAGTGCCGGCCGCGATCGTGGCCTCGGCTTGCTGCGCCGAACGGCGCAGCAGGGCCTGCTGTTCGCGCTGGCGCAGCTGGCCGGTCTGGCGCCGGTCCTGCTCGGCGCGCTGGCGCAACGCCTGCTGCACGCCGCGGCTGGCGCGCGCATCGCCGCCGCGCACCACGTCGATCTGCTGGTCCTGGCGTTGCACCCGGTCCAGGTTGCCCTGCTGCGCCCAGGATGGCGGCGCCAGCCAGGCACAACCGGCCGCCGCGGCCAGGCCCAGGCTACGTGCGAAAAGCTTCTGTCGGGGAAAACGGGGCGCGCTCACGTGGTCTTCCTTCAGACGTCCAGGTTACGGTGGGCCTGGCGGCGGCGCAGGTGGGCACGCAGCTGCCTCCAGACCAGCCATGCCAGTACCAGCAAGGCGAACATCACGACCCCATACCAGATCCAGGGATACTTCGATGCGATATAGCCCAGGTATTCGGCATTGCCGATGGTGCCTTCGTCGTAGGTCGGACCGAGGCGCTGGGTGGCCACTTCGTTCTTGCCCAGCGACAGCAGCGAGACGTCGCCGGCCAGGTTGTTCCAGGCCGCCGGGCTGACCAGTTGTTCCATGCCCTGCTCCAGCTGCTCGGGCGAGGCCGAGGCAAACACGGTGGCGGTATGGTCGTCCAGCGCCGAGGCACGAAACTGCATGACAAGCATCTGCCGGTGCAGCCGGGCGTCACCGGTGACGCCGGTATTGAGGTAACTCGAATCGGCGGTGCTGCGGTTGGTGCCGGCGATGGTCTGGAACTGCTGGCGGAACCAGCTCGATTGCGTGCTTGGCGTGGCCATCGGGATCGAGGCACCGGCGAAGGTCAGGTTGCTTTCCAGCGTCCACGGGGCTTCCTTGATCAGGTCCTTGGGCAGGTTGCCCACGGCGCCCACGACCAGCGCATGACGATTGACGGTGGGCTTGCCAAAGGTGACCTGGGCGCCGTTGAGCGGCACGGTCTGCTTCTGGGCCACCTTGGCCAGCAGGGTCCATGCCGCGCCGATGGTGGCGCTGTCGCGACCGGCCACCACCACCGCCAGGCGGCTGCCGTCGCTTTGCGTCACATACGGAAAGGCATTGCTGGCAAAGCGCGACAGGTCGGGCAGCTGGGCGAAGCGATAGATGTAGGGCACCTTGAGCGACGAATCGTCGAACAGGCTCATGTTGAGCGGGCCGGTCTGGTCGCACTGGCGGTTGGGCATGATCACCGGACGGAACGACAGGACGTTGTTGCCGGGCTTGAAGTGCCGCAGCGGCAGGCTGAGGCGGTAGTTGTCATAGAACCCGCCCTGGCGGTCTTCGATCGCAATGGCGCGCTGGAATACGTCGTTCAGGTACAGGTTGATCACCATGCTCGAATTGAGCATGGCACCCTGCGAGAAATTGAGGCGGAACTCCATCTGCGCGTCTTCCTGGGCGTAGACATCGGGCGGCAGGTTGACGTTGACCTCGGCAGGCGAGACGGTGGTGATGGGGCCGGTGCTGAAACCGAGTTGCTTGAAGCTGTAGATACCCTGCGCGGCAATATTGGCCTGGGGCAGGTAGTTGGGCAAATCGGGCGGCATGAAGTCGGTGATGGTCCACTGGTTCTGCTGCGGGAACTCCAGGTTCTGCCACGCAAACACCTGCGCGGCGCGGCTGACCTGGCGCGCATCCATGCCGGACACCACCAGCAGCACGTGCTGGCTGTCGGGCATGGCATAGATGCCGAGGAAGCTGTCCTTGATCTGCGCCAGGATCCTGGCGTCGAGATAGGGCTTGAGCTGCTCGCGGGTGCCCACCAGCACGTTGTCGGCGCCGGCCAGTGCGCCCAGTTGCAGGCCGGGCACGGGGCCGCCGCCATTGCCGGCCTGCGCATCGACCTGGCGGATGGCCGGCAACACATACTTCAGTTTCAGGCCGATGCCCTGCGCCACCATGCCACCGGCGGCCAGCGCATCGTCGGAACCGGGATGAACCGCGGTGATGATGTTGAACTTCTGTGCCACGTGCTGCTTGGGATCGAACAGGTCGTTCAAGTCGGACAACAGCGGGGCCACCGGCTTGAGCTCGGATTGCAGGCGCAGCGTGGACTGCACGGTGTCGATCTCGGTCCACAGTTCGGGGGCATTGGGGTCTTCGCACTGGCTGTCCTGGCTATGCTGCGCCACGCGGAAGATCAACTGGTTGTAGCCCGGCTTGAGCTGGTCCAGCGGCAGGCGGATGTCGGCCGTGATCTCTGGCTGGCGGGCCGACAACTGCAATTGCGCGATGCTGTGGCCGTTGAGACGTACCACCAGTTGCGAGCGGTTGTTCAAGGCGATCGAGTTGGTCGACACCAGGTGCAGTACGGCCGACTTGATGTTTTCGCGGCGCGACAGTGGCATTGCCAGCATGGCCGCGCCGTCCAGGCGCGTCAGGCGCATCGGGCCCGGCTTGCCGCCCAGGTCGGCCAGGCGGATCTCGCGGCTGCCGTCCTTGGCCGGCGCCAGCGCGGTGCCGGCGACGGTGACATTGGCGGTAGCGGCGGGCGCTGGCGCTACGAGGGCGCGCGGCGGTTGCTGTGACTGCTGTGGCTGTTGCGCGTGCGCCAGTGCCTGCCAGCCGGACAACAGGGCCGCGGCCAGCAGCACGCTGCCGGTGGCAACCAGGGGAAAACGCCGCGCGAGGCTGTTGGGCGAGGACATGAGCAACTCCGGATCAGTTGATGAGATAACGATAAAAACGCTTGAGGCGGTACGGCAGCGAGGCCACGAAACGCGTCGCCAGCAACGGCGCCACCAGGCGCCGATGCAGATAGGCCAGCATGCCCTTGCAGAACAGGTAGTACTGGGCACTGACATGCACCGTACCCAGGCGCACCAGCAGCACGATGCCGCCCAGGATGCCCAGGCGCTGGTTGCGGTGGGCCCGATAGCGGCTCCAGCGTTCGCTGTCGCCCGAGGCCAGCGAGACCGTCTCGGACAGGCCGGCCACGCTGCGGTCGGTGAACTGCACGCCCACCAGGAACCGCTTCTTGTCCTTGGACGTGAAGCTGCTGCGCACGGCAATGGGTACCAGGCTGTCATGGCCCAGCGCATGGTTGTAGACACGCAGGCGGTTCATGCGCAGGTTGACCTGGCCCGCCAGCTCGATGGCGAACTGCAACTGCGCGCCACCCGATGAAATATCGACCACCCGGCACGGCAACGGATCGTCGAGCACCCGTTCGATTTCGGCGCTGTGCCGGGGATCGAGCCGCTCGGTAACGCCGGCATCGTCTTCACGCTGCAGCGCCACTTCGGCGTTCAGGTTGACCGGCACCCGCGGCGAGGCGCGCCGTTGCTTGCGTTCATACAGCACCCCGATGCAGGCATTGAGGATGATCAGGTTGAGCAGGTCCCAGCACAGGGCCGAGATGATGACATCCTGGTGCTCATTGGCGTGCGCCAGCTTGAACAGCCCCACCACCATGGTCAGCACCACCATCGCATAGACGAAATAGAACGGGCCGGCCAGTTGCGACACGGTGTCATGTTCCAGGTGCTCGCCCTTGGGCGTCACATTGAAGCTGGGTGCGCGCGGGTTCCTGATCACCATCAGGATCGCCTGCAGCGAAAACAGCGACTGCAGCATTTCGTACAGTTCCGAGATGAGCGTCCAGCGATAGCGACCGAACAGGTAATCCGAGGTCAGGATGGCGCCGACCATGGCCGGCAGCCCGTAGGCGAAGAATTCGGGAATGCTGGCGTTATAGAACCGCAGTCCCAGCACCAGGTAGGCCATCGGCGCCAATAACAGCATCACCCGCGCATAGCTGAAGAACCAGTAGAAGGTGTTGGAGAAATAACACAGCTTCTGCGGGATCGTCAGCCCCTTCATGGTGAACACATTGCGCAGCAGGAACAGTTGCACCATGCCCTGCGCCCAGCGCAGGCGCTGCACGATGAAGCTGGAAAAGGTCTCCGGCTGCAGGCCCGAGATCAGCGGTTCGTTCAGGTAGGCGCTGCGATAGCCCTTGGCGTGCAGCTTCATGGCGGTCTCGGCGTCCTCGGTGATCGAGACGCCGCCGATGCCGCCCACTTCATCCAGGTGCGAACGACGGATCACGGCGGCAGAACCGCAAAAATAGGCACCATCCCAGAAATCGAGGCCGCGCTGTATCACCGCATAGAACATCTCGTTCTCGGGCGGCATGCGACCGAACATGTCCAGGTTCTTCTCGACCGGATCGGGATTGATGAAGAAGTGCGGCGTCTGCACCAGGTACAGCTTTTCGTCCTGCTGGAAGAAGCCGACCGTCTTTTCGAGGAAGTCGACGGTCGGCACGTGGTCGGCATCGAGGATCAGCACCAGGTCGCCGATGCAGTGCGACAGCGCTTCGTTGACGTTGCCGGCCTTGGCATTGAGGTTCTTGTCGCGCGTGAGGTAGCGGGCGCCGTGACGGCGTGCCAGTGCCTGCAGGTCGATGTGCCGCTGCCGGGCCTCGGCTGCCTTGGCAGGCGAGGCCTGGGTGCGCTTTTGCAGCGTGCCACCATCGTCGAGCAGGTACACCCGCACGTGCGAGGCTTGCGGATAGCGCATGTCGAGCGCGGCCCGCAGCGTGATCTCGAGCAGCTCGGTGGGTTCGTTGTAGGTAGGGATCAGGACGTCGACCGTGAGCAACTTGCCGGGCCGCAGGTCGAGCGGTACCGGATCGCGCTTGAGCGGATGGACGTTGACGAAGAAGCTCAGCAACGCCACCGAGATCCCGTAGACCTCGGCCAGGTACAGCATGGCCATGAAGACGAAATCGGCCACGTTGTCGTAGGCCAGCGTGTTGAAAGTGCGCCACCAGAGGTAACGCAACAGCAGGAAGCTGGACACCAGCAGGAAGAATACGCGCAGCCGGCGCACATAGCCGAAGCTGCGCATCAACAGCATCAATGCCACCGCGCTGCCGGCCATGACGCCCTGTGCCGCCAGGTCGACCCGCACCGTGATGGCTGCCAGCAGCACCAGCGCCACCGCCAGCCACAGCGCTCCGATGGCCGCGCGCGCGGCCAGGCTGCCTGCGTGCCCGGCCGGTGTGGCGGGAAGATCCGGTTGATCGGTGTGTTGCCTGTTCATTGAGCGCTGCTTTCCACTTCCGGTTCGATCGACCGGCTTTCCGTTGCCAAGCCTGAAAGTCTAGACTCGGCGGCAGGCGTTGCGCTGTCGCAACATATAAAAGCCGGGTAAGTGTTCGTCAAGGAAGAGGCGCTGCCACCTTCCATCAAACCAACTAAATCATCACAAGAACCTTGGCAAAATAACAAATGGATCCCGTGCACAGATTGTGCGACGGCAAGCATGGCGTCGCCATCGGGATTTCCCTGAGCGAGGCGCCCGGCGGACGTGAAAAAGGCCGGAGCGCCTGGTGGCGGTCCGGCCTTGCTGCGATCAGGGGGAGGTGATCAGCGCGCCAGTGCGGGCGCTCCCGGAGTGATATCCAGCATCGGTTCACGCGGTGCCGCGGCGAACGTGGGTTCGGCGCCGAGGCGGAACTGGCTGACCACTTCCGACAGCCGCACCGCCTGCTCCTGCATGGCTTCGGCGGCAGCGGCGGCCTGTTCGACCAGCGCCGCATTCTGCTGGGTGGTCTGGTCCATGTCGGTGATGGCCAGGTTGACCTGGCTGATGCCGTCGCTCTGTTCGCCGCTGGCGGCGCTGATCTCGCCGACGATATCGGCCACATGGCGCACGCTGGTGACGACTTCATCCATGGTGCTGCCGGCCTGCACCACCAGGGCGCTGCCGGAACCGACCTTGGCCACGGTGTCGTTGATGAGCCCGGTGATTTCCTTGGCGGCGGCGGCCGAACGCTGTGCCAGCGAGCGTACCTCCGACGCCACCACGGCGAAGCCCCGCCCCTGCTCGCCGGCGCGTGCCGCTTCGACGGCCGCGTTCAGGGCCAGGATGTTGGTCTGGAAGGCGATGCCATCGATGACGCCGATGATGTCGACGATCTTGCGCGAGGCGTCGCTGATGCCTTGCATGGTCGCCACCACCTGCGACACCACCTGCCCGCCCTGGTGCGCCACCGACGAAGCCGATGCCGCCAGCTGGTTGGCCTGGCGGGCATTGTCGGCGTTCTGCTGCACGGTCGAGGTCAATTGCTCCATGGCCGAGGCGGTCTCTTCGAGCGACCCGGCCTGGCGTTCGGTGCGGGCCGACAGGTCGAGGTTGCCGCCGGCGATCTCGCGCGAGGCGGTACCGATGGCGTCGGTGCCACTGCGCACCTGGCCGACGATCCTGGCCAGGCTGTCGCTCATGGTCTGCAAGGCGTGCAGCAATTGGCCGGTCTCGTCACGGCGGGCCGCCAGGGTGCTGTCGATGCGCGAGCTGAGGTCGCCCGCGGCCACGGTCTGGGCCACCTCGACGGCGCGCGCCAGCGGACGGGTAATGCTGGCCGCCAGCCACCAGGCAAAGGACATCCCGGCCAGCAACAGCAACGCGCCCAGCGCGGCCATCAGGGTGCGGCTCTGTTCGTAGACGTTCTGGATGTCGCGGGCGATCTGGTCGATACCGGCGCGTTGCACGTCGAGCAACTTCTGCAGCAGATCGAGATAGCCCTTGGCGGCCGTGTTGTAGGGCCCGGCCAGGATCGCCGCGGCCTCGCTGGTGTTGCCGTCGGCCTTGGCCTTGGTGATGGCGTCTCGATACTTGATGTAGTCCTGGCGCACCACCGAGAGCTGGTCGAACACGGCCTTTTCGTCAGGCGAGCTGAGCAGCTCGGCCACGCCCTTCTGCTGGGCGCTGGACACCTTGGAGGCGGCCGCATGTTCCTCGGCGAAGAAGTTGGCCAGGGCCGAATCGCTGCTCATGGCGATGGCGGTGGTACGGCGCACGCTGGTGTGGATGGTACGGTACCAGTCCGAGACCAGCCTTTCCTTGGTGAGCGGCTGTTGCATCATGGCGTCGGTGGCCGCGGCGATGCCGTGCAGGCGCCAGATGCCGAGTGCCACCACGATGCTGGCGGCGACCAGGATGATGCCAAAGCCGAGCGCCAGGCGCCGGCCGATCTTCATGTTGGCGAAATGTCGCATGAATTCCCCTGTGAATGGTCTTGGCGCAGACGGACGTTGCGCAGCCTGAGCCGATGGTAGCCGCCCAGATCTTCGCCACGGTATCAGGCAATTCCCGAGCAACGGTAATCGTGTCGTCAATAAACTACGGACTATTCGTTGCGCCATTGTTAAGCGCCAAAGCCTGGAAATTATTCGGTTCCGACGCAGTCGATGGCCGGGTGCACTGCCCCCGGTCCCGTGCCGCGCATCCTGCCCTGCTTGCGTGACGGCCTGAAGACCGGTCACGCCGTCGCGGCGCTCAGCGCGCCACGAAGTCTTCGTTGGTCTGGCTGGGCGGGAAATTGACGGTGAAGGTGCTGCCGTGATCCGGTACCGAGTGGATGTCGAGCGTGGCGTGATGGCGCAGCAGCACATGGCGCACGATCGCCAGGCCCAGGCCGGTGCCCTGGGTTTCGCGGGAACGGCTCTTGTCGACCCGGTAGAAGCGCTCGGTCAGGCGCGAGATATGCTCGGGACTGATGCCGATACCGGTGTCCTGCACCGAAAAATACGCACCGCCCTCGCCGCCGTTCCAGCGCACCACGATGCGCCCATCCTGGGGCGTATACCGTACGGCGTTGGTCACCAGGTTGGTAAAGGCACTGCGCAGCTCGTCGACATTGCCCTTGAGGTCGGGGCCGTCGACTTCCAGCTCGACCACGTGCCGCCCCGCCGACAGCGCCCGCGCTTCGCTGGCAATGCCCTCCAGCAGCGGCTTGACGCGCACCACCTCGGAACGCAGCGGGTAATCGATCGATTCCAGGCGCGTCAGGGTCAGCATGTCGTCGATCAGGTTCTGCATGCGCTGTCCCTGCTCGGTCATCAGGCTCAGGTGCGCGGCGCGGGTCTGCGGGTCCAGGTTGGGCTGGGCCAGCGCGATCTCGAGAAAACCGTTGATCACCGTCAAGGGCGTGCGCAATTCGTGGGAGGCGTTGGCCACGAAGTCGCGCCGCATCATGTCGATGCGCTCGGACTCGGTGGCGTCGTGCGTGACCAGGATCTGGCGCCGGTTCTCGAATGGAATGATCTGCACGATCAGCTTGCGCTCTTGCAGGGTCAGGATCAGCGGCTGCTCGTAGCGCCCCAGGATGATGTAGTCGATGAAGGCCGGATTGCGGATCAGGTTGGTGACCCGCATGCCGCGGTCGCGGTCCAGCTTGAGCCCCAGGTGCTGCTGGGCGGCCGGATTGCACCACTCCAGGAACAGCACGTCGTCCATGATCGCCACGCCATCGGGCAGCAGGCTCATGGCCTGGCGAAAGCGCGCCAGCCATTCGGCCAGTTCGGCCTGGTTGCGCTCGTCGTCGCGACGCATGCGGTACAGGCGCGCGTAGACGTCGGTCCAGGCGCCCCAGCCGTCAGGCAGGCGCACCTGCACCGGGTTGTCGAGCCAGATCGACAGCCGCAACAGGAAATGCAGGTGCGTGATCATCATCGCTCCCACACCCAGCACCGCGACCACCAGGCCGGCGATGGCACCAAAGAAGAAACCGACGACGCCCGCACCGGCCAGGCACAGGGCCAGGCGCAGGACTGCGGGAATCCAGAACAGCAGTTGTGGACTCATGAATTCAGAAAGCGTGAAGCGCAAGCGGGCCCGCAGGCCCGGGTTACCTGGTGGACAACATGTAGCCGACGCTGCGCACGGTCTTGATCAGGTGTTCGGCATCGCGCAGCGCCTTGCGCAGGCGCAGCACGTGCACGTCGACCGTGCGCTCCTCGATCACGACGTGGTCACCCCAGACACGATCGAGCAGCTGACTGCGGGAGAATACCCGATCCGGATGCGCCAGGAAGAATTTCAGCAACTTGTACTCGGCATGACCGATATCGATCTTGCCGCCCGACAAGCTCACCGAGCAACTGGCGGGATCGAGCGTGATGGGGCCGGCCGACATGATTTCCTGCGCATGTTCGGGGCTCTTGCGGCGCAGCAGCGCCTTGATGCGCGCGGTCAGTTCGCGCGGCGAGAACGGCTTGGTGATGTAGTCGTCGGCGCCATTGTCGAGGCCGGCGATCTTGTCTTCTTCCATGCTCTTGGCGGTGAGCATGATGACCGACATCTGCTGCAGCTGGCGGTCGGCGCGGATACGCGACAGCAGGTGCAGGCCGCTGCGGTCGGGCAGCATCCAGTCCAGCAGCACCAGTTGCGGTGCGCGGTGCTGCACGAAATCCCAGGCAGCGGCCGCGGTGGACACCACGAAACTGGACCAGCCGGCTTCCTTGAGCGTGAACGCGATCAACTCTGCAATCGACGGTTCGTCTTCAACGATGAGGATAGTGGTCATCTGTTCTACTCTCGATAAGGGGCCAGCGCCATCGGCGGCCGGCGCCCGGTTTGCGGGCCTGCCTGCGCACGACAGGTGTGCCCGGTCAGGCCTGCGCCTTGCTCAGCCGCGTTGGCCGGGGGCGCCGGAGATCAGTCCTCTTCCTCGTCGGCGGCCTTGGCCGAACCGAAATCGGTATGACGGATATCCTTGCCGCCGACCACGTAGACCACGTATTCGGCGATGTTCTTGGCATGGTCGCCGATACGCTCGATGGCCTTGGCCACCCACAGCGTATCGATGGAGCCCGAGATGGTGCGCGGGTCTTCCATCATGAAGGTGATCAGGCTGCGGGTGATCTGGCGGAAACCATGGTCGATGCTGGCGTCCTGCTTGATCAGCTCGAGCGCCTGCTTGTCGTCCAGGCGGGCAAACGCATCCAGGGCGCTGCGCAGGATCTCGGACGCCTGCTCGGCGATCAGGCTGACGGTCTCGTAGTGGCTGATCAGCCCCACGCCGCGCTTGTGCAGGTGAATGGCGGTACGGGCGATCTTGGTGGCTTCGTCGCCCACCCGCTCCAGGTCGGTGATGATCTTGATCGTGGCCATCACGGTACGCAGGTCGTTGGCGGTCGGCTGGCGACGCACGATCAGGTGGCTGCAGGCGTCGTCGAGTTCGACCTCGAGGCGGTTGACTGCCTCGTCGTCCTTCATCACGCGCTTGGCGACCTCGATGTTGCCGGTGCGGAAGGCCGAGATGGCGTCATGGAACTGATGTTCCACCTGGCCACCCATGGCCAGCACCTTGGAGCGGATGGCTTCCAGATCACTGTCGTACTGCTTGGAGGAATGATCACCGGTCATGTAAAAACCCCAAAAATTAATATAAAAAAAAGTGCAAAGCAGCACGAGCGCAGCGAAGTGCAGAAAAGTGCCCAACAGGCGGTTCGAGGTGCGGCATGGGCGTAGCGAGCGGTCGTGAGGTCTGCACGACAAGCGCAGTCGTACTTTCGGTACGACGAGCATCGCAGTGCGGGCATCACGGCCGCGCAGTAGCCCAGGCCGTGCCTTTATCCAAACCGGCCGGTGATGTAGTCCTGGGTTTCCTTGCGCACCGGATTCATGAAGATCTGGTCGGTCTCGCCAAACTCCATCAACTCGCCCAGGTACATGTAGGCGGTGTAGTCCGAGCAGCGCGCGGCCTGCTGCATGTTGTGGGTGACGATGGCGATGGTGTAGTCGTTCTTGAGCTCACCGATCAGCTCTTCGACCTTGGCCGTCGAGATCGGGTCGAGCGCCGAGGTCGGCTCGTCGAGCAGCAGCACCTCGGGCTTGACCGCCACGCCGCGCGCGATGCACAGGCGCTGCTGCTGGCCACCCGACAGCGACAGGCCGCTCTTGTGCAGCTTGTCCTTGACTTCGCCCCACAGCGCGGCCTTGTTGAGGGCCCATTCGACGCGCTCGTCCATCTCGCCCTTGGGCAGGTTCTCGTACAGGCGGATGCCGAAGGCGATGTTGTCGTACACCGACATCGGGAACGGGGTCGGCTTCTGGAACACCATGCCGACCTTGGCGCGCAGCATGTTCAGGTCCTGCCCCGGCTCCAGGATGTTGTTGCCGGCGTAGATGATCTTGCCCTCGGCACGCTGGCCGGGGTACAGGTCGTACATGCGGTTGAAGGTGCGCAGCAGGGTCGACTTGCCGCAGCCCGACGGGCCGATGAAGGCGGTGACCTTGCCTTCATAGATGTTCATGTTGATGTTCTTGAGACCCTGGAAGCCGCCGTAGTAGAAATTCAGTTGCGCCACTTCAAGGGTAGTCTTCAGGGCCGGCGCATGGGCGCTGGCCGCCGCCACGTTGCTGGCGTTGGTCGAAAAGGGGCTTGCCATTTGAGCAGTATTCATGTCGGTCACTTTGTCGGTTTAGCCGGGGATCTGTTGCTTGAACAGCGTACGGGACAGCACATTGAGCAGCAGCACGCTGAAGGTGATCAGCAGCGCGCCACCCCAGGCCAGCGAGACCCAGTTGTCATAGGGGCTCATGGCGAACTGGTTGATCACCACCGGCAGGTTGGCGATCGGACGATTCATGTTGGTGCTGAAGAACTGGTTGTTGAGGGCGGTAAACAGCAGCGGCGCGGTTTCACCCGAGATCCGCGCCACCGCCAGCAGCACGCCGGTGACCACGCCAGCCTTGACCGCGCGCAGGCGCACGATGATGGCCACCTTCCAGCGCGGCGCGCCGAGCGCGAAGGCGGCTTCGCGCAGGCCGCTGGGCACCAGCTTCAACATGTTGTCGGTGGTGCGCACCACCACGGGAATGGCGATGAGCGAGATGGCGAAGGTACCGGCCCAACCCGAGAAATGCCCGACGTTGGCCACGTAGATCGCGTAGACGAACAGGCCGATGACGATCGAAGGCGCCGACAGCATGATGTCGGTGACGAAGCGGGTGACCTGCGCCAGCTTGCTCTGTTCACCATATTCGGCCAGGTAGACGCCGGCCAGGATACCGATCGGCGTGCTGATGAGCGTGCTGATGCCCACCATCAGCAAGCTGCCCACGATGGGATTGAGCAGGCCGCCGCCCTCGCCGCCCGGACCGGGCGTGTTCTCGACCAGCAGGCCGAAGTTGAGTGCGGCCACGCCCTTGATGACCAGCGTCAGCAGGATCCAGGCCAGTACCGCCAGGCCCAGGCCCATGGCCAGGAACGAGAAGATCATGCCGAGCCGGTGCTGCAGCAGGCGCTTGCGGTACACCGGGTTCATCGCGGCTTGCGGTTCGACGATTTGATTGGTCTGGCTCATTTGCTACCTTCCTTGCGCGCCATGCCCATCAGCATGACCTTGGCCGCGGAGAGAACGATGAAAGTGATCACGAACAGGATCAGGCCCAGCGCGAACAGCGACGACACATGCAGCTTGCTGGATGCCTCGGCGATTTCGTTGGCCAGCGTCGAGGCGATACTGTTGCCGGCGGAAAACAGCGACCACGACAGGCGGTGCGAATTGCCGATCACGAAGGTGACCGCCATGGTCTCGCCCAGGGCGCGACCCAGTCCCAGCATGACGCCGCCGACGACACCGGTCTTGGTGTAGGGCAGCACCACCTTGCGCACCACTTCCCAGCGGGTGCAGCCCAGGCCGTAGGCCGATTCCTTGAGCACCGCCGGCACCACTTCGAACACGTCGCGCATGACCGACGAGATGAACGGGATGATCATCACCGACAGGATCAGGCCGGCGGTCAGGATGCCGATGCCCATGGTGGGGCCCGAAAACAACACGCCCAGGCCGGGGATCTGGCCCAGCGTGCCCTTCAGGAAAGGCTGGCCGTACTCGGCAAACAGCGGCGCGAACACGAACAGGCCCCACATGCCGTAGATGATGCTGGGCACGCCGGCCAGCAGCTCGACTGCGGTACCCAGCGGCCGACGCAGGCGGGCCGGGCAGATCTCGGTGAGGAACAGGGCGATGCCGAAGCTGACCGGGAACGCGATCAGCAAGGCGATGATCGACGTCGACAGCGTGCCGACGATGGCGATCATGGCGCCGTACTGGTCGTTGGTCGGGTCCCATTCGACGCGGGTGATGAAGCCGGCGCCGAATTCATGGAAAGCCGGCCAGGCGCCGATGAAAAGCGAAACGATGATGCCGCCCAGCATCAACAGCACCGACAGTGCGAAGGTGAGCGTCAACTTGTGGAAAAAGAAATCCTGCAGCCGCTGGCGGCGCATGACGGCAAGCAGCTGCTGGTGCGCGGCTTGCGCATTGGCAGTGTCGGTCGGCGATTTTTTTACTTCGGAATTCGACATAGCCGTGGTGGAATAATTTGCGCTCATTTTGAGTTCACCAGTAAATCGGGCCATCGCCGCGAATGCTCCCGCCAGAACGAATTTCCAGCTGGAGTTGCTCGTTTCGCCGCGATGGCCCGTAGTGCTTCGATGGAGGAAGCCCGTCTTCAGCCTGGCCTCAGGTGATTACCAGATTGCCTTGCCGCTGCCATCCTTGACGCTGGCCTTCCACGAATCTTCCACCAGCTTGACCACCGATGCCGGCAGCGGGACGTAGTCCAGTTCGGCAGCCGACTTGCCGCCGTTCTTGAATGCCCAGTCGAAGAACTTCAGCACTTCGCGACCCTTGGCGCCGTCGCCAGCCTGTTCCTTGTGGACCAGGATGAAGGTGGCGCTGGAGATCGGCCACGAGTCCTTGCCGGCGGCGTCGGTGAAGTCGACCGCGAAGCCAGGGGTCTTGGCCCAGTCGCCGGCGGCGGTAGCGGCCTTGAAGGATTCGTCGTCAGGCGACACGAAGTTGCCGTCGCGGTTCTTCAGTTGGGTGAAGTTCAGCTTGTTCTTCTTGACGTAGGCGTATTCGACATAGCCGATCGCGCCTGGCAGCTTCTGCACGTTGGCGGCGACGCCTTCGTTACCCTTGCCACCCACGCCGGTGGGCCACTTCACTGCGGTACCGGCGCCGACCTTGCTCTTGAATTCGGCGTTGGCCTTGGCCAGGTAGCTGGTGAACACATACGACGTGCCCGACGAATCGGAACGATAGACCACGGTGATGTCGTCGGCTGGCAGCTTCACGCCCGGGTTCAGGGCAGTGATCTCGGGTGCATTCCACTTGGTGATCTTGCCGGCGTAGATGTCGCCCAGCACCTGGCCCGACAGCTTGACCTGGCCCGGTTGCACATCCTTCAGGTTGACCACCGGCACCACGCCACCGACCACGGCCGGGAACTGGGCCAGACCGGCTTCGGCCAGTTCTTCCTGCTTCAGGGGAGCGTCCGATGCGCCGAAGTCGACGGTCTTGCCCTTGATCTGCTTGATACCGCCGCCGGAACCGATCGACTGGTAGTTAAGGCTGTTGCCGGTGGCTGCCTTGTACAGTTCTGCCCACTTGGCATAGACCGGGTACGGGAACGAGGCGCCTGCGCCGGTGATTTCTGCTGCATGGACCGCGCCGCTGAAAGCGAAAGCGCCGGCCACTGCGACTGCAACAGACTTGATCAGGTGGTTGAACCCCATTTCAGATACTCCTATGTTTTTGAAGAGATTGAGCGCCTCGGAAGGCAGCTGGACACATGCACTTTCCGGACAGGGCGAACTTTAACCAGCAATTGTGACGAGTTTATGACCCGCCCAAGACCTTCGGAAGACTTGCCGAGGCCCGGCAGACGGGCGCCAGGGCCGTCAGCGCGGGGCCTGGCTGCGGCGGCGACTGCCACGCCGGGCGCGTCATATTGCCGTCGATAAATAACAAAAAGACAACAAAACACATCAAAGCGCATGAAATTTTTGTGACAAGCACTTGTCGGACATGTCATAAACTCGTCATAGAGCGCCAATACACTGCCCGGCAAAACCAGGATGGCCAGGGAAGAAAGAATGACTAAAAAAGCAAAGTCGGAAAGCAGTCCAGCACCAGAACTTCCTGCCACTACGATCTACCTGAACCGCGAGCTGTCGCAGCTGGCGTTCAATCGTCGCGTCCTGGCGCAAGCCGAGGACGCCAGCGTGCCGCTGCTGGAGCGCCTGCGCTACCTGTGCATCTGCGGCAGCAACCTGGATGAATTCTTCGAGGTGCGCATCGCCAGCCTGCTGGCCAACCGCATCGAGGGCGAAAACATCGACCCGCCCGAGCTGCGGGCCGCGCTGGAACGCACCAGCGCCGAATGCCATCGCATCGTCGCCCGCCAGTACCAGTTGCTCAACGAAGAGATCCTGCCGCAGCTGGCGCAGAACGGCATCCACCTGCTGCGCCACGAAGACCGCAACGAGGCGCAACGGATCTGGGTAAAGGGTTATTTCGAGCAGAACGTGCGACCGCTGTTGACCCCGATCGGGCTGGACCCGGCGCATCCCTTCCCGCAGGTGGTCAACAAGAGCCTCAATTTCATCATCGAGCTGTCGGGCAAGGATGCCTTCGGGCGCGGCACCAGCGTCATGATCGTCAAGGCGCCACGGGTGCTGCCGCGGGTGATCCAGTTGCCGGACCATCTGTCGGCGCCGGGACAGGCCTCGTTCTGCCTGCTCTCCTCGGTGATCCATGCGCATATCGCCGACCTGTTCCAGGGCCGCGAGATCATGGCCTATTCGCAGTTCCGGGTGACCCGCAACAGCGACCTGTGGGTGGACGAGGAAGAAGTCAAGAACCTGCGCCAGGCGCTGGAGACCGAATTGCAGAGTCGCCAGTTCGGCGTGGCGGTGCGCCTGGAAGTGGCCAGCAACTGCCCGCAACACCTGGCGCGGCTGCTGCTGGACCAGTTCGGCATCGAACGCAACCGCCTGTATGCGGTGGACGGGCCGGTCAACATGGTGCGCCTGGCCGAGCTGGTCAGCCTGGTGGAGCAGCCGCAGCTGCGTTTTCCGCCGTTCTCGCCGACGCTGCCGCAGCAACTGATCGGTGAGAACATCTTCAGCGTACTGTCGCGGCGCGACGTGCTGCTGCACCACCCTTTCCAGTCGTTCCAGCCGGTCGTCGATTTCATTCGCAGCGCCGCCCACGATGCCAGCGTGGTGGCGATCAAGCAGACCATCTACCGCACCGGGATGAACTCGGACCTGATGGAAGCCCTGATCTACGCCGCCCAGCATGGCAAGGAAGTGACCGTCATCGTCGAACTGATGGCGCGCTTCGATGAAGAGGCCAACATCAACTGGGCGGTCAAGCTCGAACACGCCGGGGCGCAGGTGGTGTACGGCGTGGTGGGGCTCAAGACCCACGCCAAGCTGGCGCTGGTGATTCGCCGCGAAGACCAGGCCCTGCGTTTCTATGCCCACCTGGGCACCGGCAACTACCATCCCAACACCACCAAGTTCTATACCGATTTCGGCTTGCTGACGTCCAACCAGGAACTCAGCGCCGAGGTCAACGAGGTCTTCATCCACCTGACCAGCCTGAGCAAGCCGCGCAACCTCACGCACCTGTGGCTGGCGCCGTTCTCGCTGCAGAAGGAGACCATCCGTGCCATCCGCAACGAAGCCCAGATCGCGCGCGAGGGACGCCCGGCGCGCATCATCGCCAAGATGAATGCGCTGCTGGACGAATCGGTGATCCGCGCGCTCTATGCGGCCTCGGCCGACGGTGTGAAGATCGACCTGATCGTGCGCGGCGCCTGCGCGCTGCGCCCGGGGGTGGCGGGCCTGTCGGAGAACATCCGGGTGTTTTCGATCATCGGCCGCTATCTCGAGCATTCGCGTATCTATTATTTCCGCAACGATCTCAAGCACGACGTCTACCTGGGCAGCGCCGACTGGATGAACCGGAACCTGTTCCGTCGCATCGAAGTGGCGTTCCCGGTGCTCGACCGGGCGCTCAAGAAACGGGTGATCAACGAAGGGCTCAACCCCTATCTCAAGGACAACACCAACGCCTGGCAGCTGGACGCCAACGGCCAGTACACGTTGAAGAAGGCGCGCGCCGGGCAGAAGCATTTCAGCGCCCAGCAGCACCTGATGACGACCCTGGGCATCCCTGCCCTGCCGCCCGACCAATGACTGCAAGCCACCAGGAGCCGACATGGAATTGATCTTATGGCGCCACGCCGAAGCCGAGCTGGGCGAACCCGATGAAGGGCGCACCCTGACCCCGAAAGGCCACAAGCAGGCCGGCAAGATCGCCGACTGGCTCGATCGCAACCTGCCCGACAGCTGCCGTATCCTGGTCAGCCCCGCGGCCCGCACGGTGCAGACCGCCGAGGCACTGGGTCGCAAATACAAGGTGCTCGACGAACTGGCGCCGGACCGCTCGGTCGAGGACCTGCTGCGCGCGGCCAACTGGCCCGACAGCCGCGAACCGGTGCTGGTCATCGGCCACCAGCCCACGCTCGGCCTGGTGGCTTCGCAACTGATCTCGGGCCAGGTGCAGGAATGGTCGCTGCGCAAGGCCAACGTGTGGTGGATCGCGCAGCGCGAACGGGGCGATGTCACCACCAATTTCCTCAAGGCGGTCATCGCACCGGAGTTGATCGGCGGTTCGGGCAAGCGCTGACACTGGCCGGGCGGCCAGGCCGGGGCGACACGGTCCGAGCTCGGGATGTGCCGGCTCGATGCCGCGGCCGCGGCACCCTGCGCCTATTGCGCTACCGATGTTCCACCAGGGCCGAAGCCAATGGCCGGCAAGCAGCCGGCGCCACGCTTGCCGGATCCAATCAGAACATTCCCCAGTCATCATCCTTGTCAGGCGCAGCCGGGTTGGTGCGTACCGGGGTGACCGGTGCCACCGGGGCAACGGGGGCGGCGGTGTCGACCACCCGCAGCACCGGCCTGGATGCCACCGGTCTTTCAGCCCGGGGCGCCACGCCCGCATGCATTTTTTCGGCCACCTCCGCATCGATGCGGAAGGTGCCGACCACGGCGATCAGTTGCGCCGCCTGCTCGTTGAGCGACTGCGCCGCCTCGGCCGCCTGCTCGACCAGGGCGGCGTTCTGGACGGTGCTTTCGTCGATGCTGGTGATGGCGCGGTTGACCTCGGCGATGCCGCTGCTTTGCTCCTGGCTGGCATGCGAGATCTGGCCCACGATGTCGTTGACCCGCTGCACGCTGGCGACGATGTCCTGCATGGTCAGCCCGGCCTGGGCCACCAGGCGGCTGCCGGCCTCGACCTTTTCGACCGAATCGTCGATCAGCACCTTGATCTCCTTGGCGGCGCTCGAGGAGCGTTGCGCCAGGCCGCGCACCTCTGAGGCGACCACCGCAAAGCCGCGTCCCTGTTCACCGGCACGCGCGGCTTCGACCGCGGCATTGAGCGCCAGGATATTGGTCTGGAAGGCAATCCCGTCGATCACGCTGATGATGTCGACCACCTTCCTGGAAGACGCATTGATCGAGGCCATGGTGTCGACCACCTGCCCCACCACGGTCCCGCCCTCGGCCGCCACCCCCGAGGCCGAGGCGGCCAGCTTGCTGGCGGCACGGGCATTGTCGGCATTCTGCTTGACGGTCGAGGTCAACTGCTCGATCGAGGCCGCGGTCTTTTCGAGCGATGCCGCCTGCTGCTCGGTGCGGCGCGACAGGTCATGGTTGCCCGAGGCAATCTGCGCGGCGGCGTTGGAGATGGCCTCGGTGCCGTGGCGGACCTGCCCCACCACGCGCTGCAGGCCTTGCGTCATCGAGTGCAGGGCAGCCATGAGTTGACCGGTCTCGTCGCGCCGGTCCACCGGGATCTCTACCGTCAGGTCACCCTGTGCCACCTGTTCGGCCACATGCACGGCACATCGCAATGGCGTCGAGACGATACGCGCCAGCCATACCACCAGGGCGATGCTGAGCAGCAGGCAGCAACTCAACAGCCCCCCGGTCAGCATCAGCGAAGCGCGGTAGCCCGCTTCGGCCTGGCGGTCGGCTTCCTGGCTGCCTTCGCTGTTGAGCACCACCAGCGCTTCGCCGCTGTCGATGATGCGCGCGTAGTGCCGATCACCTTCGGTGCGCAACAAGGCCAGGGCCTGCTCGCGCTGGCCCGAATCGGCCAGCTGCAAGACCTGTCGCTGCACTTGCCGGTAGTCGGCGAAGGCCTGGCGCAACTGGTTCAGATGGGCTTGCTCCTGGGGCAGCGGCGCCAATGGCTCGAACTCGACCAGGAGGCGCTCGAACAACGCCATCTGCGCCGAAGACTGGCGTGCATAGTTCGCGCCGGCGGCGGCGTCGGCTGCGCTCAGGTTGAGCAATTGGTTGACCCGCGCGCCGGCGATGGCCAACTCCAGCTGCTGGGCGATCTGGATGCTGGGCAGCCAGTTCTGCGACATGTCGCGGGTGGCCTGGTTGACCTTGCTGATCTGCAGGATCGACACCACCCCCAACATGCAACTGAGCCCCAGCATCAGCAGGAACGTCAACGCCAGCTTGATCGATATCCTCAGGTCATAGAACCACTTCATGGCTTCTCCTCGGGGGCAATAGACGACAACGGGAACAATGCGCCGATGCCTGATTGCACCGGACTGGCAGTCTGCCCTTGCGCTCATTCTGCGATGCCACCCCCGAAATGCCACTCGCTTGAATTTGAGTTTTTACGAGTTTTCAAAAAGGCAAAAAAAATGGCCCGTCGAGCGACGGGCCATGCACTACCTGCCACGACGGTGTGGCCTCAGAAGGTTTCCCAATCACCGTCCTGGTCGGACCGGGCCGGCACCGGGCGCGCCGTCGGCGCCGCCACCCGCGGCGTCCTGGCCAGCGGCGCGGCGGCCTTGGCCAGCGGTGCGCGCGGCCTGACCGGTACCGCCGCCGTCACCGTCACCTGTGGCGCGGGGGCAGTCGCCAGGTCGCCCAGGCGGAAGATCGACACTTCCTGCATCAGGCCATGGGCCTGCTGCTGCAGCGACTTGGCCGCAGCGCTGGCCTGCTCCACCAGCGCCGCGTTCTGCTGCGTGGCTTCGTCCATCTGCGACACCGCCCGCGAGACCTGCTCGATGCCGGCGCTCTGCTCATTGGACGCCGACGAGATCTCGCCCATGATGTCGGTAACCCGCTGCACCGCATCGATGACGTCGCTCATGGTGCTGCCTGCCTGCCCGGCCAGCTCCGAGCCGGCCTGCACGCGCTCCACCGACAGCATGATCAGGTTCTTGATTTCCTTGGCGGCCGACGACGAGCGCTGCGCCAGTGCCCGCACTTCGGTGGCCACCACTGCAAATCCGCGGCCCTGCTCGCCGGCGCGCGCGGCTTCGACTGCCGCGTTCAAGGCCAGGATGTTGGTCTGGAAGGCAATGCCGTCGATGATGCTGACGATCTCGGTGATCTTGGTCGAGCTGTCGCGAATCTCTTCCATGGTCTGCACTACCCGCGCCACCACATTGTTGCCGTCGGCGGCGATGCTGGAGGCATTGACCGCCAGGGTCGACGCCTGGCGTGCATTGTCGGCGTTGTGCTTGACGGTACTGGTCAGCTCTTCCATGCTGGATGCGGTTTCTTCGAGCGACGCCGCCTGTTGTTCGGTGCGCCCCGACAGGTCGAGGTTGCCCGAGGCGATCTCGCGGGTGGCGGTGGCGATGGCTTCGCTGCCGCCACGCACCGCGCGCACCGTCCCGGCCAGCTTGTCCTGCATGCGTTCCAGCCCGGCCAGCAGCTGTCCCATCTCATTGCTGGAATGGACCTGGATCGGGCGGGTCAGGTCGCCGCCGGCAATCGCGTCGAAATGCGCCAGCGCCCGGCTGATCGGCTCGCCGATGGCACGACGCAGCGACAGCCAGCTGTACAGCGCCAGCAGCAGCCCCACCACGATGGCGCCGATCGACAGCCGGCGTGAGGTTTCGTAGCGGCTCATCGACGCCTCCAGGCTGGCCTGCGCCTGCTGCGCCTCGTACTTGCTCAGGGCCTGGCCGTCGGTCTGCATGGCGGTATAGACGGTGCCCACCACCCGCGCGGTGTCGCCGATGGCCTGGCGGTCGCCGGTCTTGATGACCTCGGCGAACCTGGCCAGTGCATCCTCGGTTTTCTGGATCCCGTCCGACACCTTGGCCACCAGCACCCGCCCTTCATCGGTCTGCGGCAAGGCGGTGTAGCGCGCCCACCAGCTCAAGGCTTCCTTGCGGGCATTGGCATCCATGCCGGCCATGCGCTCGGCCCAGGCCGGATCGCTGGTCATGGCGGCCTGGTCCAGCGAGGTGCGCTGGCGACCGATCCAGATCAGCACGTTGTCGGCAGCCACCGTCTTCGGGATGCGCTCTTCGGTGAGTTCGCGGTTGATGTCGACCGCCGCCGACATGCCCAGCAGGCCCGCGGCGCCCACCACCAGCAGCAGCAGGGACAATATGAAAATGGCAATGGCAAGCTGTGCCTTGATGGAGATGTTCTTCAGTGACATGGGCTGTCTTTTCTTGGTGGATGGATGGAAGGACGCGGCGTTGCGCCTACAGCCCCGAATGCCGCGATACACCCGTGGGTGCAGCGATCTCGTTGTCGGCTGAGCGCTATCCGATGTCATGACGACATCGGGAATCGCGCTACTGGCTGTTTCATCATTACGGCCGGAAAATCCATAAATTCAATGCAAATGCGCCTGCTCGCAGTTCCTTGCGGCAACAAAAACGCCGTGGCTTATGAGGCCACGGCGTTCTTCGTTGCTTCTAAAGAAGATTAAATTATTTCGACTCGCCTTCAGAACTCCTCGAACTCGTCGTCGCGCACCGGTTGCCGGCGCGGGGCGGCGGCCGGCGGCAGGCTGGCGCTGTCGGGGGCGACCTGGCGCGCCTTGACCTCGATGGCCGGCGCCGCGTTGACGGTGCGAACCGGGCTGCGTGCCGGCGCCACCGGCATGGCCGGCTTGGCTGGTGCCGCGGCGCTGGCGCCTGGCCCCTGTTCCACCCGCAGGCGGAACACCGATACGGCATGCGCCAGCGCGTCGGACTGTTCCTGCAGGCTTTCCGCCGCGGCCGCCGCTTCTTCCACCAGCGCCGCGTTCTGCTGGGTGATCTCGTCGATCTGGGCGATGGCGTTGTTGACCTCGGCGATGCCGGCGCTCTGCTCGGCGCTGGCGGCAGTGATCTCGCCCATGATGTCGGCCACGTGGCGCACCGAGGTCACGATCTCGTTCATCGTGGCGCCTGCCTCGTCGACCAGCTTGCCGCCGGCATCGACCTTTTCGACCGAGTCACCGATGAGGCCCTTGATTTCCTTGGCGGCCGATGCCGAGCGCTGCGCCAGCGAACGTACCTCGGAGGCCACCACCGCGAAGCCGCGGCCCTGTTCACCGGCCCGTGCCGCTTCCACGGCCGCGTTCAGGGCCAGGATGTTGGTCTGGAAGGCGATGCCGTCGATGACGCCGATGATATCGACGATCTTGCGCGAACTTTCCTTGATCGAGCCCATGGTGTCGACCACGTCGCTGACCACCCGTCCGCCCTTGCTGGCGTAGTCAGAGGCCGATACCACCAGCTGGTTGGCCTGGCGCGCGTTTTCGGCATTCTGCTGCACGGTGGAGGTGAGCTGTTCGATCGAACTGGCGGTTTCTTCCAGGCTGGAAGCCTGAGATTCGGTGCGATTGGACAGGTCGATGTTGCCGCGTGCGATTTCGTGCGAGGCCACCGAGATGATGGCGGCGCTCTGCTTGACCTCGTTGAGGGTGGCGGCCAGGTTGGCCTGCATGGCCCCCAGCGAATTGACCAGGGTGGCGGCCTCGTCGCGCCCCTGGTCGCTGAACTCCTGCGTCAGGTCGCCGCTGGAGATGGTCTCGGCGATACTGCCGGCGCGCTTCAACGGGCGGGTGATCGAATTGGTGATGACGAAGGTGAAGAAGATACCCAGGCCCAGCGTAAACACCCCGATGACCAGCATGCCGATCTGCGCCTTGCGATAACTTTCCTTGGCTTGCGCATGGGCCGCGTTCATGTCGTCCTGCTGGAAACTTGCCAATGCGCCAACGCTGGCCATCCACTTCTCGTGGGCCGGCAGGAAGTCGCTCTTGAGCAGCTGCGCCGCATCGAAATAGTTGCCGCTGCCGACCTGCTCGCGGATGGTGGCCACCACCGGAAACAGCTTCTTGCTGTCGGCCACCGCCGCATCCAGCAATTGCTTGCCGCGCCCGCTGTCGGCCAGCTCCGCCAGGCGGCGCTCGGCGCCGACATAGGCCTGCAACAGGCGCGTCAGGTGGGCATCCTCGGCCTTGCCCTCGGCCGCGTCGGTGGGCGTGACCACCTTGCGCAAGGCCAGCGCCAGCTCGCTGCCCGACTCGCGCATGTTCATCGCCGTGGTCATGCCAGCGACCTTCTTGCCGATCACGTATTCACTGCTGTCCTGCAATTCGGCCATGCGCCACAGGCCAATGGCCAGGATCGCGGCGGCACACAACAAAATGAGGCAGAAACCGACGGCCAGGCGGGTGCCGATCTTGAGACGTTGGATCATGGTTGAACTCTTCCTGATAAGAACGACAAGCTTTGGCGCACAAGCACAATGCGCGATGAATGACTGACGATGCATTATCACCGCAGTGACCGGCAAAGGCTTGTCTTGCAGGAAGTATTCAGCACGATTCATGCCTGATCGTGGTGATCGGCAGCCCCGTCGATCGCCATCGATCGCCCCCGACGCCGATGTACGGCTGCACGCCTGCCTGCAGGACCAAGCCAGCGAGGCGCATCTTAGAGAACCGCATGGCCGCCAGCAAATGCTTTGTCGGCATGTCGCCATACGCCTTTTGCATAGTTGCTCAAATTAGGGCGCGTGCCCCGAATCCGGGCAAGGCAAGAGGCGGCGATGTTGATATTTCGACATCGCCGCGACAAGGCTCACGACACCTGCAATGCCAGCGTCGATAAGGTACGGTTGTCGCTGTCGGTGCGAAACACGCTGACCGCGCCCGACAGCACTTCGGCCTGCTGCTGCAGGCTTTCGGCGGCGGCGGTGGCCTGTTCGACCAATGCCGCGTTCTGCTGGGTGATCGATTCCATCTGGACGATGGCGTCATTGACCTGCGCAATGCCGGTGCTCTGCTCCTGGCTGGCGACCGTGATTTCGCTCATGATGCCGGCAACCCGGCGCACCGCCTCGACGATCTCGCCCATGGTCACGCCGGCGTCGTCGACCAGCTTGCCACCGGCATCGACCTTCTCGACCGAGTCGCCGATGAGTTCCTTGATTTCCTTGGCGGCCGCCGCCGAACGCTGCGCCAGCGAGCGCACCTCCGAGGCCACCACGGCAAACCCGCGTCCCTGCTCGCCGGCGCGGGCCGCTTCCACGGCCGCGTTCAACGCCAGGATGTTGGTCTGGAAAGCAATGCCGTCGATCACCCCGATGATGTCGACGATGCGTCGTGAACTGTCCTTGATATCGCCCATGGTCTGCACCACGCCACCGACCACATCGCCGCCGCGGGCGGCCAGTTGCGAGGCCGATGTCGCCAGCTGGTTGGCCTCGCGCGCATTGTCGGCGTTCTGCTGCACGGTCGAGGTCAGCTGCTCCATGGCGCTGGCGGTCTGCTCCAGGCTGGAGGCCTGCGACTCGGTACGGCGCGACAGGTCGCCATTGCCCAGCGCGATTTCGCGCGAGGCATGCTGGATCACCTCGATGCTGCCACGCACTTCGGTGACGATGCCTCCCAGGCTGCCGGTCATGTCATTGAGCGATCCCATCAACTGCGCCGATTCGTCGCGCCCCATCGATTGCATGCGCGCGGTCAGGTCGTAGGCCGCCACCCGTCGCGCCATGGCCACCGAGGAAGCGATCGGAGCGGTGACCGAGCGCGTGATCATGACGCCGACCCAGGCCGCCACCACCGCCAGCAATGCGATGCCGCCCAACACCAGCAACTGGTTACGGCGCAGTTCGCCGTTCTGCGCCGTCAGCTGCGCCTCGAGCACCTCGGTGACCTGCTCGATGGCCTTGAACTGCTCGTCGATGGCGGTGGTGAATTGCTTGAAGTATTCCGGTGCGGCATAGCTCAATTGCTCCGGCAGCACCACCTGCTCGCGCGCCAGCTTGACCACCCCGCCGCCGAGCCGGCCGACGTTGTCGAACACCGGTCCCAGCCTGTCGCGCAGCGCCGGATTGGCTTCGGCCGCCTTGCTGAAATAGCGCTGGGCGGCATTGAGCCGATCCTCGGCCCGTTCCAGCATGCCGCCCAGTTCGAGCCGGTCGGCCAGCTGGATGTCTTTCTTGAACAGCAGTCCGGCGCCGCGGGCGCGGGCGCGCCCCAGGTCTTCGGTGAGCCCGGGCATGGCGATGAAGGTGGCGTTGATCAGCTGGGTGCTGTCGAAGTCGGGATCGGTACTGTACTTGAAGGTGTCGAGCAGGCGATCGTTGAGTTCGAACAGCTTGGCGATGACGGCGCTGTGCGCGCCGAAGCTGGCCGGCGCGGCCAGCGACCTGACGGCCACGGCGTCACGGACCTTGGTCCATTCGCCCTGTTGCTGCTTCAGCAGGCTGATGACCCGGCTATCGACCACGTGCATGGTGGCCAGCGTGTCCGACAATGTCCGCAGTGCCCGGTCGACCTCGCCCGCCTTGGCCTGGCGGGTGGCGTCGACGCTGGCGTCGCCGCTCAGCAATACCGCCGACAGGCCGCGGTGCTGCTGCATGAGCTGGATGCTGCGCGCCAGGTTGCGAATCGGCGTGACGCCCTGGATTTCGGTCTTCTTGAAACTGATGATGCGTTCGGTGCCGACGATATACAGCACCGACGGTACCCCGAAGAGGATCAGGCCGATGCCCCCCAGCAAGGCGAATTTCTGCCACAACATCAGATTGGCCAAGATACGTTTCATCACTTCCCCCCAGATAGTGAATTACGACGGTCAACGAAATGACAACCGATTCAATACTAACGCTTTAAGCCAGGGGGAGTGACGGCAGACTGCGTAATTGATACAGGTTTCCGCGATGCAACATCGGCCGCCCGTGTCAACGGTTGCCGCGTATCGCCTTGACCGGCGCCCGTGCGGCGGCCGGCCTGCGCACCAGGTGCAGGTGATGCAGGAACTGCTGGGTGGCCGACTCCCAGGAGCGCTGCTCGGCATGCGCGCGCACGGCGACCGGATCGAGGCCGATGGCTTGCAGGCAGGCCCGTTTCAGGTCGGCGTCGAGGATACCCGAGACGCCATGCTCGACCACATCGATGGGCCCCTCGACCGGATAGGCCGCCACCGGGATACCACAGGCCATGGCTTCGAGCAGCACCAGGCCGAAGGTATCGGTCTTGCTGGGAAAGACGAACACGTCGGCGCAGTTGTAGTAGGCGGGCAATTCGTCATGCCCCTTGGCGCCCAGGAAACGCACCTGTGGGTAACGCCGCGCCAGCTCCTCGCACTGCGGTCCGTCGCCGACCACCCATTTGGTGCCCGGCAGGTCGAGCCGCAGGAAGGCTTCGATATTCTTTTCCACCGCGACCCGCCCGACATACAGCAAGAGCGGGCGCTCGATGCACGCGTGATCCTCGGGCACCGGCCTGAAATGCGTGGTATCGACGCCTCGCCCCCACAGCGCGACATGGCCGAACCCCTGCTGTTGCAATGCCTGCTTCATCGCCGGCGTGGGTACCATCACCGCCTGCGAGCGCTTGTGGAACCAGCGCAGCAACGCATAGGTGATCACCTTGGGCAACAAGCGCCGCGCGGCCAGGTATTCGGGAAAGCGGGTGTGATAGGCGCTGGTGAAGTCCAGCCGGTGACGTAAGCAATAGCGGCGCGCGGCCAGTCCCATGGGGCCTTCGGTGGCGATGTGGATACAGTCGGGCATGAATTGCTGCAACGCCTGCGCAATGCGCGCATAGGGCTGGTAGGCCAGCCGGATCTCGGGATAGGTCGGGCAGGCGAAGGTGCGGAAGTCGCGCGGCGTAAGCAGCAGCACTTCATGTCCGGCATCGCGCAGGCAGCGCACGGTGCAACGCAAGGTGTTGACGACCCCGTTGACCTGGGGTTCGCCGGCGTCGCTGATGATGGCAATGCGCATGAACGATTACGCGCTCAGCGCCAGGTCGGATACCGCCTTGGCGCGCCGCGCCTTCCTGGTTTGCATGATCTCTTGCCAGCTGACCAGTCGCAGTGCGCCATCGGCATCTTCCACCAGCGCCGACAGGCTCTCTACCCAGTCGCCGTCGTTGCAATAGGTCACGCCGCCGATGTCGCGGATCTCGGGCTTGTGGATGTGGCCGCAGATGACGCCGTCGAGCCCGCGCTTGCGGGCCTCGTCGGCCAGCGCATCTTCGAACGAGCTGATGTAGTTGACCGCGTTCTTGACCTTGGATTTGAGGTACTGCGACAGCGACCAGTACGGCAGGCCGGCCCGCGCGCGCCAGCTGTTGAACCACTGGTTGAACTTGAGGATCATGGTATAGAGCGAATCGCCCACGTAGGCCAGCCACTTGGCGCAGGCGATCACGCCATCGAAGCGGTCGCCGTGCAGCACCAGCATGCGGCGACCGTCGGCGGTGACGTGCACCAGCTCGTCGCGAATCTTGATACCGCCGAAATCGAGATCGATGAACTGGCGCACGACCTCATCGTGGTTGCCCGGGACGAACACCACGTTGGTGCCCTTCTTGGCTTTCTTGAGCACGGTCTGCACCACGTTGTTATGGCTCTGGTCCCAGTACCAGCGCCGCCGCAGTTGCCAGCCGTCGATGATGTCGCCCACCAGGTACAGTGTCTCGGATTCGGTGGCACGCAGGAATTCCAGCAGGCGCTCGGCCTGGCAACCGGTGGTGCCGAGGTGGATATCCGAAATCCAGATGGTGCGAAAGCGCTGCGCGTCGCGCTTGCCGTCGCCATGGCTTGCGTGTGCGTCGCCGGTTTGCCCCAGCAGGGCGGCGGCGGCATCCAGGAACTGTTCGCGTGGCTTCATACGGGCCTCGTTTCCTTCAGGTAGTGACGGGCATAACGGCCATCGAGCTTGGCCAGCGGCAGCAACAGGAAGAAATCGGCCGAGTGGAAATCGGGATCCCAGGCCGGTTCGCCGCACACCCACGCGCCGCTGCGCAGGTAGCCCTTGAGCAATGGCGGCACTTGCGGCGTGTGGCCGGGCTCGCGGTCGTCCAGCGGGAAAGGCAGGTGGGGCGCGACGCGATAGTCGGGCGGGGCCAGGTTCTTTTCGGCAAAGGCGTGATACAGCGCGGCGGCGTTGTGACCGCCATCGGCCAGGCTGACGCTGGCGCAACCCATCAGGTATTGGCAGCGTTCGCGGCGCATGTAGGCGGCCAGGCCGGCCCACAGCATCATGATCACGCCGCCGCTGCGATAGTCGGGGTGGATGCAGGCGCGTCCGGCCTCGCAGATCGTGCCGCGGATATTGTCCAGGCGCGAGAGGTCGAACTCCTGCTCCGAATAGAACTTGCCCATGCGCCGCGCGCCGTGCGGACTGAGCACCCGGTAGGTGCCGACCACGCTGAGGGTCTTGCTGTCGCGCACGATCAGGTGATCGCAATAGTGATCGAATTCGTCCTTGTCGAGGCCTTCGGGATTGGCCAGTGCCGACAGGTTCATCGCTTCGATGAAGACCTTGTAACGCAGGCGTTGCACTTCACGCACTTCTTCCGGGGTGGTCGCGAGGCTCAAGCTCAGCTTGGAAAAACTCGGATTGGTATCGGCAGCAATGGTAAAGAGTCTCATGCATCGTCCTTTCGCAGTCGTAACGCTGCCCAGACTAGCGAGCGATTATGTCCGCCGGATGACGTACGAGACGGTTTTTGCGCCCGCAACAACACCCCGTGGCGCGGCGTTACAATGGCATGACCAACATGTGACAAGACACTGACAGAAACAGTGATTGCGTCGCCTGCAGGAGACAGGCAGGCTTCCCTTGTTCGGCAAGACCGGTTTCGCAACTCCATCAACTCGAATCAACAAAGGAAGGAAACACCATGCTACTGAAGGATAAAGTCGCCCTCATTACCGGCTCGGCCAGCGGCATCGGCAAGGAGATCGCGGTCGAATATGCGCGCCAGGGCGCCAAGGTGGTGATCGCCGACCTGGCACTGGAGGCGGCCAAGGCCACCGCCGACGAGATCACCCGTGCCGGCGGCACGGCACTGGCGTTAGCCATGAACGTCACTGACGAAACCCAGGTCGACAAGGGCATCGCCGACGCCGTCAACAGTTATGGCGGGCTGGATATCCTCATCAGCAATGCCGGCATCCAGATCATCAGCCCGGTGACCGAGCTGTCGCTGGAGAACTGGCGCAAGATGCTGGCGATCCACCTCGACGGCGCCTTCCTGACCACCCGTGCGGCCATGAAGGCAATGATCAAGCAGGGACGCGGCGGCTCCATCATCTACATGGGCTCGGTCCACTCGCATGAGGCCTCGCCCTTGAAGGCGCCCTACGTCACCGCCAAGCATGGCCTGCTGGGCCTGGCCAAGGTGGTGGCCAAGGAAGGCGCCAAGGACAAGATCCGCAGCAACGTGATCTGCCCCGGCTTCGTGCGTACGCCGTTGGTCGAGAAGCAGATTCCCGAGCAGGCCAAGGAATTGGGCATCAGCGAGGAAGACGTGGTCAAGAAGGTGATGTTGAAGGATACCGTCGACGGCGAATTCACCACCACCCAGGACGTGGCGCAGACCGCGGTGTTCCTGGCGGCCTTCCCCACCAATGCGCTGACCGGTCAGTCGGTCGTGGTCAGCCACGGCTGGTACATGCAATAAGCGACGATGAGCGCGTCCCGGCTCGAGGTACGCTCCTATGGCGGCGAGGCGCTGACGCACAGTCACGACTTCGCGCAACTGGTGCTGCCGTTGACGGGACGCATTGCGCTCGACATCGATGGATGTGCGGGGGTGGCCGATGGCAACACCGCCGCCTTCGTGGTGCCTGGTGCGCGTCATGCCACCAGTGCCGACGGCGACAACGGGGCGCTGGTGGTCGACCTGGCGCCGGGCGTGGCCGAAGCGCGGCTGCTGGAACAATTCAGCAAGGCGCCGTTCGTGCCGTTGTCGTTGGCTGCCGGCAAACTGGTCGAATTCATGCGGCTGATGCTGGCCCAGCACCAGGCAGTGGCGCTGAGCCAACTGCAGCACTGGTTGCCGTTGCTGCTCGACACCTTGGCCGGCCAGGCGCCGCGCCCGCAATCGCGACTACAGGCCTTGATGGCCAGGATCGAAGCCGACCCGACGCAGGCCTGGTCGATTGCCGACATGGCGGCGGCCGCCG
>NZ_AKJA01000005.1 GCF_000282575.1 Herbaspirillum sp. YR522 | reverse complement strand
GGCCCGCCAGCGTCTCGCGGATGGCGATGACCAGCCGCTCCAGGCGCGCCAGGCTGATCCGCCGGGCGGGGGTCCTGGGATTGATACGCGCCTTGAAGAGGCTTTCGGACGCATAGATGTTGCCCACCCCGACCACGATGTCACCGGCCAGCAGCACCTGCTTGATCGGCGCGCTGCGCGTGCGCGTCTGGCGCCACAGCTCGAGCGCCGAAAAACGGTCCTCCAGGGGTTCCAGGCCCAGGCCGCGCAGCAGCATGTGTTCCTCGATGGCACCATCGGCCAGGTCATGCCACAGGATCGCGCCAAACCGCCGCGGATCGGTCATGCGCATGACCTGGCCGCCCACCAGCAGGTCGAAATGATCGTGCTTCTGGGCCGCGATGCCCGGCGGCAGGATGCGCAGGTGGCCGGACATGCCCAGGTGTACGATCAACGTGCCATGGTCGAAATTGATCAGCAGGTATTTGCCGCGACGCCCGGTGCTGCGCACCGTATGGCCGGCCACCAGCGCCTCCAGCCCGACCGGGAACAGCCAGCGCAGGCCGCTATGGCGCAGCACCACGCCGGTCACCGGCTGTCCTTCGAGATGCGGCGCGACACCGCGCCGGGTAACTTCGACTTCTGGTAATTCTGGCATCTGGCGGCGTTGTTGGAGGCAACGATGGAATTGGCTGGAGGAAGACCCATATGATAATCCAGTTGCGTAAAACAAGACCTTTGCCGTCGGCCGCTGCGGCTGGATACCGGCGGATCGATTACACTGCCTTACAGCAAAGCACCAACCGTTGGGCGTAAAATCTAAACTTCCCGAATAGTCAGGACCAGACCTTGAAAAAAACGCTTGCCCTCCTCACCAGTTCCCTGCTGCTGACCGCGTGCGCCAGCTTCCAGCAGCCAGGCGACAAGGCCAATGCCGAAGCGACACCGGACAAGAAGGCCGCGTCCTCCAAGTCGGCAGCCGCCAACCGCAAGAAGTCGCCCAAGGCCAAGGTCCAGCCGCAGGATGATGCGCTGCCGGCCGTCGAGTTGAGCGAAGACATCCTCTACAAGGTGCTGACGGCCGAGATCGCCTTCCAGCGCGGCCAATGGCAAGCCGCCTACGTCACCATGCTGGCCACGGCGCAACAGACGCGCGACCCGCGGCTGGCCAAGCGCGCCGCCGAGATCGCGGTGACCGCACGGCAGCCCAACGAAGCTCTGGTGGCAGTGCGGCTGTGGACCGAACTGGCGCCGCACTCCGACGAGGCACTGCAGAACTACCTGGGCCTGATCATGCTGGGCGAGAGCGTCGACGAGATCGAGCCGCTGCTGTCGCAACGCCTGAAGGAAGCCGCACCGCAGGCACGCGGCCCGATGATCCTGCAATTCCAGCGCCTGCTGGCGCGTGCCCGCGACAAGCAGAGCGGCTACGCGATCCTGCAGAAGGTGGTCCAGCCTTATGGCGAGCTGCCCGAAACCCACCTGGCGCTGGCGCAAGGCGCCTTCGGCGTGGGAGACGGCGCCACCGCCCAGCGCGAAGCCAGCGCCGCGCTCAAGATCAAGCCCGATTCCGAGCTGGCGCTGCTCACGGCAGCCCAGGTCGCCAGCGACCAGGAGCAGGCCATGCGCCTGATGGTCGAGTTCCTGCGCAAGTATCCCGATGCGCGTGAAGTGCGCATCGCCTACGCCCGCAGCCTGGTCGACCAGAAGGCGTTCAGCCAGGCGCGCTCCCAGTTCGAGGCCTTGCTCAAGGAAGACGGCGAAGACCCGACCACGCTGTTCGCCCTGGGCGTGCTGTCGGCCCAGACCGACCAGTTGAAGGATGCCGAAAGTTACCTGCAGCGTTACCTGCAGGTGCTGGCCGCCCAACCCGAGGACGACCGCGATCCGAGCCAGGCGATCCTGCTGCTGTCGCGCATCGCCGAGGAGCGCCGTGATTTCGATGCCGCGCTGCGCTATCTCGACCAGGCCGAGCCGGGCAGCGAGGGCTACGTCAACATCCAGGTGCGGCGGGCACAATTGCTGGCACGCAAGAATGACATCGACGGCGCCCGCAAGGCGCTGGAGGCGGCCCAGTCCGAATCGGCCAACGACGCCGAGCAGTTACAGCTGATCCAGGCCGAATCGATGCTGCTGCGCGACGCCAACCGCAACCAGGAAGCCTCCGATGTGCTCAAGGCCGCGCTGGAACGCTTCCCCAACAATACCGACCTGCTGTACGACCATGCGATGGTGCTCGAGAAGCTGGGCAACTTCGACGCCATGGAAAAGTCGCTGCGCCGGGTGATCCAGCTCGCGCCCGGCAACCAGCACGCCTATAACGCCCTTGGCTATTCGCTGGCCGACCGCAACACGCGCCTGCCGGAAGCGCTCGAACTGATCCAGAAAGCGGCCGACATGGCACCGCAGGACGCCTTCATCGCCGACAGCCTGGGCTGGATCCAGTTTCGGCTGGGCCAGTTGACCGAGGCAGAAGCGCAGATGCGCCGCGCCTACGCATTGCGCTCCGACCCCGAGATCGGGGTACACCTGGCTGAAGTGCTGTGGGTGCGCGGCAAGCAGGACGAGGCGCGCAAGGTATTTCGCGAGGTGCAGGCCAAGGACCCCGACAACGACGTCCTCAAGAGCACCCTGGCTCGCCTCAACGTCAAGCCATGAACGCGACATCGATGACCAGCCGTTGGCGCCCGCTGGCCGCCACCGGCGCCCTTGCACTGAGTGCCTTGGTGGTGGGCTGCGCAAGCCTGTCGCCACCGGCCGCCCCCGGTGCCCAGGCCGCCGCGCCTTACCTGGAAAGCATCGCCATCGACGGCCGCATCTCGGTGCAGTATGCACAGAACGACCAGCCGCAATCCTTGCACGGCAGTTTCAATTGGTCGCAATCGCCCGGACGCACCGGCCTCGACCTGTTGTCCCCGCTGGGCCAGACGGTGGCCACCATCGATGTGCGGCCTGGCGTGGCGACCCTGGTGCAATCGGGACGGGCGCCGCAAGTGGCGCCCGACGTCGACCAACTGGCCGCGCGCGCGCTGGGCTGGCCGCTGCCGGTGGCAGGCATGCGCCACTGGCTGCAAGGTCGTGGCACCGATAGCAGCGGCAAGCCGTTCCAGGCCGTGCCCGGCGACGAAAACGCCAGCTTCGTGACCGCCGATGGCTGGCGGGTTGCCTATCCGGCCTGGCAGGCAGCGGCCGATGGCGATAGCCTGCGCCCGCGCCGTATCGATCTCACCCGCAATACCGAGCAGGCAGGGCCGGTGTCGATCCGTATCGTGGTCGACAGCTGGAAAAAGCCCTGACGCCCTGCCGCATCGATCATGACCGACACCCTTCTTGACTGCCCGGCCCCGGCCAAGCTCAACCTGTTCCTGCATGTGACGGGACGACGCGCCGACGGCTATCACCTGCTGCAGACCGCCTTCCAGTTGATCGACCGCTGCGACCGCCTCGATTTTGCATTGCGCGACGATGGCCGCATCGTGCGCACCAACGATGTACCGGGGGTGCCGCCCGAATCCGACCTGGTAGTGCGCGCCGCCCATCTGCTGCGCGACGCCAGCGGACAAGGCGCGCAGGGGGCGTCGATCACGCTGCGCAAGTGCCTGCCGATGGGTGGCGGGCTGGGCGGAGGCTCGTCGGATGCCGCCACTACGTTGCTGGCCTTGAATCATCTCTGGCGAAGCGGCATGACGCGCGAACAATTGATGGCCCTGGGCCTGCAGTTGGGTGCCGACGTGCCGTTCTTCCTGTTCGGCCGGAATGCGTTCGCCGAAGGAGTCGGTGAAGCGCTACGCCCCCTGGATACGGCCGATTGCTGGTTCGTGGTGATCGAACCGGGGGTTTCGGTGCCCACCCCAATAATTTTTTCATCTCCGCTATTGACGAGGGATACAAATATCGTCAGAATAACGGACTTTCCTGATGCGCAGAAACAGATTGCTTCTGACTTCGGAAAAAACGATCTGGAAATGGTGGCAACAAGGCATTTTCCGCAGATTGCAGAAGCCGTAGAATGGCTGGGCAATTTTGGAAAATCCAGAATGACCGGATCTGGTGCCTGTGTATTCTGTGCCTTCGAACACGAACATCAGGCAGACGAAGTGCTGCAGCAAATGCCTTCGCGCTGGATCGGCTGGAAAGCCAAAGCGATGCAGGAACATCCTCTCGCCCATTTGGTGTGATCGTATAAAGAATTAGTCTGACGATGCGCGGCGCTCGACGCGTCGCAAAACGGCAGACAGCAAGTTGCGTAGGGGAATCGCCAAGCTGGTTAAGGCACTGGATTTTGATTCCAGCATTCCAAGGTTCGAATCCTTGTTCCCCTGCCATTAAATTCGGAGGTGGTCTCAGCACCACCCTCCAGTCAAAAAGAATAAGCCGTCAATGTGAGACCTCCAAGTCAAGCATTGTCGGCTTTTCGACTTTATAACGATAGCATTCAGGGATACCCATATGGCACTTGAGAACCTGATGGTCTTTACCGGCAGCGCCAATCCGGAGCTGGCACGCGGCGTCGCCGAGAAGCTCGGTATCCCGCTCGGTAAAGCCAACGTCTCCAAGTTCTCGGACGGCGAAGTGATGGTCGAGATCAACGAAAACGTTCGCGGCAAGGACGTCTTCGTACTGCAATCGACCTGTGCGCCAACCAATGACAACCTGATGGAAATCATGATCATGGTCGATGCCTTGAAGCGCGCATCGGCCGGTCGGATTACCGCTGCCATCCCCTATTACGGTTACGCCCGCCAGGATCGCCGTCCGCGTTCGGCGCGCGTGGCAATCTCGGCCAAGGTCGTGGCCAACATGCTGCAGGAAGCCGGTGTCGAACGTGTGCTGATCATGGATCTGCACGCCGACCAGATCCAGGGCTTCTTCGACATTCCAGTCGACAACATCTACGCCTCGCCCATCCTGCTGAGCGACCTGGTGGCCAAGAACTACGAAGACCTGCTGGTGGTGTCGCCCGACGTCGGCGGCGTGGTGCGCGCACGTGCACTGGCCAAGCGCCTGGGCTGCGACCTGGCGATCATCGACAAGCGCCGCCCCAAGGCCAATGTCTCGGAAGTGATGAACATCATCGGTGAAGTCGAAGGTCGCAACTGCGTGATCATGGATGACATGGTCGACACCGCCGGCACCCTGACCAAGGCGGCCGAAGTGCTCAAGGAACGCGGCGCCAAGAAGGTCGTGGCCTACTGTACCCACCCGGTGCTGTCGGGTCCGGCGATCGACCGTATCGGCAATTCGCCACTCGACGAACTGGTGGTAACCGACACCATTCCACTGTCGCCTGCGGCGCGCGCCTGCCCGAAGATCCGCCAGCTGACCTGTGCCGACCTGCTGGCCGAGACCTTCAAGCGCATCACCAAGGGTGACTCGGTGATGTCGCTGTTTGCTGAATAAGATTCGAATTCGCCTCGCTGCAATCCTGTAGCGAGGTTTTTTTATATTCCCTGGTCGCGGGGAATATGCAACGCCGGGCTAACGTCGGTTGATCGACGCGTCCGGCACACACTGGAGTATTTTCATGAAGATTATCGGATTTCCACGCAAGGAACAGGGGACCGGAGCGAGCCGCCGCCTGCGTATTGCTGGCCAAACCCCAGGTATCGTCTATGGTGGCACAGCCGCCCCGGTCAATATCGCCCTGGATCACAACGCGCTGTACCACGCGCTGAAGAAGGAAACCTTCCACGCATCGATTCTCGATCTCGAGATCGAAGGCAAGGTCGAGCAAGTCCTGCTGCGCGACTTCCAGGTCCACGCTTTCAAGCAACTGGTCCTGCATGTCGACTTCCAACGCGTCGATGCATCGCAAAAGCTGCACACCAAGGTGCCACTGCACTTCGTGAACGCTGAAATCTCGCCGGCCGTGAAGCTGTCGTCGGGTATCGTCAGCCACGTGCAATCGGAGCTGGACGTCCAGTGCCTGCCGAAGAACCTGCCCGAGTTCATCGAAGTCGACCTGGCCAACCTGCAAATCGGCCAATCGATCCACCTGGCCGACCTGAAGCTGCCAGTTGGCGTGACCGCCGTGTCGCAAGAAAACCTGACCATCGCCACCGCCACCGTGCCGGCTGGCCAGGTGTCTGCCGAAGGCGAAGCTGCCGCTGGCGACGCAGAAGCCAAGTAATCCGTTTCCACGGATCGCTGAGAACCCGCCCTCGTGGCGGGTTTTTTCATGCCCGCGCGGCGCCGTGCAACCAGTGCCCCGCCAAATACCATCAGGCTAATCGACAACCAGAGCCCCCCCCCCCCGGGCCACGCCCGATGCAAGAAGACTCCCTCACTAATGCCTGCCTTGCGGCAGGCATTTTTTTTCAAGCCGATTTCTTCAGCCACGATTCACGCTGGCGCACCGTGGCCGCTGGCTTGCCGAGCGCGGCCAGCGTCACGGGCATGACGCCATCGCCCTTGAGCTTGACCGTCATCTCGAGCAATTCGTCGCGGCGGAACACGTGCACGCGGACCGTGTCGTTGATGCGATAACGCGCCAACAGGCCTTCGAAGCCCCCTGCTACCACCCTCAGGCCATCCACCGCCACCAGCTTGTCGCCGGCCGACAAGCCGGCCAATGCCGCCGGTCCGCCTTCATAGACACTGGCCAGCTTGGCGTCGGCACCATCCTTGACGATGCGCGCGCCGAACCAGGGCCTGGGGTCCTTGCCGCCGTCGGCATCGTGCCCCACGCCAAAGGCCGGCAGCAGCTCTGCCAGCGGCACGTCGTCGGTGCCGATGATATGGCGATCGTAGAAGCGCTTGAGACTGGCTCCGCTCAACTCTTCCATCACGGCCAGTACCTGCTCTTCCGGGACACCGGCGGCGCGGCCGTCCGCGTCGTAGAAGTCGCGGCCGTAGCGCAGCCACAGGCCACGCATGACATCGTCCAGCGAGCGCCGGCCACGGGTCTGGGCCCGGATCGTCAGGTCCAGTCCGAGCGCCACCAGCGACCCCTTGGTGTAATAACTGACGATGGCGTTGGGGGCGTTTTCGTCCTGCCGGTAGTACTTGACCCAGGCGTCGAAACTGGAATCGGCCACGCTCTGCTTCTTGCGGCCGCTGCCGCGCAACACGCCGTTGATCGTCTTGGCCAGCAACTTGAGATAGTTGTCGGTATCGATGACGCCGGTGCGCACCAGGAACAGGTCGTCGTAATAACTGGTAAAGCCCTCGAACAGCCACAGCAGCGAGGTGTAGCCCTCCTGGCGCAGGTCGTACGGGGCGAACACCGCCGGCTTGATGCGCTTGACGTTCCAGGTATGGAAATATTCGTGGCTGCACAGTCCCAGGTAGGTGCGATAACCGTCGGTCTGCTCGGGACGGCCCTTGACCGGCAGATCGGCGCGGGCACAGATCAGGGCGGTCGAGGCACGATGCTCGAGGCCACCGTAGCCGTCGCCCACGGCCATGGTCATGAACACGTAGCGCGACATCGGAGCACGGCGGGTCTTGGGTTCGAAGAACGCAATCTGGGCTTGGCAGATCTTCTTCAGGTCGGCGCACAGTCGCGGCAGGTCCAGGTTGGGCACTTGACCGGTGACGACCACGTCGTGCTGCGCGCCGTGGGCCTCGAAGCTGGCCAGGGCAAAGCTGCCCATCTCGACCGGGTGATCGATCAGTTCGTCGTAGTCCCGCGCCACATAGGAGCCGAAGCCATAGCGCCGCGCCTTCAATTCGGGCAACGTGGTCGCCACGCGCCAGCGCTTGAAGGCCTCGCCTTCGGGACGACCTATCTCGACCACATGCTGGCCCTGCTCGAAGCCATGCACCGACAGGAACACGCTGGTGCCATTGAAGAAGCCATGGGTCTGGTCGAGGTGCGCCGACCGCACCGACAGGTCCCAGGCATAGACCTGGTAGGACAGGGTCAGCGGCCCGCTGCAGGGCGCTGCCTGCCAGGTGTGCTTGTCGCGCTTCTTGAGCGTCACCTTGCGCCCGCCCGACTCGCCCTTGATCTGTACGATATTCTTGGCGAACTCGCGGATCATGTAGCTGCCCGGGATCCAGGCCGGCAGCGAGAACACCTGGCCATCGGCGGCCGGTTGCTCGACCGTCACGGTGACCTCGTAGACGTGGGATGCGGGATCGCGGGAAGTAATGGTGTAGCGGATCGGATGGGCCATGTGCGTAAGCGGTGATGCCGGCGGGCGGCGATGGCCTTATTTTACTTGAGCCTCGGGTGCGCGCTGGAGTTATAAGTCGCGTCGACGGCCGGCGCCGACGGTCTACGGTCTACGCGCGACATGGCGCAAAAAAAACCGGACAGACTTTCGTCTCTCCGGTTCCAGGGTCAAATGAAGCAATCGTTATGTCGTCGGTATCGGAGCTTCGATCAGCGCGGCAGCAGCGATGCGCCCATCAGGTATTCGTCGACCGCCCGTGCGCACTGGCGACCCTCGCGGATGGCCCACACCACCAGTGACTGCCCACGGCGCATGTCGCCGGCGGCAAACACCTTGTCGACCGAGGTCTTGTAGCAGCCTTCGCCATCGGTGGTAGCCCGGGCGTTGCCGCGCGCATCCTTGTCGACACCGAAGGCATCGAGCACCTGCTGCACCGGCGACACGAAGCCCATGGCCAGCAACACAAGGTCTGCCTTCATCTCGAATTCGGAATCGGGCACTTCCTGCATCTTGCCGTCCTTCCATTCCACGCGGGCGGCAACCAGTTTCTCGACCTTGCCGTTCTTGCCTTCCAGGCGCTTGGTGGCCACCGCCCAGTCGCGGTCGCAACCTTCTTCGTGCGACGACGAGGTGCGCAGCTTGGTCGGCCAGTAGGGCCAGACCAGCGGCTTGTTCTCGGTCTCGGGTGGCTGCGGCATCAGTTCGAACTGGATCACCGATTCGGCGCCGTGACGATTGGAGGTGCCCACGCAATCGGAACCGGTATCGCCGCCGCCGATCACCACCACGTGCTTGCCGGTGGCCAGCAGCTGGTTCTTGAGCTTGTCGCCGGCATTGACCTTGTTCTGCAGCGGCAGGAAGTCCATCGCGAAATGCACGCCCTTCAATTCACGGCCGGGCACCGGCAGGTCGCGCGGCTGTTCGGCGCCACCCGAGATGATGACGGCGTCGAAGTCCTTCTTGAGTTCGTCCGGCGAGATGGTTTCCTTGGCCCAGTTGTTGACGTTCTCGGGGAAATCCTTGCCCACGAACACGCCGGTGCGAAACACCACGCCTTCGGCTTGCATCTGCTGCACGCGCAGATCGATGTGCTGCTTTTCCATCTTGAAGTCGGGAATACCGTAGCGCAGCAGGCCCCCGATGCGATCGCTCTTCTCGAACACGGTCACGTCGTGCCCGGCGCGCGCCAATTGCTGGGCCGCGGCCATGCCGGCAGGCCCGCCACCGACCACCGCCACCTTCTTGCCGGTCTTGATGGCAGCCGGTTGCGGCACCACCCAGCCGTTTTCCCAGCCCTTGTCGATGATGAAATGCTCGATCGACTTGATACCCACGGCATCGCTGTTGATGCCCAACGTGCAGGCCGACTCGCACGGCGCCGGGCAGATGCGCCCGGTAAACTCGGGGAAGTTGTTGGTCTGGTGCAGCGTGTCCAGCGCTTCCTTGTAGTTGCCGCGATAGACCAGGTCGTTCCAGTCGGGAATGATGTTGTTGACCGGGCAGCCGTTGTTACAGAACGGAATGCCGCAATCCATGCAGCGCGCGCCCTGGATCTTGGCGTCGCCGTCGCTCAGGTGCAGCACGAATTCCTTGTAGTGCTTGGTGCGCGCGGCTGGCGCTTCGCTGGCTTCCTTCTGGCGCTGGTATTCCATGAAACCGGTTGCTTTTCCCATTTTCCTCTCACATTCTCGCTAAGGATGCGACGGGCGGCGATTCGATCGCGCCTGCCCGTCGGCTTTACTTGATTGACTTGACGTTGGTGGCCCCCCGATCCGGAGGGATCAGGCGACGACCTTTTCCTTGCCGGTCTCGGCAGCAGCGGCCAGCTCGGCCAGCGCGCGCTTGTATTCGGTCGGGAAGACCTTCACGAACCTGGCGCGCGACGCCGCCCAGTTGTCCAGCAGGTAGCGCGCACGCGTACTGCCGGTGTACTTGAAGTGCCGTTCAATCAAGCCACGCAGGATAGCTTCGTCGGTCTGGCGCACGCCGCCACGCTCCAGGCTGTGCCAGTGCTCGCGGCCGATGGCCGCTTCCTGCTCAGTGTCCGACAGGACCTTTTCCAGCGTCACCATCGAGGTATTGCACTTGGAGGCGAAATCGCCTTCGGGATCGTAGACGTAGGCGATACCACCGGACATGCCAGCGGCGAAGTTGCGTCCGGTATTGCCCAGCACCACCACGGTGCCGCCGGTCATGTATTCGCAACCATGGTCACCGGTGCCCTCGGTCACCGTGATGGCGCCCGAATTGCGCACGGCGAAACGTTCGCCGGCCACGCCATTGATGAATGCCTCGCCGCTGATGGCGCCGTACAGTACGGTATTGCCGGCGATGATGTTATCCACCGCGCGTCCGCGGAACTCGGTATTGGGACGCACCACGATGCGCCCGCCCGACAGGCCCTTGCCGACGTAGTCGTTGCCTTCTCCGACCAGGTCGAGTGTGATGCCGTGCGCCAGGAAGGCACCGGCCGACTGGCCGGCCGTGCCTTGCAGCTGGATATGGATGGTGTCGGTCGGCAGGCCTTCATGGCCGTAGCGCTTGGCGACCTCGCCCGACAGCATGGCGCCGACGGTGCGGTTGAGGTTCTTGATGGGCGAGATGAACGAGACCTTCTCGCCCTTGTCCAGCGCGATCCTGGCCTGGGCGATCAGCTTGTGGTCCAGCGCCTTGTCCAGGCCGTGGTCCTGGTGGTCGGTATGGAACACCGGCAGGTCCGATTGCGGCTGGTGGAAGATGCGGCTGAAGTCCAGGCCCTTGGCCTTCCAGTGCGCAATCGCCTTGGACCGGTCCAGTAGGTCGGCACGGCCGATCAGGTCGTCGAACCTGCGAATGCCCAATTGCGCCATGATCTGGCGTGCTTCCTCGGCAATGAAGAAGAAGAAGTTGACCACGTGTTCCGGCTTGCCGGAGAACTTGGCGCGCAGCACCGGATCTTGCGTGGCCACGCCCACCGGGCAGGTATTGAGGTGGCACTTGCGCATCATGATGCAGCCTTCGACCACCAACGGCGCGGTGGCGAAGCCGAATTCGTCGGCGCCCAGCATGGCGCCGATGACGACGTCGCGACCGGTCTTCATCTGGCCGTCGGCCTGCACCCGGATACGGTTGCGCAAGCCGTTCAATACCAGCGTCTGCTGGGTCTCGGCCAGGCCCAGCTCCCAGGGCGACCCGGCATGCTTGATCGACGACAGCGGCGAGGCGCCGGTGCCGCCATCATGGCCGGCGATGACGACGTGGTCCGACTTGGCCTTGGCCACGCCGGCGGCGACGGTGCCGACACCGACTTCCGAGACCAGCTTGACCGAGATCGAGGCGCGCGGGTTGACGTTCTTCAAGTCGTGGATCAGTTGCGCCAGGTCCTCGATCGAATAGATGTCGTGGTGCGGCGGCGGCGAGATCAGGCCCACGCCCGGCACCGACACGCGCAGCGTGGCGATGTACTCGGAGACCTTGTGGCCGGGCAGCTGGCCGCCTTCGCCAGGCTTGGCGCCCTGCGCCATCTTGATCTGGATCTGGTCGGCCGACACCAGGTATTCGGCCGACACGCCGAAGCGACCGGACGCAACCTGCTTGATGCGCGAACGCAGCGAATCGCCATCCTGCAGCGGGATATCGACTTCGATGTGCTCGCGGCCGATCACCGACGCCAGCGTCTCGCCCTGCTTGATCGGGATGCCCTTCAACTCGTTGCGATAACGATTGACGTCTTCGCCGCCTTCGCCGGTGTTGGACTTGCCGCCGATACGGTTCATGGCGATGGCCAGCGTGGCGTGCGCCTCGGTCGAGATCGAGCCCAGCGACATGGCGCCGGTGGCGAAGCGCTTGACGATTTCCTTGGCCGGTTCGACTTCGTCGATCGAGATCGCCCTGGACGGATCGATCTTGAATTCGAACAGGCCGCGCAGGGTCATGTGACGCTTGGACTGGTCATTGATGATCTGCGCGTATTCCTTGTAGGTGTTGTAGCTGTTGGAGCGGGTCGAGTGCTGCAGCTTGGCGATCGCGTCCGGGGTCCACATGTGCTCCTCGCCACGGATGCGGAAGGCGTATTCGCCACCGGCGTCGAGCGCATTGGCCAGCACCGGGTCGCTGCCGAAAGCGGCGGTGTGCAGGCGCAGCGCCTCATCGGCCACCTCGAACACGCCGATCCCCTCGACATTGGAAGCGGTGCCCTTGAAGTACTTGTCCACCAGCGTGCGCGACAGGCCGATGACCTCGAAGATCTGGGCGCCGCAATACGACATGTAGGTCGAGATGCCCATCTTGGACATCACCTTCAGCAAGCCCTTGCCGACCGCCTTCTGGAAGTTGTACACCGCCTTTTCAGGCGACAGGTCGCCCGGCAGGCCGCGCGCCATGTCGCACAGGCTGTCCATGGCCAGGTACGGGTGGATGGCTTCGGCGCCGTAGCCGGCCAGCAGTGCGAAGTGATGCGTCTCGCGCGCCGAGCCGGTCTCGACCACCAGGCCGGTGGAGGTACGCAGGCCCTTGCTGACCAGGTGCTGGTGGATCGCCGAGGTCGCCAGCAGGGCCGGGATCGGCAACTGCTCGGCATCGACCTTGCGGTCCGAGATGATCAGGATGTTGTGGCCCGACTTGACCGCATCGACGGCCTTGGCGCACAGCGACGCCAGGCGCGCCTCGATGCCTTCCTTGCCCCACGCGACCGGATAGCAGATGTTCAATTCGTAGGACTTGAACTTGCCGCCGCTGTGTGCGCTGATGTTGCGCAACTTGGCGATGTCGGCATAGTCCAGCACCGGTTGCGACACTTCCAGGCGCATCGGCGGGTTGATGTTGTTGGTGTCGAGCAGGTTGGGCTTGGGGCCGATGAACGACACCAGCGACATCACCATCGCCTCGCGGATCGGATCGATCGGCGGGTTGGTCACCTGCGCAAACAACTGGCGGAAGTAGTGATAGAGGGTCTTGTTCTTGTTGGACATGACCGCCAGCGGCGAATCGTTGCCCATCGAACCGATGGCTTCCTCACCGCCCGTGGCCATGGGCGCCATCAGGAACTTGATGTCTTCCTGGGTGTAGCCGAACACCTGCTGCAGGTCCAGCAATGGCAGCGTCGAGGAGGGCTCGCGCGGCTCGTCCTTGAGTTCGTCCAGCTTCACCCGCACCGAGTTGATCCACTGCTTGTAGGGCTTGGCGTTGGCGTAGGTGTCCTTGAGTTCCTTGTCGTCGATGATGCGGCCGGCGTCGAGGTCGATCAGGAACATCTTGCCAGGCTGCAGGCGCCATTTCTGGATGATCTTGGATTCGGGAATCGGCAGCACGCCCGATTCGGAGGCCATCACCACCAGGTCGTCGTCGGTGACGATGTAGCGCGCCGGACGCAGGCCGTTGCGGTCCAGCGTGCCACCGATGTGGCGACCGTCGGTAAAGGCCAGCGCGGCCGGGCCATCCCACGGTTCCATCATGGCGGCGTGGTACTCGTAGAAGGCGCGACGGTTGTCGTCCATCAGGGTGTGGTTTTCCCAGGCCTCGGGCACCATCATCATCATCGCCTGGGGCAAGGGATAACCGGCCATCACCAGCAACTCGAGCGCGTTGTCGAAGCTGGCGGTATCGGACTGGCCCTCGTAGATCAGCGGGAACAGCTTCTTGAGATCGTCGCCCAGCACGGCCGACTGCATCACGCCTTCGCGCGCGCGCATCCAGTTGAAGTTGCCCTTGACGGTGTTGATCTCGCCGTTGTGGGCGATCAGGCGGTACGGGTGGGCCAACGGCCACTCGGGGAAGGTATTGGTGGAGAAGCGCTGGTGCACCAGCGCCAGCGCCGACACACAGCGCTCGTCCTGCAGGTCCTTGTAGTACACGCCGACCTGGTCGGCCAGCAGCAGGCCCTTGTAGACCACGGTGCGGGCCGACATCGAGGGCACGAAGAATTCCTTGCCGTGCAGCAGGTTCAGCGCCTGGATGGCGTGGCCGGACGACTTGCGGATCACGTACAGCTTGCGCTCGAGCGCGTCGGTGACCATCACGTCCGGGCCGCGGCCGATGAAGATCTGACGGATCACCGGTTCTTTTTCACGCACGGTGGGCGACATCGGCATGTCGCGGTCGACCGGCACATCGCGCCAGCCCAGCACGCGCTGGCCCTCGGCCAGCACCGCGCGTTCGATTTCCTGTTCGCAGGCGATGCGCGAGGCGTTTTCCTTGGGCAGGAACACCATGCCCACGCCATATTCGCCGGGCGGCGGCAGCTCGACACCCTGGCGCGCCATTTCGTCGCGATAGTACTGGTCCGGGATCTGGATCAGGATACCGGCGCCGTCACCCATGAGCGGATCGGCCCCGACTGCGCCGCGGTGGTCCAGATTCTTCAGGATGAGTAAGCCCTGATCAACGATGGAGTGGGTCTTCTTGCCCTTGATATGGGCGACGAAACCGACGCCGCATGCGTCATGTTCGTTTGCTGGGTCGTAAAGGCCTTGCGATTGCATACGGTACTCCACCACTTTGACAGTAAGGATATTAAGAATAGTGCAGTGCAACCAATAGTTCAATAAGAATAAATAGGGTCGGAGTAATAATTGAAACCCCAAGAATTCACCCAATTTACAAATGGGGACAGAGTAATAACGGGCGATCTAAGTCATTGATATCGATACGCGTTTTTATTCAGGCGAGATGATCCGGTAGGTCGTCCCCGGCACCGTCGGCGGATGCGCGCACCGCCAGCGGCCGGCCGCGCTTGGCCGGACTCACGCGGCGTCGGACCTGCCGTTCGAGCTCCTGCTTGAAGGCTTCGGAGCCCAGCGCCCAGCCCTTGAGCGTGGCAGCGGTAATGGCGTCGACACTGGCCTGCGACAGGCCCTGCTCCAGCGACCGGCGGTAGGCGATCTCGCGCTCGAAGGGCGTATTGCCGATCGCCCAATAGCGCGGGTGGTCGGTGATCAGGCCGTCCTGCTTGGCGCCGACATGATGCATGTAACTGGACCACGGGTAATCGGCCGGTGCCGCCACCAGCCCACTGCGCACCGGATTGAGCTCGATGTAGTGGCACACCGCCAGCAGATGCAGCTCCGGATCGACCACGGTGGCGCGGTAACGACCCTGCCACAGCGTTCCGCTGCGTTGGACCTTATGGTTGAAATAGGGCACGTAGTGACGCCCTATCCATTGCATCATCCGTGCCAGCCCCTGGTCGTCGCTCGGTGTGGCCAGCAGGTGCAGGTGGTCCGGCATCAACACGTAGGCGTGGATGGCGACCTTGAACTGGCGCGCCGCTTCCTTGAGCCAACCCAGGAAATTGAGATGGTCATCGGCGTCGCGAAAGATGCTCAGGCCATCATGCCCGCGCTGGATGATGTGGTGCGGTTGGTGGGGAACGACGAGACGGGGAAGACGGGCCATGGGGTTCGGGGATGCGGGCGGCAAAGCCAGCAGGCTAGATTACTCCGTCCCCAATTTCAAGGGAATTCGCGCGCCGGCCTCGGACGCAAAAAAAGCCGACCGGATCGCTCCGGTCGGCCCATGCACACAGGATGGGCAATCAGGCCTTGTTCTTGTCCCGCGTCAGCACCAGGCTGAGCAGGATCGATACCAGCAGGATCGCCGCCACCGTGGCCAGCGACCACATCACGGGGATGTGATACCAGTACGCCAGCAACATCTTGGCACCGACGAACAGCAATACCAGCGCCAGGCCGTACTTGAGGAAATGGAAACGCTCGGCCGAATCCGCCAGCAGGAAGTACAGCGCCCGCAAGCCCATGATGGCGAACATGTTCGACGTAAATACGATGAACGGGTCCTTGGTAATGGCAAAGATGGCCGGAATGCTGTCGACCGCAAACACCAGGTCGGACAATTCGATGAGCAGCAGCACCAACATCAGCGGCGTGAAATAGCGCACGCCCTTGTTCATCGTGAAGAATTTCTCGCCATCGTAGTGGTCGCTGATCTTCAAGTGGCCGCGCAACCAGCGCAACAAGGCGTTATTGCCGAGATCACCCTCATGATCGGCGAAGATCAGCATCTTCACCCCGGTAAATACCAGGAAGGCGCCGAAGATATACAGGATCCAGCTGAATTGCGCGATCAGCCAGGCGCCCAGCAGGATCATCACAGCTCGCAGCACGATGGCCCCGATCACGCCGTACAACAGGACCCGGCGCTGCAATTCGGGCGGCACGGCGAAATAACCGAAGATCATCAGGAACACGAAGATGTTGTCGACCGACAGCGCCTTCTCGATCATGTACCCCGACAGGAACTCGGCACTCTTCTGGTTGGCGATCTCGCGCCCGACGTTGACGTCGAGGTACCACCACATCAGGCCGGAAAAGGCCAATGCCAGCGCAATCCACACCAGCGACCAGCCCAGCGCTTCGCGCGGGGTGACGCGGTGCGAATGACGCCCGCCCAATACGAACATGTCCAGGGCCAGCATGCCCAGGACGAACAGGATGAATCCCAGCCACATCGGGCCGCTTGCGAAGCTTTCCACTGCGCTCATTTGATTGCCTCTCTGGCTTTATTGTTGAAAGCGGGGTGATCAGCCGAAATCGAAGATCTCGCCCAGAAAACCCTTTTTCTTGCGTTTGTGATCATAGCCGTAGCCGCCGTGCCCATGGCCGGCGTGACCCTGATGACCGAAGCGCTGGTCATTGGCATACTGCGCGGGCGCGGCACGCGGCGCCGGTGGTGCGGCGGCGGCCGCC
>NZ_AKJA01000004.1 GCF_000282575.1 Herbaspirillum sp. YR522 | reverse complement strand
TGGCGGGCACGACCGGTAGCCGCCGTGTCATCAAGGATCGGCTGGGCCGCGTGGTGGAAGATATCGAGTCGATCCGCGAGCCCCATGACGGACGCGACCTGACGCTGTCGATCGACAGCAAGATCCAGTACATCGCCTTCACCCAGTTGAAGGAAGCGGTCGAGAAACACAAGGCCAAGGCAGGCGGCATCATCGTGGTCGACGCCAAGACCGGCGAAGTGCTGGCGCTGGCCAACATGCCCACCTACAACCCGAACAACCGCTCGGTGCTGACCGGCGCCCAGTTGCGCAACCGGGTGGTGACCGATACCTTCGAGCCCGGCTCGACCTTGAAGCCGTTTACGGTGGCATTGTCGCTCGACACCCATCGCGTCACGCCGTCGACGGTGTTCCAGACCTCGCCGGGCAAGATGACCATCGGCACCGCCACCATCGGCGATTCGCACGCCCATGGTCCGCTGACGGTGGCGCAGATCATCGAGAAGTCGTCCAACATCGGCACCGCCAAGATCGCGCTGCAGATGCCGCCCGAAGAGATGTGGGAGATGTTTACCACGGTCGGCTTCGGCCAGCAGCCCAAGTACGGCTTCCCGGGGGCGGTAGCCGGGCGGGTGCGCCCCTACAAATCGTGGCGCCCGATCGAGCAGGCCACGATGAGCTATGGCCACGGCATCTCGGTGTCGCTGATCCAGCTGGCCCATGCCTACCTGATCTTCGCCCGCAACGGCGACATCATCCCGCTCTCGTTTACCAAGGTGAACGATTCGCCGATCGGCCAGCGCGTGATTTCCGAAAACACCGCCTTGCAGATGCGGCGCATGCTCGAGACCGTGGTCGCGCCGGGCGGCACCGCGCCCCAGGCGCAGGTGCCCGGCTATCGCGTCGGTGGCAAGACCGGCACCGCCTACAAGATCGAGGGCGGCAAGTACGTGCGCAAGTACGTGGCCTCGTTCTCGGGCATCGCGCCGATGTCCGACCCGCGCCTGATCATCGCGGTGATGATCGATGAGCCCAGCAACGGCCAGCACTATGGCGGCCCGGTGGCCGGTCCGGTGTTTGCCAATGTGGCCGCCAATGCGTTGCGGGCGCTCAATGTGCCGCCCGATTCGAGCGTGACCAACATCATCATCCCCAAGGAACCGCTCGAGGAGAGTATGTAATGAGCTCGCGAGCGCCTTGCCTCACCGATATCCACGACTGGTTGCAGGCCAATGCACCCGGCGCGCAGCTGGCCGCCGATTCGCGCCGCATCGCGCCCGGCGATGTGTTCTTCGCCTATGTGGGCGACGCCGACGGTCGCTCTTATATAGCGGACGCCATCGAACGTGGTGCCGCCGCCGTACTGTTCGAAGCCGACGGCTATCAATGGCCGCAGCAATTGCAGGTCCCGCACCTGGCGGTAGAAGGCCTCAAGCAGGTCGCCGGCGAGATTGCCGCTGCCTGGTACCGCCAGCCCGACCAGTCGATGTTTACCGTGGCCGTGACCGGCACCAACGGCAAGACCTCGTGCGCCTGGTGGCTGGGCGCGGTGCTCTCGCGTGGCCCTGGCGCCGGTCCCACCGGCGTGATCGGCACGCTGGGCGTGGGCAGCTTCCAGGGCGGTCGCCCGCAGGCCTTCGATGTCACCGGCTACACCACGCCCGACGCCGTGCTGCTGCAACGCAGCCTGGCCGGCCTGGCGCGCGCCGGGGTCGATAGCGTGGCCATCGAGGCGTCGTCGATCGGCCTGGCGCAGGGCCGCATGAACGGTATGCACGTGGACGTGGCGCTGTTGACCAATTTCACCCGCGACCACCTCGATTATCACGGCGACATGCAGGCCTACGAGACGGCCAAGCGCGCACTGTTCGAGTGGAACGGCCTCAAGCACGCCGTGATCAACCTCGACGACGCCATGGGCGTGCGCCTGCTGCCGCTGGTGCAGGCGCGCCAGGTGCCGTTGATCGGCTATGCCATCGAAGAACGGATCGATGCCGCCGCCACGGGCGTGCCGACCCTGCATGCCAGCGCCATCCGCGGCAGCCATGCCGGTACCGTGTTTCATGTCGATTCCCCGTTTGGCAGCGGCCAGGTCAAGACCCAACTGGTGGGACGCTTCAATGTCAGCAACGTGCTGGGCATCATGGGCGTGCTGCTGGCGCGCGGCCTGGCCTGGGACGTGGTGGTGGCGGCCGTTGGCACGCTCAGCGCCGCCCCCGGCCGCATGCAGCAGTTCGGTGGTCCCGACGTGCCCCTGATCGTGATCGACTACGCGCATACCCCCGATGCACTCGAGAAGACCCTGTCGACGTTGCGCCAGGTGGCAACCCAGCGCAACGGCGAGCTATGGTGCGTGTTCGGCTGCGGCGGCGACCGCGACCCCGGCAAGCGCGCGCCGATGGGGCAGGCATCCGAACAGGCCGACCACGTGATCCTGACCAATGACAATCCGCGCAGCGAGGACCCCAAGGCGATCATCGCCCAGATCCGCGGCGGTATGGCGCGCATCGAGCCGCAGGTCATCGAAGACCGCGCCGGCGCCATCCTGTGGGCGATTCGCCACGCCACCAAGGCCGATGTGGTGCTGTTGGCCGGCAAGGGACATGAGGCCTACCAGGAGATCGCCGGCAAGAAGCTGCCTTTCCTCGACGCCGACCACGTGGCGCTGGCCCTGGCGGCGCGCTCGACCATGATGGGGGGCGCATGATGCGGTTCGATTTCGCCCAGATGCTGCAGTGGATCCGTGACGCCGAAAGCGCCGCCTCGGCGCATCCGGCCGTGACCGTGGCCAATGCACCGGCAGGCTTGCTGGCGCTCGACGACGTGCTCACCGATTCGCGCCTGGTCAAGCCCGGCAGCGTATTCGTGGCTTTGCGTGGCGAGCGCTTCGATGCGCATGATTTCCTCATGGACGTCGCAGCCCAGGGCGCCAGCGCAGTGGTGGTCGAGCGCCTGGTGCCCGGACTGGCGGTGCCGGCCATCGTGGTGCCGGACACCCGTGCGGCGCTGGGCCAGATCGCCCATGGCTGGCGTTCCCTATATAGTGTGCCGGTCATTGGCGTGACCGGCAGCAACGGCAAGACCACCGTCAAGGAAATGCTGGTGTCGATCCTGGCAGCGGCCTTTGGCGAGGACGGCTATCTGGGCACCCGTGGCAACTTCAACAACGACATCGGCGTGCCGCTGACGCTGTTTCGGCTGGGGGGGG
>NZ_AKJA01000003.1 GCF_000282575.1 Herbaspirillum sp. YR522 | reverse complement strand
GCGCATGCGCCGCGAAACCCCGGATTCGCCCCTCGTCCGGATCGGACGAGGGGGCGATTCCCGCTCGCCATCAAACAAAAAAAATGGCCCCAGAGGGGCCATTTTCTTTGTTTGGTGGAGGCGGCGGGAATCGAACCCGCGTCCGCAAGCACTCTACAGACAGTTCTACATACTTAGCGCTGCCATTTGTTTTAACCCAGACGACGCGGACGCGCACGCTTCGTCAAGGCGAGTCACCTTGAATTTAACCTCGAACCAAGTGACCCGGCCCAAGGCGATTCCTTGTAAATGACTCTACCGCTGTTTTACCAGCCTACCCCAAGGAAGAAGTAGTGCAGAGCAAACGGGGATTAAGCCGCTTGTGCGTACGAGTTATCGTTAGCAGTTATTACTTGTCTGATTGGATTTACGAGGTAGTCAGGCCTCGGTATGCCCTGCGCTGCTTTGCAACCCACGTCGAAACCAAGTCGCCCCCGCAGAAAGAGGATTATATCCCATTGTATGGGCGAACACGCAGACATCAAGGCCTTCGCTGCCAAAACCACAGCGCCGATCTCACTGGATGTTGAGGTCGACCCGGCTGGTCGGCTCCTTGGCCGGGATGCCGTCCGCGTTGAGCTTGGGCGCAATCAGGAAGATACGCGCCGGTGAAATGATGCTCTGCTCCTGCAGATAGCCGCGGATCTGGTCGGCACGACGCTGCGCCAGGTTGCGCAGGTCGTCCTGCGTCACTTCCATGTTGTCGATAATCAACTGGTGCATCTCTTCCACCGGCAGCGACTTGGCCAGGCCCACCACGTTGCGCGGCTTCTTGAACTTGCCTTCCTTGTAGACCCGTTCCAGGTATTGCGCCCGCTCGGCCGCGCTGATCTGCACCGGACCGGCCGGTTGGCCTTCTTCCTCGATCAGGTCGCGACGCTTGAAGCCGCGCATCTGGCGATTCAACGCCTCTTCGCGCAAGCCGGGATCATCCAGCTTGGGATCGACCCGCCCGGTGATGTCGAGCTTGATGCCGGGACGCTCGTTGAGTGCATAGCCCAGCGCGTCGAGCTTCTTGCGAATGTCGGCCGTGATCTCGGACGAACCGGGACTGAACTCGATATAGTGCAGCTCGCCGATGCCCTCCGAACTGTTGAACATCGAGCCGATCAGTGCGAACGGCGATGTCACCGCCTTGACGATCAGGTTGACGAACACCCGCATGATGATGCCGCCCACCGAAAACTCGGGGTCCGACAACGAGCCCGAGATCGGCAGGTTGAGATTGATGTTGCCCTCGCGGTCCTTGAGCAACGACACCGCCAGCATCACCGGCAACTTGGTCGCTTCCGGGCTGTCGACGCGCTCGCCGAAGCTCAATTGCTCGATGCGCACGTCGTTCTCGGCGACCAGCTTGTCGTTCTCGATCTTGTACTGCACATCCATCGACAACTTGCCCTTGGTGATGGCGTAGCCGGCGTACTTGGCCGAATAGGGCGTCAGGCGCGGCAACTGCACACCGTTGGCGCTGGCCTTGATGTCGAGGAACATCGGCTTGAACAGGGGATTGAGCGTACCCGAGATCTGCAGCGGCGCATCGTCGTCGATCTTGCCGGTGACGTTGACCGGGGCCGGTTGCGGCTTGTCCGACGAGATCGCGCCAATGGTGCCGGCCAGGCCGGTCATGTTGGCGGTGTAGTTGGGTTTGACGAAGTTGTCGGTGTAGTTGATGTTGCCTGCGGCCAGCTTGATCAGGCCAATGCGAACCTGCGGTGCGTCGGCGCTGGGCGCACTGGTCACGGGGGCGGCCGAGATCGCGGTGTTGCGCGCGCCGCCGACGCCCTGGTCGGCTTTTTTATCGCTGCCCTTGCTGGCGTCGGTGATCGAACCCTGGGCGCCGGCGTCGGCCACCAGGATGTCTTGCAGGTTCAGCCGACCCTTGTCCGACAGGATCGCCCGCGCATAGAAGTTGGACAGGTTGACCTGCTCCAGCGATATCTGCGGGCGACCGCCCAGGCGCGCCTGTATGCCCGTCAGTTCCAGCGTGCGCCAGCGCAGGAAGTCGGTGGCACTGAGCTTGTCCTGCATGCGCAGGTTGCCGATGCTGGCGTTGCCATTGTAGGTAAGCGCAAAACGCTGCTGGTTCACCGGTGGCGTCAGCGCCAGTTTGCCGCGGGCACTGAGCAGCCCGCTATTGAGCGTGACATTGAGCACGTTCGAAAAATAACCCTGGAACGGCGCCACGGGCAGATTCTGTGCGTCCAGGTCAAGCTCGATGCTCTTGAGCGCGGCGGCGGCTTGGCCACTTACCGATAACTTTCCCGTCTTGTCCAAGCGCGCCTGCAAACTGAGCTTCGTCGGTGTATCCAGCTGGCTCGACAGGTTCTGCATCTGCAGGTTGATGTCGTGGACCTGCAGTTGTGACTTGCCGCCGGCACTGGCGTCGGCAAAGTCGACCTTGCTGTCGACCACGCTGAAGGTGCCCAGGCGCGCCTGCCATTGAGGCGCAGTGGCCGTCTTGCCGTGCCCGGCGGTCGTCGCCGTTGCGGCAGGCGCTGTCGGCGTGGCCGCCACCGGCGCGGCGCTGGTGGCTTGCAGGCGCTGCAGGTTGAAATTGCCGTCTTCCTCGCGCCGGATGTCGCCCGCCAGTCCGGTAATGCGGATGCTTTCGGCGTCGACCCGGCGTGCCGCGAGGTCGAGCGAGCCCTTCTGCAAGGCGGCCGACTTGATGGTGATGGCCTGGTTGCCCTTGCCCGTCGGTTGCAGCTTCAGTTGCGCCAGCGTCAGCGCCAGCTCGCCCAGCTTCAGTACGCCCGGCGCCACTTGCACCGCCGCCGCGCCCGACAGCTTGCCCGAGGCCTTTGCCGCCAATACGCTATCGAGATAGGACTGGTAACCGGACAGCTCGATGCCGTCCACTGTGGCGCGACCATCCAGGGCGCCACCCAGCGGGTTGAGCTTGCCCTCGAAGCCCAGTCGGCCCCGGCCGTTTTCGGTGGCGCTCAGTGTCAGCGTGGCCGGTGCCGCCTTGGCGGCGGTCGATACCTGCCTGGCGTCGATGTCGATTTTGCTTAGCTTGATGTCCTGGGCCGGCTTGGCATTGGCTTCGTCACGCCAGTTCACTTCGCCTTCATGCACCAGCAACTGGCGCACCACGATGGCATGTTGCGGCGCGTCGGCGTCGGGTTTGGCGGCGCTGGCCGGGGCCACCGGCGCGGGGGCAGGGCGCTTGTCGGAGGCCAGTGCCGCCAGCCAGTTGACCTGGCCGCGGGTGTTGACGGCGGCCCATACCTGCGGCTGGTCGAGGCGCAGCTCGCTGATCTCGCCACTGGCATTGAGCAGGTCGAACTGGGTCAGCCGCGCCGACAGCCGCTGCGCCTTGAGCAGTTGTTCCTGTTGGCGGCTTTGCAGCGATACCTCGTCGAGCACGATATCGCCCGACAACGCCACCTTGGGCTTGCCATCGGCGCGGTTGAACGACAGGTCGAGCTTGGTCGAGAGCTTGGCGCCGGCCAGCTTGAGTGGCAGTTCGGCAGGGAGGAAGGGCAGGTAGCCGACCAGGTCGAGGTGGTCGATGTCGATGGCAAACGACGACTCCTGCGAACTGACGAATGGCTTGCTGCGACCGTTCAGGTGAAACGGGGTGCCGTTGATGTTGGCCGACAGTTGGGGTTGCACGAAGCTGTCGACACTGCCGGGCAGGTTGGAGATGAATGGCAGGCCCAGTTGCAGCGCGGCGATATCGACCTGGCGTCCGGTGACCTTGTCGTCGAACCGGATGTGGCCGCCATCCAATTGCACATTGGCCAGCGAGAAGCGCGCCTGGCCTTCGCTCTTTGGCAGCGCGGCGATGCGGTCGAGGATGTCCGAAAAGTTATACCGTCCGGCGCCGTTGGCGTCGAGACGTACCACGTGGACCTCGGGCGTATCGAGTCGCAGTTCGTCCAGCACCGGCGCCAACCTGAATATCGAGGCCGACGAGGCGTTCACCAGCAAGCCTTGCGCCGTGACGAACGGGGTCTTGCCGTCGGGTTCGAAGAGGGTGATGTCGGAGGCGGTCAGGGCCAGCCGGAACGGGTTGAAGCTGACCTCGCCAATGGTCAGTTTGCGCCCGATCTTTGCTTCGGTCTGGGCGCTGGCGATCTTCTTGACATACGAGGGCAGTGCCAACCAGCTCGCCAGCGCCAGCAACAGCAGCACCAGCAGGGTCCAGGCCAGCCACCGCAGCGGCGGGGGCTGCCG
>NZ_AKJA01000002.1 GCF_000282575.1 Herbaspirillum sp. YR522 | reverse complement strand
CGGCATGGCCGGCGGCCGGACGTTCAACGACGTGGACCGGCCGCTGGCGGTACAGAGTGGCGAGTTCTGGCTGATGCATAAGCTGGGCGGTTCCATCAAGCTGACCAACGACGGGAAGGTATCGGTGAACTCGGCGGTCGAGATCAACGCCGCCGGACCAGTCATCAACCTCACCGCCACCGGCAATGTCAACGTAGTGGCGCCGTCGATCACTTTGGGGGCCGCTGGCCAGGCACTGAAAAGCTTCATCACGGATGCCTTCATCGCGCTGTTCAACAGCCACACGCACACCAGCACCGCCGCCGGCACGCAAACAAGCAACCCGACCCAGCAAATGAATCCGGCAGCGCACGCCACATCGACAGTAAAGGGGGGCTGATGGACCTGCACCACTACATAGGCGACGACCTGGCGCTGGATTCCACTGGCGACCTGCTGCTGGCCGAAGACACCATCGAGGGCCAGCAGCGCGTTCTGCGGCGCCTATTGACTGCCACCAAGGGCTATCTCTGGCATCAGGCCTATGGCGCTGGCGTGCCGGGCATCGTTGGCCAGAACTATGACGAGGCCGCCATCCGCGGCGTTATCCGGGCGCAGATCTTCAACGAAGCGGTGGTGTCGAGATCGCCGGATCCGGTGATCACCGTCACGCAGATCACCAACGGCGCCAGCGTCCGGATCCAGTACCAGGACGCCATCACCCGCAAGCCTGTCAGCTTGAATTTCAACGTCACTCAGTAGGTAAAAATGGCCATCAGCACCAAAGACTTCGCCACCCTGGTGAGCGATCAGGTCACTGCTATCCAGGCGAAATCGAAGAAGTTCATCAACTTCACCGTCGGCAGCGTTCTGCTGGCGATCGCGGAATCGAACGCAGCCATCGGACTGTGGTTTCAAGCGCTCATCATCAATCTGCTGTCGCTGACGCGGGCGTCGACCTCGACCGATGCAGATCTCGATAGCTGGATGGCAGACTTCGGGGTGTTCCGGCTCAAGGCGGTTGCGTCGTCCGGCCAGGTGACGTTTTCCCGGTTCACGCCGACGATTGCCGCGCTGGTCCCGTTCGGTATCACCGTGAGTACCGCTGACGGCAGCCAAAGCTTCACCGTCGTAGCCGACACGAGCAATCCGGCCTATACCGAGGCGGGATATACGGTGCCGGCCGGCGTGGCCAGCGTCACCGTGCCGGTGGTAGCGGCCGCTGCCGGCGCCGCC
>NZ_AKJA01000001.1 GCF_000282575.1 Herbaspirillum sp. YR522 | reverse complement strand
CCAGCGGCCACAGGAGCCGCTTCGGCTGTGCCATGCCTCACAGCGAGGCGCACCAGCATGTGTGACCGAATTTGATCGAGAGTAAAGCGCTTCACACCATATTTTTCACCCAAGAGCCGTATAGGCTCATCAAGGCTTCCCATTTGATGTATCACTCCGGCTTTAGGCCACATATGCCACAACTGCATATCGTCGGGAGAAATAAGGCCTCTCTGCTTTAGATTTTGGTGGTTCCAAAGCATGAGCTCTATAGCCTCTATAGCTCCGCGATGAGATTTATCTAGAAAGACCTCTGGTGTGTCTTTTCCCGTCTTTCCTTTAAATCCTTGAATTAGATACCCAGACGCTGCTTCTCTTACTCTAGGCCTCGTTAGACTCCTCAACGAGGCTGCATTCCAACCGGTATGAATAAGTAAAATGATGAAAGCGTTCGCCAGTTCCAAAAAGTGTGCACGTAACGCCATTAGTATGACGTGGCCAAAATGCACATTCCGAACTACAAATTCGTTCGGATCTAAAGCTCTCACCATAGCAAGCGAATGAACGGATTTCCCGATGACTTTGATCTCTTTGATTCGTGCCCAATGCAACGATTCGGTACATATTTTTGAGGCCGCGCTTAAAAACCTCTCTGGCCTGAAGATGCCCTTCTCATAGAAATTCTGTAGAGATCTTTCGCGCTCGTACTGCCCGCCATTTAAAAAATTAATGGCGTTGTCCATTTCGATATCACTGCGTTCGATCCGTGCAAGTTCCAGTAGCTGTTGTCTAATTTTTTGCCATGATCTCAGATCGGAAACACAAGCATCCAATATCGTCCTTACATCTTCATCGAGTCTCTTCTTTATTTTATTCTTGAGGTCGATGGCATTTGTGTGAGGGAATGCATCAATTGGCGCATCCTCAGGCATTTTTAAATCCCCCAGTTCTGGACTGAGAATAGGTCGAGGCAGATGCTTTCCTGTGAGTTTTGTTCGGTAATAGGTCGAATGGCGACGAAGAGATTCCGCGAACTCCCCTTCCTTGATCATCTCCGTCATCCGACGACGAAATCCCATCGAGGCTTTCGCTTTAACTGCATCTCCCCACTTCTCCGAGCGTCCAATTAATTCTTCGACTTGTGCAAAGAGTTGTCTCATCTCTGTCCGCCAAATCTCCTTCATTGGTCGCGCATATATGCTCCGGCACAATACGTCGTTAGCTATTAATTCGAACACGGCATATAGCATCCGTACTTCTTGACTCGAAAATGGCTCGACAAATGCCAGTCTCGCAAGTCTTTCTACTACCACTCGTGCCCACGTCCCACCGGGGGCGCCAATTTTTTTGCAATCAAACACTATCGTCGCAAAATGACGATTTCCATTGGAAACATGTGTCGCGCGTATATGGATTTTGTCGATGTCTGACATATCGTGAGTACTCCTATCTTGGCATAGTGCACCTAGGCGGCCATTCGGTTATATGATTCAAAGATAGAGAATACATTTTCCACTACCGCCAACCTGGCGCCGGCCGACCTGCCCAAGGAATCGGGGCGCTTCGACCTGGCCATTGCGCTGGGCATCCTGGCCGCCTCGTCGCAGATCCCCGGCGACAGCCTCGACCAGTACGAATTCGCTGGCGAGCTGGCGCTGTCGGGCCAGGTCTTGCCCGTGCGTGGCGCATTGGCGATGGCCTGCGCCATGGTGCGCGAGCAGGGCGGCCAAGCCCGCCGCTCCTTCATCCTGCCGCATGCCAACGCCGACGAAGCGGCGTTGGTGAAGGATGCCGTGATCCTGCCGGCGCATTCGCTGCTGCAGGTATGCGCCCATTTCTCTACCCGCGATCCAACCGAACGGTTGCAGCCTCATGTCGGCACCGCCTGTGCGGCCCCATCGGCATGGCCGGACTTCAGCGATGTAAAAGGGCAGTTGCAGGCGCGGCGCGCCATGGAGGTGGCGGCCGCCGGCGGCC